>CAZJMK010000026.1:0-50063 GCA_964547135.1 uncultured Phycisphaeraceae bacterium | reverse complement strand
ACCATACAAGCATCAAGCCAACTTACTGTCGTTCCTTAACCGGACACTACTGATCCGAAATTCGAAATTCAGATCACTCGACTCCTTTTCCCATCAAATGATTCCCTTCTCACGCCGATGATCCACCACCCGTTTGGCCTTGCCTTCAAAGCGCGTCAGGCTTTGCGGCTTGACCAGTTCAATGCCCATGCGCACCCCGGTCACCGCGTGAATTTCATGGTCGATGCGGTCGTGCAGTGCCTGCATTTTGCGCATTTCATCACTGAACGCTTCCGGGCGAACCTCCACCTTCACCACCACCATGTCCAAATTACCGGGGCGATCAATCTCCACCAAAAAATGCGGCGCCACCTGCTCAATCCGCAACAGCGCCTCTTCAATCTGCGACGGGTACACATTCACGCCCCGAATGATGAACATGTCATCGCTGCGTCCCCGCACCCGGCTCATGCGCACCGTCGTCCGCCCGCAGGCGCACACCTGATGATTCAACGCCGCAATGTCGCGCGTCCGATACCGCAGCACCGGCATCGCCTCGCGCGTCAGCGTCGTGATCACCAATTCACCCTCCACGCCATCGGGCACCGGCTTCATCGACCACGGGTCAATGCACTCGATCAAAAAATGATCTTCCTGCAGGTGCATACCACAGCGACATTCGCAATCCCCCGATACACCCGGGCCGATGATTTCCGAAAGCCCGTAGTTGTTGAAAGCCTTGATGCCCAGTTCGCTTTCGATGCGCAGACGGGTTTGCTCGGTCCAGGGTTCACCGCCGAAGTGTCCGTATTGCAACGGCAGGTCACGCGGGTTGATGCCCATCGCCCTGGCCGACTCGGCGATGTTCAAGGCATAACTGGGCGTACACACCAGCACCTGCACGCCCAAATCCGCAATGAGCAATAGTTGCCGTTGGGTGTTGCCCGCACTGGCGGGTACCACCGCTGCGCCGACCTTTTCCACCCCCTGATGCAGCCCGAAGCCGCCGGTGAAAAGTCCGTAGCCAAAGGCGATTTGTACGGTGTGCTCGGGTCGCAGGCCGCCGGCGGTCAAAAACCGGGCGCACAGGTTGGCCCACAGTTCCATGTCGTTTTTGGTGTAACAGACGAACGTCGGCTTGCCGGTGGTCCCCGATGACCCATGAATGCGGGCCACCTGTTCACGCGGCACCGCCAGAAAACCCAGCGGGTAATGATCGCGCAGGTCCGCCTTGGTGGTCATCGGCAAACGACGCACATCCTCAAGGCTCCGCACATCGTCGGCTGTGATGTTCGCCTTGGCCAGTGCGTCCCGGTAAAACGGCACATGCCCGATGCGACGCACCAACTCCCGCAAACGTTGCAACTGAATCGCCTGCAACGCTTCCCTGGGCAAACACTCCGCCTGATCCCAGAAGTGATTTTTTTGATCGGTGACAACAACACTCATACAGACACCTGAATTCGAAAAATGAGTCGGTTGATTGGTTAATTGGTTGATTGGTTATTTGGTTAATTGGACGGAACCCTATTCGTCTTTTCTGGCCGATTAACCGATTTACCGACTGACCGATTAACCACTCTGGCCAGACGCGATCAATCGCGGCGCTAACAGGCGCAATGTCGATCAAACAACGCCACCGCGCTGATCACCGGCATATGGGCTTCGCTGAGTTTGCGGATCGCAGCCTCGGCATCCTCAAAACGGAAAATCAGCACCGCCTTGTCCCCCTGACGGATGGCAAAAGCGTACATGTACTCGACGTTCAACCCAGCCTTGTCAATCGCGGTGAGCACTTTCGCCAGCCCACCCGGTTCATCCTCCACCTCGAGCGCCACCACCTCCGTCATGCGTACCACGCACCCAGCCTGTTCCAACACGGTTTTGGCCTTGACCCAATCACGCACGATCAAACGCATAATGCCGAACTGCTGCGTGTCCGCCAACGAAAGCGTCACGATGTTGATGCCCGCCTGCGCCAGCACCTGACAGGGCATCAGCAACTGCCCGGGTTTGTTTTCGATGAAGACCGACAGTTGATGCAGTTTCAAAGCTGGTACTCCATGAACATCGGACTGAATCACGCATGATGTGCCTTGAACGATGAATGTACACAGTTGCAGGTTAATCAGTGACTCGGTTGATCGGTTCATCGGCAATCGCAAATAGCCCAATCAAACACACTTCCGAGACCAATGAAATCATTCGCCGATTAACGAATTAACCGATTCACCGACTCACCCATCCTCACATCTCCCGCTGATCGATCAACCGTTTGGCTTTGCCTTCGCTGCGTGTGATGCTGTGCGGTTCCGCCAGTTCGACGCTGGCGCGAATGCCCGTCACGCCCTCGATGGCCTTGCTGATCTTGCGGCGAAGTTGTTCGAGTTTGCCAACCTCATCCGAAAAAAATTCGGGCGTCAGTTCCACCTTCACCGTCATTTCATCCAGCCCGTGCGTGCGGGTCAGCACAATCTGGTAATGCGGCACGGTTCCCTCCACCGCCAATAGTGCCGTTTCAATCTGCGACGGAAATACATTGACCCCGCGAATGATGAACATGTCATCGCTCCGCCGACCAATGCGTTTGATGCGTCGCAGCGTTCTTCCGCAGGCACACTGCTCCTCATGCAAAGCGGTGATGTCACGGGTCCGATACCGCAGCATCGGCATCGCATCCTTCGACAAGGTCGTCAACACCAGTTCGCCCTCCACCCCATCCGGCACCGGCTGCAACGTTTTGGGGTCGATGATTTCCGGGTAAAAATGATCCTCAAAAATATGCGGGCCTGCCTGACAATGACACTCCATCGCCACGCCCGGCCCGACGATTTCCGACAACCCGTAAATATCAAATGCCCTGACCGATGAATTGGCTTCGATGTACTGCCGCATCGCCTGCGTCCAGGGTTCAGCCCCGAACACGCCGATGCGCAAAGGCAGCTTTTTCATATCCACGCCCAGTTCTCCCGCGCGTTCGATCATGTGAATGAAATAACTGGGGGTGCAGCAAATCACCGTTGAACCAAAATCCTTCATCAGCATGATCTGACGATCGGTGTTCCCGCCGGAGATGGGTATCACGGTGGCGCCCAGTGATTCAGCGCCGTAATGAGCGCCCAGTCCGCCGGTGAAAAGTCCGTATCCGTAGGCGTTTTGCACGATGTCGCCGCTGGTGACTCCGCAGCAGGCAAACGAACGCACCATGACGCTTGACCAGACATACAAATCGCTCTGTGTGTAGGCCACGACGATGGGTTTGCCGGTGGTCCCGCTGGAGGCGTGCAGGCGGACGATCTCGCTCATCGGGCTGGCGAACATACCAAAGGGGTACGTGTCACGCAGGTCGGTTTTGACGGTGAACGGCAGCTTCGCAAAGTCATGCAACCCGCGCAGGTGATCAGGCCTGATGCCCGCTTCATCCATGCGTTTGCGATACAGGGCCACATGCTCATACGCACGTTGAACGATGCGCTGCAAACGCTGCCATTGCAACGCCCGCAACTGCGGCAGGGGCAGGTAGTCCGGGGCACTTTGCGGATGCGTCGGCGTGGTCATGGTGGTCATGATGGAACCTTTGGTACGCACCCGCTCCCTCCCGGAGAGTAGGAATGCTCGCAGCGCTCACGTGAGGGTGAGGGCGCCACCCGTTGCGTCTGATTCAATCCGATACCCGAGTCCTCGTCGCTGCGCTCCTCGTCCTCGGCTTGGGTTTCATGCGGGGTTACGATTTCACCGTCATCCACCCCAACTCAAATGCCTGCCGGTTGGCGGGCAAAAACTTTTCGTCCAGCAAATGCTCAATCGCCGTCAGCCAGTGTGTGTTGTCCATCGGCAGATGGGCGGCCAACGCCCCGAGCAGTGCCACGTTCAAACTGCGACTGTTCTCCAATTTGCTCGCATCGATCATGCCCGGCTCAATCAGCACGCCCTTGCCGCTGTTGCGCAAGCGATGTTGATGCACCGGCACCTGATCGCCGGCCACCACCACCAGGTAATCCGCCTCGCCCGGGGGCACCATCGGCGACAACACCTTCGCCCCCAGGCGCACATCGGTCGAAACCGATCCGCCCCGCTGACTCATCCCGTGCACCTCGGCTTTTTTTACATCAAACCCCGCACGGAACGCCGCCTCAGCCAGTATGTCCGATGCCTTGATGACACCCTGTCCCCCCAACCCCGCAACGATGATGTTTATGACGTTTTGTTGACTCATGTGACACTTCTGTAAAAGTAAATCAATCGGTGTTTTGAACGCATGGATGATGGATCATGGATAATGGATAATGTAAAACAATGCCCATAAATCAAGTCGGTAGTTTGTCCATTATCCATCCATCATTTATCCATTATCCATTACCCATTTCCCGCCGTCGCACAAGCCGTGCCTTCCGCCGCGGCTTTTTCGTAAATACGGATTTTGCCCGCCGCCAGAATGCAAGGCCGACGGGTCACGATCAGCGTCAGTTCATTGCTCGCCAGCGATTTGGTCAGCATTTCCTTAAACAAACCCGTTTCACCCATCGCATCGATGGTGTGTACATTTTTGAAACCCATCGCCAGGGCGACTTCTTCAAACTTCACCTTCCCCGTGCCCTGATGATCGAGCTTGCGCCCGGTGCCCGGGTGTTCCTGTTGCCCGGTCATGGCTGTGGTCCCGTTGTCCAAAATAATCACCACATGCCCGGTGGCAGGGGGGTTGTAAACCATTTCCGCCAGACCCGTCAGCCCGCTATGCACAAACGTACTATCACCAATCACCGACACGACTTTGCGTGCCTGTTCCTCCGGCAGCACATGTCGTAAACCAAGCCCCACGCCGATCGATGCACCCATGCAGACGCAGGTGTCCATCGCCTGATACGGCGGCAGCACGCCCAGTGTGTAGCAGCCGATGTCCCCCGACACGATGCAACCCATGTCGCGCAGCACGCCGAACACCGAGTGATGCGGGCAACCTTTGCACAACTCCGGCGGCTTGCCACGCGGCTCGGCTTGTTCCGGCGTCGTGTCCCCGGCAATGATCCGTCGCACCCGACCCACATTCAGTTCCCCAAACCGATACATCTCCGGCTTGCCTTCGACCTTCAATCCAACGGTCCGCAATTGTTCGACGAAGTACGGGTCGCCTTCTTCAATCACCACGCAACGCTCAACGCTGCTGACAAATTCACTGATCAACTTCATCGGCAACGGGTGAATCAACCCGATTTGCAAAACCGCTGCCCCCGGCAACGCTTCCAACGCATGCAGCACCGACACCCCGTTGGCAATGATGCCCAGTTTGGGTTTGCCGGCGTTACCCTCGGCTGACGACGGCGCATGACGATGATTGATGCCTGCGGTTTCGCCCCAGGTTGCGATGTCGTTCAAGGTGTTGCGCAGTTTGCGATGAGCTTGCCTTGCGTAAGCGGGAATCATCACCCGTGACGGTATGTCACGCACATAGTCGGGTTTTACAGGGGCAGCGAGCATCGACCCTGCGCCCTCGCTCGGCTGACGGGTGACGATCGATTTGCTGTGACAAACCCGCGTCGTCAACCGCAGCATCACCGGCAGCTTGAACTTTTCCGACAACGCAAACGCAGCCAGTGTGTACTCGTAAGCTTGTTGCGAATCACAAGGTTCGATCATCGGCACGCCTGCCGCCAGGGCGTAACGACGACTGTCCTGTTCATTCTGACTGCTGGCCATGCCCGGGTCGTCGGCTGCCACGAGCACCAGCGCCCCGGTGGCAATGCCCGTGTGCGAAGCGGTGAACAACGGGTCGGCTGCGACGTTGACCCCGACATGTTTCATCGTCACCAAAACCCGCGCTCCGCCGAAGGCTGCGCCGATGCCCACTTCCAAAGCCACCTTTTCATTGGGGGACCATTGCGCGTAGCCGCCCCAATGGCTGAAGGTTTCCAATATTTCCGTCGAGGGTGTGCCGGGGTAACCCGTGCCCAAGGCCACTTGTGCATCAAGTGCTGCGAGGGCGACGGCTTCATCACCTGACAACAAGGCTCGTCGGCCAAGGGGTACTGCTTGCATTTCAGCCATGTGAAAACAACTCCGTAAACCAGACGGGGGGCCGCATGGGTTTACCCTCCGCGTTCACCACTGCATGAACCGTCCAGCCCTGTGCCACGGGGGCTTGTGTACCCTCATGGACGATGCTGACAACAAACTTTACCGACGCCCTGCCTTCCATCTCCGCCCCGACACTCACGCGCAACAGGTCGTCATACCGGGCACGCCCCTGATAACGCACATGGGCTTCCACCAGCGGCAACAGCAACCCTTGCGTTTCACACTGGGCGTAAGACACACCGCTCTGCCGCAGCCATTCGGTGCGTCCGACTTCAAACCACTCCAGCGCCCTGCTGTTGTAAAACGTGCCCATCTGATCGGTCTCGCTGTACCGCACCCGAATCAGCACGCTATGCAATCGTGGGGTCATCATACAGAGTAGTATTATTTCAATTTAACAGAAATTTGATCGGGTCACCAGCCAAATGAAAGCATCCCTCACCACGCCGACACGCAACTCCAAAACAACCGAGCGATATCGTCTTTACATCGACGAATCGGGAGACCACACCAACAATCAATTCGATAAGCCGGCGCATCGTTACCTTGCGTTGTTGGGCGTTTGGTTTCAGCAAGGAAAGGACTACACCGCTTATGCCCAAGCATTGGATCAAATGAAATGTGAAATTTTCGGTCCCCGTCCTGATCGACCGGTCATTCTTGTACGTAGTGCGATCATTAATTGCAAAGGTCCCTTTGTGGTATTGAGAGACGATCACAAGCGAAGACACTTTGACGAAGAATGGCTGAAGATCATCGGGCAAGCGAGTTTTCGGATTGTTTGTGTTGTGATCGACAAAAAAACTCATCAGGAACGCTACGAAAATCCATTCCATCCCTATCATTACTGCTTGGCGGTGATGCTTGAGCGTTACTGCAGATGGTTGCACCAGCGCAATGCGGTGGGTGATGTCATGGCCGAAGCACGAGGTCGGGAGGAAGATTTGCAGTTAAAAGCCGCTTATCGCCGCTTGTATGAATCAGGAACCCAATGGTTCAACTACGAACGTTTTCAACAAACGCTCACCAGTAAAGATATCAAAGTCGAAACAAAAAACGCCAATATCGCCGGCCTGCAACTGGCGGACAATCTCGCACATCCGTTAAAAATGGCTTGTTTGGCGGAAAGAAATTTGGTTGCTTACCAGCCCAGTGGCTTTGCACGACGCTTACTCGATATTGTGGAACCCAAGCTATTGCACAAAGATGGGCAAGTATGGGGGTGGGGTAAAAAAATGCTTTAAAAAAGAACCAACCCCTTACGGGGTTGGGTTCTCGCCAGCTCTAATGAACTGTCCACCTGCGGATAACCGCATTACCTAATAATATCGTTCATGACGGGCTGAAAGTCAATCATATTCTTCGTAACAAAACATGAAAGCAACCGTTGGTTTACCCTTCCAGATTCAACCACTTCACCTGTTTGGGGGTCAGTTCAATGGCCAGGGCACCCAACGATGATCGCGTTTCCTCCAACGTGCGCGGGCCGATGAGCGGAAACGTCGGAAACGGCTGACACAACACATACGCCAGCGCCACCTGAATCGGCTGCACACCCAATTCCCCCGCCAGCTGCACCGCACGCTCACGTCGTTGCCAGTTGTCGTCCGCATACCAGCTATTTTTCAAGCTGTGGTCCTTCGTATTCAGCGTGGCTCGTTCGGTGAAAAACCCGCGGGCCTGACTCGACCAGGGCAACAACGGCATCTGCGTTTTTTTCAGCCATTTGCGCCCCGATTCATCCGACAACGCAATACACCCACCCCACACCGGCTTGACCATCCGTGCCAGACTGAAATTGTTGCTCACCGCGGAAAAACCCTGCAACCCCTTTCGCTTGGCGTAGCTTTGTGCCTTGTTGAACCGTTCAATCGACCAGTTGGACCCGCCGAAGATACGGATGCGACCTGCTTTCACATGCTCATTGAGCACATCCATAAACTCGCCCACCGGCACCTCCGGGTTGTCGCGGTGCATCATGTAAATGTCCAGATGATCCGTCTGCAACCGCTCCAAACTTTGCATCAACTGTGCCGTCAGATGCTCCGGCGTGCAAAACGGGCTGTGCGCCCCCTTGCCCAATATCACCACCTGTTCCCGCAGCCCGCGATTTTTCACCCACTGGCCCAACACTTGTTCACACTTGCCTCCGCCATAAATCCAAGCCGTGTCGAAGGTGTTGCCGCCCTGTCGGAAGAAATCATCAAACATTACCGACGCCTGCGCGATGCTGGTCTGATTGTCCACGCCCATGATCAGCCTTGAAACGTCCTTGTTCAAGCCTTCGATGCGCCCGTATTTCATCGGGGCATCATTCTTTTTCGTCAGTGCCAACCCATCCACCGTCGGCACCTTGAACGACAACTTTTCCATCTCATACTGCAAGCCGACCACCTCACGCCAGCGATCCAGTGTGCGCATGTTGCCCAGCGTGTCATCGGGGGTCATCGCCGGGGTCGCTGCCTCAGTACGACCGGCCAGTATCGCCTCGCCGGCAAAATCCGCTTCCAACGCAAAACTCGTGGCTGACGAATCAATGACGATTTCCTGCACGTCCTTGCCCTTGGCTTGCACGATGATTTTGCCCGCGTCCGCGTTCTGCCGATTGGCGACAAACGCACTGGGCACCGTGATGCGACCCTCCGAGCCGAAAATGCGCAAGGTGTTGTCCTGCTGCACACCCACCCCCGTGGCGATCTGCGCCAGTATCGCGCCCTGCGCTGATTCAAACTTCAACGTTCCCACCGCCCACTCATCGACCCCCGTCTGCCCCAGGTGGGCTGCGCCTTTCACATCCACCGGGTCGGCAAACGGCTTGCCCTGCGCTGCCCCGGCAATCAACCGTGAAATCGACACTGTGTAGCACCCCACGTCCATGATGCCACCGCCCGCCAGGCTGTTTTTGAACAGTCGGCTTTCCGGGTTGTAACCGGCATGAAAACTGAACGTCGCCTGAATCACGCGCACCTCGCCAATCACTTTTTGCTGAATCAATTCGACGAGTTTTGCGGTCTGCGGGTGACAGCGATACATGAACGCTTCCATCACAAAACGCTTGCGAACTTTCGCCGCATCGACCATCGCCATCGCTTCCCACTGGTTGAGGGCAAAGGGTTTTTCGACCAGCACGTGCTTGCCGGCTTCGATGGCGCGAATCGCCCACTGGGCATGCAAGGGGTGCGGGGTGCTGATGTACACCGCCATCACCTCTGGGTCGGCCAATAGCGCCTCATACGACCCATACCGGCGTTCGATGCTGTGTTCATTGCCGAACTTGTCAGCCGATTCCTGCAAGCGACTGCCCACCGCCAAAGCCTTGCCCGTGCGTGACTGTTTCAAGCCGTGCACAAACGCCTTGGCAATCGCTCCCGTACCCAATACGCCCCAATTCACCTGTGCGGTCATTTCGGTCATCCTTGGAATGTGGTGTGTAATACCGCCATGTCAGACATTCCCTGACATTACGCGACGTAATACTTTGGCTTTGCGGTGACAACACCCTAAACCAGTCGGATGCGGTTGTAAAGTCGATATGAATGAAGTGGTCAAGTGATATGAAATGTTTAGCGCGGACGCTTTGCGTCGGCGCTGACAAACCTTCATCGCCCCAATGGTTGCCTCACCACCGGCCTGCCGGGAATCGTCGGCGGTTCCTCGTGCCCGCCCACCATCCAAAAAATCAGCAGCATCAACCCCAACCCAAGCAACGCAATACCCGCCCACAACACAATACCCGGCGTACGAGGCGCCGCAGCCATCGGGGTGGCGGATGACATCGGTTGCTCGACTGACAATGATGCTGTTGTCAAACCTGAAGGTCGTGCGCCGAAAGCTGACCCCATTCCCGGTGCAACCTCAGCCGATGGCATGGTATCAACCCCCGGTTGGCTTTCATCTTCAACGATGGCCGGGTCGCCCATCAGCGCCGTATCAGCCTGTGATAGTTCCAGGCTCGGGCGTACGGTCGGTTCAGGGTCATCGTCCAAATTGACCGCGGCGCTTGCCACGCGGACGCGATGTCGTACATGTTCTTTTTCAATTTGATAGATGTGCCGACATTCGGCGCAGACCCGCACCGCCCCCAGCCGAACAAATGGCCAGTGGGTGACTTTGCCGCATTCTGGACAGGTCAGTTCGTACATCCCCCTATCAATGTAACGTGTTCATACGCCAAGGCCAAAACGGGATGACCCATGTGTTAGACTACCCACCATGGCGGATAAGTCGGTTATCACCGTGGGTAACTTCGACGGCGTGCACCTTGGCCATCGCGCCATACTGGCACGGGCGCGGTCGATAGCACAGAGTCACCACGTACCGGTGATCGCGCTGACGTTCGATCCGTTTCCAACCAAACTATTGCGACCGCAGCACGCCCCAGCCCGCTTGTCGGATCGTGACCAGCGCGCCCGGCTGCTGCGTGAAGCGGGGGCGGATCAGGTGCTGGTGATTGAGCCGACGCATGATTTTTTAGCGCTGGATGCGGACACATTTTTACGTCAACTGGTGCGTGAATTTTCACCCCTGGCGATGGTGGAAGGTTCCAATTTTCGTTTTGGCAAGGGGCGCAGCGGTGATGTGCACATGCTCGCTCAACTGGCGCCGCAACTGGGTTTTGACATGATCGTCATCGACCCGGTGGAGGTGATGTTCGGTTCATTGTCAGCCGTGCCGGTGAGTAGTTCGCTGGTGCGCTGGCTGGTATTGGCCGGGCGGGTGCATGAGGCGGCAAAGTGTCTGGGTCGATCGTATGAACTCACGGGCAGAGTCATCAGGGGTGAACAGCGTGGTCGCACGATCGGTTTTCCAACCGCCAACCTCGATCCGTCAGCCCTCGACGATCGCATCATTCCCGCTGACGGGGTGTACGCAGGGAAAGTGACCTTCAAACGCAGCCATGATGCAACGATTGAATTGCCCGGAGCCATCAGCATCGGTCACAAGCCCACGTTTGGGAAGTTGCAGCGGGTGATCGAAGTGCACCTGCTGAACTATCAGGGCGATTTGTATGATCAAAATATCACCGTACGATTTGAACGCTGGGTGCGGGAACAGATGAGCTTTCCGGGAGTGACCAAGTTGGTGGAACAGATTCAGCGTGATGTGCAACGGGTGGAAGAAGTGGCCGAGTGGTCAAGTGGCCGAGTGGCCAAGTGACGGAACGGTGTTCGGGGGTTAGCGCCGCGATTGATCGCGTTTTGTCGAATTGGCCTTGCAAGGAGTTTGTGTGAGCACTTATCAATCGAACATCACGTTGGCAGAGGCAGCGGACAAGCTGCGGACTGCAACCAATATTTTACTGGTGACGCACGCCAAGCCTGATGGGGATGCGTATGGGTCGGTGGCTGCCCTGGCCGGGGCGTTGTCGATGATGGGCAAGCATGTTGAGCCGTGGTTGATGCCGCCGATTCCGGAAAGTTTACGGGTGTTGGATGGATACCCGATGTGCAAGTCGTTCACGCCGGGCAGCGAGATCGGGCCGACGGATTTGACGGTGATCGTCGATACCGGAGCCTGGGCGCAACTTTGGCCGATGAAGGCGGTACTCGAACCACGACTGGCGAACACTCTGATTTTGGATCATCACCTGTCGGGCGATGTCGGGGCGGCATTCAAATACATTGAAGGGCAGGCCGCAGCATGTTGTGAAGTGATTGCACAATTGTTGGAACTGCTCAATCAGGGTCGCCCTGCTGATCGTTCGCTGTTTTCGCCGATGGTATGTGAGGCATTGTTTGTCGGATTGGCGTCGGATACCGGGTGGTTTCGCTTTTCCAACACCCGGCCGATGACGCACCAGTGGGCTGCCCGTCTGCTGACCATGGGCGTACATCATGCGGAAATTTATCGCAAACTCGAACAGACCGAACGTCCGGAAAAACTGGCGCTGATGATTCGTGCCCTCGACAGCATGAAACTGCTTTTTGGCGGACGTGCAGCGATCATGGTTTTACGAGCCAGTGATTTTCAGGACACCGGTGCGCTTTTGGAAGAGACCGAACGTTTTGTGGACATTCCGCAGATCGTCGGGAGTGTCGAACTGGTGGTGCTGGCAACCGAAACCCCGGACAAAAATGGCAACGGCAACAGCAACGGTGGCGATAAGTCGTCAGCAAAAAATGATGACAAGCCGGTGCAGCCGGCGGTGATTCGATTGAGTTTTCGCAGTAAGCCCGGACCGCGTGCGGTGGATGTGGCAAGGTTGGCGGGTCAGTTTCATGGCGGTGGTCATGCCCGTGCATCGGGAGCGAAAGTGCAGGCCCCGTTGGAACAGGTGCTCGATGATGTTGAGCGAGCCGTGTTGTCGGCATTGGACCGCAGGCGGTGAATAAAGAAGTGGTCGAGTGATCATGTGAAGAAAATTGTGATTTTTGACGCCGTGGGCTTCACCCCCGGATTTCATCCGTAAACATCCGGCCCTGAAGGCTCGGCGTCGGATTACGCACTACAATTTTCAGTATCAGGACAAAATCATCTGTTATTTTTTGGAGTCGTCATGAAAATCAAACCCTGGTTGCGACAGGTGCTGGGTCAGTCACTGGCAGCGGTCGTGTTTGTTGTGGTGGTGGTCGTCATGCTGGTTTGGCTGATGGGGGCGTTTTCCAGCAAAGTGCAACCGAGCGGTACAGGGCAGTTGCCGATTGCGGGGCAATCGGGCAGTGCAGCGGAAGCGATGACGACCGTGGCGGTGACGGAGGTGGCGTTGCCGATTGTCGAGTCGGCGGTGGGCAGTGTGCAACCGGTGCATGGGGCGCAGATGGCATCCAACATTCTGGCAAAAGTAGTCGAAGCCAACCTGCGGGCAGGGCAGCAGGTGAAAAAGGATGAGGTGTTGATTCGCTTGGAGGAAGCGGACCTGCGGGCACGTTTGCAGCAGGCACAGGCAGCGTTTCGGGAAGCGGTATCGACACGTGAGCGCACCAAGTCGGACTTTGAACAGATTCGACAATTGCTGGATCGACAGGCTGCGACCAAGCGTGAACTGGACAACGCGCAGAGCACGCTGGAACGTGCGCAGGCATTGGTGGAGCGAGCAGGGCAGGCGATTGTGGAAGCGGAAACGGTGCTGGCGTATGCGACGATTCGGGCACCGATGGATGGCATCGTCATCGACAAGAAAGTGAACGTGGGGGACACGGTCACGCCCGGGCAGGTGCTGGTGGGGTTGTACGACCCGACGAAGATGCAGGTGGTGGCAACGGTGCGCGAGGCCCTGGCACAGCGATTGAAGGTCGGGCAGGATGTGCGCGTGCAACTGGAGGCGATGGACTTGATGTGCACCGCGCAGATCAGTGAGGTTGTGCCCGAGGCGACGGGGGCGAGCCGATCGTTTTTGGTGAAGGTGACCGGGCCTTGTCCGCCGGGGGTGCATGTGGGGATGTTTGCAAGGTTACTGCTGGACCTGGGGACGCAATCAACGCTGGTGGTACCGGGCAAAGCGGTTCGCCGGGTGGGTCAGTTGGATTTGGTGAAAGTGGTCAGCCCGACGGGCACGGGTGTGCAGCGCCGCATTGTGCAATTGGGGCGAGGGTTGGAAGACGGCGAAAAGGTGGAAGTGTTGTCGGGGTTGAAGGCGGGGGAAACAGTGGTGGTGGAGCGTGCGGGGGAGGTCGGCCATGAGTGAAAAGAAACAGGATGTGCCAACACCAACGCTCATGACCGAAGCGGATCATCACGGCGGCGCGATCAACGCTTTGGTATGGATGTTTTTGAAATCAAACCTGGCACTGGTGCTCATATTGCTTTCAACGGTGATCGGTTTGGCGGCCTTGCTGGTGACGCCACGCGAGGAAGACCCGCAGATTGTCGTGCCCATGGCGGATGTGCTGGTGTCGTACCCCGGACGCTCGGCTCAGGAAGTGGAACGACTGGTCACCACGCCGTTGGAAAAATTGTTGTACGAAATCGACGGCGTGGAACATGTGTATTCGATGTCGCAGCAGGACCGCGCGATCATCACGGTGCGCTTTTACGTCGGCGAAGACCGGGAACGCAGTTTGGTCAAGTTGTACAAACGCATGGATGAGCATGTCGATAGCGTACCGGCGGGCGTGAGCGGTTGGGTGGTTAAGCCCGTGGAAATTGATGATGTGCCTGTGGTGACGCTGACGCTTCGTTCAAGCGGCGGCAGTGTGGAGGCGGGGCGACGTGTAGCCGCTGAGCAACCAATGCAAGCCGTGGCGCAACCCGGTTTGGATGAGTATGCCCTGCGCCGCGTGGCGGAGGAAATGGTTGCACGGTTGGCGACGGTGAAAAATTTGTCACGGGCTTACGTCATCGGCGGGCAACCGCGGGTGTTGCATGTGTATTTGGACGCAGCCGGTTTACAGGCACGCGGATTGTCGCCGCTGCAAGTTCAACAGGCGTTGCGTGTGGCGAACATTCGACTCACAGCCGGCGAGTTCACCCGTCACGATCAACAGTTTCAAGTGCAGGTGGGCGATGTGTTGCGCGATGCCAGGGAAGTGGGTGATTTGGTCGTGGCTGTGGCGCAGGACCGTCCGGTGTTTTTGAAGGACGTAGCCAGGGTGGTCGATGGACCTGCGGAAGCGACCAGTTATGTACGTCATGGCTGGGGGGCTGGTGCCGGCAAGTTCACGCATGGTGATGCAGGCGGTTCGCCGTTGATGGTGACGCAGCACGAAGACGAACATACATCGGTTGCGGCTGCGATAAAACATGTTGATTCACAACCTGCAGTGACGATTGCGCTGGCCAAGAAAAAAGGCAGCAATGCGGTGACGGTGGCGCAGGCGATCATCGATGAAGCCCGCAAACTGCAAACGCAGATGATGCCCGCGGGAGTGGAAGTGGTCATCACCCGAAATTACGGACAGACCGCTGACCACAAGGTCAATGAACTGGTCGAAGCGTTGTTTGTTGCGGTGGTGATCGTGATTGCACTGCTGACGATGAGTCTGGGTTGGCGCGAGGCGGTGGTCGTGGCGGTGGCTGTGCCGGTGGTGTTCGGGTTGACCTTGGCGGTGAATCAGTTGCTGGGTTTTTCGATCAACCGGGTGACACTGTTTGCGTTGATTTTGTCGCTGGGGTTGCTGGTCGATGACCCGATTGTCGATGTCGAAAACATCACGCGCCATTTTGCCCTGCGCAAAAAAGCAACCAAACGCATCGTGCTCGAAGCGGTGTCGGAAATTCGCCCGCCGCTGATCAGTGCGACGCTGGCGGTCATACTGTCATTCATACCCATGTTTTTCATCACCGGCATGATGGGGCCGTACATGCGACCCATGGCCCTGAACGTGCCCGTGACCATGCTCATGTCGATGCTCGTGGCCTTCACCATCACGCCCTGGCTGGCGTATCACCTGTTGCACAAACGCTATCAGGCTGATTCGACATTGCCTCACGAAACGCAGCATCATGAACATGATTTGGAACAGGTGCGCCAATCGTTTTTATGGAAACTGTTTTACCCCCTCATGGCGCCGCTATTGCACAAACGCTGGTTGGCGTGGTCATTTTTGATTGTCACGGCAGTGGCCACCGTGGCGGCCATGGGGTTGGCGATGACCCGGCATGTGCCGCTGAAAATGCTGCCATTTGACAATAAAAACGAACTCAACCTGGTGGTCGATTTTGACCGGGGCACCACACTGGAACGAGCCGATGGTGTGGTGCGACAGATCGAAACGTTTTTACGCAGTGAACCGGAAGTGGTGGATGTCACTTCATACGTCGGCCTGTCAGCCCCGATGGATTTCAACGGGCTGGTGCGGCATTACTACCTGCGTCAAGGCCCTGAGTCGGCACAACTGGTGGTCAACCTGGTACCCAAAAAAAATCGTGCGTATCAAAGTCACGGGCTGGCACTGCGCTGGCGTGATCCGCAAGGGGTGTTGGCTCAACTGTCGCAGCAGACCGGGGCACGGATCAAGGTGGTTGAATCGCCGCCCGGTCCGCCGGTGATTTCGACGCTCGTGGCTGAGGTGTACGGCCAGCCGACGCATGAATATGACGATCTGCGTCAGGCATCACGATTCGTCAAGGCTCGGTTGGATCGTGAACCTGCGGTGGTGGAAACGGATGTATCGATCGAAGCGACGCAAACCCAATGGCGATTTGTACCTGACCGTGAAAAGGCGATGCTCAGCGGCATCAGCACAGAGACCATGGCACAAACCGTGCAACTGGTTTTGCAGGGCGAAACGGTCGGCGTGCTGCGGGCGGAACGTGAACGACAACCGCTGATGATGGTGATGCGGCTGCCGCGTGCGGAGCGTTCGAGTGTGCATGATTTGTCGGGGTTGCTGGTGCGTGAAGGGGATGGGCCGATGGTGGCACTGTCGGAACTGGGGCGATGGGAACAGCAGAGCGTTGACGCCACGATTTACCGGAAAAATTTGCGCCCGGTGGTGTATGTGTTCGGGGAAACCGCAGGCAGGGCACCGGCGGAAGTGGTGATGGATGTCATGGCTGATCGACAATCGATTCACCCCGCCGACGAACCTGCCGATGTATCACCACGACCGGTTCACCAGCGCACCTTTTTCAACCCCGGCGGAGGCATACCCTGGTCACTGCCCCCCGGCATCGACATCAACTTCACCGGCGAAGGCGAATGGAACATCACGCTCGATGTGTTCCGCGATTTGGGGTTGGCATTCGGCGCTGCACTGGTAGCCATTTACATTTTGCTGCTCTGGCAGACCGGTTCGTTTGTCATTCCGCTGGTGGTCATGCTCGCGATTCCGCTGACGGTGCTGGGCGTGATGCCGGGGTTTTACCTGCTCAACTGGTTCACCGGCGGACAGGTTGGCCCCTTTGCCGACCCGGTGTTTTTCACGGCCACGGCCATGATCGGCATGATCGCCCTGTCGGGCATCGTCACCCGTGACTCGATCATTCTGGTTGACTTCATTCACCTGTCATTGGCGCGCGGGCGCAGTTTGTTTGACGCGATTTTGGAAAGTCGGGTGGTGCGACTGAGGCCGATTTTGCTGACCACCGGTGCTGCGATGCTGTCGGCCATACCGATCACCATCGACCCGATTTTTTCAGGTCTGGCATGGGCGCTGATCTTCGGGTTGGTGGCTTCGACTCTGTTCACACTGTTTGTCATCCCCGTGGCCTACTGGCTGCTGTACGCCCACAAGCCCGGTCATGGTTTGCCGGTGAAGGAATCGTGAAGTGAAGAACTCGTTTAGCGTGGACGCTTTGCGTCGGCGCACTGGTTGGCGCCGTGATTGATCGCGTTGAAAAAAGTGGTCATGTATCAGAATCAAGCCGGGAACGAACCACGAGCGCAGCGAGTGGTGAGGGTCCGGGTATTCTGCGTGGTGAATCGGTGCGTCGGTTCATCGGTTACTCGGCCAAAACTGCCTTTGCTCATACCGATTAACCGACTCACCGACCAACCGATGAACCACTCCCACCAGACGCGATAAATCGGGCGCTAACCGATACGATTCACTCGACCACCTCAACGCTTTTTCCGCAGGCTCAGCCACGCGGGCATGACGGTCAAACAGGCCAACAGGGTCATGGCCATGCCCAAGGTGAGCACAAACCCCAGGCTTTGCATACCGCGGTGGCGAGCCAGCATCATGCCGCCGAAGCCAAGCAGGGTTGCCAGGTTGACCAGCACGATGCCTTTGCCGGTGCCCTGGGTCAGGCCGGGGGGCGAACCGGTTTTGTCCATGCGCCAACGATAAATCATGTGTACGCCCGAATCGATGCCGATGCCGAACATGAGCGGCAACACCACGATATTGGCCGGGTTGATCTTCATGCCCCACAATTTCATGATGCCGAAGGTCAGGGCAAACCCCACCACCACCGGCACCAGCGACAACAACGCATCACGCCCGTTGCCAAAATCCAGCCAAACCAGTATCGACACTGCAATCAACCCCAGCACCCCGGCAAACACATACGAGCGTTGAATGAGCGTGCCTGATTCATAAATCTGCACGATCACGCCCGTCACTTCGTGATCCACCGAACGCATGTCGCTGATGAATCGTCGCAGAAAATTCGGATCAAGGGCACTGGTGGCCGCCCCTGTGCGTGCATCCATCGCGGCGGGGAAAATTTCCAGCGCCAACACCGGCTTGCCATCAATCATGCCCCGGTACGGTTCCAAAATCTCCGGCGGCAAATCATTGAGCCCCATCGGCGAAGCGTCCGTCGCTTCCCGCAACAAACGCAACGTATTCAACCGCCAATCGGTGTATTCATTCTGCAACCGCGCCAAACGGTTGCTTTTTTCATCCGGTGACAGCGATGCGAGCGTGCCGGTCAATTGCCCCAGTGCTTCGCCGACCTTTTGCACATAGGGCTGAACAGCCGAAGGTATATCACTTCGCCGAGCCTGTGTTTGAAAAGCCAGTTGCAGCACCGCCAATTGAAACTCAAGCCCCACCACCTGCGCTTGCGCACTGGTCGCCTGTTCCGCCTGTGTCGCTGCCGCCTCGATTTCATCACGCACCTGCGTCAGCAGTTCGACTTTGCGATTTTCATTTTCCGGGATGAGCAGCCCGATGCCGCGCACCAACCCAACCGTCGGCTGTTTGCGATACTCAGCGGTGAGTCGGCGGGCTTGTTCCATGTCATGCACGATCGACACGCCGAACCAGATTGATTCGCCCCCGTCCTCGACGATTTTGCGTTCCCATTCGACGCTGTCCATGCCCGAAGCCTGCAACTTGAGCAGGTTGTAGTCGAACTTCATCCAAAAAATCGAAAGCAGCGACCCCAGCGTGAGCAGGGCGGCGATGCTCAGCGTGAGCCTGGGGTGGTTGGCAAAGGGCATGAACCAGCGGTCTTCGTACAAATGAATGAAACGGTCGGTCATGGGTTTGATGTGACGATGCGACGGTTTGATGATGCGCACGAGCGCTGGGAAGGTTGTACCCATCGACACCAGGCACAGCACCACGCCCACGGATGCGATCAGCCCCATTTCCGCCACGCCCGTGAAATCGGTGAACAGGGTCATGACAAACGCAGCAGCCGTGGTGACGCACCCGGTCAGAATGCCCGGCCCCATGGTGGTGAACACATCCGCCATGGCCTTGGTGTACCCGTCCACATCGTCGGCATATTGATGTCGGATCAATTCAAAACGGGACGCCAGATAAATGCCATAGGCGATGCCCAGACCCAGCAACAGCGGAATAAACACGATGCTGATGACCTGCAGGTGGCCGACGAAAAGGGTAGTGAACCCAAACGACCAGACGATGGCCACGCTCAGGGAAAGCATGATCATGAGTGGGGTGCGCCACGAGTGAAACGCCATGACCAGTAGGCCGAACATGCACAGACCGGTGAGGGCGCCGGTCCAGGTGCTGTCGAAATCGACCACTGCGGTTTCGTCGGTTTCGACGACATCGATGCCCGTCAGCCCCATGACAACATCCGGGTAGCGCGATTGAACATCACGCATCACCGCACGAACGGCATTGATCGCCGGCGCCAGGGCGTTGAGTGAACCTTCATCGTGTTTGGGGGTGACGCGCATGAAATACAACCGGCCGTTGTCACTGACAAAATAGTTCCACGGTGCAGGCTGACTTTCACGAATCAACTTATCCAAATCCGTCGGCTGATCGGTCTGGTTGTTCAATGCAGTATTGAACGCTGACAACATGGCGCTGAACTGACGCAACCCGGCAATGGCCTGCGCTTCATCGGCATCGTCGGCTTTTTCCGTTTGCTGCAACTGCCCGAGCACACTGGCCAGAAATGCCTGCGGTGACGGGCTGGCGATGAGCGTGGTCGAACTCCGCATTTCCTCCAGCCAGAAGCGAAAATCATCGCTGGGTTTGGTCTCGTCCAATGTTTCCAGGCGCACGGCTTTGGGGCTGACACTGCTGCTGTCAAACCCCCACACCGCGCGCTGGACCCACTCATTTTTTTGCAGGGCCGGGCCGAGTTCGTCGATCATCGCGGTGGCGGATTTCACGCGCTCCGCACGGTCGGCATCGTCGGCACCCACATCGACCACGATGATAAAGTCCCACGTACCCGGAAAGCCCATCTGCCAGCCGATGAAACGCTGGTTCCAGTCGAGTTTGGGTGAAATCAGGTCATTGCGATTGGATTGAAAGCCCAGCGGCCCGACGGAGCCGTAACCGGGAACGTTCACGCCCAGCAGGGTCACCCATATGCAAAGCAATACGGACAGGGCAACCCCGCTGAGTACGAAGCGCGGGTGCATGGCCACCAGGTGCGACCACCCGGCCAACAGTTTGAGTTTCCATCGTTGATACATCGGGCTGATGTTACGGGCGGAATATCGTGTCGGCAACGCCATTGTTCTGTCGATGTACGGACGAACCATGCTCTGGTGTTTTGCAAGTTTGCTTTACAACTCGATGCGCGGATCGACCCAGGCATACGCCACATCGACGATCAGGTTGAAAAGCACCAGCAGCGTTGAATAGGTGAGTACCAGACCGAGAATGAGGAACTGGTCCTTGTTGAGCACCGCGTTGACAAAGTGTTCCCCCAAGCCGGGAATGGAAAAAACTTTTTCGACCACGAACGACCCGGTGAGTGTGCCGGCGGCGGCGGGACCGAGAAATGAAAGCACGGGTAGAAACGCGACCTTCAAAGCATGATCGACAATCACCTTATACGGCGGCAAACCCTTGGCCACGGCTGTACGCACAAAATCACCCTGCATGACATCGGCCAGTCCCAAACGAATGAGTCGTGCGATGTAGGCGCCGGGTGCAAGTGAAAGGGTGAGGGCGGGCAGAATCAGGTGAGCCGGGCTGCCCCAGCCGGAGACGGGTAACCAGTGAAGCAACCCCGCGAATACGACCAGAAGCAATGAGCCGGTGACGAAAGTGGGCAGGCTGACGCCGACCAGTGCGAGCGCCAGGCTGGCAAAATCAAGGGGTGAACCGGGGCGCAGGGCACCGATGATGCCTGCGGAAAGGCCGATGACCAGGGCGAAAATCAGGGCGACGGTACCCAGGGCGGCGCTGACGGGTAATCCGGAAAGAAGGATGTCGCCGACACGCTGGTCTTTGTATTGCAGGCTTGGGCCGAAGTCGAGTTTGGTGACCACATCACGCACGTAACCCTGCGCCAGGGCGACTGGGTTGTCGAGGTTGTATTGCCTGCGCATGGCCTGCTGCACTTCCATCGGCGGACGCTGCCCTTCCGGGCGCAGCAGCGGATCACCGGGCACCAGCCAGGCCAGTATGAACGTGACAAGAAAAATCACCGCGAGGATGATCGGTAACTGCAACAGGCGTGAAACGATCAGACGGAGCATGATGAGGTTAGTTTAGCTTGACTTGGGTGCGTTGAATTTGATTTCGACCTTTGAGTTTCACAAGCCAAGAACGAGGCCGGCAGGCCGAGGGCTTGGGTATGGCTTGGTCCAAGGTTAAAAAATTGTATTTGACTTTGGACCTGCGACAATCGACTTATCAGAATACCCGAGCCGTCGGCGAAGACGCCTCCGACTCGGCTTGGTTCCGAACATCATCCATCATCCCTTATACATTGGGCTTGGAGCCGATGTTCAGCGGTCGGTTGGCGTCTCCGGCCAGGTAGAGCGTCTGCGTCGGGAAGGCAAACTCGATGCCCTCTTTGCCGAAGGCTCGGAACAATTTCAGGTTGAACTTTTCCGCATAGTTCATGGCATCCCAGAAGGTGCGCCCGTCGCGCAACAGGTACCAGTAAATCACCCGGATGTTCAGGCTCGCAGCGTTGTAATCATTGAACACCACGCGCGGGGCCAGCTTTTCCAAATCAAACGGCTCACTCATTTCCGGTTCAGCCAATATGTCCTTGATGATCTGCAAACCGCGTTCGATTTTCTCCGGGGGTGTGTCGTAGGTGATCGTCACATCCAGCACCCGGCGAATCGATGGACGAGCACTGATGTTGCGAACCGTGGCATCGTTGAACTTCATGTTGGGCACGGTGACCAGGTGGCCATCGAAGGTGCGCATCTTGGTGGAACGAAAACCAATTTCTTCGACCATCGCGTCCTGATTGTCAAAGTGAATGACATCGCCGACGGAAAAGGGGCGATCAAAAAAGACGACCACCGAGCCGAACAGGTTTTTGATCGAATCCTGCGCCGCCAGCGACACCGCCAGACCGGCGATCCCCAGCCCGGCGAGCCAACCGGTGATGTTCAAACCAAACACGTTTTGCGCCACCACCAGCGAAAAAACCACAATCAGAAAAATGCGCACGGTTTTACGCACCATCGGCACGAGCATGTCGTCGAGTTTGCTTTCGGTTTTGGAGGTGATTTCCACCAGCCAGAGTTCCAACACATCCACCAGGTTGTAAAGCAGCCAACCAAAGGCCAGCAGATAGAGAAACTTGATGATGCGCAGGGAAAAATCGAACAGACCCTGTTCGAGGTAAATCAGTTGCAGCCCCACCGCCAGGCCGAAGGTGACGATACCCAACGAAAGCGGTCCGGCGGCGTCACGCAATGCGGTAGCGCGGGCTTTTCCGCCATGTTTCTCCATACGGTCAGCGAAGCGCATGACGATGATCGAAGCGAACTTGCCCAGTGCGACGCCGATGAAAATGGCGATGAAAAGG
Source organism: uncultured Phycisphaeraceae bacterium (assembly GCA_964547135.1). GTDB lineage: Bacteria > Planctomycetota > Phycisphaerae > Phycisphaerales > Phycisphaeraceae > JAJXSS01. The sequence goes on along the minus strand of CAZJMK010000026.1, from coordinate 27,467 downwards.
TTCAGCCAACCCTGCCAGTCGGTGCGTTCCCACGTGGGCGCGATCAGGTCGCCCAACTGACTGGTGCTTTCGTGGCGGGCGGGCAGCTTGATCATGCTGGCGTAAAGGGCGTTCAACTCGTTGAGCGTGGCCCGTGAAAACTGCCAGTGACCGTCGGCTTGTTTGGTGAAAACGATACTGCCCCGCGGCCCGCCTTCGACCTTGTCCCACACCCAATCATCACGCGGATGTTGCGGAAAATATTGAAACGAGAGCAGATTGGTGGACAGCGTTTCGACTTTGTCGGGCAGTTGTTCGGGGGTGACCGTACCGATGCGGTCGATCAGTGCCAGCAACATGTCGCAACGCTGTCGCAGGGTGCGATTGTCAAGGTCATCGCCGCCGGCGAGGGTCGAGCCTGCAATTTTGTAGGCGGCATCGGCATTGGCCGGGTCACGCTGCACTTCGCCCATGGCGGTCAGAAAGGTGAACATGGCCGAACGCGGGCTGTCGAGGTTTATGTCAACAGTGTTGACCTGCGTTTCACCCGTCGCAGCCGAGGGGGCGACAGCACCGGGTTGCGCCCAGACCGGCGACAACGCGATCAACCCAACTACCAGACAAAAAGCACACCGACTGAACAACCATCGCAACATCGGTTTGACCCTTGTGACACTACGGTGAATCGTGAACGTTTATGAATATTACCAAGTCGCTGACATGGGGGTAACGCAGGGCCAACGCATATGGATTGATGAAACCAACAAAGTTAAAAGTGGTCAAGTGGTCGAGTGCCGGAACCAAGCCAAGAACGAGGCCGGCAAGCCGAGGGCTTGGGTATTCTGCACGGTTAATCGGAGAGTCGGTTCATCGGTTACTCGGACGGAAACGCCTTTGCTCTTCCTTGATTAACCGACTCACCGACCAACCGATCAACCACTCCGACCAGACGCGATAAATCGCGGCGCTAACAGCCGAACTCGATTTCGTCACTTGACCACTCGACCACTTTGCATCATTCACGCTGTACGTGGCGACTCATGGTAAGATACAGGGCTTGCCATGAACATCCGCAATTTTTCCATCATCGCCCACATCGACCACGGCAAAAGCACCCTGGCCGACCGCATGTTGCAAATCACCGGCGCCATTTCCGAACGTGAAATGAAGGCTCAGGTGCTCGACGACATGGACCTGGAACGCGAACGCGGCATCACCATCAAAGCGTCAGCCGTGAGCGTTAAATACACACCCACCGGCAGCAATACCGAGTTCGAACTCAACTTCATCGACACCCCCGGCCACGTCGATTTTCATTACGAAGTGTCCCGCGCCCTGACCGCCTGTGAAGGGGCCATTTTGGTGGTCGATGCCACCCAGGGCGTCGAGGCACAGACCGTCGCCAACGCTTTTTTGGCCATCAGCCTGGGCTTGGAAATCATTCCCGTCATCAACAAAATCGACCTGCCCGCTGCCCAGCCTGAAAAAGTGGCGATGGAAATCGAACAGGTGCTCGGTTTGCCAGCCGAGGAATGTTTGTATGTTTCCGCCAAGTCGGGCATTGGTTGCCGTGAACTGCTGGATCAAATCTGCAAACGGCTGCCTTCGCCGATCGTGCGCAACAACGGCAACCCCGATGCCCCCACCCAGGCCCTGATTTTCGACAGCAAATACGATGACTATCGCGGGGTCGTGGTTTATTTTCGTCTGTTCAACGGCAGACTTTCCATCGGTGACAAAATTCGCATGATGGGCACCGGTCGCACTTTCACCATCACCGAAATGGGCAAGTTCGTCCCCAAAATGCGCCCGCAGAAACACCCCTTGGAAGCCGGCGAAGTGGGTTACATGGTGGCAGCCATCAAAACGCTGGGCGATGTCAACATCGGTGACACGATCACGCTGGACCTGTCGCCCGCTGCCGAGCCGTTGCCCGGGTACAAAGAGCCGCAGCGGATGGTGTTCTGCGATTTTTACCCGACGGGTGAAACCACCTTCGAACAACTGCGCGATGCCATCGACCGCCTGCACCTCAACGATGCCAGTTTCGATTTTGCCCCGCAATCGTCGGAAGCATTGGGCTTTGGTTTTCGCTGCGGCTTTCTGGGCATGTTGCACATGGACATCATTCAGGAACGCCTGGAACGCGAGTCGGGCGTCACCATCGTGCAAACCGCCCCGACCGTCACCTACGAAATTCAGAAAACCGACGACAGCACGATTCAAATCACCAACCCGGCGGAGCTGCCCGACCTGTCTATCGTCAAGGAAATTCGTGAGCCGATGATCCGCACGGAAATCATCGTGCCCAACGACTGCATCGGCGACCTGATGAAGCTCTGCGAAACCCGACGCGGCATTTACAAGAAACAGCAATTTCTTTCCGAGACGCGCCAAATCCTCGAATACAACCTGCCTCTGGCGGAAGTGATTTACGATTTTTATGATAAGCTCAAATCATGCACCCGCGGCTACGGGACGATGGATTACGAACTGCTTGGCTTCCACGCTGACAACCTTGTCAAGCTGGACATACTGGTCAACGGCAAGCGTGTCGATGCCCTGTCCATGATCGTGCATCGTGACAAGGCTGAGCAGCGCGGCCGAGCGGTGCTGATCCGCCTGAAAAAGGAAATCGATCGTCACCTGTTTGAAATACCCCTGCAGGCAGCCATCGGCGGCAAGGTCGTGGCCCGCGAAACCATCAAAAGCGTCGGTAAAAATGTCACCGCCAAGTGCTATGGTGGCGACGTGAGCCGAAAGCGCAAATTGCTGGAAAAACAGAAGGAAGGCAAAAAGCGCATGAAGCGCGTCGGCACCGTCGATATCCCGCAGGAAGCGTTCATGGCTGTGCTGGATTCGGGGGAGTGAGCTATACTCACCAAAGGGTGACATGAAGCTTGATTTTTCTGTGCACAGCTTTGAAGGGGAATATCGCAAATTACAGTGGATTGGAAGAACATGCACTCTCGAGCAGCCGACATGCGAATATGAGGGATCAGCGATGTTCAGGTTGATCGAAGCACGAAATTTTCGATGTCTGCGTTACATTCGCCAACCGCTGGGACCATTTCATGTGCTTGTGGGTCCCAACGCAAGCGGAAAGACAACATTTTTAGATGTGGTTGGTTTTTTAGGTCGCTTGGTATCCGATGGCCTTGAAATCGCCATTGCCGAAAGAACGCACAACTTTCAAGACCTGGTATGGGGTCGACAGGAAAATTGGTTTGAACTGGCCATTGAAGCATCAATTCCGGAAGAGCGAAAGCCCCAACTCTCCAAGTTACCTCACGCATTTGATACCATACGATATGAAGTGCGCATTGGCATAGATCCTCATACAAGAGAACAAGTTATTTTCGATGAAAAGGTATTGTTGAAAGTATGGCAACCTCCGGAAGCGACAGTTCGAACACTTTTCCCGATCGAACTTGATGCTCCTTCCACGATCATCACCAGACGTTCGAGTCGTGGCACACGCACAGTGATCAGCAAGGGCGATGGCGGTAACGATAATTTCTACTCAGAAGTGATCAGTGAATCCGGCAAAGGATGGTTCCCATCGATTCGACTTGGACCACGTAAATCAGCATTGGGTAATTTGCCTGAAGATGAATCAAAATTTCCGGTATCAACATGGTTCAAGTCGCTTCTCGTGGAAGGAGTGCAGAAGTTTATATTAAACAGTCTGTTAATTCGCAAAGCGAGTCCACCCGGGTTGCAGCGCGCGTTCAAGCCCGATGGGTCCAATCTGCCATGGGTCATTGCCGAACTCGCCAAGCATCCTGATCGGTTTCGTGATTGGATCGCACACCTTCAAACAGCTCTACCGGACATTCGTGACATTCAAACGGTCGAGCGCCCTGATGACAAGCATCGATATTTAAACATACGATATCATGATGGACTGATCGTACCATCCTGGATGGCGTCCGATGGAACCTTGCGTTTGCTCGTTCTGACAATACCGGCCTATCTGCCGCAGTTTTCCGGGGTCTGTCTTATCGAAGAACCTGAAAACGGCATTCATCCCACCGCAGTAGAGACCGTTTACCAATCCCTATCTTCGGTGTACAACGCCCAGATTCTTCTGGCCAGCCACTCACCGGTCATCTTAAGTTTGGCGGATGCCAAGACGATTCTTTGCTTCAAAAAAACGAACTCGGGCGCTACCGATATTGTGTTGGGATCGGAACACCCGGCTCTGAATCACTGGCGCGGCGAGAGTAATTTAGGCGTTCTGTTTGCCGGCGGAGTACTTGGCTAGTGTATGGGCGTATTCCATATGAAGGACTTGATCGTTCTCACGCCGGACAAGAACATGCAGGCAGCTGCGCAAGGGCTTTTGTCGCGCCATAAGTCACTGGGCATCCGCCAGGTCCGTGCAGATGTTATCGTGCATCCGGAAAGAGACCCCGGTGTTTATCTGAACCCGGAGAAAATGCTCAACCCTTTTGCAAGCTCGTATTCACACGCTTTGGTTCTGGTGGACCGTGAGGGAAGTGGTGTCGATCCGACAATCAATCTCCAAGATATGGAAAAGTCGATCGAATCAAAACTTGCCAGGATCGGATGGCAAGATCGCGTTGTTGCTGTTGTACTTGATCCAGAACTCGAGATTTGGATATGGAGTGATTCGCCCTTGGTAGATCAATATTTGGGTTGGAGTAACCGACAACCCAACCTCCGCCAATGGCTGCAACACAAGGGATACTTACCGCCGGATCAGCCTAAGCCCACACAGCCCAAAAACGCACTGGAGTCAGCGCTCAGGCAAGTTCACCAGCCTCGTTCATCCTCACTATATAAAAAACTTGCAGAGAATGTTGGATTGGATCGGTGCAATGACAAATCATTCATACGATTTCGAGAAACCCTTCGTCGTTGGTTCCCTGTATAAATCGCGCGAAGTGCGTCGGCACTGTCGATATCCCGCAGGAAGCCTTCATGGCTGTGCTGGATTCGGGGGAGTGAGGTTCGAACCAAACGAGAAAATCACCCGATCGAACTTAAGGCAATATGCATGATCTTTTCTTCATCGGCCCTCACCCGACCTCGCGGACTCGTTCACCCTCTCCCAAGGGGAGAGGGGGGTCAATCCCACCCCTTCACTTCAACCCCGTGGCCTGGTACAGCGATTTGACTTCCAGCGGCGTAAGCAGGCGGAATTGGCCGATGGGCAGTTTGTGTAGTTTGAGCGGGCCGATGGCCGTGCGCTGCAGCCGGCGAACCTTCAAACCCACCCGGGCCAGCACACGGCGAATGATGCGATTGTGCCCTTCATGCAGCGTCACCTCCAGCAAAGTGCGATCGCCCAACGTGCGGTCATGCTGGCGATGCACAATATTCACCTGATCGACCTGCACTTTTTTGATCGGTGCGGGTTTGCTCTGGTCGCCGGTGCGAACCGGTTGCGGGCGGGTGCTGCGACGTGGCGGATGTTTCGGTGAAGGGCGACCGGTCATACGACCTTCATCACTGCGCTGCGCCAAATACAAACCGCTTTTGAGTTGTTCGATGTGTTCGGTTTCGACGCGACCCTTGACGGACACGAGGTAGGTTTTGCGGATGCCGTAGCGCGGGTGGGTGAGTCGGTTGGCCAGTTCGCCGTCGTTGGTCAGTAGCAACAGGCCGGTGGAATCGGCATCGAGCCGACCGACGGGGAACAGGCGTGGCGAGCCGGGCAGTTCGTGAGCGGGGACCAGGTTCATCACATGACGGCGTTTGTCGGGGTCATCGGTGGTGGTGATGGTTTGCCGGGGCTTGTGCAGCATCACATACACTTTGCCCACGGTGGCCGCGGCGATGACCTCCATTGATTTTTTGGTCGATGGGCCGGTGCGTTTGGAAGGGTGCGTTGAGCGCGGCACGGGCGGTTTGCGCAGGGCTTTGCCATCCAGTTCGATGCGATCGTGTTGCGGGTCCACCCAGGCCGGCAACGCGGTGATGGGTGTGCCGTTGACCGTCACCCGGCCGTTTTCGATCATCGTTTCACAATCACGGCGGGAAGCGATGCCCGCCTCGGCCATGGCTTTTTGCAGACGAATGCCCCGTGCTGCATCACGATACTCGGCGGGAACCAGACGACTCGAAGTTTTGTTTTTGGAAGGCATGTTGCAGCGTGATCACTTTCCATGGTTGTTGACGCCGTGCCCACCGGGGGCAGGGCCGGATATTCATGTATGAAATCCGGGGCTAAAGCCCTCGGCGTCATCCATTCGAATCAACCGAACTCGTCACCCTTGAAGGTTGAGCCGAGGTAGAGTTTGCGGACCTGTTCGTTGTTGATGATTTCCTTGGGCGAACCGTGAGCGAAGACTTTGCCTTCAAAGATCACGTAAGCACGATCGACAATTTCCAAGGTGCGCTGCACGTTGTGGTCGGTGATCAGCATGGCAATGTGATTGTCCTTGCGCAGGCGTCGCACCTCGGCTTGTAAATCTTCCACGGCCACCGGGTCCACGCCGGAGAAGGGTTCATCCAGCAGAATCAGGGCCGGGTCGGTGACCAAAGCGCGGGCAATTTCGAGTTTGCGTTTTTCACCGCCGGAGCAGAGGCGGGCTTGTTGACGACGGATTTTTGATAGGCCGAATTGTTCGAGTAATTCTTCCGCACGCTGCTGGCGCTGGGCTTTGGTGAGGGGTCGGGTTTCCAGAATGGCGTGCAGGTTTTGTTCGACGGTGAGTCGTTGAAAGATGCTGGGTTCCTGCGCGAGGTAGCCAAGGCCGCGCTGGGCACGCTGATACAGCGGCAGGTTGGTCACGTCATGACCATTGAAAATCACCTGTCCCTCTTCGGGGGTGATCATGCCCATGACCATGCGGAAGCTGGTGGTTTTGCCGGCCCCGTTGCGACCCAGTAAGCCGACGATTTCACCTTCGCTGACCTCGACGCTGACGTGATCGACGACGGTGCGTCCGCTGTAACGCTTGACCAGGTTGGAGGCTTTGAGGATGAACATCGTGACCGGGCATCATAACCGGATCGGGTGCGAGAGGGATATCGAATTTCGGATATCGAATTTCGGATTTCGAATTTGGCGGAAAGCCCGCGGTTGACGCCGTCGGATTTCCGATTGTTGATGCAGGTGATCGTCACGATTTGTTAAGTCGGTGGTTGTTGTTTGAAAAACCTTTCTGAACTTCATGCAGACATGTAGTTCAGGCGTGGAAGATTAAAAAATCACCAAATCAATCAATGAAGAATACCCAAGCCCTTGGCTTGCCAGCCTCGTTCTTGGCTTGTTAAATTCGAAATCCGAAATTCAAAATCCGAAATTCAACTCACACAATTCCGCCGCGACGGAGTGTGCGCATGTGTGATTGCAGGACGCTGCCTGGGCACTCGGTTTTGTTGAGTTCCTGATGGGTGTAAACGTACTTCACCGGCACCTTGTACTGCTTCATCAGCGAGGCCAAGGTTTTGCGCAACGTGGCGTACTGGGCGTCGGTGGGTCGTTGTTCGTCGAAATTACCCAGGCACATGATGCCGAGGTTGTGCGGGTTGTGTTCGCGTACATGGGCGCCTTGATAGCGCACGTCACGGCCCTGCCAGAGCCTGCCCGCCCGGTCGATGATGTAGTGATACCCGATGTCGCCTGCACCCATGCGTTCGATGTGTGATTTACGGATCGAGTCCAGCCGGGCAGCGGTGTTGACGGCATCGCTGAAGGTGACCGGGGTCCAGCCTTCGTGATGCACGGTGATCATCGACACACCAGCCATGGCTTGAATGCGGTTGATGTTGACTTTTCCCTTGGCCCAACTGGCACGGGGAATGGGTTTGAGTGAGCCGACGGCAATCGGGGTCGTGTCGGGGTTGAAAGTGGAAGCGGGGGAACTGCCCGGCGCATCGGGGGGTTCGACCTGGGTGGTGGGGTAGTTGGAACGAGCCACGGGGTTCATGCGACCGGTGGATGGCGAGGTTGGCGTAACGGGCGAGCCGTAGTTTTGCGGAGTGGGCCGGTTGGCGACCTCGGGCCAATCGGGACCGGGGCGACCATTGAGCACCTGTTTGTCCTGCGTACAGCCGGCGATGTAAAAACCAACGGAACCAACGCTCAGCCAGCGAAGAAATTCACGCCGAGAACATGCCATCGGTGTCGTCCATCTCAAAGGGTTGTCGTCAGCCGCACCGATTGAAAAGTCGTGAACAGCAAGGTCGCTTCACGATCTGCACGGGCTACCGGGGAAGCAGAAAATCGGTGCTGAATATTCATCGTCGTTGGGCTCGGTTCGTCTGCAATTATCGAAGGGTATTTTAGCCGTTTGGCTTACAATGCCAACATCGTGGCAAGCATGGACAAGGCAACTTTGCGAAAACAATATCGTGCGGTGCGGGCGGGCCGTTCTGCGCAAGCGCGTCAGTTCGAGTCGCAGGCGGTGGTTGCCAATCTATTGAAGCACCCTGCGATAGTGTCAGCGCCGCTGATTTTTTGCTACGTGTCGTGCGGCAGCGAGGTTGACACTCATGGCCTGATGGAACATTGCTGGAACACCGGTCGCACCTTGGCGGCGCCGAGGTTGACAGGGCGTAACAACATGCTGGCCGTGCCGGTGCGAGGTTGGCATGAACTGGAAGCGGATGCACAACGACCGGGGTTGCTCATACCCAAGGCTGACCTGCCGGAGGTAACCGCATCGCTCAAGGCAACCACGGTGACGATTGTGCCGGGCTTGGCGTTTACGTTGCAGGGTGATCGTTTGGGGCAGGGCGGCGGGTGTTATGACCGATACCTGAACGACCACCCCGAAACGGTAAGCTTAGCCCTGGCGTTTGACGATCAAATCGTTGATGCGCTACCCAGTGAACCGCATGATCGAAGGGTTGATTGGATCATCACGCCGACACGGGTGATTGCGTGTCAAAAAACATGACATTGTGGCCCAGCCGCCCCCGGCTGGGTGAATGATGATGAATAACGACACCGCCGAGGGCGGCGGTGCCACAAAGCAGGCAGCGACCGCCATGCGGTACGCCCCCGGTTGTGCGTGGCATCCGTCTGTTTACGTAAAACGTCATGGTCTTTTATCAATAGGGAAATGACGCCGTGGGCTTTGGCCCCGGTTTCAATACAATACCCTTGGATTGCCCATTACAACGCGCAACTTATTGATACCATCATGAACATCGACCTGACCAAATCGTTTGATTTTGAAGCGGCGCACTTTCTGCCGACGTTCCCCGATGGGCACAAGTGTCGCCGGTTGCACGGCCACTCGTTTCACGTGGACGTGGTCGTCCGCGGCGAGGTCAATCCGGCTTTGGGCTACCTGATCGACTTCGGCCAGATCAAAGCGGCTGTCGAGCCGGTGAAAAACCAACTTGATCATTACCTGCTCAACGACATACCGGGGTTGGAAAACCCCACGGCGGAAATGCTCGCCAAGTGGATTTTTGACCGCCTTAAACCTCAGTTGCCGATGCTGGCGATTGTGCGCGTGCGTGAAACTTGCACCAGTGCTGCTGAATACAAGGGCGATTGAGGGTAAGTGATCGCATGCGAAGCAGAATTTGAATTTTTGGAAGCAAGCCGTGAACGAGGCACGAGCGAAGCGAGTGCCGAGGGCGCGGGTATGCTGCATGGTAAGGATTTTGCGAATGGGTGATTGAATACGGGGATGTCAGGCTGGTTGGCGGGTTCAGGCAATCGACTTTAATTATTTGAGCCCTCTGAACAATCCCCTCTCCCCCCGGGAGAGGGTTAGGGTGAGGGCGGAAGAGCGTTTGGTCGTACTGTATTTCAAGGCCTTTTCTTCATCGGCCCTCACCCGGCCTCGAAGACTCGGCCACCCTCTCCCAAGGGGAGAGGGATTTTTCAGATCCCTCATTTATAATTAATGACTTACATATAATCGATGGAAAACGATTGACTTGCCATTGATCGTGTGGTATGTTTTTGGTACACAGCCAAATCCAAATGTGATCCTTTTATGACCACGATGCAGCGCAGCACGATGATCGATACTGAGCCGACGGCCAGGGTTCATGCCGCGCCCAGCGGGGTGGTGATGGCGACGCTTCGGCAGTGGATTGAACAGGGGCGGTTTCGTGAAGGTCAGCCGTTGCCTTCGGAACGGGAACTGGCCAAAAGTTTGGAAGTGGCACGCACGACGGTGCGCTGTGCGTTTGATGAATTGCAGAAACAGGGTTTGATTGAAGTCGAAGCAGGTCGGCGGCGGCGGGTGGTCAGCAGTGTCACCGCTCAAACCTCGGTGCTCAGTCGCACGGTGGCGATGGTGACGGCTTTGGGGGTGCTCAGTCGTTCGCACCCGGTGATGCCGCGGGGCTGGGATTTGTTTACCTATCAGCGTTGTGTGCAGGTGTTGCAGGAAGCGGGGTTGCACGCCCTGCTGCTGGCACCACGGCAGGACATGGCGGAGTTGGGGTTGGCACAGATATTGGCGGGGCGACCGATGGGGATGGTGGTGACGCAGGAGGTGGCTTCGCCGGAGGCACGCCGACAGATTGTGGAGGCTTGCCGGGCATTTAGTGTGCCGGTGGTCAGTGACGGGGATGCGCCGGAGGTGGCGATGGCGGACCGGGTGATGCCGGACCATGAACAGGGGGCGTATGCGTTGACGCGCTGGCTGCTTTCGCAGGGATGTCAGCGGGTGGTGCGGATGCGGCCACGGTGGGAGCCGGTGCCCTGGTGGTTGGTGCAGCGTGATGCGGGTTATACCCGTGCGATGACGGAGGCAGGTCGGCAGGCTTTGCCGGTGGTGCATTACCCGATGCCGGTGGCGGTGCATACGGACGATCATTTGAATGGGCGGGAGCGTGAATTTTTATATCAGCAGAATGCACGGACGATTGCGGGGCATTTGTTGGAACAGGTGCGTTGCGATCAGCCGATTGATGCGGTGTTGGCGATCAATGATATTGAGGCGTGCTTGGTGCAGGCAGCCTTGGCGCTGCTCGGAGATGGTTTGGAAAAGCGGGTGAAGGTGGTGGGTTACGACAACACCTGGCAGCAGGATCAGGTGCGTAGTTATTTGCAATATGCCCCTGCTGCGACGGTGGACAAGTGCAACGATGCGGTGGGCGAGGCGATGGCGAAGTTATTGCTGGAGGCTGGACCGCGTGGTGTGAATGTGCAGCCGAGGGTGGCGAAGGTCGCCCCGAAACTGGTGGTGATTGAAAACCAGGGTTGCGTTTGAGTGTAAAGCGATCGGCATCGGCGTTTTGGATATCAAGTGTGAAGAGCGCCCTCACCCCTGCCCCCGCCACGGCGAGGTTTTCAACTCTCCCGGAGGGAGAGGGGGAAAAGAGCGCCCTCACCCCGATATCAGATGGTTCGCGGAAGGCAACAGGGCGGAAGGAAAAACCAATTCGTCGTCATGTGTGCGCATGACATAACTCATTTTTGAAGGAGGAGCAGGTATGCAGGCGGCAGGCAAAACAATGCAGATGACAGCGGCGATGGCAATGGTGACAGCGGTCGTGTTGGGCGGTGCGAATATGTGCAGTGCAGCGGTGGTGGCGTACGACCAGGCATCGTACCCGGTGTACGCGGACAACAACCCGATCGGCGACAACGGTGGGTTTGGCTTTGGTGCCTGGACCCATGAACTGTCGGGCAGCGGTGGCTTTTTCACCACCAATGAAGATCGCCAGTCGGCTGTGCCGGGGGAACCGCATAAGTTTCCGGCTCCGGGTTTGACGACCGATGGCTGGTACTTTGCCCTGTGGCACGATGGCGGCGGCGAGTCGGTGGCGGTGCGACCGTTTGCCAGTGCCTTGAACGTGGGCGACAGTTTTTCAGCGACACTGGATCACGGCTGGGTGGACGACGGACGATTTGTGGGCGTGCGCTTCCGCGACTCCGGCGGCAGCACACGATTGTCGTTTGACTTTTTGGGCGGCAGCGGTGGTGGGTATCGCGCGGTGGGTGAGGTGTTGCAGTCGGCTTCACGCGGCTGGACACCCGAAGGTTTCAACCTCAAGTTGACACTGACCGGAGCGGATGCGTATCAACTGACCATCGATTGGCTGGATGGTGCGACCGATGATGTGTTCACCGGCACACTGGCAGGCAGCGGCGGCATCAGTCAGGTGGCGTTTTACACCGGCAATCAGTTCGGCGGATGGGAACGCGATTTCTACTTCAACAAACTGACACTCGAAGTCGTGCCCGAACCCAGCAGTCTGGCGGTGCTGACGCTTGCGGCGCTGGCGTTGCTGCGTCGGCGTTCGGTGTGATGTCAAAACAAAATCGGTCAGAGACCCGTGACCGGGTTTCTGACTTTTATCACCTTTCGTTTATCAATCTTTTCGGAGACGAATCATGTTGTACCCGACGAGTCAGAGCGAGCTTCGAGCGCAGAATCAGGTGAAAGTTACAGCGCATCGACATGGTTTCACGCTGATCGAACTGCTGGTGGTGATCAGCATCATTGCGCTGCTGGTGGCGATATTGATACCGGCACTCAGCGCGGCAAGGGAACAGGCGGCAGCAACCTCGTGCATGAGCAACATGCGACAGATGGGCATCGTGCTGCACAGCTACGCGGACGATTGGAAAGATTTTCCCTATTACAACTACCCCGGCGCCCCCGCCCCGCATACACGCGGCTGGCCGGGTGGTGCCAACGACTGGTCGGGGCATTGTGCCCGGTTGGAGATGTTGCCGATGCTGGTCGCCAAGGGGTATTTGAGTGCGATTCAGGTGGGCTTTTGCCCCAACGCCTGGCGACAGCGGAACTTTGATTATGACAACCTGGGTACGAGTTTTGGTTCGCATCAGATTGTGATGCGGAACGGTGCAGCGGGGTGGCAGGCGGATTACGAATGGCGGCCTCGGTTTTCCAACGGGGGATTTGTCGATGGGCATCATCAGTCACGGGGTGAATACCTTTACACCGGGCCGGGCGCCAACGCACGCTGGTGGGACTGGGAAGGCGTTTCGCCGCGCATCAGCGCCGAGTTCGGCAACAGCGGGTCGTTCCCCAATGACCGCATCACCATGTGGACGGGCGTGAGCGTCAGCGGCAAGGTGACCAACGAGTGGTACGGCTCGCATGTGGCTAATTCGTGGTCGGGCAAGCGTGTGCCGATCATGGGGGAATCATCGCTCTGGATGGGCGATTGGGACACGGTCGCAGCCCCGCATTTCACCAAGCGACGCTTTCAGTTTGACTGGTACCAGAGCGCGGGCACGGGCAACTACCTGTTCACGGATGGTTCCGCCAAGACGTATGTGTTCAGTTTTTGATGTGCAATGGTTTTTTGGTTAACTGATTGTAGTAAACGGAATCGCCCTCACCCTAACCCCCGCCACGGCGAGGTTTTCAACTCTCCCGGAGGGAGAGGGAATTGATAGACACAGGCGAATAACCACTGCGAGGTTGATGATGCAGCGACGGCAAGGATTGGGAATGGTGGCCCTGTGTGTATTGTGGCACGGGACTTTGTTGTTTATCAGTGCATCGGCATGGGCACAGGCGGATCAACTGCCCAAAGCTCCGGCTGTGAAGCGGGAACTGGTGGCATCGATTGTGTTTGATCGGGAACCGGTGGAGCGCGGTTTGCGCTTTGAGCGTGGGCCGGCGGTGGGTCATGCGACTTTTGATGTCGATGGGCGACAGGAACAGGGTTGGCGGGCGATGTTCAACTCGGCACCGGGAGTGGGCTGGGGGAAGAGTTTTCATTTCACGTTCACGGAACCGCGGTTTCGTTTCGGGCGTCAGCCTGCGGTGGACATTGAAATCGTGTTTCGTTCCACCGCGTGGGCACCGGTGGAATTGTGGGCCGATACGACGGATGGGTCACGTCGAATTGCCAGCAACTGGGGCAACAGCCCGCATTGGCAGACGATGCGGGTGACGATCGATGATGCTTTTTTCGGTGGGCGTAAATTCAACAACCCGATTGAGCAAATGACCAGCGATGGATTCGACCTGCGCCTCAACGGGTTCAACGATGATTTGTACATCAAGTCGATCACGGTGCGGGGCTACGACCTGGAAGAAAACCCGGATTACCAGCGACTGCTTCGATTGGTGGAAGTGCAACACCCTTCGGAGATTTTTTTGTTTTCGCCGGGGCAGACTCAAACCCTCATCTGGCGGCTGCGCAACATCGCCCGCAAAGCGGTGGACACGCAATATGAGTTTGAATTGACCGACTGGTCGGGGCAGCGAATTGCCTTGCATCAGGGCACCCTGAACATACCCGGTTCAAGCATGGGTGAGTTGCCCTGGTCGTTGGAGACGTCGGCTTTGAAGTTCGGGGTGCATCGATTGCATTTTCGATTGTCACAGGCACAGGGGCAGCAGCAGGGGCAGCCGATTGTCACCCGTGAGCATTACCTGGGCATCACGCCCGAAGGTGACCCCGGCAGGGCAAAGCAGGGTGAATTTTTGTACGGGCTGGACGTGATGCTGGGGGAACCGCAGCATTACAAGCGGCTGCTCAAGTGGATCGATGCGATGGGCGTGGACATTGTGCGCGGCGGGGGCATTCAATGGCACAACCTTGAACATGTGCAACGTGACCTGCCGATTTGGGAGGAACTGGGTGTGCAGGTGTTGGCGATGTCGGACGTGCCGTGGCATGAGAATGAGCAGACGCGCATGGACTGGACCCGTGCAAGGGCGGGTGAGTTGGAGAATGTGGCAAGGACATTGGGGCCGAGGTTGACCTGGTGGGAACTGGGCAACGAGCCGGACCTGACGTTTTTTTACCCCGGGCCGATCGAGGCGTATGCGAAGGGTTTTGAAATGATGTCACGTGCGATTCGCAAGGGCGACCCGACAGACATGCCCGCCAACGGGGGCTTGTGTTTTGCGGGGGAGGATGCGACACGCAGGGCGATTCGATTTTTTGAAGTGGTGGACCCGGAAACGTTGCCGGTGATTGCGTACCACGGGCACGGGCCGGGGGCGGCGGCGGAGCGTGCGGCATTGGAACGCACCCGCGCAGCAGCGGCAAAGTTCGGCAAGGCGGATCGACCGTTCATTGAAACCGAGTCGGGCGTGTCGGCGGTGACGTCAGCGCAGGAAATTGTGCAGGCACGCAGTGTGGTGCAAAAAATGGCGTATGCACAATCGGAACGTCTGCCGATGTTGATGTGGTTTCGATTGTTGATGTTTGAGGAAGCGTACGGCAACCTGCGTACCGATCAGGAACCAAGGCCGGCGATACTGGCCTATCGACACATGACTCAGCGGTTGCGCGGGCATGGGTTTCACAGCAGGCTGGACATCGGCCCGGAAATGGAAATGTATTTGTTTCACCATGCCGATGGCCGCAGAGCGATCGTGACCTGGTCGGATAAGCACGGCAAGAGTGATATACCCGTGAAACTGGGCGGCAGTGCGGAAACGTTGCATGAGGTGATGGCGTATGACCTGTGGGGTAATCGGATACCGGTGGAAGTCAGCAGCATGGGTCAGGTGACGTTGAGCATCACGCAAGACCCGGTGTATTTGACCTGGTCGAGTACGGATGAAAACGATGTGGCACAACCGGGGCAACGGTTGCTGGCCGGACCGACGACGGTGCGGGTGATTCGCGGGGCTAAAACCCCGGTGACGGTGCAACTGCGCAACCCGACCGGGGAAGCGATGCAGGCGACGTTGACAGCGGAATCGACGTTGCAAGGCAGTGCAGTGTCGCCGGCGGAGCAGACGGTGCGGTTGGCGGCTGGGGAAGAACGGAGTGCGACGGTGTGGGTGGACGCGGCAGAGGTGGCGATGGAACTGCCCTGGCCGACGGTTTGGACGACGTTTTTGCATGTGAATCATGATGTCAACCCGGCATCGTTTCGTGATGTGCCGACGAGTCTGCCCGGTGTCGGTGGCGGTGGGCAGGAAAATTCGGTGCGGGGCATCAGCGCTGTGCTGCAAAACCGACGGATCGATTTTGAAAAGCTGGGCGGCAACATGCGTGAGCGTGAAACGGCGCTGTTGTTTGCGACGGTCGATTCGCCGAGGGAACAGACGGTGCGCATCGGCGCCAGTGCGGACTGGTGGATGCAATGGGCGGTCAATGGTCAGGTGGTGTACGACACGCTGGACCGGGGCAACGGCGGGGGTTACAGCATCACCGATCATATGTTCGAGATGCCCTTGAAACAGGGGCGTAACTTGCTGGTGGTGAAGGTGCAGTCGGGCAGTCAGGGTTGGAAGTTGTATATGGGTTCACCCGGTCAGGTGGCACAGGCATTGAACCCGACGCTGATACCACAGGTGAATTGGGTGATGCAGTCGGATCGTTTGCCCCCGGCTCGACATGCGGTGCGGGTGGAATTGGGGGAGCCGGTGGCAGCACTGCCGACGAGTGTGTCCAACCCGGCGGAGTTGCGTGCTTGGCAGACGTTGCCGGTGGATTTTGTATTGCCGGAAACGGGGCTGCGTAACTTTTACGAGAAGCAGCCGGATAGTTCGCGCTGGTGGCAGGGGCCTGATGATTTGAGTGCGGTGGGCTGGGTGCGACAGGTTGGCGGAATGGTGCATGTGGTGGTGCAGGTGCGCGATGACAAGCACGTTGGAGCAACCAGCGGTGAACATCATGATCGATTGTTGGTGACGGTGACGCCCAGCGTGATGGGTGCGGTGAAGGTGCAGCCGACGGTGGAGCAAGCGCTGACAGGAAAGCGCATCGACGGCAACGTGACGATGTATCACCTGCAATTGCCGGTGGGTGACCTTGGACTTTCGGGTGATGCGGTGATGCAACTGCGGGTGCAGGACACCGACGACGGACAGATACTCAAACAGGAATTGGATTTGGGCATTGAGGGGTTGCGCGTGGTGGTGTTGCGGTGAGGTCACGAAGATACGGAAGTGGTCGAGTGGCCAAGTGCCGAGTACGTATTCGGATGTTAGCGCCGCGATTTATCGCGTCTGATCGGAGTGTTTAATCGGTGAGTCGGTGGGTCGGTTAATCGGTTGAAGAAGTGGCCGGGTGATTTTACATTTTGTGGTGAATTGATCGGTTGACTTTGTGGCCCAGCCCCCGGGGGCGCCACCGGCTGGGTGAACCACTATGATCAAGCACACCGCGGGGGGCGGCGGTGCCACATCAGACGCGATCAATCGCGTCGCTAACTCCCTTGGCGACTCGGCGTAAAAACGATCCGGGTGTTCTCGGCGATGCGCTATCGACGTTACAAAGAGAATGTGGTTGCCCTGAGCGACACGTCGGTGCGGACGAATGCGGCGTGGAATCGCAGGGTGAATTCAAGTATCTTCATGGGTTGTGCGAATGTGTTTTTCAACAACCTGGATGAAGCAGCACCATGATTCGCAACCGAGATGAAGTACCGATTTCACTGGCAATCGTCGGCTGCGGCGGACGCATGGGTCGGCGATTGGTGGCGCTGGCCTTGGAAGAAAAACAATTACGGTTGACGGCGGCGCTCGAAACAGCGGGTCACCCCATGCTGGGGCATGATGCGGGTTTACTGGCGGGGGCGGCGGCGTGCAAGGTGATGATCAGCGATCGACTGCCTGATGAAAAGGTCGATGTGGTGATCGATTTCACCAGCCCGGCTGCGACGCGCCACATGCTGCGCACCTGTGTGGAACGGCACACCGCTTTGGTCATCGGTACGACCGGCTTGTCAGCGGACGATCAGCGGTTGATTGATGAAGCCGGCAAGTCGATACCCGTGCTACAGGCGGCGAACATGAGTTTGGGTGTGAATTTGCTGCTGGGCATCGTCGCACGCATGGCGCAAACACTGGGCGATGATTACGACATTGAAATCACCGAGTCGCACCATCGCATGAAAAAAGATGCGCCGTCGGGCACAGCACTGGCACTGGCACAGGCGATTTGCGACGCGACTGGCAAAAGCGTTGATAAGGATGTGGTGCATGGGCGGCATGGCGATGAAGTGCCTCGTGTGCGGGGCAGCATCGGTATGCACGCATTGCGTCAGGGCGACATCATCGGCAAACACACAGTCAGTTATGCGAGCATCGGTGAGTTGTTGGAAGTGACACACACCGCCACGAACCGCGATGTGTTTGTGCGCGGGGCGATTCATGCCGCCAAGTGGTTGGCCGATCGCACGCCGGGCAGGTACAGCATGAAGGATGTGCTGGGGATATGAAGTGGTCGAGCGGTGAAAGAATTTCGGATTTCGAATTTCGGATTTGCCAAGCCAAGAACGAGGCCGATAGGCCGAGGGCTTGGGTATTCTGCGTGGTTCATCGGTGAGTCAGCTACTGGGTTACTCGGTCGGACTTTTATTTGTCTTTTTCTTCCCGATTAACCGACTCACTGACCAACCGATTCACCAGTTCGATGACTCACCGATTAACCAGTTCGACCAGACGCGACAAGTCGCGGCGCTAACTGATGCAATTCACTTGATCACTCACCACTCGTTAGAATGCCCGCATGGTTGCACCTCTGTTATTTCTGATGTGTGTGGCGTTGTTGCTCAGTCTGCCGATGACGGCCATGGTGATACGAGCCGCCCGGCAACTGGACCTGACCGATAAACCCGATGACCCGCAACTGGCACCGGGTAGTCGCAAGTGGCATGGTCGGCCAATCCCCAACACCGGCGGGGTCGCCATTTTTCAAGCCGTCGCCCTGCCCATCGTCGTCGGGCTGGGTACGTTGCACTGGGCACCGGCTTCATACTGGCAGGGTTGGCTCGAACCGATGATCGAACATCTGCCCGGCCTGCGTCAGCAAACACCCCTGGCATTGGCGGTGCTCGGCGGAGCCTTGGCGTTACATGTATTGGGGTTGATTGATGACCGCAAACGACTTGGCCCGTGGTCGAAACTGTTTGTGCAACTGCTCGTGGCAGGTGTATTGGCGATCGGGTTTGAAGTGCGCATTTTGGAAATGCTGGGCAACTGGTGGGGCACCCCCGGCGTGGTGTTGAGCGTGGCGGTGACGATTGTTTGGATGCTGGCCATCACCAATGCGATGAACTTTTTGGACAACATGGACGGCCTGTCAGCGGGCATCGGGGCCATCATCGCAGCGATTTACCTGGCGGCCAACCTCGTCGGCGGGCAATGGTTTGTGGCGGCGTTGTCGGCCTTATTGCTGGGGGCCTTGCTCGGTTTTTTGGTGTTCAATTTTCCCCCGGCGAAAGTGTTCATGGGCGACGGCGGGTCACTCGTGCTTGGTTTTTTACTGGCGGTCATCAGCATTCGCACCACGTATGTCATGACGGATGCAAGTACCGCAAGCGATGCGATGCGCAGTGCGTTGCCGCAGGGTTACGGGGTGTTTATGCCGCTGGTGGTCATGGCTGTGCCGTTGTACGACCTGTGCAGTGTGACGCTGATTCGCTTGTCCAAGGGGCAAAGCCCGCTGGTGGGCGACCGCAATCATTTTTCGCATCGGCTGGTGCGCATGGGGTTGTCACAGCGCTCGGCTGTGCTGGTGATTTGGATGTGTACCCTGGCCACCGGGCTGGGCGGCATCATGTTGCGCACACTCACCACCTGGCAGGCGATTTTGGTGGCAGGGCAGACACTGGCGATATTACTTTTGCTGGCGATGCTCGAACGCGGCGCGGTGAAAAAGGCACTGCGCAGTTAATTGGTTAATTGGTTAATTGGTTAATTGGACGGAATCGTATTTGTTTGTTGCTTGCCGATTAACTAATTAACCAGTTAACCAGTTAACGGCTTCATCCAAACGCGATCAATCGCGGCGCTAACCAAAACGCCGACGCAAAGCGTCCGCGCTAAACATCAGCAATGCCCCGACCACTTTCTAATTACACCGCTGACAAGGTTGCGCTGGGCAGCCAGCGGTCGGTGATGTCGTGGGCCGGGGTCTGCGGGTGGGCATGACGGATCGCCGCGGCCACCAACCCTGCAAACATCGGTTGCGGTCGCAGTGGTCTGCTGGTCAATTCCGGGTGAAACTGCCCGGCCACGAAATAGGGGTGCATGTGCAGGGGCAGTTCCAATATCTGCATGATCGGATGCACCGGGTGTCGCCCCGAAAACACCAAACCCTTTTCCTCCAACTTCGCAATAAACGGCGGATTCACCTCATAGCGATGACGGAACCGTTCACGAATGGTGTAGTCACTGTTGCCCGCTGCCCCCGTGTAACCCAGGGCATTTTCCGCAAACAAAAACGCTGCAAGGGTGTTGGCTTTGATGAGCACATCCTGCCCACCGAGGCGCATGTTGCCGCCCAGCCCTTCGATTTTTTTCTGTTCGGGCAACAGGTCGATCACCGGGTGCGTCGTGCCCTGATCAATTTCCGAGGTGTTGGCGCCACTCAATAAACAGACATGCCGGGCGAATTCGATCACCGCCATTTGAAAGCCGAAGCAGATGCCCAGAAACGGAATTTTGTTTTCACGACAATGCCTGATGCAGGCGATTTTGCCCTCGGTGCCGCGTGAGCCGAATCCGCCGGGCACGATCACCGCATCCAGCCCTTCGAGCATGCGCGGGGCCTGCTTGGGGTCCATGCTGATGGTGTCGATCCATTTGATGTCCACGTCAGCCGACAGATGCGTGCCCGCATGTTCCAGGGCTTTGTCGATCGAGGCATAGGCATCGCGCAGGGCAGCGTATTTACCGGTGATGCCCACCTGCACGGCATGTTTGCGCCGGGCGGTGATGCGCGTGACAAACCCGCGCCACAGTTCGCGCTGCTGATCTTCATTGACCTGATTCACCCGCTCGTGCAGGTTCAAAATCGTCAGCACTTCACGGTCCAGCCCGCTTTCCCGCAGCGAATCGGGAATGGTGTAAATGCTGGTGCGATCGTGCATGCTCACCACGCGGCGCAAAGGCACGTTGCTGAACATGGCGATTTTCTGCATCACCGTGCTGGTCACCGGGTTTTTGGCGCGACAGGCAATGATGTTGGGCTGAATGCCCGCTTCCAGTAACTTTTTCAAGCCCAGCTGCGCCGCCTTGGATTTTTGCTCGCCCAACGCCTGCGGTTCGATCACGTAAGTGAGGGCGACAAAACAGACACTGCCGGGGTCTTCTTCGAAGGCCAGTTCGCGGAGGGCTTCGATGTAAAAGCCGTTTTCGTAATCGCCGACGGTTCCGCCGACCTCAACGAACACCACGTCAGCGTTTTGCTTGACTGCCAGGTTGCGGAGCATGTATTTCACTTCGCCGGTGACATGCGGAATCATCTGCACATCGCGGCCCAGGTATTCGCCGTGACGTTCCTTGTCCAGCACACGCCGGAAAATCTGCCCGCTGGTGGTGTAATTGTCGCGCGTCAGGTTCTGATCGAGCAGTCGTTCGTAGGTGCCCAGGTCCATGTCGGTTTCAAGCCCATCGTCGAGCACGAACACCTCGCCGTGGCGATAGGGGTTGAGCGTACCTGAGTCGATGTTGAGGTAGCCCTCCATTTTGATGGGGGCGATGGTCAGGCCTTTGTCCTTGAGCAGCTTGGCAAGCGAACTGGAAAAGATGCCCTTGCCCAGACCCGACATGACCGTGCCGAACACAGCCACGTAACGATGTCGGCCGCGCACATAGCCGGGGGGCACGGGGTTGAAAAACTCGGTTTCCTGGGACTTGGAACCAACGGAGGAGAGCAATTCCTGCGTACTGGGGGATTCGGTGGGCATGACCTACCGTACCGCGCCGGGCAGAGAGATTCAAGCCAAAAGACGTGGCCAAGCGGCAGAAGAATTTCGAATTTCGTGAAACCAAGCCAAGAACGAGGCCGATAGGCCGAGGGCTTGGGTATTCGAATGACGTGGCCAAGTGGCCAAATGACACAACCACTGACGCCGAGGGCTTTAGCCCCGGATTTCAAACTCAACCATCCGGCCCTGAAGGGCACGGCATCAACAACATGTGTGCCACCGGCAGCTCGTCAACCACTTGCTTACTGCTCGAAGGCAATGACCTTCTTCAACCGTCGCACATGGCGGGGTTCACCGCTGAACCTGGCATGGGCAAAAGCACGCAGCAACTCGCTGAACAGGGCTGGACCGATGATGCGACCGCCGATGCATAGCACGTTCATGTCATCGTGTTCAACGCCCTGCCCGGCACTGTACGTGTCGTGACACAAACAGGCGCGCACGCCCTTGAACTTGTTGGCAGCCACGCACGCCCCGACCCCTGAACCGCAAAGCACCAGCCCGCGCTGGGCCTGCCCGCTTTGCACCGCTTTGGCCACGGCTGCGGCAAAGTCGGGGTAATCATCCAACGGGTCCGGCTGCACGGGCCCAAGGTCCAACACCTGCCACCCCAACGCAGTCAATTCCTTCACGGCCTGGGCCTTGAGCGGAAATCCGGCATGATCGGCTGCTACTGCTATCACCGGCATGGTCTGTTCCCTTCTTTCCATGAAACCGCATCAGTGTAACGAGCCGGGCAGAGAAAAGCAGGTTCAGGTGCGGACAGCGGCGATGGTGATGCAAATGATGATGTTGTCACCGAATGTATGGGTGGCAAGGTTATGATGATGCGTTCAGGTATTAACAAGGTGCGCCGACATGGCAACAGCGACCAACAATCACCCGACCGGCTACACCACTTTTGCAGGTGGTCGGTTTGTTCATATATCAATGCACTTATTCTCTTTTCTATGCTTGCAGGCAAAGGCGAAATACGTGCGCGGAAGTGAAAGAACAATCAATGGGCGGTACAGGGCTCGAACCTGTGACCTCATCCTTGTAAGGGACGCGCTCTGGCCAACTGAGCTAACCGCCCGGTGAAGCGATGGACCCACCTCGGCATCATAGCAACAGCGGCACGATTCAGGTGGTTGGTGGCAAAGAATCCCGAACTTCACGCGGACGTGAAGTTCAGGCGTGAAGAGCAGGTAGATCAGGCGCGGGGCTTCAAGCAATCGCTGGGCTGCTGCGCGTGGTCAGTGGTTTATTTGAAAAAGCGGGAGCCGACCTGCCAGAGGTGGACCATGCCGCCGAGGATGCCGATGGCTGCACCGGTGAGCGTGAGCCAGGGGTCGGTGCCCCACTTGCCGTCGAGCCAATGCCCGCCCCAGGCGAATATCAGCACCAAGGCTGCCAGTTCCAAGCCCGTGCCGACGAGGAGCCAGGGGGAGGGTTCCTGCTTGCGTCGTGTGGGGGGCTTGGGTTGCATGAAAAAGGATGGATAATGGATGATGTATCAAGGATAATGTACGGAGATGTTCACCCAGTCGGTTTTGGTATGAACATTATCCATGATCCTTTATCCATGATCCATCATCATCACGAAACACTGGCTGCACCGCTGATGACTTCCATCAGTTCGGTGGTGATGGCGGTCTGACGGGCGCGGTTGTATTTGCGAGTCAGTGAACCCTTCATCTTTTTCGCTGCATCGGTTGCCGACTTCATGGCCACCATGCGGGCGATCTGCTCACTCACCACCGCTTCGTTAAAACATTGGAACAAAGTCGTTTTCACCGTGATGGGCAAAAGCTCATTGAGCAACTGGGCCGGGTCGGGGTAAAAGTCGTACTGACTGTTGGTGGTTGATGCTGCATCGCCGGCAGAGCTGTCGGTTGCGGTGGGGGGTTGCAGGGGGAGTAGTTGGGTCACCTGCGGGGTTTGCCGAGACATGGAAATAAAGCTCATGTAGAGCACGTGAATGCTGTCGTACTTGCCGGCGATGAAAAGGTCCATGTAGCGTTGCGCCAGGGCTTCGACCTGTTCATAAGTGGGGCGGTCGGTGAACTGGGTGTGTACCGAAGCGACGGGAATGCGGTTGAACTTGCAGTAAGCAACGCCCTTTTTGCCGACGATTTCGACATCGGCCCCGGTCATCTGTTTGAGCGTGGCGGTGAAGGTGCGCAGCAGGTTGGCGTTGTACCCGCCACAGAGACCGCGATTGGATGTGAGCACGAGAATGCAGGTTTTGCCGACCGGCGGTTGCGGGGCTTGCAGCAAAGGGTGTGACAACTGGGCGTCACCTGCACAGGCCAGGGTTTGGGTCAGCTCGCCGACCATGCGGGCGATATGCTGGGCAAAGGGTTTGCTGGCCACAGCGCGACGCTGGGCAGCCTGGAAGCGGGCGGTGGCGATCATCTGCATCGTTTTGGTGATGCGCTGGATGTTGGTCACCGCACGAATGCGACCGCGAATTTCACGTGTCTTTGGCATAGCGGGACTATGATAGCCCTGAATGGGTCGTGGGGCCAAGTGGGATGAAAGAAGTGGCCGAGTGGTCGAGTGACGGAACCAAACCCATGACGCCGAGGGCTTTAGCCCCGGATTGCTTGGATCGATGGATCACGCAACCATCCGGCCCAAAAGGGCACGGCGTCATGCGTCGGCAAACATCATGAAACTGATGGTTGGTTGGTACATCCTCATGCTCAGTTGGTCGCTTGCGGTAACAGCGCAGGCGGAACTGGTACATGTGGTGTGCGATCGTGCTGCGTTGATCCAAGCGGTGCGGCAGGCACAACCCGGTACGACCGTGCGCATCGCACCCGGTCAATACGAAGGCAACCTGTTTTTTGCCAACCTGCGTGGGACCGGCGAAGCACCGATCATCATCACCGCAGACGACCCGGCCAACCCCCCGGTTTTCGTAGGCGGCAACGAAGGCTTGAAACTCAGCGGGGTTGCGTATGTCGAACTGCATCACCTTGTTTTCGATGGCGCGAAAAACAACGGGGTGAATATTGATGATGCAGGCAATGCCCAGCAGCCGACGACGATGATCGTGTTGCGACATGTCACGGTGCGCAACCTCAGCCGTGAAAATCATGCCGCTGGGATCAAGTTGTCAGGCGTGTTTGATTTTGAAGTGACGCATTGCCTGATTGAAAACTGGGGCAGTAGTGCAGCGGGCATTGATATGGTCGGCTGTCATCGGGGTCGCATCACGCACACCACTTTGCGTGGCGACAAGCTCAAGCCCTCGGCTGTTGGGATTCAGGTCAAAGGCGGTTCGACACAGATTGTGATTCATCGATGTCGATTTGAAGATGCCGGGCAGCGGGGGGTGAACATCGGCGGACGCACGGGTCATGAGTTTTTCAGGCCGCGCAGGATCATGGGGTATGAAGCCCGTGACGTGACGGTGGAGGGGTCTGTTTTTGTGGGGAGTGAGGCCCCGATTGCGTTTGCCTCGGCACAGGACGGGTTGGTGCGGTTCAACACGTTTTATCAGCCGGGCAAGTGGATCGTGCGGGTGTTGCAGGATGCGCAAGGGGAGATGTTCAAGGCGTGTGCGGGGGGAGTGTTCACGGATAATTTAATTGTGTTTCGCAGTGAGCAGATGTCGCCGGAGGGTGCGGTGAATGTCGGGGCGGGGACGCACCCGGCTTCGTTTACGTTTGCGCGGAACTTTTGGTATTGCGAGAATCAGCCGGGGCAGAGCAGGGTGCGGATTGCCGGGCCGATGGTGCAGGTGGGGGACCGGTTCGGGAGTGACCCGTTGCTGGTCAACCCTGCGGAGGGTGATTTCAATTTGAAGGATGACAGCCCGGCCCGGGGGTTTGGGCATACGGGGTTGCGGTGAAGTTTTTGGCCATTTGCGTTCATGATTGAACTCAGCGCCGCGAACGGAAGTCGAGTTGTTCTGAGCCGCGAATGGTAATGAGCGGTGTCTTGTTTTTTCAAAGAACCGCCGCGATTCAGAGCCGCGAACGGAAGTGAGCGGTGTATTCAAAGAACCACTCGCTTCCGCTCGTGGCTCTGAGCGACACCGGTATTGCAAGAAATGAACTTCACGCGGGTGAGAAGTTCAAGCCTAGTTTTATGATTTGGAGGTCGTGGGTGAACTTGCGGCGCGATTCCTTCGTGCCTGGATGAAGGATTGAATGCAGAGCACCAGGAACACGCCGCAGACCACGGCCATGGCGGCTTGCAGGCCAACGGCGATGGGGCGGGCGATTTCACCTCCGCCGGCGACTTGGATCAACACACGGATCAGCATGAACCCTGGTAACACCGTGCCCAGCAGCGCGATGATGGAGGCCGCGTGCATGGCGTGCTTGCGCCAGGCTTCACGCATGGAGAGCAGGCCGCACAAGAGCAGCGGTGCCCCGAAGTAGGCAGGGATCAGCGCGGTTTTCTGTTGAAAGATCATGGCTGCCCCCAACCCCAAAACGATCAGTACCAACGCAGCAATCAAGGTGTTTTTGATCAAGGTGAACTCCTTTTTTTCAGGGCATCAATGCTAGTCGCATCCGAGTCAAACATCACGCAAACCAACTCCCGAAAACGTGGTTTTTTGTCGATAGCGGGATTGAAAAATTCGGATTCAGCAGTTCATTTCACCTCATTGTGATACGTAAAACGTTTATTTGAAATAATTTAAAAAATTTTAATGAAAATAGGCGCTGATCCTTGAAAAGTATCGATACAAAGTATAAATTATATCCATATAGATTTTGTTCGTGGTTTTTCAGCGTTCGTGGATTGAACATTGGCTGGCAATGGTTGAGCGTGGTTGATGGTTGGTAGGTTTAACGTGTTGGTTTTCACATCCCCTAACGGAGAAGGAGGCAAGCGATGCGGAATTCAAGAAAGCAAGTGACGGCAATCATGGCAGGGTTGGTCGGCCTGTCAGCAGGGCTGGCACAGGCGGGCGTGGTCTATCAGGACAATTTTGACGGCGAACTTAACGGAGCAGTCCCCAACAGTGGCGTGAACTGGTTTGTCGCTAATTTCATCAACAGCAACATCGCCATCAACGCGAACGTCGGCAACGGTGCTCCGTCCATCGGCATGGTGGACACCTCCACCGTCGGCGGCGATGCCTCCAACACCTCGCTCAACTTCGGTGTATCTGCGTTCAGCCCGTTCAACATGAACACCGCTGGGCAGGAAGTCTTGCGCGTGAGTTTTGATTTGCGTGTCGATGCGTTCACCACGCCGGGCAATGGCAGCGGCAGCACCATGCGAGTGTCACTGCGTGATGGCGGTGGGCCACGCCATTTCATCGTCGGCATTGCCCGCAATACGCTTAACGATGGTGACAGTGCCAGTGACGTGTTCTTTTTCGCGGGGGACAGTGGCACCAGCAATTTTTTCAGCAGCATCGCCGCCGGCCAGGCCATCGGCTTCACCGGCTCCGGCTGGGCACCCGGTTTTAACCTTGGGGATTACGACACGGTTGGCACCAACAACGGTTCACGCCCCGTCGGCGGCAGCGGCCCGGAATGGTATCGTTTCGCCCTGACCTTCGTGAAGGATGCGACGAACGTGGAGGTGCAGGCCACGCGCTTGTCCACCGGCCAATCCACCACCAGCATCATGACCACCGGGGCACCGTTTTCCTTTTCCAACACCGGCACCGACATCATTGCATTTTTATCCCCCGGCGGAGGTACGGCCACGGCTTACCTGGATAACATCGTTATCGAAAACACCGCCATCCCCGAACCGCTGTCGATCGTGCCGCTGACGCTGGGTTCACTGACGCTGTTGCGTCGCGCCCGGTGAGGGTTGATTGTTGTCGCGGATGAAGGTTGGTCGATGGTAGGAGCTGGGAGCTGGGAGCTGGGAAATAGTACATGCCTATATGATTTGCCAAGCCCCAAGCCCCAAGCCCCAAGCCCCAAGCCCCAAGCCCCAAGCCCCAAGCCCCAAGCCCCAAGCCCCAAGC
>CAZJMK010000025.1:0-50284 GCA_964547135.1 uncultured Phycisphaeraceae bacterium | reverse complement strand
CACACGTTCATTGTGCCGCCCCAGGCCCCTACATGGTTTCACGCTCATCGAACTGTTGGTGGTGATCTCCATCATTGCTCTGCTCATCGGCATTCTTCTGCCGGCGCTGGGTGCTGCACGTGAAGCCGCCAACAGCGCAGGTTGCCTGGCCAACCTTCGGCAGATCGGCGTGGCCATGGGCAGTTACAGTTCCGAAAACAAATCTTTCATCATCCCCGGCGAATTACATGTCAATAACGCTGGTTCGAGTGTGCGCAATTACGCCACCATCATGGTGCGTACCGGACTGATCAACGCCGTGGTACAGCCGACGGTGGACAACGGTATCACTGGTCCGGTCAGTGTGGGCAAGTCATTGTTCCGTTGCCCTAGTGGCGTCGCCACCATGCGTATTCCTACCGCAGGGACGCCGGATGATCCCTGGGATGTTCGTAACCTCAGCCCGACCCGCAAGGGCATCGGTCCAACCAATGCCGAGGGATCGATTGATACCTGGTATGGCATGAATGCTTGGCTGGCCACGGGAACAGGTACCGTTGGCAACAATAATCAGGCCGTACGTCCGATGCGGCGAATCATGCACAACGGCGGGGTGGAGAGCGGTAATGTATTGATGCCTCCTGGCTATTCACGAGAGGACGCAATTCAAAAGCCGTCCAAAGTCGCCATGCTTCAGGATGGATTCGCACCCAATGAAGCTCAAAACTATTTTCGCTTCATGAGCGCTCGCCACGGTAATCGCAGCAGTACGAATTTCCTCTTTGCCGACGGCCACGCAGGTACCTTTGATTCACGCATCATCTACGACAAGATACACCTTGGCGTGCCCTTCTGGTACAACAACCCCGGCACCGGCAGCACAGCCAAGGCTGAAGAGTTGACCGCGGCATACTCGGACATTTACTTCCGTCTGGATCAATAAACCACTGTTTGACACGTATCAGGTTCCGCCTCCAACCACCGCTTCTGCGGTGGTTTTTTTGCTGCAAATGTAATCATGGTTGACGTAATATTACATGGCAACTCGCGCAGATCAGGACTATCATAAAAGTATAATTCTGAAGAGCTTCTCTTCTCATGGGAGAGGGTATTGTTCAGAAGGCTCATATATTTATAGGGACCATTCTCGTCTGCAGTTCATGAAGATGGTTTTCAGTCGTATCAGTCTGATGCATCACAATCAGGCGATTCAACGGTGGACTCACTTGACATTTTATCGCCCTATCATGGAGATCTGGTCGTGATGAATAAGCCATCGATTACAAGTTGCTGTCGTAAAGGATTCACCCTGATCGAACTGCTGGTGGTCATTTCCATCATTGCCCTGCTGATCGCCATTTTATTGCCAGCACTGGGGGCTGCTCGTGAAGCCGCGAATGCCTCGGGCTGTCTTTCCAACCTGAAACAAATCAGTATTGCGATGGGCAGTTATGCCGCCAGCAACAACGATTTTGTCGTACCGGGCGATTACAATAACACGGGGACGAGCAATCAAGGGCGTAGGCCTGGGAACTATGCCAGTGTTTTGACTTACACAGGGGATGCCTCAGCGGTGCTTCAACCCACCTCCATCATGGGGCCGAGTCCCACTCCTGACTCGGTTGGCAAGAGTATGTTCCGCTGTCCCAATGGATTGTCACAATGGGTGGGCTGGGATTCCGTAGCGATGAATGATCCAAAATCGTCTCAATTCACTCGTAAACCCCATGGCTTACCTCAAGGCGTATTTGACTTTGCGACCACACCGGGAGTGGACACTTGGTATGCCCCCAACCTCTACACCGCAACAGCGTCTGGAGGCGATAACCTCCAGAAAACCCGCCCCATGCGTCGTTTAGTAGTGGCTAGCGAACAGCCGGTGAACCCTGGCATCCTTGCGAGATACAGTTCCTACAATCGTCCGTCACGTTTAGTCATGATGTTGGATGGATTTCTCAACAGTAGTCAGGCTCAATTTCGACAGGGTATCAGCGCCAGACACCACGGCCAGACCTCTACGAACCTCGCGTTCGCGGACGGTCATGCAGGCAATATCGAGTCAGCCAAAATCAACACCGCACTGAGCTTGGTAAACTGGCACTCTTCCACGCTGGATGCTCCGGTAGCTGCTCAAATGACTGAGTTGCTTCCCGATGCCTACTTCCGCCTGGATCAGTAAACCACATTTTCATGCGAATCCGATTTCGCCTTTACCAGCCGCTTCTGTGGTATTAATTTTCACGCCGCAAATGTAATCAAGATTGACGAAATTTTACATTGCATCTCGATAGGAACCGACCTATCATATTAAGATAATTTTATAATGTTCGCCTTCGATATATATATCAGGCGGTCAACACTGTCGTTCAATGTTCTCTGGTTGATTCATGTTACTTGTTTCGATTTCATCTTCTCACCCTATTGCGGAGGTCAGGCATGTTGGACAGACAAACCGTCTTTTGTTCGTATCATAATCATAGGGCGTTTACCTTGATTGAACTGTTGGTGGTGATCTCGATCATTGCCCTGCTGATCGCCATATTATTGCCAGCACTGGGGGCTGCCAGGGATGCCGCACAGGGTACTGCCTGTCTGTCCAATCTCAGACAAATCGGCGTATCCATGAACAGTTACTCTGCCAGCAACCGTGATATTATTGTTCCCGCAGATTATCTGGGCGGTCCGGGTGGAGCTGGGGCTGTCAACCGAACCCGTGGGGGACACCTTGGGCATTATGCCAGTATACTGGTCAATTCGGGTGAAGCCGATGCCGTCACCCAACCTAATTCCCGCAACACCGCCGCCAATTTCACGCCGTCCGTGGGCAAGAGCATGTTTCGTTGCCCCAACGGTCTGGCGACGTTCGTGGATAACGATTTGGATGGAGATAATGGCAATCTGCCCGGTGAACTGCTCACCGATCCGCAAACTTCGCAACCCTTCCGCCGACCCTTGATCGCTCCCACTGGCGCACCCGTGGATTACGACAACACCCCAGGCGTTGATACTTGGTACACCCCTAATGCCCATGCAACCAATAACCCCATTCTCAACACAACCGGGGATGCCTATCGGCGTCAGATTCCCCGTCCCATGCGACGCATGGTTCTGGATGCCAATGGCAATCTGCCAGCCGGTACACAAGCTGGCGTGATGGAGTCCCGCAACGGGCAATTGCAGCGCCCCGGCAAACTCGCAGCCATGCTCGACGGTTACTTCACCGGCAACGGCGGCACCTGGCGCAATGGCATCAGTGCCCGTCATGCCAACCTGACCACGTCCAATGTGCTTTACTTCGACGGCCACGCAGGAAACGTCAATTCCCAAAAGATTTTCAATGCCTTGTACGATGGTACCACTGTTAACTGGCATGCGACCGTTGCGGTGCCGCATAACGTCGCCAACTTGATGAACAATCTGCTGCCGGAAGTCGCCTTTCGCGTCGATCAATAATGACTTGACTAGGCTCATAAATGTCAATGTGTTGTCGATTCATGGACTTCCTCACTCTGGGTGGAGAAGTCCATTTTCATACGCTTATAGGGCATCCTTACGGAATATTGAACATCCTTGATGCAATTATGGATAGCAAGACTCGATCCAAAGCGGTAATTTTTGAGTCATCGATAATCGCCTCAGATCACGTCAGCCAAGTACAGTGAAAGCGATCAACGTAGCGAAAGGGCTGCCGCAATGAAAAACAGACCGATACACTCCACGATGGTGAGGCATGTCGCACAAGCGTTCACCTTGATTGAATTGCTGGTGGTCGTGTCCATCATTGCCCTGCTGATCGCCATTTTATTACCGGCGTTGGGTTCCGCTCGTGATGCAGCCCGTGGGTCGATATGTCTGTCAAATCTAAGACAAATCGGAGTAGCTATGGCCGGCTATAGTTCGAGCAACAGCCAGACCATTGTCCCCGGTGAAAACTTTCTTAATACAGGGGGGCCAAACGTTGGTCGTCCCGGACATTACGCTGCGATTTTGACCGCACTGGAGTTTGCGTCGGCTCCCTTGCAGGCCACCGCCGGCGTTACGGGTACCGGAACTCCCACCTTTGGCAACAGTATGTTCCGATGTCCCGAAGGGTCAGCCACCTGGTTGCGTGGGGACCATGGGGCCAACATCATGACCACTTTTTCCAGCCCGACGCATCCGGTGAAGTTCCAGTTCTGGCGAAAATCATCCGGCCCGGCATCGGCTCCCGCTAATGAAAAAGGGATCGACACCTGGTATCTGCCCAACATGCACAACGGATCGGCAAGCGGTGACGGAGGGTCATTCCCCGGACGAGTGCTCCGACCCATGCGTCGCATTTATCACACGCCTGGCAGCTACCCCAATCATCCCATCGCCCTCAACAATGCCGATCATCTGATGCGTGAAGGACAGATTAACAAACCCTCCAAACTGGTGTTGATGCTCGACGGTGACAACGCCTCCAATCCTCCCTATTTCCATTATTTTGTCGGTGCACGACACGGCAATCGCAAGACCACTAACTATCTGTGTGCCGACGGTCACGCGCAAAGTATTTTGACCACCAAAATCTATGCCATCAACAACGGCGGCTGGGGCAGCATCACCTACAGTCCCGGCGTGGCACCTGAACTGATCACCGAGCTGCTTCCAGAAATCTATTTCCGTAACGACCAATAAGGTAATGACGTGTTGAGCAGAAAATTACTACCATTGCTTCTGATGGGAGTATTGCATGGTGATACAGGTTTGTGGTCCGCCGACGATCTCATGATTCAACAGAATGAGTGTACTATGGTTGAGTTGTATCCTGTCAATGCCGCGATTCCCGCTTCCGACTGGCATCAGGTGCGCGTCAATGGCAAACCTGCGTTCGTGCATGCGGTGACCATCAACCCCACACCGGAGTATCAGGACATACCTGCCCCCGCAGGAATGCTCTGTTTTGATGTGCAGGGTTCGGTGGCTGTGGAGGTAACCCTGGCGCAAGCGCCGGACTTTGTGGTGATACGACCGGTTTCAAAGGGGATTGAGCCGGTGGTGGAAGGAAAGACTGTCCGTTTTACTTTGCCGGGACCTGGCCATTACGTGTTGGAAGGTGCTGACCGTCAAGCTCAGCCGTTGTTTATTTTTGCCAATCCGATCCGTCGTGATCAGCCTGATGCCGCCGACCCCAAGGTGAAATACTTCGGTCCCGGTGTCCACGAAGCGGGACTAATCCGGTTGCACAATGATGAAACCTTATACCTGGCAGGCGGAGCGCTTGTCAAAGGTATTGTTCGCAGTGATGACGCACAAAATGTGCGCATCATGGGGCCGGGCATACTTTACGCCGGCCACTATACCAAACAGTCCATCGGTCAGCGTCTGGTGGTGTTGAAAAACTGTGACAATGTTTTGATCCGTGATATTGTCTGCCTGGATTCGCCGGTCTGGAACATCAATCCGGTCATGAGTCGTCGCGTCATTATCGACAATATCAAAGTCATCGGTTGGCGGCGAAACTCCGACGCGATCGATCCGGTCAACAGTGACGGCCTGATCATCCGCAACAGCTTTCTCAAAGGTCAGGATGACGGGGTCACACTCAAAGGATGGGAATCCGACCAGCAACCCGTTGTGCGCGATGTACTGGTGGAAGATTGCATTCTTTGGCAGAACTGGATGCGCGGGTTTGTCGTCGGTGGGGAAATGCGTCATATCCGCGAGACCAATAACATCGTTTTTCGTAATTCCGAAATCCTTTACTCCGGCGTAAATCCCAAAAGCTGGGCCAATCGGGATGCGGCGCTCAGTGTGTGGAACGTGGACAACGCCATCATTGAAAATGTGTTGTTCGAAAACATTGTCGTCGAGTATGCCCATCGCCTGGTGCGGATTGCGATTGTCAAAAACAAACATTCAGCCACGAAGGATTATGGTCGTGTCCGCAACATCACCTTTCGTAATATCACGGTACTCGATGGACCAGCGTTCATTGAAATCACCGGCCACGATGCCGATCATCTCTCCGAAAACATCACGTTCGAAAACCTTCGCATTCGCGGTCAATTGATTCGCTCGGCACAGGAGTGCCATTATCTGGAAAACGAATTTGTACGAAATGTGCGTTTTGTGGTGACAGAGCCATGATGTCGGTCAAAAGCAAGGCGAAAGGCCCTTGATATGAATGTGCTGCTAACCGGAGCCTTGGGGCGATTGGGGCGCGTGGTCCATCAACATTTGCTGACCACCGGACTGTCGATTCGCGCCACCGACCTGCCATCCGGTTGCGGGGATGATCGGCTGGTGATACCGGCTGATCTTCTGAATTACCAGGATTGTACGCAATTGGTTCAGGGCATAGATGCGGTGGTACATCTGGCCAATCATGCCAATCCCTATGGTCTGCCGCCACAGCAGTTGTATGCTGAAAACATGACGATGAACGTCAACCTTCTGGAAGCCGCTTTGAAAGCGGGCGTGAGCAAAGTGATATTTGCCAGTTCAATTCATGTGTTTTGCGGACCCCGCCGGGTATCGGAAAACCATTTGCCAAGTTCCCTGCCGTATCTTCCGCTGGACAGTCGGATTCCAGCTCATCCCTGCAACGCTTACGGACTTGGCAAAGCCGCCACCGAGGCGATGTTGGCAAGCATGGTTGAATTTCGCGGGTTACCCTGTGCCGTGGCTCTGCGATTTCCGATGCTGCGTCGTGAGCCGCCCTGGCTGGAAGCACCATCGCGACATGATTATCCTCATCCGGAAGCGCGACTGGATGCCGCTTTCACCTATTTATTGTTCGCCGATGCCGCAGAGTTGATCGACCGATGCCTGGCCAAGTCCTTGTCGGGATATCGCTGCTATTTCCCCGCCGACAACCGACCTCGCTGCACAGGTCCGAGCATAGCAGAGTTGGTTCGCCAGTTGTTTCCCGATGTACCTTTGCGTGTTCCGCTGGAGCATATGGATAGTCTGGTGGACCTGAGTGAAATCACTCATGACATCGGATGGCAACCCTGCAACCCATCACCCTCGTTCCCCCATCAGCAAGGAGTTCTTTATGTCCCGACCCACGCTCCCTGATCCGTCCCGTCGCCAGTTTCTAGCGAGCACCTGTCAGTTGGCGATCGCTGCAGTGGCGACCTCAACATTACTATCCAGGACCCAGTCAATCATGGCACAACCCTCCCACCACGGCAAACGACCCAATATCCTTTTCATCATCGGCGACGACTGGTCCTTCCCGCACACCGGGTTTTACGGCGATACCGTGGCGCTCACACCCAACCTCAACCAAATCGCGCAGCAGGGTATCAAGTTCAACCATGCCTATGTCCCTGCCCCTTCGTGCTCGCCATGTCGGGCGTCGATATTGTCAGGGATGTACCCTCATGCTCTGGGCACAGGCATGAATCTCAGCGGACCACTTCCCCCGGAAATACCTTTGTATCCAAAGCCCATGACCGAGGCGGGCTACCATGTCGGCTACATGGGCAAAGGCTATGGCCCAGCCTGGCTGGACAAGGATAAAGACAACAAACCCGGTACCAAGTATCCTGATTTTGACGCATTCCTGAAGTCCAAACCCAAAGACAAACCTTTTCTGTTCTGGATCGGCCCCAAGGAACCACATCGTAAATATAATCGCGCGGTCACCCATAAATACGGTCCAAAACCCGATGAAATCCAGGTTCCCCCTTACCTGCCCGATGCCCAACCGGTACGGGAGGATCTGGCGGATTACTTCGCGGAAATTCGCAAACTCGACGAAATGGTCGGCGACTGGATGAAACAACTCGAAGCAGCGGGCGAAGCGGATAACACCATGGTCATCATCACCGGAGACAACGGTCTGCCCTTCCCCCGAGCCAAGGCCACAATGTACGATCCGGGTTGTCGCGTGCCATTGCTGATTCGCTGGCCGGGGCATATCAAACCCGCAAGCCAGACGGATGCGATGGTCAATCTGGTCGATCTGACCCCGACGTTTTTTACCCTGGCAGGGATTGAACACCTGCCGCAGTTCCAAGGCCGATGTCTTGTGCCGCTGCTCTCCCATGGTGATACCAGGGGAAGAGAGTTTGCCTTCACCGAACGCGATATCCACGTACCGCATAAGGATGGTAAAGGCTATCCCATGCGGGCCATACGCAACAGCGAATATCTCTATATTCGCAATCTCGAACCGGATCGCTGGCCCAGTGGACCGGCAGACCAGATCAGCGGTCAGTTTCCCAGTGGCTTTGTGGACACCGATGACGGACCCGCCAAACAGTTCATCGTCGCACAGATGAAAGAAAATCCCGACTACTACTTTGGTCGGATTAGCTTTGCCAAACGACCCGCAGAGGAACTCTACCACACTGCAAGCGACCCTGATCAATTGAAAAATCTGGCGGATGATCCGCAGTATGCCTCGGTCAAGAACGATATGTTCGCCAGGCTGGTGCAATGGATGCACCAAACCAGCGATCCGCATGCCGCCATGTTCAATCAGTAACCGATGCTATTATTCACACGACGATAAGAAAGGATGATTTCATGCTCTTTGGTTCACTGAATCGTTCACTGGCGGTGGCGGCATGCACTGCGGCGGGTATAAGCGCCATGTTGGCTCCATCGGCATCGGCGCAGCAAGTACAACCGTTGGCAGATCGTTTCAATGTTCTGCTTATCGCAGTAGACGACCTGAAACCGGCGTTGGGTTGCTATGGCGATGCCATGGCCATCACGCCCAACATCGACCGACTAGCCCAACGCGGTACGGTGTTCCTCAATGCCCATTGTCAACAAGCTGTGTGTGGCGCATCACGCGCCAGCCTGATGAGTGGTCTGCGCCAGGATACCACCGGCATTACCGAATTCGGCCACCGTATGCGGACATTCGTACCCGGTGTCATCACCCTGCCCCAGCAATTGAAGAATCATGGCTACCAAACCACCGGCATGGGCAAGATTTACGACAACCGCAATACCAATACCAGGGACGACCAGGAATCTTGGAGTATTCCCTACATTCGTGTGCCCAATCCGACAGATCGAACCTTTACTTACCTGAGCCCGGAACTGGTTCCGCTGATTGAAGCCCGCTACGCCGAGGCTCGATCCCAGGGTATCACCGATCAACGCTTGATCATGAAGACGGTCTGCCCACCGTTCGAATCCGCCGACGTTGCCGATAACGAACACTATGACGGGATGATTGCCGAAAGAGCGGTGGAGGCTTTGAAAGACCTTGGCTCCACGCATCAACCCTTTTTTCTGGGCGTGGGCTTCTACAAACCGCATCTTCCTTTCAATGCTCCCAAACGTTACTGGGATATGTACGATCCGACAAAGATCAAGCCGATTGAATATGCCCAGATGCCCGTCGGTGCACCGGCGTTTCACTTTCAGGATTCAGGCGAACTGAGGGCTCGATTTAAAACCCCGCCGGGAGGTGTACCGATTCCAGAGGAAATGCGGATTCAGATGACCCATGGCTACTATGCCTGTGTCTCCTACATTGATGCGCAGGTCGGCAAACTATTGGACACTCTTGCGGATACAGGACTGGAGAAGAATACGCTGATCGTCCTTTGGGGCGATCACGGATTTCACCTGGGTGACCATGGCATGTGGTGCAAACATACCAATTACGAACAGGCCACCCGTTCCCCATTGATCATTGCAGGTCCGCCGGGCATGTTGCCGAGCAACACCACCCAAGCTCCCGTGGAGTTAATGGATATCTATCCGACACTATGCGACATGCTGGGGGTTGCAGCACCTCATTGGCTTGAGGGTAAAAGTTTACAACCACTGCTCCATGACTCGCAGGCTGATGTCAAACCCTATGCCCTGAGTATGTATCCGCGCAACCCCAAAGAGCATGGGAAATTGATGGGGTACGCCCTGCGTGATCGAAGGTATCGCTACATCGAATGGCGTAAGGAGGACGAGCAGGGCAATCACGGTCGCGGGGAGGTGGTGGCGCGGGAATTATACGACCTGATCGATGACCCGAACGAAACCGTGAACATCGTGGACAAACACGAGCAAGCAGAGACAATCCAACGCTTTTTGGGATATGTTAGCCAGGCGAATCTGGGCCGACGGCCTTTGCCTGAATATCTCAAGTGATGTCCGCTCGGGATCGCATGGTTTACTTCTGTTCAAGCAAACGACAAGTGGTACGAAACGAGGTAACCGTGATTCGTCGTCAGTATGAATGTTTTGATATATACGAAGTCGCCCGCAAGGGAATGAACTATATCACATCCATGGTGGACGAGAAGTACGACTATCTGCCGTACTGGCGGGTACAGATCAATGAAGTCCCGGCGTTCGCTATGCATACCAAGGTGGATGATTCGGAGATAGTCGCCAGTTGGTATGAAGCGATCACTTCCCTGGAAAAGATCATCGGCAAAACGCCGCGATCCACGCAGGTGCGTGAAGGTTTCAAACGTCATATGCTCAAGTCCTGGGGGGAGCGGGGGTTTCGTTATCACGAGCCTTATCCCTGGTCATCCGCCATCCACGCATCCTTTCATGAGTTGGGCTGGGTATTGGCGGGGATGAATCGGCTGCTCATCGAGGAGCCTGATAATAAGGAAGTTGAAAATCGCATCGCGGGCTTGGTCCGGGGAATGCGTAGCGTGGTGTACCATCGCAAAATACGCACCTTCTGGGCAGGTGAAAGCCTCTTTGACGAAAAGGTATATGAGTTTCCCGGCGATGTATATATGAAGGGTGAAGGATTTGTGCCCGAGCGGGTGGCCGGACGCGGGGAACCGAGCATACGCAATGCTGTCGTACTCGAACCACTGGTCACACGTGCTAAACTGTATGGAGATGAAGCCGCACTGGACCTTGCAGAGGGTTTGGCCAATTACATGCTGGGCATCTCCCGGTATTTCAACTGGAAAGGCGAGTTTTTTGGTCATGTGCATTCCGCTGTCTGGTTCGCCATCGGCCTGCTCAAACTCGGGCGATTGACCAACAAGTCCTACTATGTCGAAAAAGCGATTCAGATCTTTGAGTATGTGCGTTCCATCAGTTCCGAGTTCGGATGGGTTCCCGAATACGGCCAATGGTTCCCCGCTTCGGAAACCGATTGCGAAACCTGCTGCATCAAGGACATGATCGAGTTCGCATTGGAAGCAACCCAATTGGGTTATGACTATTGGGATATGATCGATAAGTACACCCGTAACCAACTGGTCGAGCAACAGGTTCGTCACGGATCGTTTGTCAGCGTGGAGAATCGGGACGACGAGGAAGGCTACACATGGCGCGATCTGGATAAACGAATCGTTGGCGGCTGGTCCGGCGGAGGTGAACCCAATTCCGTTTCACTGAGCAGATTTCGATCCATTGCGGGCTGTTGTGTCGGTACGGCCCCCGTGGGGTTATGGCTGGTCTATGAAAGTATCGTCGAGGAGAAACCCGATGGCATCCATATCAATCTTCCCATGACCGTCATCCGTCCTGCTGCGTCCGTGATCGCGGGTTATCCCAACGAGGGATCGCTAAGCATTACAGCGAACAGACCAGGCACGTACTATCTACGCCGATATTCATGGATGGGGGATACCATTGCGGTGTTGCGTAATGGTATTCCTCAACCGATCATTCACGATCAGGGCTGTCTGGTCGTCCCACAGGTGAATCCCGGTGATATCATCATGCTTTCACATCCTTTGCCAGAGGTGGTCAGGGACGAAACGGTTCGCGGTATCAACCTTCGGGTTCACTGGCGTGGGCCTGATGTCATCAAGATGGACCCCCCCGGCCTTCCGTTGCGGCTGTACCAACGGGAGCTTGGCGTGCCGAGAGTCTATCCCAGATCGCAACCAATTGTGGTGCGCGGCAGCAAGCCCAAGCCATTGACCCTCAAGCCTACGGAACAGAAAAATTAGTACTTTGCAATCACTCATGATGTCACATGGGGATGCACTGGAGTTGCCAATCGTAATGAAGACACCACGCTATCTGGTTGAGGATTTATATACTGCGGATCCTTCGGTGCATGTATTTGAGGGGCGAGTATATATTTACCCATCCCATGACATCGATACCGGATCGCCGGAGAATGACAATGGCGATCATTTCGACATGCGGGATTACCATGTTTACTCGATGGACCGTATGGATGGCGCCGTGATCGATCATGGAGTCTGTCTGGACATACGTGACATCCCCTGGGCAGGGAGGCAGCTTTGGGCGCCCGATGCCGCCTCGAGGAACGGCAGGTACTATTTCTACTTTCCCGCGAAGGATCACAACGATATATTTCATATTGGTGTGGCGGTGGGTTCCAGTCCGACCGGTCCATTCCGCCCGATGCCGTATCCGATACAGGGCAGCTACAGTATTGACCCTGCCGTATTCAAGGACGATGACGGATCGCATTACATGTGTTTCGGTGGGCTATGGGGAGGGCAGTTACAGCGCTATCGCAACAACAAGGCGATTGAGCGTGGCCATGAACCGGCATCTGAAGAAGCGGCTCTTTGCCCGAAAATCGTGCGATTGCACGAGGATATGCTGGAGTTCGCCGAGCCCCCTCGTGACCTGATGCTGCTGGATGAAACCGGGCAACCCATCAAAGCCGGCGATCATCAGCGACGATTCTTTGAAGGTTCGTGGCTTCATAAGTATCAGGATGTATATTACTACTCTTATTCTACCGGCAACACCCACAAGATTTGTTATGCCACGGCGAGCAACCCGTATGGCCCGTACACCTATCGCGGTGTGATTCTCACGCCGGTGGTGGGATGGACGACGCAGCATTCAATCCTAGCCTTTTCCAATCGTTGGTATTTGTTCTACCACGACAGCGTCCGCTCCGGAGGAAAAACCTGGCTTCGCAGTATCAAGGTGGTGGAAATGAAATACGACACAGATGGTGGAATACAAACACTTGACGGACTGGCGTCGTGAGACATGATGTCATTAAAAGCTCCTTGTCTGCTCCGTCGCAAACCTCGGTAAATGAGAATGATTCGCGCTTTGCGCTCCGGCGATCGTCAGTGTACATAGGGTTCATGGCTACGACCAGCAACCCCCGGGGGTCGCCACGGAAGGTGATTGCGGTGGCTCTGCAAGTCGGCATGGATACGCTGCCGATGTATCAACACCGCTACGCACCGCATAAGAGCCTATCCGAATACCCCGCTTACATTCGCCGTATCGGCTCGGCCCATGGATTTGTCGGGCTGCATCGACGATGCACTGCGGCATCGCCTGCTTCGCCCTCCGCGCACTGAACCATGCCGATACGGCTCGGTGCTGACAGCGGGGTATTCGGATAGGCTCTAGGTACAACCAACGCTGGCAGGTCGAAACCGTCAATAGTATGATCAAAAGCAACCTGACCGATGCACTGGGTAGCAAACGCTATCAATCGCAGAGCCGCGAACTCCGCCGCCTGGCAGTGGTGCACAATATCATGGTATAGGAGTCAACGGGGAGGTTTGCGACGGAGCAAGGTGGATGCTTTTTTTTACAACCGTAGGTGAACCGAAGGACCCAATCTCACGTTCCATCAGCAGTTGCGCATTCTCCTTGCGCAAGCGCTGATTTTCGGAGCGCAACGCAGCATCACTGCCGGGGGCTGCCGCTTGGATACCATCGCCGAACTTGGCCAGCCAGCCGCGCAGACTGTTGGGGTCGATGCCCAGACTCTGTGCCGCCGCAGCGATGCTGTAACCCTGTTGCTGAACCAGTCGGGATGCTGATTCCTTGAACTCACGGGTGAACTTACGTCTTGCCATGGGAGGCTCCTTGGATAGCCATCATGCTATCAGCCGCGCGCCCACGGTTCATGAGGAGTGCCACTGCATATAATATGCCGCTCTCCTGTCCGCATGACTATGGATCGCTGTTCGGGGTGTAGTTCTCGTTGAGATTTGATAAATATATTAATATCTATCGTATTGAAAGTGAACATGTCATAATGATTTGGAACAAGGATCGCGGCTCCGCATAAAGTGGCTAGTGTTAACGCTTCCTCCACGGTACAATTGCCGAGCGTGCCCAAGGTATGACGTTGGGCATCGCGTCCGTTGACAGGCAGCAGTGCCAGGTCGATTCGTTGTTTCGTCAATCGCTGCATTAATCCTCGATAGGGTATCGTGTCGCCACTGTGATACAGGGTGAAGCGTCCCAATATCAGTATATAACCTAGATACAGATGATTACCCTCTTTATCGGTTTCAAGTGATTCATGGGCGGCAGGTATGGGAAGCAGTTGTATGTTATCATCGAGGGCAAGCGTTTGATCCGCATTGACACACAACAGTCGTTCCTTAGGCAACCCCATTTGAATTGCGTGCTGATAATGGGAGGCCGGAATGACGCACCTTGCCTTGACGGATGTCTGCATCATCGGCAGCAATGTTTGCGGGTCCATATGATCTGAGTGTTTGTGCGTGCATAGGATCCAATCAGCATGATGGACCAAATACGGCTTTAACGGGTTGGAAATCATACGCACATGAGGCTTGCTGGAATTAGCATACTTATCGGTCAGACTTTCAGAAAGATAAGGATCAATATAAATGATCTTTCGATCGTATTTGATCACATAGCCGCTCTGGCCCAGCCACCAGATGGCAATGCCATCGTCCGGCGGAATCGCAAGATCGATATCCCGTAGCAGCGAATGATCCTTTAATACCGGTTCAATCATGATCAACTCTTATTATGTATAGAAGCGGACAGTTTTTGATGTCCTTGATATAAGACGGACGGATAGCCCGACTGATGCCAGAATCGTGTGGAAGCTTGGATAGTCATTGGCGACCAATCCTCGCCGCGTAATACCACCGGCAAGCCCTGCCTTGGAAGCCCGATCTCCGTCATACGTTGATGACATGATCCCATCAGCGATAGTACTAAGTCCTGGTGCCCATCATTCGGGTTGATGAGTGCCTGATCCCAGAACCGCCATAGTGTTGAAGGTTCGAGTGCCAAAAGCGTAGCTAGCAAGTGTTTTACGTTCAGGCGTTCTAGCTGGACGCATCGACTCCACCAATGTACCCATGCGTTCATAGGCTGAAAGAAATGCCAAAAGATGTAACCCGTTAGCGGCTGTATGAAATCGCAGATCGAAGCAAGTTGACGATAATCCTGTCCAGCCAGCGATGACCAGATCGGGTTCATCGCATTCACCCCCAAAATCGGCGGATTCCTGATCGCCTGACGTATTTGGCTGAAGATTGCATCCACCGCCTGGCATATGACATCACAGCGTAGAGAGAACCAACGGCTGAATACATCCACCTGTGCAACCCGGTCCATCCAATGCGGAATATCTATATTGATATCAGGCGGATTACGATCAAGCACATGAAGGTCGGCAAGTCGCTCCTCAAACAGTCGGAGGGCTGACTGCAATCGTGAAGCACTGCATTCGTGGTCACGCATCATGGCTTGAAAGGTCGAACTGCCGATGCTGAACAGCCCTGGAATGTCCGCAGGGTGATGAAACCGTGCGTGTGTAAAACATATTGCTTCAGGTTGGTATTTCTGTATCAGATCACATGCGCACGTTGTGATGATTTGCGACCATGGCCCGAGGGGGCAATACATCGACCATTGCGATTCATGAGCCGAGGCGGGGGTAGGTGAAGGCAGGCCTGTCACGCATGGCATCAGCGAGGCACTTCCCGGTTCGATACCCTGACCCCACCATCCTCCTACCAGCAGGCACAATCCCTGCCTGCGCCGACGCAGACGATCGCAGGCCTTACTTAGCAGCGGGTCGAGCTGTTGCACATTGAAACCCGTGCGTAGTATTACATGA
Organism: uncultured Phycisphaeraceae bacterium; assembly: GCA_964547135.1. Taxonomy (GTDB): domain Bacteria; phylum Planctomycetota; class Phycisphaerae; order Phycisphaerales; family Phycisphaeraceae; genus JAJXSS01. The sequence goes on along the minus strand of CAZJMK010000025.1, from coordinate 34,545 downwards.
TCGATCCCCAGTTGATCCATCAAGCAGATAAGGTCATTAGTTGATGTCAGCAGTTGAGTGGGCGAAAGATATAAACCCAATTTCCAAGGATAGGCTTTCATAGGTTAACCATCATACTATCATTTGTCAGATCGGACGATCAGGTCATCATCATGCCAGCAGTCACATTCAGTGCCTGACCTGTCATGGCCGAGGAATCGTCACACGCCAGAAAGAGGCTCACCTTGGCGCACTCCTCCTCGGTGGCAAAACGTTTCATGGGTGACTGTGCCATCCATTGCTGATGAATGTGCTGTTGTGTCGTGCCGTGAGTATCAGCCATTTGTCTCATAGAGTTATCGAGTCGATCCGTCAAAACAGGGCCTGGGCAAATTGCATTGACACGAATGTTGTACTCGGCCAGTTCGAGAGCAAGCGTCTGGGTTAGACCGAGCATGGCCCACTTACTGCAAACATACGGTGCGCGATTGGGAAAGCCACGTCTCGCCACGTTGCTGCTGACATTCACGATATTCCCTCCTCCGCGTCGGATCATCAATGGTATTGATTCACGGCAGCAGAGCATTGTGCCAGTGAGATTGATGCGCAGACAGTCGTTCCATTGCTGTAAATCGGTCTGGCTCACCGGCCCGACCTGTCCGATGACACTGGCATTGTTGACAAGAATATCCAATCCGCCCCAGGTCTGATCGATCTGCTGCATCAGGCTTTTGACATCGGAATCAGAGCCGATGTCGGCCTGTATGGTCAGAACGCGGCGTCCCAGGCTGTTCAGTTCGCCACTTACGGATTCAAGAGGAGCAAGTTTGCGTCCGCAAACAGCCACATTGGCTCCTTGCCGGGCAAACAACAATGCAATTGAACGACCGATGCCCGTGCCGCCTCCGGTGATAAGCACGAATTTATTCTGAAGTTTTCCATTCATATGTTGACACTCTCCGCAACATCACATTCCTCTGTTAACTGGCTACGCAGATATTGATATAGTTTAAGTCGTTGTTGGTAATAGGCATGGTCTTCGGGATGTGGCTCAGTCGCTTCCTCCAATCGACAACAGTCTGCGATCGCTGCGTGCAAATCAGACCATACACCCGTTGCCACGCCAGCGAGCATCGCCACACCCATCGCACCGGCTTCCCTGCATTGCAGGGTGACCATAGGACGACCGGTTGTGTCTGCGAAGAGGCGACGTAAGAACGGGCTGTTGGCGGCCCCGCCCACCAGCCGAATCGGTTCTTGGGAGACTGGCAAACCTGCAAAACAATCCGCCATGGCCAATGCGATACCTTCATATACTGCCCGGAGCAGATCGGCTCGCGTGTGTTGTATACCCAGCCCCCAAAACCGCCCACGTGCCCGTGGCTCGTAGCAGGGAGCCAATACTCCGGTGCTGTTGAGATAGGGATGAAACATCACACCACGCGCGCCAGGTGAAGCGGACATAGCCAGCATTTCCAACTCTGTCATGTCGGAAAGTCGGCCATCAGCGTCGCGCGGCATCAATTCACGATTGAACCATTCCAACGCCAACATCCCGGTCTGGTTGGGCAGTGCACGTACGAAGCGTTTGAGGGGCAAAAGAAAGCTCACTCCCACCCCGACGGGATTCAGACAGGGTTGTGCCATGGTGACGCAATTGAGCAGAGATGTGCCCGCGATTGCTGTCGTACAACCCGGCTCCAAGGCGCCTGCACCCAATAGCGTCGCAGAAACATCCGCCAAACCTGTTACCACCGGCAGCCCCCGACATAAACCTGTTTCCCTTGCGGCGTTCTCACTGACGTATCCAGCCACCTGTCCGCTATCCAATACCATTGGGAGCAAACGCGCACAGTCTTGTACTCCGCAGAGTGCCAGTGCGTCTATGGAGAATGATCGCGTATGCACATCGCCGGGCAAATGTGAAGCATCGCTCTCCTCCGTGGCCAGTTCTCCGGTCAGACAAAACCGCACCCAATCCTTACAGAATAGTAGATGACTGGCGCGAGCCAACACTTCTGGTTGATGATCCCTAAGCCAACGTAATACTGGCAAGGTAAACCCGGGGGCCGGCGTATTGTGGGATCGTTGAAACAATGCGTAGATTGTGCCGTCGCGTTGCCAATGCTGAAGATACGAAACCGCCCGGCCATCGTTCCAAAGAATTGCTGGTCGTAGTGGTTTCTGCCTCTCATCCAACAACCAGGCGCCGCCCATATGTCCAGCCACGCCGATGCTCATGATTTCATAACGATCCGCCAGAGCCACGGTCAATTCTTGCAAAGACATGCAGACTTTGGTCCATACGACCTGCATGTCGCATTCTGCCCAACCGGGCTTTGGTATATCAAAGCCTGAGGGTCTGCGTGCCAGGGCAAGCACCTTGCCGTGAACATCGAATGCCACACTTTTGACCAGTGTGGTTCCGATGTCGATGCCCAGAATACAGGGTTCACGGCCCATGCAGAAACCTCAAGGTTCAAGGATGACCATGGTATGAATGTCCAGTCGGTCCAGGGTAATTTCCCATCCATGTCTGGTCTGGTTGATACTTAAGGGTTGATTATCAGGCTGACGTATAGCTGTGGCGGCAGAGTGAGAGAGTATCACACGAAGATCGTGTACAGGAATACACTCGGTGATGACACTACCTTTGGTGCGCATCGGGCCTGCGGAGGTACGGTTGACCAAGTGTATCACACGCCGACCCTCAGGTGTCCCCCAAGCCACCATTTCCACTGTGCCCGGAGCTTTCAGTTGGATTGCCGGTTGGGAGCCTGCGGCCCAACGCACGGCATTGACGAGTAACTGTCGAAGGTCCGGATGTCCGTAGTCCTGATAGGCTTCGCCCAACTGTTGTGGTAGATAGACAACGCGACCCTTGCCCATGCGATGCATTACCATGGCTGGATAAGGGGTGATTTCCTGGGGCGGGTTACCCATGTGCATGCCGCGCATCGGGTGTACCAATCGTCCGAGGGTGGTTGAATTATGGTGAGGCCGGACTTTGGTTTGGTATTTATCCCAAAGCGTGATGGGAAAACCAAGCGGGATGCGATGGGTCAATTCATGCTGTTCATCGAAGCGCATAAAGCCGTACGAGTAGCCGAACATTTCCAGGTAATCAGCACCCAGTACATCCGCCAGTTGAAACTGACTGAGGGAGTTCCCTTCAACATCACACAGAGATGTACGGAAGCTGGCGACCAGACCACCACCTTGTTCGACGAATTGGCGAACAGCCTGCACCTGCTGCGCGGACATGAGCATGAGGTTGGGTAGCACCAGCACGCGTGGGTTGCCCAGCCTTTGTTGTGCCAGATCATGATCGGTGATCAGGCGGTGGGTGGTATGCGACTCGGTGAGCGCCAGATGAAATCCTTCCAGTTCATGAAGATGCGATTGTTGCCAGGGTGTTGGAGCCAGCGCCTGATTACGTGCCGACCAGACGAGGCTGGCATACTCCAGTCTTAGTAGTGATCGATCTATATAAGGCTCGCGGCAGCGTAATTCTTCGAAGGCCTCCTTCATGACTTGGATGCTGAAGGGATCGAGTGTGCCGTCAGGGTTGATCTGATCGTAGTATTGCGTGAATCCGCCGTTGGCCAAAACGGTGGCCATTTCCGTGAACAACTGTACCACGGGACGAACCTGATACCCACGAAGCATCGGGCGTTCGCCGCGCAGACGATTGGCAAATCGCCAGGTTTCGATTTCAAAGGGTTGATTGGGCCTCAGGGCATCGTTTTGGCGACAAGTCAAAGAGAGATAACCATAGCCTTCGTCAAAATGAAACTCATGCGACATATAATCATCGCTGCCTGCTTCACCGAAGTCGATATAGGCTGTATGGTAGAGAGGGTTATGCGTGATGGTCAGATGCGGATTGACGGCACGAATCGTTTGGCGAATCTCCTCAAGGATCAGATTGTTAAGATTCATCCGCCAAAGGTAATACTGCCTCCATGCGGGACTGGTTTTGTCATCTGCCCTGGGCAAAGGCACACCCCGATCCATGCGATATTTGTCACGGCAATAGGAACAATAACATGGGTTGTGCAGCCCCCACCAAGCGAAGCAATCCAACCAGTAACCGTCGAAATCATATTTATCCGCCAGTTCACCCACAATGTTTTTGATGTATTCGCGGCCCGGCCCGTTGAGACAGATCACCGGACGCTCTTCGAGCGATGGTTGCAATGGCTTGTCGCTGACCATCACCAGGGGCGAGCCATCCTCTCTTCGAGCGGCGTACATCGGTTCGCGGTTGGCGCGGCGCTCCCGTGACATCTGAACGTAAAATAACAATGTCATTCCCACCGCCCGACACGCCAGTGAAAACTCCGCCATCAGATCGCGATCGCCGATGCCACTGTGTTTGTGGCCGAATTGGGTGTTATAGTAGCAATTGCCCTGATTGTCCTTGGCGTGGGTATAAAGTGCCTGCACACCAGCCTGATGCAATTGATTGACGATTCGTTGGGGGTCCACATGACGCAGGTTCGGAGGCTGCCCCAGCGGCATCTGGTCCGCTGAATCGGGCATCTGAAAGTCCAACAAATATGCACGATGGATATTGTGATACCAGGCGGTCATGGTGTGTCCTCAATCCGTGTTATGCAAAGTAAAACCAAGCTCCGTGTCATCGACTGCTGCGTAAGCGACGCCCCACTTCGCGCAATGGGGCTTCGTCTTCCCCATGGATCGATCCATCAGGCAGCGGCCCGCAATTTAATAGCAAGTTACACCCTCCGGCCCACGCGGCCTTGAGCTTTTCCTGAATCTGATCCGCATTTTTGTGCTGACCATCACAACGTGTGTCATGGCCCCAACTCTGCGGCATCATGGTTTCGCATATCTCCCCTGGTTTGCCACCGGTGGGCACGGACTGACGTTCAGGGGCATAAAAATCCTCGGTGTGAAGGTATCCCTGTTTGTAACTTACCAGACATTGCGGCTGAAGATCGTGTATCCGATCGTACAACGCCTGACAACCAAAGGGGTCCCCATCACGGCGGGGATCGAAATCCTTGATTACCTGTCCGTTATGGTCTTTGGGAGACAAAGGCACCATGATACCATCAAGCCAAATGGCGGCGATCGGACCATAGTTGGTGAGCAGTTCCTCGATTTGTGCTTTCATAAAGTCAACATAAAGCGACAGGTCGTGATCCTCTCCGTAGGCGTAGGTTGGTTCAGGGGGATCGTATTCGGGACGTGCGTGACCAGCAAATTGATCGTTGTTTGGCGCATGCGGATGTCGCCAGTCACGTCCATGCGTGTAGTAGAGACACAAACCCAACCCCCTCTGATCGCAGGCCCTGGCCAGTTCCGCGATGAGGTCTCGCCCACAAGGGGTGTTGGTGCTTTTAAAGTCGGTGTATCGTGTATCCCAAAGACAGAAACATTCGTGATGACGTGTGGTGATATTGATGTATTTCATGCCGCAGTCCAGAGCGAAATCCGCCCACCAGTCGGCATTGAACTTTTCCGCTTTAAATTGCAGAGCCAGGCGGGCGTAGTCTTGCACATATATCTTTTCGCGCAGTTGGACCCACTCATGACGGCCCAGCAGTGTGTATAACCCGTAATGCAAAAACAGTCCGTACTTGGCAGCACGGAACCAGTCAAGGGCTGCCTGCCGAGGATTTTGTGTGTACTGCGTCTGGTAGCCACGAAGGTAATTGGGAGCATTCATTCCTAGGCCTCACGGAGTTTTTTTCAAAAGAACAACGCCTGCGGACCAAGGCTGCGCCGCTGAAAAAGTCACCTTTTGCGGTTCCATGACCACCCGGTCGCCCGCAGCCAGCAATTGTCCGCAGATACGCCAATTTCCCTGCGGCAATGGCGTGACCAATGTAGCCGGCGAGGGCTCCGCAAACCGGTGCATGACGACAAGGGCAGACGAGCCATCGCATCCATCCATTCGCACTGCCTGCCAACCATACAGTGTTTCATACGAACCAGCCGGGTGGCCGTAGCGGTGAATATGGCTGTCACGAATCACCGGGACGGCAGCGCGATACAAAGTCATGGCTGCGTGTGTGAGTTCCCATGCAGTTGGACCAAGTTTGTCTACATCACCGGACAGACACATCCGTCCGAGAAAAGTTGAAGCCAGTGAATAAACCAGACGATGTTCATCGTCCGTGGCACGCAAGGTCGCCCAAACCAGTGATTGTCGTGGCAAGATCAGCCGAAGCAGATTGGCTGCGACAACAGGAATGACATCGGTTTCATGGGCATCACTGAACGAGCCAAGAGCGCAAAGAGCCTGCATGGCAGGTTCCAGTCGATGTCCGCCAGAGGCACAATTTTCAATCACCAGGTTGGGGAGTTCGCAGCGCAGATGTTCGATATATTGGTGCGTGGCCAGCACATGCTCGCGCAATCCCTGACCCAGGGATTCGCTCCCATCGACCCCGATGCCGATGTTTTCGTTGTAGTCGATTTTCAGATAGCCAAGTTGATGTTCGCGCAGCAGGGCCAACATGCGATGATCGATCTGCTGCCATGATTCCTTTTGTCGCATGTCCCAGAATCGTCGACCGCCGACCGTCAATGGCTGACCGTCGCGGTGCAGCATCAACCCTGCCTGTTCATCGAACACGCGGCTGGGCCGCATGGCCACTTCCCATTCATACCAGATGCCCGGTATGAGTCCGCAATCACGAATAGCTTGACAAGTGGCGGCAAGTCCATGGGGGAACAGTGACGGATCGGGTTTCCAATCCCCCTGCACCCGCGATTTGCCATTGTCTGCACAGGACCAACCTTCATCAATGACGTAATAGGTCACGCCGCTGTCTTTCAATCGCTTTGCCAGACTGACTATGCGGTCATGATTGGGGTGGCCCCAGAAAGTGCAAAAATCGTTGAAGCAGATCGGCAGGTCATTTTCAATCGCAGGCTGAACCGCCAAAGAAGTTTTTTGTGCAGCCGTGAGACGTTGACAGGCGATGTCAATATCACCCGCTGCCGTGGTAAGGATCGCTGTCGGACAATGCAGACACTCGCCCGGAGCCAGTTGCTTTGACCAATGTCCCATTTCTCGATCCGCCAATCCTCCGCTCAGATTCACCGTGTCATCCTGGCGATATAGTTCGATCTGCCATGAACCTTGACAATGGAGGGATACTCCCCAAAAAACCCCCGCCTTTGTATCTTCCACCAGTGCCTGTGGGAAGAAAGTGGTGACCGGACGTGAACCGGCATGTCCAAAACGTTCACATACCTGATTGAATCCCGCCCAAGTGCGGTCCAGGTGCAGTTGCTCCAGTGTGTCAACGACATGTCGGCCTTCCATCGCCCAGGCTGTACGGAACCGATGAAGACGCAGTCGTTCCGCTGCTTCATCCGACGCAAAAGGAGTGATACCACCCAGCGAAAAACTGGAAGCCATGTCGATCGCCATCGACTGCGCCGAGGTGTTGGTGACAGTCACTTGGATTTTCACAAACGGATCGTTTCCCTGGTGGCTTAATATATGTGCCACCTGTAGTTCTCCGCTTGATAGGGTGGTATGAATCACTTGGTTGTTGGACGATAGCTGCGCTTCCTGTTTCTGATATTTTAGATTTTCCGTTGATGGCCAGCGACGTAGTGATCGGCTTTGTCCCCGACCAATCGTATTGAGCGATGTGCGAGCCGCCACCTGCACCAGGGAGTCCACCGTCCAGGCACGCAGCGGACCGATACGCCCGTCCTGACATAACATTTGCACGGCTCTGGAGGTCAGATAGGGTCGCCGTACCGCTATTCTGGACCGGAAATCGGCGGGTATCATCCAAAGTCCGACACGCTGGCTGGCCTGATCCAATATGTACCACACCAGCATGTCCGACAAGTGAAACTCACTCAGTAGAACAATGCCCGGCGACAATTCAGTCAGCGGCTGCAAACCATGTTTTGGCACTACATCCGATGGAACGCTACTTGTGTTCACCATGATCCATACTCCCAAACAATTCGATTCACAAGGGTCCTTCCACGCAGACACTCACCGGTCCCAGTTCGGGTTGATCCTCGCCAAGATAAACTTCCAGACGAGCTTCACCTGCTGATAACTCAAGGGCATCAAACCCCAATGACTGATCCCTGGGCAAAACCGGACACTTCACATGCAACTTGCCGCAACGCACATGCAAATGCGTCGGAACATTGATGGGCGGAAGCTCCATCGACAGTCGATACTTCCCTTTACGTGCGACATGCACCAGCCAATACCCCGGCATCTCCGCCCGCCACCACTCCTCAGGCGTGGGTACATACAGGCGCCAATCCTGCCAGGTCAGATGGGTTTGCGGTTCCTGCGCCGAACCCAGCACGATCCGTGGCGGATCAAACGTTGCCGCCCCGCGTTCCTGTGATACCTCCGCAAACCAGCGGTCATACACTTCTATCAGTTCACGACCGACTGCCAGCTCTGATGCGCCCAGGTCCGTCGTTTCACCCGGATCTGCCGACAAATCAAAAAGCATCGGTGACTGTCGCTGATGCCAGATGACCTTGAATCGATGGGTGATGACCGCTGCATTGCGACGGGGTTCGGGGCGATCACCGCGGTGCCACTGAAACACCAAACGACGCTGCTTATGCCGATCAACCTGTTCAGGCGATGCTTGCGTCCGCAACGATGGGCCGATGTTCCATCCATCAATCAAGCGATCCCCCGGCAGCTTCGCGCCGCACCAGTCTGCCAAGGTGGGCAACCAATCAATCGGTGCGGTGATCTGATCGCAGGTCACACCTGCTGCTATGCGCCCGGGCCAGCGAACTAAACCAGGAACCCTTAACCCGCCTTCAAACAACGTGCATTTGCGACCACGCAATTGCCCGTTGTACCGCACCGGCATCCCGGGTCCATGGTCTGAAGTAAATACCACAATGGTATTTTGATCCAGGTCCCGTTCCTTCAAAAAGTAAAGCATCCTACCGACGTTGTAGTCGATGTTTTCGACCATTCCGTACAGTCGTGCGACTTCTTCGGGCAGGTTGAGTTTCCGATAACGCTCCGTCCATGCCTGGCCGATTTCCAGCGGATCATGCGGAGCATTAAAAGCGACATACGCAAAAAAAGGCTGCTTGGGTTGCCGCTCCAGATGCTCGTTCATCCAACCCAAGGCATGGTCCGTAAAAACATCCGTGCAATAGCCCTGAGTCGTGATACGGCATCCGTTGCGCATCAGGTCCGGACTGAAATACGACCGCCGACCAACATTGGCTGGTTGCTGCAATCCCCCGCCAGTGTGATAAACAGCTTCTTGAAAGCCCATGTCGTGAGGTCGCATCGGGTAACAGTCTCCCAAGTGCCATTTACCGAATAACCCGGTGGCGTAGCCTGCTTCCGAAAGTATCTGAGGTAGTGTGCGTTCACTCGGCTCAATCATCGATCTCCCCAGATAAGTATCAATAGCCCGCGTCCGGTAGGCACAACGACCGGTCATCAACTCCGCTCGTGCAGGTGTGCACAACGGCCCGGAGTAGTGACGAAGCAAACGACAGCCTTCGAGCGACAACTGTGACAGAGTTGGCGTATGAGTATGAGGATTGCCGTAGCACGGTAAATCCTGAACCCCCAGATCATCACATATGACCAGTAATATGTTCGGCTTACTCATTGGTGAAACCTAGTGAATTTACCGCAAATTACCTGCAAACAACCCTCCATCCACTTGGCGCATGATTGTGCAAAGCCCGCGCGGCTCATCCGGGCGTGAACACTTACCCTGCCCCCTTTGAACATAATCCAAAGCAAGACGATCGGGGACTTCACTCGCTCATTTGCCGCAAAAACCAAGACGATTGACGAAATAACCACATTGTTTTCACGCCATTCTGGAGTAACTTATATGGAACAGAAATAGCCCAAGCTCACAGACCATGCATCATGCTGAATGATCGCTGCGCGTCCGACGAATTAGGAATGGAATATGACTCTTTTACAGGCGAGAATGGCCAACTCAAATCAGACGGTCGTCGGTACTAGTCTGCTGCAACCACGAATGGGGGATTCATCCGCCTTTGGCTTTCGCTCGGCCGGTTACCAGCCACGTCCTCATATCGAGGTGGAGTCTGATCTTGTTCGACTGATCTCCCCACAAGGTGGTCGTGACTCTTGGAACGGCGAACTGGTCTGTGTCACCCACGCTCCGGTGCAAAAAGGCCATGTCTGTCTGGTGATGTTCGAAATGCGATGTGCCGAATCGTTTGCAGAAACCGGCGAAGGCACTGCGCTGGTGTATTTTCAAAAAGCCTCTCCCCCATGGAAGAAATCCGTCGCCATGCGAGTACGTGCCGGACATGAATGGCGCGGGTTGCTCATCCCCTTTGTCTGCAACGCTGATTACGCCCAAGGCCAAGCCGAACTGGGTATCGCCTTCGCTGATATCCGACAAACATTGGAAGTCCGTAATATACGAGTGATCAATTTTAAGAACACTCGTGCCTTGGAAGACATGCCGCGCACTCAGGTTCGCTATCCGCTTCACGGCACGGAAACGCCTTGGTACCGTGAAGCTCAGGAGCGCATCAACCAGCATCGCAAAGCCGAGATGAACATCATCGTCATGGATCGTCAGGGCAACCCGGTCCCTGGGGTGGAACTTGACATCACCATGACCCGTCATGCTTTCGGCTTCGGTACTGCTGTCGATCTACAGTTCCTGATGGACCCTGATGCCCGCTTGGACCCTTACCGTCGGCAATTACTTCGCTGTTTCAATCGAGTGGTGACGGAAAATGATCTGAAGTGGCCGCAGTGGATCGGCGAAAGCGGCGATTATCAACGCGAAACGACGATGCACGGGTTGCAATGGTTGAAAAATAACCAATTCACAGTCGCTGGCCATGTGCTGGTTTGGCCCGGCTGGAAATGGCTTCCCAAACTACTACAGCAACATCAGGACAACCCTATCGCCTTGCGCAAGCTCACCTTGGCGCACATGGAGGACATCCTTACCGCGACCAGACACCTTACCCAGGAGTGGGATGTACTCAATGAACCTTTTGCCCACCATGACTTGATCGATCTGCTTGGTCCGCAGGCCATGGTCGAATGGTTTATCCATGCGCGTCAGCATCACCCCGCCGCCAAACTGCGCATCAACGACTTCGGCATTCTCGCCTCCGGCGGCGGACGCACGGATACTGTTCATCAACAACATTACGAAGACACCATCCGATATCTGCTCAAAAATGGCGCGCCACTTGATGCCATTGGTATGCAGGGGCATTTCGGAGAAGATGTCACGCCTCCTGCCACCCTCTGGAAAATCCTCGACCGTTACACCCATTTTGGTTTGCCCATCCAAGTTACTGAATTTGATGTCAATACTACGGACGAATCATTCCAGGCCGATTACACCCACGACTTCATGACTGCGTTGTTCGCCCATCCCGCTACCGAAGCCCTCGTCATGTGGGGCTTCTGGGAAGGACGGCATTGGTTCCCCGATGCCGCCATGTTCCGCAAGGACTGGTCCCTCAAACCCAACGGACTGGTATATCAGGACCTGGTCCTCAATCAATGGTGGACACGATTGCGCGGCAGAACCGACCGCTTTGGACGTTACACAGCACGCGGATTCAAGGGTGATTATGTTGTGACCGTTCGGCCGGAGCCTGGCCATACCCCCTCGCAATCATCCCCGATTGCGACTCACCAATTCACACTCAAAGCCAACGGTACAAAAGTACAAGTCAAGCTATAGTGCAGCATGGTGGTGGCCTTGGCGTGCAGGTGTTTGGGCATCTTGCTCAGCATGATGACCGTCTTGTGCACCCAGCACCCCCGGAAACGCTGGCGGCGACAGGTGGGGAACACCTTGGCCAGCGCCGCCCAGAAGCCCAATGCCCCGTCGCCGGATGCCACTGGCAGCTTGTCTGCCAGTGCAAACGTCGAACCAATCACCTTGTGAATTTATCCTTGATCAGCAAATTTTGCCGTAGAGAACGCCAAGATCGCAGAGAAGACAAATCGGACGGGTTGGCCAAAACGACACCATCGGAAGCGGATGCCACACTTCCGGGGGGACATACTTCCGGGGCTTCCGAGGCTTCCGAGACTTCCGGGGCTTCCGAGATGCAACACCATCAGAAAACGCGATAAATCGCGGCGCTAACATTCGAATACGATTCCGACACTTAGCCACTCGACCACTTCATCACGGTGGGTCCGCTCGCCGACGCGCTTGACCCACCCTACATCATTATGACTCCCCGACCCCTTTTTTACCCCCGGGTCATTCGATGACCCTGCCCGATGAAATCATTACAATGCACTTGCCAACCAATCGGCACACCGAGACACAGACGTGGGTTACGAGGTCATTCTAGAACGGCTGCTGCAGCTCTGGCGACGCATTCAGGGCTACCCGCAGCATGAAGTCATCATCGAACTGCTGGTGCTTTGGGGGCTGCTGTACCTCATGCTGCGTTCCCTGCGCGGCACACGCGGGGCAAGGGCCATCCGCGGCATGGCGATGATCCTCATCGGCATCACCGTCATCGTCAAACTGCTGGCCTCTGACAATGCCTACGAACGACTGAACTTTCTCTACGGCGGGTTCATCTTTCTGGCCATGCTGGCGATGCTGTTTGTCTTTCAACCGGAACTGCGTCGCCTCATGGTGCGCATCGGCGAGGCACGTTTCATTTCACAGCACACCTTCAAACGTTCACGCACGGTGGATGAAATCGTCGCAGCCGTCACCGGCCTTGCCAAAAATAAAATCGGTGCGCTGATTGCCATCGAGCGCAATGTCGGGCTCAAGGGCATCGTCGAAGGCGGCACGCCCTTGGACGCGCAGGTCACCAAGGAATTGCTCACCACGCTCTTTTGGCCGGGTTCGTCGCTGCACGACATGGGCGTGATTATTCAGGGCGACCGCATTTTGTCAGCCGGGGTGCAATTCCCCCTGGCGGAGGATGACAAGTTCGACACCGAGTTGGGTTCAAGGCATCGGGCAGCCATCGGTTTGTCGCAGGAGGCTGATGCCCTGGTGATCGTGGTCAGCGAGGAAACGGGCACGATCAGTCTGGTGAAGCGTGGCAAAATGCAGCGACCGTTGGAGCCGGATCAACTGCGTGAAATGTTACTACGCGGGCTGCGTCGATCGATACTGGCACCGGAAAGCGAAAACGAAACCGAAGGCGCAAGTGAAAGTGATGCTGCGGGGAGTGCGAGGTAACCGCCATGATGATGAAAAACCTCATCTGGCAGGAAGTGCAAACCGCCCTGGTGGCGCTGCTTTTTGCCGTGTTGATATGGGTGTACGCGGAGGGGGAAAACGTACAGACTTATGAATTGGCGGTGCAGGTGCAATTCACCGGGCCGGTGGGCACGCCGTTGGTGGTGGAGCCGGGCGAGCCGCAGTCGGTGCGGGTGCGTTTGCGTTGTGCGACCAGTCAGCGGGCGGAACTGGAAACATTCATCGACGACCTGAAACTGGAGGTCAGCCCGGAAACCACGGAGCAGGTGATTGATTTGCGTGAACGTTTGCGGAATCACCAGGCTTTTGTCACCCGTGGTATTCAAATCACGGAGGTGCAGGCTGAGCCGATGCGGGTGATGGTGGAACCGCGTGTGGAACTGGTGATGCCGGTGGAAGTGAGCGCGCGTGATTTGTTGTTATCACCAGCGACGACCAACCCCGAAACCGTCAAGGTCACCGGCCCGGCCAGTCGCATGAAATTGCTCGATGGGTTGCGCTTAGTCGCCCGGCTGGACAACCTGGACGCCAACCTGCCCGAAGGTGTGCCGCAGGAGCGTGAGCGTGTGACGTTGACATTGCCGCCGGGCATCGAGCCGCGCAACGTGACGCTGGAACCGGAGCGTGTGCGGGTGAATTTCACCATTCGCAGGCGGACCCTCGAATACACCGTGCCGCTGGTGACCGTGTTCCCGGTGTATCAGGAAAACCAGCGTTTCACGGTGGAAATCAACCCCGAAGATCGCACCATTCCGTCACTGGTGCTCGAAGGCCCCAGCAACATCATCGAACGCATTCGGCGTGGCGAATTGCCGTTGAACCTGCGTGCTGATTTGCTATTGACCAGTGATGAGTTGGACCGTGCCATCACGGAGAAAGTACCTGAAATCGTCAATCTGCCTGCGGGGGTGACAATTCGTTCGCCCCTGCGACCGGTGCGCATGCGCATCGCCCGGCGTGACCCGGCAGCCGAGGTGGGCATCACCCCACCCCGTGCCCCTGCACCTGCTCTCGCACCCAATAACGCAATAACACAGCCGACGCCGCCGATATTGGCCCCCACCTCCAACCCGCCGAGCAACCCGCCGACGAATCCGCCTGCAAGTAACGGCGGCAAGCCGTGAAGGTTTTTTTGATCCGCCGAGTTTACCAATACAATCGGGGCATCTAAAATGTCGATGTAACATTTGTTACGGAGACAACCATCATGCCCGCCAAAGCACCTGTTGTTCGCCTCAAGCCAAGCACCTACCGCTACCTGCAACGACGCGCTCGTGAAACCGGCAAATCGATCGGCCACCTGGTCGATGAAGCGATCCGCCCACGCAAACATATGCAAGCCGATGATGTGCTCGAACGCATCGCGGACATGCTGGATGATCATTACGTGGCACAGAACATGCAAACGGCGGACACACGTGAATGGACGAGCATGCAAGACATTGAAAAGGAATTGAAGTCAGCACGTAAACCACGGAAAGCACGCCATGGGTAAAGCCTACCGTGTGATGTTTGACACGCAGCCACGCACGCAAATGAAATTATTATCCGCCGCCGTGCAGCGTGAATTCCTTGACGAATTACGGGCTATGGCTCAACACCCGCACGATTACCCGCATCAGCCCCTGCAACACAAACTTTCCGGTTCCTTCAAGCTGCGCATCGGCGACCGGCGGTTGATTTACACCCTGCACCACGATCGGCAATTGATTCGCGTTTGGCGCATCGGTCCGCGAGCCAATGTGTACCGTGGCTATGAACCGATGGAACCATGATTTCAAATACGGGCTTTATGTCAGTGCTTGTAGTGCGGATGTCTCTTGGTAAAATAACAATGTCACAAATTGTCACACAGTGATGCCATGAAAACCGCCACGATCCGCGTCCACGCCAACGATAAAACCTATCTGGAAAAACAGGCCCGGGCGATGCACTCCACCCCGGCGGACATCGTGCGCCGTCTGTTGGATCGTCAGCGCAACCGCGAAGCCTGGCTGAAAATGGGCGAAGTCAGCGAACAACCCGAATACGCCCCTTTGCGCGACACTGCCTTGCTGGTCACCGGTGCGGGCAAACCACGAAAAACCAAGGCTGCATCATGATCCAACGCGGCGACATCTGGCTGGTTGATTTCAGCTACTTCAATGCCGATGCGGTTCCCGCTTCACCCGCATTCACCCGACCGGCCATTGTCGTTTCCAATGATGGCATCAATCAGGGCAAATTGCGCACCGTCATCGTCGTGTCTGGTACCATCCACGAACGTCGTCTGCCTCAGCATCTGGCCCTCAATCCGGCTGAATCAGGTTTGAAACGTCGCACCCTTTTTCAACCGGAACTGGTCACCACGGTGATCAAACATTCATTGCTTCAAAAAGTGGGTTATGTACCCCCGACCCTGCTGCTGACCCTCGATCACCTGCCAGCCGACGCACTGGACATGGCAACGCTCTAATCGCACCGCTTGCCGTACAATAACCTTATCATGACCACACTCACCACTACCGCCACCGACCTGTCCGCGTATGCCAGACAA
This sequence comes from uncultured Phycisphaeraceae bacterium, assembly GCA_964547135.1. Classification (GTDB taxonomy): domain Bacteria; phylum Planctomycetota; class Phycisphaerae; order Phycisphaerales; family Phycisphaeraceae; genus JAJXSS01. The sequence continues at coordinate 18,819 of CAZJMK010000025.1, read as the reverse complement.
CTGGCCCAAAGCGCCCTGGCTGCCAGTCGAACCCTGGCACGCAGCGATGGCAAACAACGCACCGCTGCCCTGCTTGCCGTCGCCCAGCAACTGCGGCAGCGCAGCAGTGACATCGTCAATGAAAATGGCAAAGACCTGGCAGCCGGTCGAAGTGCCAAACTTTCAGACGCGATGCTCGACCGACTCAAACTCGACGACAAGGGCGTGGTCAAAATTGCCGACTCGGTGGCGCAAATCGCCGGGCAGGTCGATCCGGTCGGGCAGGTCATCGAAGGTTACACCCGGCCCAACGGGCTGCAAATCCGCAAAGTCCGCGTGCCCATCGGCGTGGTGCTGATGATTTACGAAAGTCGCCCCAATGTCACCAGCGATGCCGCTGCCCTGTGCCTCAAATCCGGCAACGCCGTCATTCTGCGCGGCGGAAAAGAGGCTGCCTTTTCCAACGCCATCATCGCCCAGTGCATTCAACAAGGCTTGACACAAGCCAACCTGCCCGCCGATGCCGTGCAATTGGTCAACACCCCTGATCGGGCGCTTTTGGGTGAACTGCTGAAGCTGGATGGGTTGATTGACCTGTGCGTGCCGCGTGGGGGCGAGTCGCTGATTCGAGCCGTGGTCGAGCAGGCTCGTATTCCGGTGATCAAACATTACACGGGCAACTGTCATGTGTATGTCGATGCCGACGCTGATATCGATATGGCGGTGAACATTTGCGTCAACGCCAAGACTCAGCGGCCGGGCGTGTGCAACGCAGCCGAGACGTTTTTGTTTCACAAGGATGCGGTGCGTCGCGGGTTGTTGCAAAAGGTGGGTGAAGCACTGCTTGCCAAACAGGTGGAATTGCGCGGCGATGAACGGGTGCGTCAGGTGGTGCCCCAAGCCAAGCCTGCAACCGATGCGGACTGGGCCACGGAATATTTGGACCTGATCGTGGCTGCGGGCGTGGTGGACAGCGTGGAAGACGCCATCACGCACATCAACCGTTACGGTTCAAGGCACACCGACGCGATCATCACCCGCAACCTGGAAAGTGCGCAGACGTTTGTGCAGGGCGTGGACAGTGCCAACGTGATGGTGAACGCAAGCACCCGTTTTTCCGACGGCGGGGAATATGGCTTGGGTGCTGAAATCGGCATCAGCACGGACAAACTTCACGCCCGCGGCCCGATGGGCGCCGCCGACCTGACCACTTACAAATGGGTCGTCACCGGTAACGGACAAGTGCGGGGGTAAAAGGTGATGTTACAAGCAGGGATATGACACTTGGTCCGATACCTGAAACCCATCGGATATCTGATTCGTGTTTACCATTTTGATGTAACGATGTGGTAGTTTAATAACAATGGAGGGCTCTGAAAAATCCCTCTCCCCATGGGAGAGGAATTATTCAGAGCCCTCAATACACGATATTATCCGGGCTACCACGTGAATTGTTTTAGTAGGCCTGCAGTTCAGGTCGATGGATGGGAACCGTGGCCATGCCCTCGATTTCAATCAGCCAGCCGGGACGACAGACCGGTGCCGCGACCATCACCACGGGCGCATTGCCCAGACGCCTGTGCAGCAGTTGCCGAATCAGCGGCGCATCATTGGCATCACGCAGATACACAATCCAATGATTCATATCACCGAGCGTCGCACCACCCTCAGCGAGCAAGGCTGCGATGTTTTCCAGCGTGCGTTCCAGTTGCAGACGAACATTACCCGTGTGAACAATTTTTCCCTGGGCATCAATGCTGGCAGTGCCGGAAACGATGATGTGTCTGCGATCACGGTAGTCAATGGCGGTGGCACGTTCAAAGGTGACACCATAAAGGGCTGTAGGTGACAGGTGATTCAAAGCCTTGAGGTGGCGTACCTGTGCAGGCTGCAAGTTGGCGATGGCGTAGGCATCCATGGTGACCAATGCCTGCGGGTTGATCGTGCTGCCGCCGATGCCGGAACTGGCGATGTAGTGGGTGTCAGCCGTCAGGCCGTGCCGGGTGAAAAGGTTGCGTCGGGCGCTGACCAGACCCGCATAATTCACATCTATGTCGCGTACATAAAACCAGGTACGCATCACATGATCGGACAGGGTTAACTGCTGCGCTTCCAGGTGACGAACATATTGATTCATCAGTGTGTCGGTTTGGTCGTATGAACCGCTGACCTCAGGTGCCGCACGATTGGTAGTCCAGCAATGCACCAACTGTTCACGATGAAGGTTGATACCGTTGCTTGTGCTTTCCTTTATCAATGGCATAGCATCGATCAGGTGATACGTCCACAGAGCGATCTTTGCGTTACCGACGGGTGGTTGGCCGACGATGCTCACGGCACAGGGGTTGTCGGATATATCAACCAACATTGAGCGATTGATAGCATCAGCCTGATTGGTTGGATCGCTGCAAAAGAGCCTGCGGAATACCACGCCTTGCATATCTATGTTCAGTTCACTGATCGCAAGGTGATAGGCTTGCTCCAGCCAGTGCAACTGTTGCCGGACATCCGCGTACCTTGTCGGCTCGATCATCAAATGCACCTCACCCGCACCTGTTACAGGTTGGTAAATGGATGCCCGGACCTGTACCGGGTAATCAGGGCAAGCGATCACTCGGTGAGTCAAGCCCTGCGTGACTTTGGTGTGTTCATTCAATAGTGTGATCAAGGCTGTTTCTCCACGATCCGGTAAGCGACGGCCCGAAGGTAACCCAGGTGATCCACGCGGGATTTTTGTTTGCCGTCACTCCCTTTGTTGTTGCTCACAGCCGACAACTGCAAAATCAGATTGCCTTGCAATCCGGGTTTGATAGTATCTTTGACAAGGATGTCGTAACAGACGTCCTTGGCATCTGTGTAAATCGGGCTGAGGGTGATCCCTTCGGGCAAATGCTCAGCGGTGAGACGAAGTTCACGATCGCTGGGTAATGGCTGGTGTTGATAACGGACGGTGGTCGTCTGGCCGGGGGTCAGTTCGATGATGCCTGAATCAACACGTTTGGGCAGCGGCTGCGAACGGCCAGCACCTTTGACATGAATCAGCATGGTTTGAGCCGGTTGCAGATGCCGCCAGAGAAACGCCTGCATGACATCATCCGCAGGCATCGCAATGCGATTGCGTAATACACCGTCGATATGCGCCAGGCCGGTGAACAGCGGTTGTAATAGCTGCGTCTGTCGTTGCGGCGGGGCCGTCAATGTGACACGAATATGATCACAACCCGTGGGTATATACCCTCCGTCCAATTCGTACCCTTTGGGTGCATTGTCCCAATGCAGATCAATCGGCCCATCGTAACCATCACGGCGCAGTACATACACATCCACCGGGGTACTTTGCCCGGCCACGAGGTTGATCGACGAAGGACTGATGCGCAACTCGTAATCAGGTTCCGGCAAACCTACTTTCAATCTGTAGGAACAAGTCGTACCGCCGGCACCACTCGTATCGGAGACCATCAGGTAATAGGTACCCGCTTCTTTGACTTGATGTCGGATGATCGAGTCGGCATGGTGGGTATGTTCGCCCATGTCCGGGTGCATATGCCCTGATTTAGCCATGGCATCGTCGTTGACGGCTAGCACGTTGCCTTGGGCATCCATCAGCCGAAGGAGCGAATCCATCGGCGAACCCAGCCGACGCGCCACGACGCTTGCATGTATGGTTTGCCCGGCAGCGACCTGAAATTGGTAGATATCAACATCCCCCGGCTTGTCGATCCGTCCGTCCACCGTGACAGGTAACTTCAGTGAATTGGCCTGCTGCGTGGTATTGTTGAACTCACGCTCGGCGATGGAAGGTATATCGTCCCCCTGAAACATGAGTTGATGATTGATGAGTGTGAACTGGTCTTGTACCAAGGGTTGAATGCCCGCTTTTACATCCGTCAATCGAAGTGACTTGTTACCCAGGTTCCAGCCTTCCAACGTCACAGTTTGTGCGGTGTTGGTTTGGCCGCCCAAAGGGTGAATGCCGGTGATAGAAGGCAATTCCCCGATATTGATTCGATAGATAAAATCTTCACGGCCTCGATGCAGCGCATCGCGGATTTCCAATTCGTATATCCCGGTCGAAGGTACTTTGAACAACATCATCGGGTCGGGGTGGTATTGATGATCGTCAGCGAAATTGAGTTCACGCCCCTGTGAATCATAAATCGCAACCACCGGCTGAACCCATCCGGGTACCGCATCGGCCAGAAAGGGAATGAGCAATCGTGCCTGCACCTGCACCACGATATTTTGTCCCGCCGCAGCCTGAAAACGGAAACGATCGACATCGCCGGGCATGATCTGGCCGTTGATCGTCATCGGCAAGGTGATTGGCGGGTCTGCAGGTATCGGTAACTCTTCAAAAGGATCGTTGCCCTCAACCTCACTTGCTTCCGGCAAGGTACCAACCATGAAATAGAGTGGGTTGGTAAGCCCCCCACTGCCTGACAAGCGCAGTTCATACATGCCCGGCTTGGCATCACGATCAATCGTCACTTCCAATCGAACCGATTCGTCCAACTGTTGCGTCGGTTGACGACGCTGATAGGTCATGAGTGTTTCACGAATATACACAAGCTCGCGCAGCGGTTTACGTTCCCAATCCGACAGTAACGGGTGTTTGGGTATTTCAATGGGTTTGTCCGTGTCCGCAACAGGCACGGGTGTACGCAAGGCCCACGACCAGGGTATTCGGCCTTCGACCAAACCTTGTTTCTGTAAATCACTCCAGCGCAGTTGCACCTGGGTGATCAGCCGACGTTGCAGTTCGTCGCGTTGTTCTTTTTCGAGAGCAAACAGGCGAAGCGGGCGGTATTTATCGATGATTTTGGCGGTGACGCCCGGTGCGGTGAAATGCGTCTGGCTGCAACCATGCAGGAACTGTCCGCCGACCAATACTTGAAAAGTGGTCCCCTGTTGCCCCCCTGCCGGGTAAACGTACCCGATGCGTGGTGCGCGGTTGACGGCTTGCGCCTGCGCATGACTTGCTATCAATCCCATCATTCCCAAAACCAACATCATGATGGCTTGTGATATTGTGATGGTAGATAACTTCATAGGGACATGATCTCCGTGAGTCGTGCGCCGGAGGTAATCCCGTCTTCATGGGTGGGTAACAGAGGCAGGTCCAGGTCTTTGGGGTTGGGTAGTCGGCCATCGGGATCGATGCCCATAAGCTCGTAGATACTTCCGATCAGATCATGCGGGTAGATCGGCCGTTCGAGTACATTTTCACCACGATCGTCGGACTTACCCAGCACCGTACCACCCTTGAAGCCCCCGCCGGCGACGGCGCAACTGAAACATTTGCCATAGTGTCCGCGTCCGCCGTTCCAGGGAGCGCCCCAGTCCACCTTGGGGGTTCGGCCAAACTCGCCGCCCCACCAGACAATGGTTTGTTCGAGCAGTCCGCGCTCCGACAGGTCGGCTATCAACGTCGCCATGCCACGATCCAGGTCGGGCAGTTTGCGGTTCATGGTTTGAAAGTGTTGTTTGTGCGTGTCCCAGCCGTCGTAATTGATGGTGATATGAGGGACGCCGGCTTCGACCAGCCGACGGGCCATCAAGCACGATTGGCCGAAGGTGGTGCGACCGTAACGATCACGCACTTCCGGTTTTTCGCTGGAAAGATCGAACAGTTTGCGGGCATCGCCGAACATCATGTCGTAGGCAGCCCGCTCGGACTGATCGTACTGGGCAAACAAACGGTGATCGATCATCACTCGACCCAGCGTGTCCAGTTCGCGGAGCAGGTCACGACGTTTGAGTTGGCGCTCATCGCTGACATCACGGGAGACAATTCCCTCGACGGCAAAACGCGTGGCATTGGGGTCGCCGCCGGTGCAGAAGGGTTTGTATTTTTGACCCAATAAGCCTGCTTCGGAAAATCGGCCTTGCGATCGGGTCAGCACAATGTAGGGAGGTACAATACCTTGGTAGCCGGCATCGTAACCCTTGAACAAACCGATCACCGCCCCCACGCTTGGATAGACCAGTCGATTGGGCATTCGACCGGCCTGCATCAGGTAGGCTGCGGTTTCATGGGCGTTGTTGTTGTGCGTCATGCCGCGAAGGATCGCCAGCTTGTCGCCCTGTGCCGCCAACATAGGCAGTGCGGCGTTGATATAAATACCATCGGCTTTGGTAGCCACCGACTTATCCAGCGGGCCACAGTAGTCATAGCCCGCCTGGGGTTTGGGGTCGAAGGTATCCAGATGCGACGGACCACCCCACATCCATATTTGAATGAGTGACTTGGCTTTACCGGCTGCGCCCGGAGGCAGGGTTATACCTGCGGAGGCGGTCGTGGGCTGACCGGGAGACCCGACCAACAGCGAACCGGCAGCCAGCAGGCCCAACTTGAGGGCATCACGACGTGACAGGGCGGATTTGTTGCTTGTCATGATTGTGTCCCGCTTAATGCTTGTATTGAAATTCCTTGCTGTTCATGATCGCCCACGCCAGGTCCGTCGAGGCATCGCGCACACTCAACTTGCCTTGTTTCATGTAGTTTTCGATGGCAGCCAGTTCAGAAGCAGTGGCACGACGGCTGAGCATGGCCAGGTAAAGGTTGTCCACCCAAAGGTTGGTTTTGCCCTTGGCCTGCTGGGTCCAACTGCGAAGTTGCGGGCTGGCGTTGATGCGGTTTTGGATTTGCGAGGCATTGAGCAGGTACATGCGCTGGGCATCGGTGGGTTGGGTGCTGCGTTCGGTGAATAGGCCGGTGTCGCGGGCAGGTCTGCCGAATAGTTCCAGAAAAGTGCTGCTGATGCTGGCATCGGCCAGGGCGATGGTGCGCTGAGTGGGCGGAATGTAGGTAAAGGGTTCGGGAATGGGACTTTCATATTCCACCGTGGAGCCAAACAGCGCGATCATGGCATCCATCAATACTTCCGCTTCCATGGGTCGAATGTGATAAACCGCAAAGTATTGAATCGCATCGGCAGCATCGGAACGAGGCAGACTGGATTGTTGATAGGTTCGGGAGTTGAGGATCAGTCCATAGAGATGTTTGAGGTGGTAGTTGTTATTGACCAATTCTTTTTGCAGATATTCAAGCAAAGCCGGGTTGACTGGCGGGTTGTCGGGACGAATGTCATCCGGTTCGTGGACGATACCCCGGCCCATGAGCCAGGCCCAGATGCGATTGCTGATGCAACGGGCAAACCAGGGGTTATTGTCATGTATCAGCCAGTCGGCAAAAACCAGGCGCGGGTCAACGCCATCGTCGATCACGACCTTTCGACCATCGGGCAGTGTGGCATGGATCGATGGGCGAGGCATGGGGTTGTTCAGAACGATCTGTTCCTTCCACTGGGCGGTGGATTTGAAGGCTACCTGTGAAAAAAACTTTTCGAGGTTGGCGCGATCCTGCGGTGACCAGGTATCGAGACGGGTGCCCATGAAGGTCAATGCCACCGCACTGGCGATCGATGATGGGGTCTGCCCCTGCACCGCCCGGTAAAAGTTGACCGGCGGAACGCGGAAGCTGCTGCCGCTGGTGGTGAGCAGTTGGCGGGCCATCTGATCGTAGGGCAGATCGGCAGCCAGACTGTGACGAATCCACTGGTGGTAGGCTTGTACGCCGTTGGGCCAAAGGTTGATCGGATGCTCGGATTTGACGCGCAGAATGTCGCACCACTTCATCGCCCAGTAGTCGTTGAATTCGGGACGTTCCAACAGACTGTCAATCAGACGGGCGCGTTTGTCGGAGGCGGGGTCATTGATGAATGCGGTTGTTTCAGCAAGCGTGGGCAGCGTGCCGATGACATCGAGAAACACCCGGCGTACAAAGACCTGATCACTGCACAACGCAGCGGGGGTGATGCCTTTGTTTTGCAGCACTTTCAAGACATGATGATCAATGCGGTTGACAGGAATGAAAGCCGAGGCTGATTCGTAGGGTTGAATCGGTGCGGAGGACGTATCGCCATGAACAGGTTGCCCCGCCCCGCCCAGCAGCAGGGCGAATGTCATGACCAACAACAGGTTCAAGGGCTTCATGCTGACACCCTCTTTACAGGTTCGAACGACAGCGATTTCACCTTCGCCCAGGTGATCGAACCACTGATTCATTATCGGGTATAACGCGGATGAAATTGTCTTATTACATGCAGTCGTGAGAAAAATTACGGGCGAACTTGATGTGAATCACGGCACGATGCCAACCTCAACTTCGACCCCGACAGAGCATTGTCACCAATTGCAACCCACGTCCAGCCGTAACCACAGACGCGATAAATCGCGGCGCTAACTTTCGAATAAGGCGCCACACTTGACCACTCGCCACTTGATCACTTCCCCATCTGCTACCATATCAACATGCCTCACTCCCCCGCCGATGATCGACTGAAACAATTGCAAAAGTGGCGGGTGCGCCGCGACCCGGACCTGTCGCTTTCATTCCTCAAGGAACAATTCAAACGTGAAGTGCAGCGCCCGCATCAGCAATTGGCACAATTGATCACCTTATGGGAATCGCTCATACCTCCCGCTCTGTCCGCTCGCACCCGGCTGGACAGCCTGTCGCGCGGCGTGCTTAAAATCAGTGTCGATGACAGTGCCACGCTCTACGAACTCGATCAACTTTTACGCAGCGGACTGCAACAACAATTGATCACCGCCAGTCGCAAATCGCCCCTGCATCGCGTGCAGTTGCGCATCGACTCGCAACTGCGCCCTTTATCCGATTCGTTCACCCCACCGCGTTGAACCCGCCCTGCTGCCACGCATCATGCCCTTGCAATTTTTCACACGACATCAATGGCCTTGAGTTCGTATCATTGTGTCGCTCGTGCAACTTGTGTCATGTTGCATGAGGGTCCACCGCCCGCTTGCATCCAAAGGAACGCACCTTGCTCAAAACCCCGTTTTATTCGTTTCACACCGAACATGGCGCCAAATTCGTCGATTTCGCCGGCTGGCAGATGCCCATCACCTACGGATCGATCATCGATGAACACAAACAGGTGCGCTCCATGGGCGGCTTGTTCGACGTGTCGCACATGGGTCGCTTGAAAATCACCGGTCGTCATGCTCGACGCTTCCTTGAACGCGCCCTGACCCGTCGTATTTCCGACATGGCGGTGCTGACCTGTCGCTATGCCCTGGTCTGCAACGAGCAAGGCGGCGTGAAGGACGATGTCATCGTGTACCGTTTCGATGATCACTGGCTGCTGGTGGTCAACGCTTCCAATCGCGCCAAAATACTTGAACACTTCAAAGCCATCACGGGCGACCTGGTGGTGAAAATCGAAGACCAGACCGAATCGACCGCGATGGTGGCGTTGCAGGGGCCGAGGGTGATGGAAACGGTGGGCAAGTTTTCCAAGGAAGTGCCCACGTTGAAAAAGTACGCCTTCTGCATCAAAAATCTTTTGATTTTGAAAATGATTATCAGCCGAACGGGTTACACCGGCGAAGACGGCATCGAATTGATTCTGCCCGCCTCGACCGCGAGCATGGCCATCAAATTGCTGGTGAAAAACCCAAGTGCCGGGGCCGAGGGGGCACAGGTGATGAAACCAGCCGGGCTGGGGGCACGTGACACCTTGCGCATGGAAGCGGGCATGCCGTTGTACGGGCATGAGTTGGACGAAACCATCGACCCGATCAGTGCGGGATTGGCCTGGGCGGTGACGCTGGACAAGGACAAGGACGAAAACGGCGAACAATTCATCGGACAGGAAGCGATCCAAAAAATCGCAGCCCAAGGCCCGGTGAAAATGCGCGTCGGTTTGAAACTCGAAGGCAAGCGCACTCCGCGTCAGGGCATGAACGTACTGATCGATGGCTCCCCCGTCGGCACCGTCACCAGCGGCTGCTTGTCGCCGACATTGGGCGTGCCGATTGCGATGGCATATGTACCGTCGTCACAGGCTCAACCGGGCACGGCGGTGCAGGTCGATCTGGGTTCTGAAAAATTGAGCGGTGTAGTGGTCGCGCTGCCGTTTTACAAAAAGGGCGGATGAAGAAGAAGTGGTCGAGTGGCCAAGTGATGTGAATTTCGAATATCGAATTTAGCGGGAAGACCCGCTGTTGAAGCCGTGGAATTTCGGATTTGCCGAACCAAGTCAAGGACGAATCGCCTTGGCGATGAGGACTTGGGTATTTCAGGAAGTGGTCGAGTGATTACACAATTTGCAGTGAATTGATCGCATGGGTGTCTTTGTGGCCCAGCCGCCCTCGGCTGGGTCTTGGTCATCGTGGAAACCACGGTATTCCCTTGAAAATAAAAACACCGCCGGGGGCGGCGGTGCCACATTCACAGACGCGATAAATCGCGGCGCTAACTCGCAACTACTGCTCTGACACTTGACCACTTCCCGGCTTACCCAAGCCCTCGGCCTGTCGGCCTCGTTCTTGGCTTGGTAAATCCGAAATTCGAAATTTCATATCACTCGGCCACTTCACCTTCCCCCACCCCCCGCACCATTGGCTGACGCCGCAGCACGTTCCCGCAGCATCGTTCGCAGATGACCGGCAAACGCCTTGACCGTCGGCTGATCACTCCCCAACGCCGCATCGATCGCCGGGGCATTGGGGTCGCTTACCTGCGTCGCCAGATACATCAATCGCACCCGCACATCCTCACTCTTCGAAGCACGATCATGCACCGTCGGCAACAGTCGATTACCACGCGGGTCCGCCTGCAACATGCGCACCATCCACGCCTGCACCATCGGCTCCGCCTTGTCAAAATGATTCACCACTGCTTCACTGATCTCTTCCATCATCGGCTTGATTTCATTGTTCCCCGCCATGCGCGGCAGCACCGCCAGTAACCAAGCCGTCGCCCGCATCTGTGCCACCGCATTGTTTTCCGCCAGCGCTGCCAACCACACGTCCACCATTCGAAGCGACACGCCCAGACCAAATCGTTCCAGCGGACGTATCGTCTCGCGCATGCCCAGCGGCCCGACCTCCACCCGATCCTCCATCATCGCCTGCACATCCAGCGCCGCCAACCCTGCAAATGTCACCCGCTCCGCCGGCGATGTCGCCAGTAATCCCCCGAACGCACTCCAATCCAACCGCGCATTCACCTCAATACTCTGCCTCGGCCCCAGCACCAGTTGCCGACGCAAATCAATCACCACCGGCGTCACCTCCGCACCCGTCTGACCCAACACCCTCGGCTGCAACCGCACCATCACCTTTATCGGCAACACCCCATCCGGCTCCATCGCCAGCGGCATGTCCGTCAAATTACGCACCACCACCCGCAGCCCAATCGGGTCCAGGTAATTGAAATCACCCGCAGCCGGCGACGCTGAAAATTGCACCCACGGTTGGTTTGTAAAATCCGGTTCACGCAACGCCCTTGGCAACCCCCGCACCGCACGACCAAGCGCCAAACCTGTGCTTGAAATCGGCAGGGCAATTCGCTGAGCCTGTAGTTCACCAGCCGCCATCACCGCCACCAACCCCACCGGCAACTTGACGAGCACCTGCGCGATCGCCTCCGACCGACCTGCTGATGTTCCACCATCCAAACTCAATGCCACCCCCAGCGCCGCAGCCGGGTCTTCTTCCGCAAACGGCTGCATCAGGTTGCGTGCTTCCCTCGGCTTACCCTGACGCAAAAGCGCCCAACCCTCCACCCTCGCCTTCAACTCGGCTTTGTTCGTGGGTATTTCCGCAGGCAAACCCTTCACCACTTCCTCCACCTGTTCCATCGGCCCAAAGGCTACTTTCAGCCACGCCAATTCCAATGGTCTCGCCACTCTTTCCGACGCATCATCGTTTTCCGACGCTGCCCGGTTGAACCACTGTGCCAAACGCTCCCAGCTCTGCTGCACCGGGCCTTGTGCCTCACGTTTGCTCAGCACCGCCAAGCGCAATATTTCCAACGCCACCGGCAATGTCGCCAACTCTGCCACTTGATCGCCCGCACTCGTCTGCGCCCCTGCTTGATTCGCAGCCGTTGCCGACAACGTTTGCTCCAAGCCGGCGATCACCTGCAATGCTTCTTCATGTCGCCCACTGATGATCAAGGACGTGACCCACGCACGGTAAAAAAGTTCATCAGCCACCCCGCCTGATAAGCGCTGTGCTGCTGCGTATTGATCGGCTGCCAGGTCATACGTCCGTTCTTCCACCAAAAGGTCCGCCAAGGCCCGACGATGCAGCGGGTTCAAACCATCGGCTCGTAACAACCCGATCAGGGCGGTGCCCAGTTCGAGGTTGTTCCCACCGCGTTGCCGAACCAGGTCTGCAATCATCACCATGGCCTGCCGATTCGATGCGTCCAATTGGGCTGCCTGGCGCAGGCGCTGCCCCATCGTGGCGTTGTCACCGGTTTCCAGTGCCGCTGCCGCCGCCATCGACGCCAGCCTTGAACGCAGCGGCGCACTCAACGATTGACCGGTCGGTGCATCGAGCAATCGTTGTAACAGCGTGAGCCTCGCTTCAACCGTTTGTGTTTGCGACAGGCGCAGCAAAATCAAATCGAGCTGGGCTGCGTCGTCGCCGGGTTGCAGCGCCAAATATTTTTGCAGTGCATTTTGCTGAACCTCGGCACGATTCATCCGCCTTGCCAGTTCAATTTGAAATCGCCAGAGTTCAGCATCCTTGTCTTCCAACGCCAGGGCCTGCTCCAACAGCAATTGCACCAGTTCAAGTTGCGCATCGCTCGGCTGCGTCGGTCCATCCGCCATTTGCGCCGCCAGTACCACCCATTGCTCAGCCAGTAACCGCCGGGCTGTCACCGTCGGCAACGCCGGCACCGGGGGCATGTCTGACAAATCAATCCCCACGCCCGTCGTCGGGGTGTTGGTACTTGCCGGGGGTGTCATCTGCCCTTGCACCCAAACCCCCGACACCAGCGACACCATCACAGCGACCACGATCGTGCCGGTTATTTTCGTGCTTCGCGCCATGTTCAACCGCTCCTTGCTGACTACTACAGGTTGCTCTTTCCGTTTCCCTCTCCCTCCGGGAGAGGGTTAGGGTGAGGGCGTTTATTTTTTACACCAACCCCATCGCCAATTCCTTCACAAACCCGCCCACTTCGCGCACCACCATTTCGCTCGGTTGTCCGCGCATCGGTTGCACCCGACGCATGATGGCTGAACCCACAATCGCTGCATCCGCCACCTTCACCACCTGTTTCACCTGTGCCCCCGATGACACGCCAAAACCCACCGCCATGGGCAAATCCGTCACCTGTCGCAGTTGACGCAATCGCTCCTCCAAATCCGTCGGCAACTCTGACCGCTCTCCCGTCACCCCCGCCCGTGCCAACACATACACAAACCCGCTGCAAGCCTGCGCAATTTGCTGCGCACGCTCCATCGGCGTCGTCGGCGAAATCAGAAAACTGCAAATCAACTCCGCCTGCCTCACCGCAGCGCACGTCGGCCCCGATTCCTCCACCGGCAAATCCGGAAATATAAACCCATCAATGCCGGCTTGTTTTGCCTGAGCAACAAAACCATTCAACCCCATGCGATGCACAATCGAAAAACTCACCATCGCCACCAACCCCAAATTGAGCCTGGGGCGAATCACCGCCAACTGTTCAAACAATGCAGCCGGTCGAAACCCGTGCGTCAACGCATGGTTCATTGAATCCTGAATGATCGGCCCATCCGCAATCGGGTCCGAAAACGGTATCCCCAATTCACAAATCGACGCCCCTGCCGCCTCGACTGCCGGAAGCAGCGCAATCGTTGTCGCCAAATCCGGGTCGCCCGCCGTGATAAACGGCATCAATGTTTTGCGTCCCTGCCCGCGTCGATCCTGAAATATTTTTTCAATGCGATTCATGCCCCACAGGATAGCACACTTCCATGAAAAAACGCCCGGCTCCATCCGGGCGCGTTTCCGTACTCGACCAAGGGTGCCTGTGGCACGTCAGCGTGCCACAGTTAATCTCTTTGTGCTGTGACGCCGTGCCCTTCAGGGCCGGATGGTTTGCCCCCATCAACCATGATGCCGTGTGCCACTGGGCCACTTCTTACGACGCGATAAATCGCGGCGCTAACATCCGAATCTTTTTCCGTCACTCGGCCACTGTTCCGTCCCCTCTCCCTCCGGGAGAGGGTTAGGGTGAGGGCGTGCCTTTCACTCGGCCAGTTCCTGATTCACGCTGCCTTTTGACGTTCCTTTTCATCCAATTTGAACTGCCCCACCATGCGTTGCAGTTCCTCCGCTTTGCGCGACAGTTGCGTCGCTGCCGCCGCTGCCTGTTCCGCACCTTCGTTGGCTTGTTTGATCACCGCACTGACTGACTCCACATTTCGGCTGATCTGTTCGCTGGCCGCTGACTGCTCTTCCGCTGCTGCCGCAATCGAGCGAATCATGTCGGCCACGCCCCGGGCAGCCGTGACGATCTGGTCCAAACTTTCACCGGCTCGCGTCGCCTTCTGCACACCCAGCGTCACCTGCTCTGTGCCGCTGTTCATGCGTCCGACCGCTTCCTGCGTGCCGCTTTGAATCGCACGAATCGACTGCGCGATTTCCTCCGTCGCCTTGGTCGTGCGGTCCGCCAGTTTGCGCACCTCATCCGCCACCACCGCAAACCCTCGGCCATGTTCCCCAGCCCTTGCTGCTTCAATCGCCGCATTGAGTGCCAGCAGGTTGGTCTGATCCGCGATGTCGTTGATCACCGCCACGATCTGCCCGATCTGTTCGCTGCGTTTGCCCAGTTCACTCACACTGTCGGCACCACTGTTCACTGCCCCGGCTATCGCCTCCATGCCCGTAATCGTCTCCCGCACCACTGTGCCGCCTGCCTCCGCCGTCTTGCCCGCCTCGCTGGCGTTGCTGGCTGCATCACCGCTCTTGCGTGCCACTTCGACGACCGATTGGCTCATCTGTTCCATCGCAGCCGATATCTGCGTTACCTGCTCGGTCTGTTGCTTCATCCCCGCGGCCATCTCCTCACTGCTACTGGCAATCTGCGTCGCGGCACTGGCTACTTCCTGCGTCGCCTGAGCCACCTGCACAATGATGCCGTGCACCTTGATGACAAAGGTGTTGAACCACCCGCCCAGTATCCCCAGTTCGTCTCCCATGGCCCGCTGCATCACCTTGCACTGATGACACGATTTATATTCCCCGGTGATGATCTTGGGGCAATGAATATCAGCCTTGTCGGTGACTTCCGAGCCGACTTCCTCCCAGCAATGAGTTGCTTTCCCAAAAGCAGGGCAATCGGTCTTCCCGCATTTCATCATGTCCGAGCAGTGCTGTGCGTGTAGGGCAATGCGTTTGGTCAGATCACCCTCTCCCTGGGCGATGTCCTTGATACGGTCCATCATCGCCTTGGCCGGGGTGACGATGATACGTGTGATCAGGTACGCAATCACCAAAGCTGTCACCATCGCGATGACCAATCCGACACTCATCAGCCCGGTTGATTGCCGGACCATGGCCACGACATTGTCAATATCCGCTTCACCGGCCTGATTGGCCTTCTTGCTGACTTCACCCACCGCAACCAAAGCCTGGTTATATGCAGCCACGCGCTGGGTGCGAAGCGTATCCAATTCCTGTAAAGCTTCCGTCAACCCATTGGCGTTGGTTTCATACGCTTTGAGTGCTGCGTCTATGTTGGCGATCTGTTGCAGGTTCTGTTCCTGCCGGGTGGTGGCTTTGACTGCCTCCAATGCCTGCCGAACCTTGGCGATATTCCCCAAGGCAGCCGTCAATTCACCGGTATTTCGCTCCAACATCGCGTTGAGTACCGCTCGGCGAATGGTGCTTGTTGTGTCCAATATCAGATTGAGGTTGGTGATTTTGTCCAACCGTTCGCGCAGTCGATCCTGACGCGCCGCTGCATTGGTGTAAACAAAATCATCTCCCAGTTCGCGCGTCATCAATTGGTTGTTTTCAGTCAGCAGCTTGTCCGTCTCGGTTTCAACCAGCCGACCCGCTTGACGAGTTGCTGTCAGCATTTGCCCCCGTCGCTGCACCGCCCCCACCGTCGCCTCCGCAGCGATACGATAATCCTCCATGTTTTTGCCGGCTTGCTCCACCAGCGCTGCCATCTGTGTGTCATTGAAACTTTTTGCCAGTTCGCTCAGCTTGGCGATCGACTCGCGTGCCTTGCGGTGATACTCCGCGCCGGTTTTCGCCGCCTGCTCCTCATACGCCAACCCAAACGCCAGCCAGTTGTAAGCCCCCATCAGCACATCGTGCGTGATGTTCGCCGCGTGGCTCAGTTCAGGTAACGTTTGCACCGACAGTTCATGCGACTTTGCCTGAATCTGCCGCATTTGCCAGATCGCCATCATCCCCAGGGCGATCGCCAATGCCACCACCAGACCGAAACCCAGAAACAACTTGGTCCCGATACGCATCCGCTTAAACATGATGGCCAACCCTTTGCACTAATGAGGGACATTGTCCCTCGCCCGACGCTGGTGCACCTCAGCTTGACAGGACCCCCGTCCCGTGCAGTCGTCGCGGCCACTAAGCAACCTTTCGGCTACGAATAACAAAGAAATAAGCAAACTTGTAAATCTTTTGTTTTCCGTAATTGCAAATCATCCGCCATATCTTTCACACAATTGTTTAAGTTATTATTGAATATTGGTTTATTTATTTTCGTAGACTTTGTTAAAAATGCCACCCTGTCATCATTCTTACTTGACTTATTTCAACTGAAAATGTCGTACCAGCATCAGGGCAAACGCACGAGGCGTTGATTGACTGACCCGCGACCGACACCACCCATTGCATCCGTATCCCTTTTGCCTACAATTCGTTGTCTGGCTTCGCACCAACGATAATTGACACGGACACCCATACACACCATCGCCCTCACGGACGCAAGGACGATTCCCACCATGGTCACCACTGCCGCCCTGCCCACCGATGCCTTCCTCACACTACAATTGCAGAAAGCCGTAAATTGGGCGCGACGCTCGTCCCTCTGGCCGATTCCTTTTGCCACCGCCTGTTGCGGCATCGAACTCATGGCCACGGCCAGCAGTCGTTATGACCTTGCCCGTTTCGGCGCGGAAGTCATGCGCTTTTCACCCCGCCAAGCCGACCTGCTGATCGTTGCCGGTCGCGTGGCTGTGAAAATGTTACCCGTACTGCAACGCATTTACGGGCAGATGACCGAGCCGCGCTGGGTCATTTCCATGGGGGCCTGCGCCTCCACCGGCGGCGTGTTCGACACCTATGCTGTGGTGCAGGGCATTGACCAATTCGTCCCCGTTGATGTGTACGTCCCCGGCTGCCCACCCCGCCCCGAAACCCTCATCGAAGGCATCATGGCCATCCAACGCATCGTCGATGAGCACGGCATACCCCCCAAAGGCCCCGATGGTCGCCGTCAACCCTTGCAAATCGCGGTGCAACCCAACCACATCCTCCGACCCCAACCCGTCCCCCTGACCATCGGTCAATCGTAACAAATAAACCGCAACGCTAACTATCGAATCTGTTTCGTCACTTGACCACTCGGCCGCTTGGCAACTTTCTGCAATACCCAAGTCCTCGTCACTACGTTCCTCGTCCTTGGCTTGGTTCTGCAAATCCGACGGCTTCAACAGCGGGGCCTCCCGCTAAATTCGAAATTCGAAATTTTCTACTCACTTGGCCACTCGACCACTTCATCATTCATGTCTGCCCCATCGCCTCCTGCAACTGCCTGCGAAACCCGGCCATCAACATGAAGTAACGCACCACCCCCACCAGTACGCCCGCACCCAACGCCGCCCACATCAGCCACGCCGGCTTTTCACTCATCACCTGCGGCAAACCGAATCGAATCACCGCATACACCAGTGCCCCCATGATGCCGGCTTTGCCGATCATCGTGAAATAAAAACGCAACCCGATATGTTTGCGCAACAACTCCGTGCGTGCCTCCGTCGGCAACTGACGAACCTCCGGCAACGATCCGACACGAAAATACAACATGGGGCGGCTCCTTCACTTGAACACTTCATGCAATACCCAAGTCCTCGTCACTACGTTCCTCGTCCTTGGCTTGGTTCTGCAAATCCGACGGCTTCAACAGCGGGGCCTCCCGCTAAATTCGAAATTCGAAATTCGAAATCACTCCACCAACCTCACCTCCCGCACTTCCTCGGTATCAAACAAACCCAACGCCCGCACCTTTTGCACCACGCGTTCGGCCACCTGACCACGCCCCGGCACAAACGCGCTGATGATCTGAACCTCCACCCGTGCAATCGGCAACTGCACCTGCCTGCGCGTTTCCACCATCACTGCCTCAAATTGGCCCGCCGGCGTGCTCACGCTTTGTTTGCCCAACACGGTCACCGTGTTGATGCACGTGCCCACCGAACGCAACTGCGTACCATCCAGCGAACGCACCGTCATGGTCACCGTTTCACTTTCGCTGAATCCCGTTTCCAGTTTCGCAGGCAACATCAACACCGCCGGCTCATACGTCACCTGTACATCTTCATCCAAATCATCCTCACGCACGATCCGCAACGCTCCCGCCTCATCCTGCAATATCCAAACCTGCTGATACCCCTCATACGTGTACACCCAACCCTGCCCCGCCGGTTCCAACTGCCAGGCAAACGCATACCCATCATCATCGCCTTCGACAATCTGAAACCGACCCTTGTCTCTGCGTAACGGAAACAATGGCGCGATGTCGGCTGTCGTCGCCATCGGCTCAATCAACTCCGCTCTGCCCAACCCATTGGCCGGGTCTTCCATCCAAACCCGTTGGCATCCCATCAAGGTCGTCATTGCCAGCATCAGCCCGCACACCATCCATGATGAAGTTCGCTGCATATCAGTACGC
This sequence comes from uncultured Phycisphaeraceae bacterium, assembly GCA_964547135.1. Lineage (GTDB taxonomy): Bacteria > Planctomycetota > Phycisphaerae > Phycisphaerales > Phycisphaeraceae > JAJXSS01. Next base: position 104 of record CAZJMK010000025.1, on the reverse strand, counting down.
CTGAAAAACCTTTTCAATTTGGAACTCACAGAGTCAAAAGGTGTTAGTCGCTTGGGGCTTGGGGCTTGGGGCTTGGGGCTTGGGGCTTGGGGCTTGGGGCTTGG
>CAZJMK010000024.1:0-50482 GCA_964547135.1 uncultured Phycisphaeraceae bacterium | reverse complement strand
GGTCGAGTGGTCGAGTGGTCGAGTGGTCGAGTGGTCGAGTGGTCGAGTGGTCGAGAAATTGTATTGATGAAAAGTACCATCGCGTTCAATCGGGCCAAACAAACACTCGTACCGGCATGGTGGATGAGGTTGCGTTGTGTCGAGCGGACTAGGCGTAATGCGTGTGTTGTCGGGTTTTCGCTGATTGAGTTGATTTTGGTGCTGGGGGTGTTGGCGATGTTGGCAGCGTGGGCTGGGCCGTCGTTGGGTCGGTTTGCGGGGGGCAGGGAATTGGCGGATCAGGCGGCGGGGCTGAAGGCACTGGTGCAGTATGCGGAGGACCAGGCACGAAGTCGGGGCCAGGCGTGGCGGGTGTATGTCGATGCGGCGACGGGCAGGTATTGGCTGATGGAGCAAAATCAGGGCGCGTTTAGCGCCCCGAAAAGTGACATCGGAAAAGTGTTTGTGATGAGTGAAAGGTTGCGGGTGAGTTGGGTGGGTGATTCGGCGGCGGCACAGCGCGGGTATGTGCAACTGGATGCGGATGGTACGCATGATCAGGCGGGGTGGTTATTGGAGGATCAACGCGGTCGGCAAGCCTTGGTGATCAGCGACAGCAGTGATGAATCGTACCGGGTGGTGATGGTGAAGGAGTGAAACGTGAAGTCGTCGGCATATTGGTCAAGGCGAGTTGGATGGTGCGTTGAAGAAATAGGTGAACAGAGTTGAAACAGTGGGTGACACATCATCGACCGGCGGGTGAGCGATGTGGCGATGGGTACACATTGATGGAGGTGTTGGCGGCATTGGCGGTGGTGGCGGTGGTGCTGCCGATGGCGATGCAGGCGATTGCACTGGCGGGAACGGTGGGCAGTGCAGCACAACGACAACGCGAGGCAGCGACGCTGGCGCAGATGAAATTGCAGGAACTGGTGAGCACGGGGGACTGGCAGATGGGGGCGATGTCGGGGGACTTTGCGGAAATCGATGCGGGGTCGGCGGGGTATCGATGGCAGACACAGATGAGCGATTGGCAGGGCGGAATGATGCGGGAATTGCAGGTGGAGGTGAGTTGGGTGCAACGGAGCGAGCGACGGACGGTGATGCTGACGACCCTGGTGGACCCGGGGTTGTGAAGGTGATGATGAAGCAGACGATGCGACAACGTGGGTTTACGCTGCTGGAAATCATCGTGGCGACGGCGTTGGCTGGCGCGGTGGTCGGGGCGCTGGCGGTGAGCTTGTTCACGGGGTTTCGTATGCAGCGGTCGGCGGAGGCGGTGACGCAATGGGCGAGGCAGGGGCAGTCGGTGATGGTGATGCTGGAACGGGATGTGTGGTGCGCAGTTCGGCCGACGGGAGTATTGGCGGGAGCGTTTGTGGGGACGGATGAACGCGAGGGCATGAATGATGCGGATCGTATGACCTTTTTTACCACCAGTGACCCGTTGCGCAGCGAGGCGGGGGGAAGTGACCTGATGCAGGTGAGTTATCGCGTGATGAGGGTCGGAGAAATTGAAATGGCAGGGAGCTCGCTTGGCGCACTGCGGGAGCAGACGTTGAAGGCTGATCAGCGGATTGATGAAAAGGTGTTGGTGCGGGAGACGGTCAGGCAGTTATTGGCTACCGAAGCGCAGGTGCCGATGCGACAGGTGCTGGTTCGCGGGGTGGAGCGGTTCAACCTGCGGTATTACGACGGGTTTCAGTGGGTGGAAACATGGGACTCGACGACACGGGAAAACGAACTGCCGGGTGCGGTGGAAATGACGCTGGGGTTGGAAACCGGGGCGAAAGAAACAGGGAAAGGGGAAGCGGGAAGCGGTCGGGTGTTGCGGTATGTGGTGCGATCGGCTGCGGCGACGGTGGATGTAAGCGGTGGGTTGGTGGGTGCGTTGCCATGAAACACAAGGACACATCAACCGTCAGGTCATCAGTACTACGTTGTTGCAAAATGACGGAGAGCAAACGGGGCAGTGTCATGGTGTTGGTGCTGGCGATTTTGTTTGTGCTGGCATCGCTGGCGTTGGTGATGGCGAGGTCGATGCGGGTGGAGGCGATGGCGGCGGCGAACCACACGGCTCAATTGGAAGCACGGGCGGCAGCACAGGGGGCGGTGGCGTATTTGCGGGTGGTGTTGGCGGATCGGGGTGGAAGGTTGCCGGGCGATGAGGAAGTGGAAGCGGAGGCAGTGCGGGTGGGGAATGGGTTTTTTTGGCTGATCAAGCCGGAGTTTGAGGATGATCGAAGGCAGGGGTTTGGGTTGATCGATGAAGCGGGGAAGGTGAATTTGAACAGCGCGAGTTTGGACATGTTGATGCGTTTGCCGAGCATGTCGGCGGACCTGGCGGCGGGCATCATTGATTGGCGGGATGAAGACGAGGCAGCGACGGCTGGCGGGGCGGAGAGCGCGTGGTATCAGATGAATCGTCCGCCTTACCGCGCGAAGAATGATCGGCTGGAGACGGTGGAGGAGTTGCTGTTGGTGAAGGATTTCACGCAGGCGATGTTGTACGGGGAGGATGTGAATCGCAATCACCGGTTGGACGCGAATGAAGATGATGGGGAGGTGCGTGAGCCTGCGGACAATCGTGACGGGAAATTGGAGCGGGGGTTGTTTCCGTGGGTGACGGTGTACAGCGTGGAGCGGGTGCGGGTGGGTCGGCGGATGCGGATGGTGGAGGGGCGGATCAATTTGAACAGTGCGCCGTGGCAGGTGTTGGCGACCTTGCCGGGGTTAAACGAGGCGGAGGCGAAAGCGATCGTGGCGTATCGGTTGACGCAGGGTGAGTTCAACAACGTGAATTTACTGGCGGAGGTTTTGCCGACGGAGAAGGTTGGGCCGGTGCTTCCATTGGTGACAATTTCGACGTATCGGTGTGCAGCGGACATCGTGGCGGTGGATGGCAGGGGGCGGACGTTTGTGAGGTATTACGTGGTGCTGGATATTGCATCGAACCCGGTGAGGGTGATTTACATGAGGGATTTGACGAGTCTGGGTTGGCCGATGGAGCAGCGGATTTTGGATGAACTGCGCGAGGGACGGGGGAACCGTGGTGCGGTGATGCTGGGGGCGAGTGTGGTTGTGAATTCAGGGGGGAACAAACCATGATTGCGATGATGAGACAAAACCACGGACTGGGACTGGTACTGGGGGAGCGGGGGATGGATGTCGGATGGGTGCGTTCGGGGCGGAACGGAGCGGTGAGGTTGGTGCGGGCGAGTCGATTGGTGTTTGAACAGGGGATGACGTGGAAGGAACCGGAAGCGGTGGGCAGGGCATTGGCGGAGTTGTTACGACGGGAAGGGATGTCGGCTCGACAGGCAGTGGTGGGTTTGCCGGGGCGGTGGGTGTTGGCGAAGAGGCAGGTGCTTCCGCCGGTGGAGGCGGATGCGGCGGCGGACATTTTGCGGCTGGCGGCGGAACGTGATTTTGGAGAGCAAGCGAGCGAATGGGTGTTGGATTACGCGGGGGAACAGGTGGAGGGACAAGGCAGCACAGTAATGCTGGCGGGGTGTGAACCGGGCAGAATTGAAGCGGTCAGGCACATGGGCAAGGCAGCGGGGTTGCGGGTGGTGTCAATCACGTCAACAGCGCTGACGCTGGCGATGCAGCATCGGGTGGATGCGACGGAGCGGGTGTTGTTGTGTGCGGACGACGAGGGGATTGATTGGGTGATGCAAGAGGCGGGGGGGCAGGTGGTGATGATGGGGCGGCTGCATGGCAGAGCGGTGAGTTTGACGGATCGACCTGAGAGGTTGACAGGGGAAATGCGCAGGGTGTTGGCGGGGGCAGGGCAAGGGTCGCAAGGCGAACGCGAATTGACGGTGTGGGACACCACAGGGCAGATGAGCGAGCAATGGGTGGAATGCGCCAAGGCACTGGACATGAAGGTGGTGGTGAACCCAACGGTGACAAGGTTGGATGAAAAAGAAGTGATCAAAGGCGAGGGAGTTGATGCGGTAAGGGCGCGGTCGGCTGCGGTGCTGGCGATGCAGGGATTGGTGATGAGCGGTGTTGCGCGGGGCGGGTTACTCAATTTTGATGCGTCGAAACTGGCGGAAAAGAAAGCATCACGGTGGACGCAAAGACAGATGACGCTGACGGCGGTGGTGATGATGGGGGTGATATCGGGGCTTTGGGTGATGGGCGACTGGTATGTGCGACAACGTGAAATCACGGGGTTGCGTGAAGACATGGCGGAGGTTGGGCAGGCGCTCAAGGCGGCACAGGGGAAGGTGGACAAGGCGAATCAAGCGAGGCTGTGGTACGACCAACGGCCGGGCATGCTGGATGCGTTGCGTGATTTGACGATGGCACTGCCGGGGGCGGGAACGCAAGGACAACAGGGAGCGGGGGAACGGGTTGGTGAAAACCCGGTGTGGGTGACGAGCCTGGTTTGGCGGGACGACATGACGGGCACGCTGGCGGGCAAGGCAGCGGATGAAAAAAGTGCGATGGCGTTGGTCAATCGACTTCGGCAGAGCGAACAGTTTGCGGAGGTTCGGTTGTTGTACCTTCGGCAGGCGGAGCGCAACAGCAGGGTGGTGTCGTTTGCTCTGACACTGACGCACCGAAGCGGGAGCAAGGGATGATGAAACGACGTGAGCGCAACCTGGCGATCGCGGCAGGGGTGGTGCTGGGGCTGCTGGTGCTGGATCAGTATGTGCTGTCGCCGATGTGGCGGGCACGCGAGGCGCAGATGACGTTACGGGACAAGCTGACGCTGGAATGGGAACAGGGGCAACGGTTGATGGCCCAAAGTCGTCAGGCAGATCGGCTGGTGAGGTTGATGCGAAGCGAGGGCGGGTTGGGGACCGAAGTGTCAGCCACGGAGAGTCGGTTGATTGAAGCGATGCAAAGCTGGGCGCAGGAGAGTCGATTGCAATTGGTGTCGATTCGGCCGGAGCGGGCAACGGTGAATCAGGGGTTGCGGGAATTGTCGTTTGCCGCGGCGGGCGAGGGAAACCTGCGGTCGATGATGCTGTTTTTGCATCGACTGGAGTCGGCGAAGCTGGCGGTGCGGGTGAGGGAATTGCAGATATCGGCTCGGACGGAAGGGTCGGATGATTTATCGATTTCACTGCGCATCAGCTCGATTTGGGAAGAAGAACATGCGGAAATAGGCAATGGGGTTGATGGTGCATTGGCAAGCCATGATGCAGTGAGGGGGGCGATGCCATGAAAAGAAAACGACGAGCGAAGGAGGGGTTGGCGGGGGTTGGTGTGGTTGCTTTGATGATCGGTGTGACAATGGGGTGGGCGGTGATAAGTGCGCCAGCGGAGGTAACGCAAAGCAATCAGGCGAGTGAAATCAAGGCAGCGGAAGCGGAAGTGAAGTCAACGGAAGTGGTGACGAAGACGAATGCGAGGGAATTGGTACCGGCGCTGCCGGGGGCGGAACATTATCAGGTGGTGATTGAGCGCAATATGTTTGTTCGGCGAAGTAGTAGTCGAAATACGTCGGAGGGAAATGGCAACACCCAGCCGACCACACCGGTGTCACCGGCAGCGTTTTGGCAATTGACGGGAACGATTTGGCTGGGGGAACAGCAGACGGCGTTGCTTGAAAATTTGCGTGACGGACAGGTGTTGCGGGTCGTGTTGAACGAGGCTTTGCCGACGGGGAAGCTGGTCGGCGTGGAAGCGGATTGCATCGTGATGGAAGTGGACGGCGAGCGACGAAAGGTGGCACTGGGTGAAAAACTGGACCCGCAGGCGACGAGCATCGCTGCACAGGCTGGGGCGGGTGGTGCAAGTAATCAAGGTGGTACGAATGGGCAGGTCAATGGTGAGGCATCACGAGCGACGGAGGAAATGAGTTTGCTTGAACGCATGCGTGCCCGACGACAACAGGAACTCAACCGATGATAAAGATGAACAAGCAAGTGTGGGCGATGATGGCCAAGTGGTCGAGTGATATGAATTTCGGATTTGGAATTTTGTGGGACGACCCACAGTCGAGGCCATCGAATTTCGAAATTGCGGAACCAAGCCAAGCACGAGACCGACAGGTCGAGGGCTTGGGTAATCTGACGGTTGCAAAGCCGACGGTCATTCGAAAGAAGTGGCCGAGTGGTCAAGTGGTCGAGTGGTCAAGTGAAAGAACGATCAGGGCAAACCATGGTTTGGGGCGTCAATGGTGCAGCCGACTGCGTCGGGCGTTGAGTTGTATGGTGGTCATGGCAGGGTGTTGGTTGATACCGACAAACGAGGTCATGGCGGATGAGGGGGTTGATACAAACAACACGGCTGCACAGGTGAATGACGCATCAACAACATCGTCAACGTCGGCAACATCACCAGCAGCGCCCGCGGTGGTGACGGATACCAAGGGTGATGAAGCAGCGGCACCACAACGGTTGCCCGATGGCATGGTGCTGATGAATTTTCGGAATGCGTCGCTGGAATCGGTGCTGGCATTTTTGTCGGAGGCGGGCGGGTTGACGGTGATCAACGATCAGAAGTTGGAGGGTCGGGTGAACGTGGTGAATCGTCAGCCGATGGGTTTGGAGGAGGCGTTGGAGGTGTTGGATACACTGCTGAAGGACCGGGGGCTTGCGTCGGTGCGAACGGGGCGGACGCTAAAAATTTTGCCGTTGGATGCAGCTCGCAAAGCGGCAATACCGGTGCGCCAGGGCAATAACCCCGAGGCGATTGCGCAGAGTGATCAGATGATCACGCAGGTGATACCGGTGCGTTTTGCGGATGCGGTGGCGTTGCGACGTGACCTTGCACCGTTGATACCGACGTATGCGGAATTGGCTGCCAACGCGAGTACGAACACGTTGATATTGACCGACACTTCCAACGGGGTACGACGCATTGTCGAAATCATTCGTTCGCTGGATACCTCGGTGGCAGCGGTGACACGGGTGCGGGTGTTTCAGTTGAAATACGCCAACGCAGGCAGTGCTGCGCGACTGATCAACGATATTTTTCAGCAGGAACCGAGCGCTGGTCAGCGTGGACAGCAGCAGCCATTGGGTGGCGCGTTTGCACGTTTCATGGCGGGGCAACAGGGCACGGGTGGTGCAACGGGCGGACGAGGTGGGGGTTTTGCAGGCGTACCAGGGGCACAGGGCGGGGCGCAGGCAGCGGGTGATGCAAGCAGCGATGTCGGCAGGCCACAGACCAAAGTCACAGCATCAGCGGATGAGCGCACCAATACGTTGGTGATCAGCGCACCGGTCGATTTGATGGATGTCATCGCGGGGGTGTTGGAAGAACTGGACGCCAACCCGGCGCAAGACCAGACGGTGTTTACCTATTACATGCGCAACGCACAGGCGGTGAACGTCGAAACCATCGTCAACAACCTGTTTGGCAGCGGCACCGCTTCACGCACCGGCACCACACGCACCACCGGGACGACCGGCACCACAGGTTCACGCACGGGAGCCGGGGGAACCGGGGGAACCGGGGGGTCAGCGTTTGCATCGAACATGAACCTGGCGCAAGTGGGCAGTGGTGCGACGGCAGGCACGCGCACGGGCACGACCACGGCAACGCGCACGACCACCGGCTCGGCGGCAGCGGCAGGGCGGGTCACCGGCGCAGCAGCGCAGACAGCGGCGGACCTGGCGGGGCAGGTGTATGCGGTGGCGGACCCGGACACCAATTCACTGCTCGTGATGACTTCATCGGGCAATGTGGAAAGGGTGAAGCAGGTACTGGCTGAGTTGGATCGGCCGATACCGCAGGTGTTGATCAAGGTGTTGATTGCGGAGGTGACGCACGACAACGACACGGACCTGGGCGTTGAGTTTTCGGCGATCAATTTGAAGAACAGCGGCAAATCAACGGTGTTCACCGACTTCGGCGTGGCGGCGGCGACGGGGGGGCTGGTGTACAAACTCGTGGAGGCGGATGTGACGGTGGCGCTGCGGGCGTTGGAGAAGGTGGGCAAGTTGGACGTGCTTTCACGGCCGTATGTTTTGACCAGTGACAATCAGACGGCTTCGATCATTGTGGGGCAGCGTGTGCCGTTTATCACCAACACGCGCACGACGGACACGGGTCAGACGATCAACACGATTCAGTACGAGGACATCGGCATCATTTTGAATGTCACGCCGCATATCAACCCGGAGGGGCTGGTGATTTTGGATGTGGCACCGGAAATATCATCGCAGACGGGTGACAGTGTGCCGATTTCGGAAACGGTGAATGCGCCGGTGTTCGCCAAGCGGGCAGCGCAGACGCGGGTGTCGATCAACGACGGCAAGACGATCGTCATCGGCGGATTGATGGAGGATCGCAAGACACAGACCACGCGCAAGGTGCCGTTGGTGGGTGACATTCCGCTGGTGGGGGCGATTTTCTCGCGGGATGAGACCAAGAAGAGCAAGACGGAGTTGCTGATATTTTTGACGCCGCATGTGGCGGAGAACCCGGAGCAGTTGCCGGCGATGTCGGAGGACGAGCGCCAGGGTGCGGTGATTGTGCCGCGTGCGGTGGACAAGGGTATTTTTGAGGAGCACATGCAGGGCATGCAGCGCGGGGCATCGGGTAGTGCGAAAGAACCCACGGAGCAAGTGACGCCGACAACATCGACGGAGGAACAGGGGGCAACGGGTTCGCATTCGCCGCGCGGGGCAGCGGGGGTGCAGCGGAGGTATCGGTAGAATGGGGCGAGGCTGGTGTTGCTCAGAGCCACGAGCGGAAGCGAGTGGTGGTTCTCTGAAAAACCAGGAACCGCTCACTGCCGTTCGCGGGGGCTTCGGGGCGCGGCTCTGAATCGCGCGTGGAACCTGCACTTAACCGCTCGTTACCACTCGCGGCTCTGAGTCATTCGATTCCCTGACGCCCGACATGAGTATCGCAAAAAACGATAAGTTTGACAGCGAAATGGTATTAGGTAATTCATGGGGTGCTCCAGCCGGCTTGTTTTAATGAGGAGCAACGTGGGTAGAATGACAATATGAGTTTAGCCATCCACTACAACCCAGAGCAGTTGGCGGACTTCTGTCGAAGGTGGATGATCCGTGAAATGTTGTTGTTCGGTTCCGCATTGCGGGACGATTTTCGCGCCGATAGCGATGTGGATGTGATGGTGACGTTTGATCAGCAGGCACCTTGGAGTTTGTGGGATTGGCCGACGATGACTGATGAACTGCAAGGTATTTTCGGGCGCTCTGTGGACCTGGTGGAGAAGTCATCGATTACCAATCCGTTTCGTCGCAAGCACATCTGGGAAAACCATGAGGTGCTTTATGCCGCGTGAAGGGATTTAGGCACATCGACTGACACCACCGCCCAGATGGCATCGGCGTAATCGGGGTTTTGGCGAAGCTCTTCGATGTCGTGCGGCAAGGGTATTTCTTCGCCATCCTGCAACATGCACTCGATATGCAGTTCAATGGCTTCCCTGGCCATGAGCAGGGCTTCATCCATGGATGACCCGGCGGAAAAGCAACCGGGCAGATCGGGGACGGTAACGCCGTAGTCCGAATCGGGGTCTTTGTGAATGGCGATGAGATAATTCATGGGGTGCTCCAGCCGGCTTGTCTGTATATGCTACGCATCGTGTTGCGCGGAATATCTTTTTTCGGATGCGGAACCGTCACGCGTGCGCCTTGGCGCAGTGGGTGAACAAAATGATGATGACTGCCTTTGATGCGAGACATTCGCCAGCCTTCACGATATAACCGTGCGATGATCTCCCGGCTGTTCATGCCGTTATAATACCCTATGCCGCATGGATGAAGTGTTTTTTTATTCGTCACGGATGACGCTTTATGACCACCGCCAGTTACAACGCTCAGTCGATTCAGGTGCTCGAAGGTTTGGAACCGGTGCGCAAGCGGCCGGGCATGTACATCGGGGGAACCGGGTCGGCTGGTCTGCACCACCTGGTCTGGGAAATACTCGACAACGCCGTCGATGAGGCGATGAACGGTCACGCCTCAGCCATCGATGTCACGTTGCACGACGACGGCACCAGCATCACCGTCAGCGACAACGGACGGGGCATTCCGGTGGACCTGCACAAGCAGACCAAAAAGTCGGCACTGGAAGTGATTTTTTCGATGCTGCACGCGGGGGGCAAATTCGATCACAAAAATTACACCACGTCAGGCGGGTTGCATGGCGTCGGGGCGTCGGTCGTCAACGCCTTGTCGAAAAAACTCATCGCCACCGTGCGCAAGGATGGCAGCGAATGGCAGATGACCTTCGAACGCGGCATCGTCACCGGCAAACTTAAAAAAATCGGCGCAGCTCGCGGCAGCGGCACCGCCGTTTACTTTCACCCCGACCCGGAAATATTCCCCAAAATCGAGTTCGATGCCAACCTCATCCGTGAACGCTGTGAAGTGATTTCGTACATTCACAAGGGCGTCAAAGTCACCTTCACCGATGAGGCAAGCAAACAGCGCGATGTGTTTGAACACGCTGAGGGATTGACCGCCTTTGCCCGCAAACTGGTGGGCTTGCGTAATGTGAAGGTGACGCATGAAACGCCCTTCACGATCACCAAAGACAACGGCTGCAAAATTGATGTGGCCTTCAGTTGGACCGAGGGCACGGAAGAGTACCTCAAAAGCTACGTCAACGGCATACCCACCGGCTCCGGCGGTACGCACGAAACCGGCCTGCGCACCGGCATCGCCAAAGCGGTACGCAATTACATCGACACGCACAACCTGCAACCCAAGGGCGTGACGCTGACGCCCGATGACATCCGCGAAGGTGTCGTCGGCGTGCTGTCGGTGTTCGTGAGCGATCCGCAATTTCAGGGGCAGACCAAGGACCGACTCAACAACCCCGAAGTGGCGACCGCACTGGACTCGGCGGTGCGCCCGGTCCTCGAACAATGGCTCAACGAAAACCGCACCACCGCGGAAGCAATCGTCGCCCGCATCATCATGGCGGCCCGTGCCCGTGAAGCCTCACGCGCAGCCCAGGCGGAAATCACCCGAAAAAGTGCGACCTCCGGTCGGCTGTCACTGCCCGGCAAACTTTCCGACTGCAATACGCATGATGCGGAAGACAGTGAGTTGTTTATCGTCGAAGGCGACTCGGCCGGCGGCAGCGCCAAACAGGGACGCGATCGCAATCGACAGGCGATATTGCCTTTGCGGGGCAAGGTGCTGAATACCGAGGGCGCGAGTTTGGGCAAGGTTTTGGAAAACAAGGAACTGGCGGACCTGATCACAGCCTTTGGCTGCGGCGTGGGCAAAAGTTTTGAGCTGTCGAAACTGCGTTACGGGAAGATCATCATTCTGACCGATGCGGACAGTGACGGGCATCACATTGCGACGCTGCTGCTCACTTTCATTTATCGTTATTGCCCGGAGTTGATGCGTGCGGGGAAGGTGTACTTGGCGCAGCCGCCGTTGTATCGGATTGATCTGGGCAAGGTGACTCACTGGGCCAAGGACGATGCGGACAAGGAACGGTTATTGAAGGAACACAAGGGCAGCGCCAAGGCTGAAATCACGCGGTTCAAAGGTTTGGGGGAAATGATGCCCAAGGTGTTGTGGGAGACGACGCTGAATCCGAAAACCCGTCGGCTGCTGCGGGTGGAAATCGTTGACCCACTGGAGACGGACAAGGTGATCGCGGAGTTGATGGGCAAGGATGCGTCGGCTCGGTTTCGCTTCATCATGGACCACGCGGAGCAGGCGCAGGAATTGGATTTGTAAACGGGAAGTGATCGCGTGCGGAATGTAAGGTGAGTCAAGCACGTCATCGAGCGGTTAAGTAACTGTTTCATAACTGGTTTGGGTGGGGCAGGCGTCTCGCCTGTCAATGAGCCGAAGGCTCATATAGATCGACAATGGTTGTTCTAAATGGGCTTGCGCCCATTGGCAGGCGGGACGCCCGCCCCACCGTGTACTAAGTTATGAAACAGTTTCTAAGTGCAAGTACCAATCGCTTCCATTCGTGGCCCTGAGCAACACCGGCAAAGTCATCGCACTGATTGTCATCGAATCAACCGATGGCCCCGAAACTCATGACATGGTAGTTGCAATTCCAAGTCTCCGGCGGATGTCCGCCAGCAGCCCAATCCAGTGCCGCCTGGGCGATGGTTGCGGTTGCCTGGTATTGATTGGCCGAGGGCCAGGGGGTGAAATGCGCTGGGCCGACAAAGCGCAGTTCCGGGCCGGGGTGGTGGTGCGGGCCTAACAGGTTACGTAACGTCCCGTACAAGGTGATGCGCAAATTCGCCGACGGTGCTGCGGGTGCGTCAAGGCGGAAAGTGACCGGCGCAAGTGCGGCATCGGTGATGATGCGATCACCGATGGCGATGCGTAAACCAGCGGCATCGAATGACCTGATTCGGTAATTGGCCCCCGGTCCCGTCAGCGGCAGCGGCACCGTCAAACGCAAGCGCCCTGCATAAAACGGTAATCCCTGCGTGGTGACATCGCCGGGTTGCAGCAGGCCCGGTTCAACCACCTGCAACGATGCTGCTTCAAAAATGAAGCGACGGAAGGTTGGAGCGTCAGCCTCCGTCAATGTCGGATGGGCAATGCTTTCCGCTTGATATCGACCTTGCACGGAGAAGTCGCCGACGAGGAAAAGCGACTCGATTTCGGTCCCGTAACGGGCAGCGGGGTCATCGAAGCTTGTGGGGTCGCCGAAGTGGAAGTCAGGGCAGTGCAGTTCGATGACATTGTCACCCGAACGCAAAAGCCCGGTGATGTCGATGGGCAGCCAGCGAATGTCACGCCAAAACGGTAGTCCGTCGTAAGCAACCTTTTGTTGATTCACCCGGATGAGGTAACGTTCGGGGTGTTCGATGACCAAGCGCAGTGAACGATCACCGGCCAGGTTGCCGACGCGCAGCGGGAAGCGCAGGGTCACTGGGCCGTGGTAGCGCAGGGCGTTGAGTCGCTGCTGAATGGCGATCACCGGCAAGGGGTGAACTGACCAAGGCCCATCACCTTCGCGCCAGCGGGCGGTGTCGAGTATCAGGGCATTGTCATCAAGGCGCTCGACACGGGCGCTCGCAAAATCAAGGTCTGTCAGGTCATCGGCTTCGGCCATCACCGTTGGCAATGGGGTTGATTGCAGGGGTGACAAATCCAGCAGCAGGTGATGAATCGGCGGCAGATGCAACTTCACGGCAACATGGTCGGGCTGATGCTCCGATACCGCAAGCGGGTCGCATTGGCCGGTTTGGGTGTCCAATTTCAAAGCGCCAGCCCAGTGACCGGTGATGTGCAGCGTGCCGACGATGTCGTGCGTTCTGCTGAGGTTGACCAGGTAAACCCGCCGCTGACCGTCTGCCAACTCGCGGACATGCGCCCACAGCAGGCGACGGGTTGCTTCGCCGCAGGCGGGGTCGGGTTGAAAATGCACCGGCTGAGGGGCAATCGATCGAATGACATCAACGAGCGCATCGGATTCGTACCTGGGCAGCGCAGCGACCCACGATTGGAGGTCGCTATCAGGTGCGCCATCGAGCAATGTCGGGCCGTCGGCGCTGCGCAGCACCATGCCACCCGCAGCAGTGAAGCGACGCAACAGCGCGAATATGGTCGGTCGAATCGTCAACATGTGAGGCAGCAGCACGACACGGTAGCGCATCGCTCCGACCTGTAAAAATGTGCCACCGTCCAACTGCACGATCTGCCCCAGGTCATGCAGGGCACCCTCTTCGCCGACATCAAAGCCGATGCGCTCACCCAGCAACAGGTTCACCATGGCTGCAAGATGTTGATCAATCGCCTCAACCAGCGCACGAGCATCGTCGTCGATGGTGTGATGATGGACCATTGGCGTTGACGGTTCGCCTGATGAATACACTCGGCTTCGCCAAGGTACGAACACCGACTCGGCCGGGTGCAACAGCAGAACATCAGCAACATACCGCCCTTGTGAAAGTGTCAGTGCCAAACGGGACAGGTCGTCTTCGACCAGGCGCGTGAGCGGCCACCAGGGTTGTTGATAAAACAGGTTGGCCGGGTAATCACGTTTGCGACAACCGGCCATGGTGTAAAGCGCCAGATGGGGAACGAAAAGGTTGACGCCCAGGGCAGCTTGTTGTCTGCCGATCCATAAGCGATCCGCCGGCGAAAGGTGCTGGCCTGCGGCACCGTAAAGCTCGCTGAGCATCCGCGGCTTGGCAAACTGATTGACAGCGCCCTGGCATACCTTGGCGGTCACTCGTTCACGCACCTGCAAACCCAGATGATCGATGCCGGGGATGTGCATGTAGCGGTACTGACCTGCGACGACGGTGCCGACCGATTGCTGACGCAACAGTTTTTCTTCGAAAACATAGTGGCCGGTGAAGGTGATGTGGTGTTGTTCGCACCAGTCGGCCAGTTGGCGGGTGAAGTGACGGGTGAACAGGTCGTTGGCCGTGCGGTAGTAGCGAACGCGGAACGCGGCTGCCTGCGGGTCATCGATGAATAACAGGTGCAGCAGGGGCAGTGGGTCTTCGCCATGCAGCAGGCGATGATGTTCCGGCAGTTCAGGGGCAAAGGGAACCCCGCCGATGGGCAGAGCGGTCGCCAGGGAGAAGGCCGAGGGTTCGTCGGTGAAGGTTGCGGGAATGAGTGAGCCGTAGTGCTGGCTGAATCGCTGGTGGTAGCTTTCGTAGGCTTCACGAATAAAACAGGCGACGGCCTGTCGGTGCAGCGGGTTGATGTAGGTTGTGCCGTTGAAACGCGGATTGCCCAGCGGCTCAGTGTACTGATAAATTTGCAGCCCTCGACATGGTTCGCCTACAGGCACGGCAAGCGGGGGCACAGAATCACCCACCCTTGCGGCAAAGATTGCCATGGGGCGATAAAGCGGGTCGGTACGGGGCACACTGCCGCCGCTGAATCCGCTGGGCCAGGTGTCTTCATCGTACAGCCAGATTTTCAAGCCAAGGGTCCGGCACTCATCGATCACCACGGCAATGGCATCGAACCATTGTTCGCCCAGATAGGGCGTCAGCAGGCCGGTGCGACTGTGCATGAATGCACCACCATAGCCCGCCTCGGCAAGCAGGCGCAATTGACGGCGTACCTCATCAGCTTCCAACTGTTCGTTCCAACTCCAGAACGGCACAGGGCGATACATCACCGGGGGGTCTTTGAATTGCAGTTGCTCATCAGTCATGGCAGATGTCATGGCGTTTGGGTCGTCGTGGCGGAAGAGGGTGTCGGTAAAGGGGAAGCTTTCGATAAAGGGGAAGTCATTGTCGAAGCTGCGTCGTCATGTTCGCGGGGCACTACTGCGCTGTCAATACGCTGGTCGAGTAGGTCGGATTGTTGTCGCAGGTTGCGGAACAGGTCAGCCATATCACGGAACCCGCCCCACAAAAACCAGACGGTGGTGACGACGCCGACGATCATGCTGATGATGATGGTGAACAGCCACCAGTTGGCCCATGCGGTGTCGCTGATGCCGACGGTCAGCCCCAGTGTCGTACCGATCACAAATGCTGCGAACCAGAACAGCGACCAGGTGATTTTGGCGAAATAAATGACCTTGTCACCACGGGTGAACTCACTGGTGATGCCCAGTGCCGCCAACCCGACAGCTGGTTTACGCATCGGTTCGTCCGACGGTGCGTATTCGCCGCGCAACAGCAGTTTGTCGAGGTTGTACGGTTCACGGCAAGTCACCAGCGATACCCCGATATAGGTGATGATCGAAGCCAGATACGCGATCATCGCCACGCCCACGCCGTTGACCGGCACCCAGGCGGGCAAGGCTGCGTCCAACCGATCAAAGGCAGCCGGGTCGATGATCTGCCAACTCATGCCCGTGATGGCGACGACCCAGCCGGTGGTCATGGCCGCCCATGCGCCCTGCGTGGTGCCCCGTGGCCAGTATAAAGCACCGATGATCACAGCCCCCGAACCGCCCAAATAAATCGTCCCGGTGACCAGAAAGAACATGAACAGATGATCCTTGAGCGGGAAAAACAGGGAAAAAAAGAAGGCGAATACGGCCACGCCGATCACGGACAAACGCAACGCCAACATGTGCTGCGCGGGGGTGAGCGGCCGACCTCGCAGGGGCAGCAACACATCCTGAATGAATATGCTGCCCCATGAATGCAGGTAGCTGTCGTCGGTGCTGATGGCTGCGGCGATCATGGCGGCACAGAATAAACCGATCACCCCGATGGGCAACACCTGCGCCAGCGCCACCGGCACGGTCATTTGAATGCGTGCCTGCGGGTCATCAATCGCGCCCAGGGCTTGTTGAACCTGCTGGGCGGCAGCAACGTGATTGGCATGATGCAACAGCACATAGGCACACACCGGCAGCAACAACAGCATCAGATAAGTCACCCCGTTGCGCCACTCCGCCAGCACCCGTGCCATTTTTGCTTCATGCGGACTTTTGGCCGAGCAGTTGTAGCCCTGATTGCCCTGCCACCCCAGACAGTTGTAAAAAGCCTTGAAGGCGAAAATCAGAAAAAACACCACGTTGAAGTCCGACACCTTTGCCTGATCGAACGGGTCGAGCATCGAATGGCCGGCTGGGGCAGTACTCAGTGCCTCGATGATCTGCGACCAGTTGAACGTCAAAAGCAACGTACCCAGCATGACCAGAAATGCGATGTTGAAAAATTGACCTTGCAGAAAATCGGTCACCATCACCGCGATCATGCCGCCACTGAGCGTGAAAAACAGCGCGATGCTCAACATGATTGCCATGACGATCGGCAGCGTCGGAACGGACCAGCCGACCAGGCTCACCGATTCAGGCAATCCGCAAAAGTAAATCAGAAAGCGACCGGTCACCAGCGGAAATATGCCGTAGTTCACCGCCCCTGAAATCCAGGCAAGCACCCCGGCGTAAATGCGGAATGATCGGCTGTAACGCAGCTCAAACAACTGCGCCATCGTCAGCACACGGGTTTCACGATAGCGATACAGCACCCAGCCCGACAAGGCGATGATCAACCCGATGGGCATGAGCATGAAACCCCACCAACTGGCCGCGAACCCCGCTTCATAAAACTTTTCAAAGTTGGCGATGACCCAACCCACGCCGATGCCCGCCATGCCCTCGGCCAGGGTCAGCAGATAACGACCCGCACAACGTTCCGCGGCCAGAAACCCGGTCACACTGCGGGTGTAACGCTGGGTGTGAACAGCCACGATCACCAACCCCACGACCATGGCCACCACGATCGACCAGTCCAGCCAGGTCAGGTTCATCGTGCGCCGCCTTCCGTGGCTTTGCTGCCGGGCAAGGTCATCGATTCGGTGCGAACCGTACTGCCATCGGGGGCTTCCAATGTCAGACGGAAAGTCATGTCCGTTTGCATCGCCCACGGATAAATGCTGAATTCATACGGGTAGTCCGTGTCAACACGTGAACCCTGTGTATCGCCGTCCAATTGCAGGGTCACGCGACCGCCCGGCGGACGACCCGTGGCAAACACATAAAGCGAATCATTGCCAAACGGGCCACGAATTCGAAACGCATGCAGTCGGCCCCAGGTCGGGTCCAGTTCACGTTCAAGTCGCCCTTCCGACAGCATCGGCGGAGGTGCCGGCTCGCTGACCTGCGCGGGTAACGCCAGTGCGATCAACCCTTGCGCAGGCACTTCATGACGCAATTGCTCGGTCAAAATTCCGTGGCCGATGATGTTGCCCTGTGCGTCATGGCTTGCATATTCCGCACCCATACGCAATCCGCCACCCTCGGCTGCGATTCGTACATCCGCCTGAACCGCATGTTGGGCATCATTCATCAAAATCACCCACCAGCGGTCGCGGCCACGAGCCAGCAGGTGATTGACCTCCGGCTGTTCCACGACCACCAGTTTCGGGTCCAAGCGCGGCAGCGCAGCGGCATCCTCAAACACCTGACCGGGTGCGTGGCCGAACAACCGACTGTGAAACCAGACATAGCGATGCTGACGCACGAAAGGAAAGCGAATGCGGTTGTCACTGCGCACCTGCGCTTCGGTAAACAGCCAGTCGAGCGTGAACGCCAGATGAACCGGAATATGGTGATAGTAGATACTGGTGACATCCGGGCCGGTGTAGGGGTAGTCCGCTGCCTGATGCAGATCGGTGTAGCCGTTGACGTAGTAACCGGGGTAGTTGGTGAATCGACCGATGATGCTGTTGCGGGCAAAAGCACGGATGAGCGGCTGCCTGGTGTGCTGATAAACCCGCAGCAGATGCGGAGCGTAAGCGGACATTTGAATCATGCTGAAACCGTCAGCCCCTCCGCCGAAGTAGGTCGTCGGCTGTTCGAGCGACAGACCGACGGAGCTGACCTTCCATGCCGGCACCTGTCGCTGTGGCGCATCTCCCGGCTGACGCGGCCAACCCAGTCGGAACGGTTCATCCCCGCGATACCACAGCAGACTTTGACCGGCAAATCGCCCGTTTGGATGAATGGTGACCTGATCGCTGGGGTGTACCGGCTGCACCCACTGCCCTGCCATGGTGCGATGGGCGCACAACTCCGCCGCTTCGAGGAACCGCTTTTCATCGGTCAATTCGTACCCACGGAATAATCACCCGCAACCGGCGACTTCATTTTGAATAGAAAGCGCAGTTCGCCGCCCCTGCATGGTTGATTCCCCCATACATCAACACCATCAACAGCATGGCCCGACACCACCAACCCGCCCCGCGACCGTTGCCATTTTGAAACATCCGTGCGTTCCTGAAAATGAGTGTGATACCGATGCAGCATGACCGCCTGACGACCTTGCTGCGTCATGAATTCAATCGATCGTGAATTTCAACGGGTCGTGCTGTTCGGGCGTGTGCTACCACCAGCGCATCGCATCGGGCATGTTGGTTCGTCCCCAAAATTCGTTGAGGTAACTCGTATCCCCCGCCAGCACGATGGTGCCCGGATCGACCGACTGTGCATGACCATCGGCATACACCGCATTGCAACGCATGTTCGCATGACGCCGGGCGACAGCCGAGCGAAGCATCGATGAACTGTTGTAAACGTCGCTGAGCAGCGCCACGCCCGAAGCACGCGGCAATGCATCCAGTCGATCCGCAGTGGTGCTGGTATTGTCGATGATGCGGTGGTTCAGGCCATAGCTGCGCATCACCGTCGGCATGGTCAATCCGCGCAGTTGAAGGTCGCGTGTGTCCACCTGACGTATATCCGGGCACTCAAACACCGTGCCGACCAAGCCCGGCGGCGGATTCGGATCACCCGCGATAAACCACGGTGTTGCGGCTGGTCGATCATAGACTACGGGAAATAATCGATACACCCATTGCGATTCATCAGGCACACCCTGGTTGGGTAAAAAGCCGCGATGCTGGTCCACATAGCTCAGCGTGGCCATGCCCAGTTGGCGGATATTGGTCAAACATTGCAATTCACGGGCACTGCGCCGCGCCGCTGACAACGCCGGCAAAAGCAAAGCCACCAGCAGGGCAATGATGGAAATGACCACCAGTAGTTCGATCAAGGTGAACCCCATCCGAACGTTGCGTTGGTAAGCCGACATGGGTCAATCCTTTCATGAAGTGATCGATGAACCCAACCTGCCCAACCGAACCCGACGCACGACCCGTTGATGAACTGGTCGTTTTTAGAGCAGTTTGCATGATTCTTTGGAATACAGCATGCCTTGTTCGGTCCCCTCTCCCTCCGGGAGAGGGTTAGGGTGAGGGCGTGTCTGGTATTTCAAAACCCATTGATTCATGGTCTTTTCTGCATAGCGCCCTCACCCGGTCTCGCAGACTCGGCCACCCTCTTCCGGAGGGAGAGGGGGTCCAAGTAGTCTGGTTAATTCTGCAAATTGCTCTAACCCTGTGAACCCGACGCATCCGTCGGGCTGTCCAGTGATCCGCCATCGACCCAGGTGATCGGCAGTTCCCTTCCGCTTGCCCAGCTTTGTCCCGTCTGGCACATTTGTTCCACCAAGTCCACCGCAGCGATGCCCAGTTGCTCCATCGGTTGCTGCGTGTGCGCCAGCGTCGGACGACATACCCGACAGGCGTCCAACCCCGCCGACCCGATGAACGCCACATCCTCCGGCACGCGCAAACCCTTTGACTGCGCCGCGTGCATCGCATCAATGGCGATCAAATCGCCGATGGAAAATACCAGTCGGGGTGGGTCGTTGTCCGCCAGGTATTCGAGCATCGCTCGTTCACCGTCGCCGGGCTGATCGCCCACCGTCATGATGTCCACCCGCAGTCGATGATGCCTTGCCTCCTGCAAGCGATTGATCAACCCATCCGCCAACCTGCGGCGCGGAAAATCATGCGGGGCTGGCCCCGACAACACCAGCACCGATCCCGGAAGCCGATGGGCAGCCCGTTCACCGGCGGTTCGTCCCGCACCAAAATGATCGATCGATACAAAATTATGCTTGCAACTGTCGGCTGATCGTCCGATTTTGATTACCGGTACGCCCAGTTCATCTACCATGCGTTTGAGTTCCGATTCGCCGCAAACGCTCCAGGTAAACACGATGCCGCGCAACGCACTGTTCTGTGCCACCATGGAGCGACACACACTTAACCATGAATCGCTCTGTGCACTGGTCGTCTGCAACATTTGTGGTTGATGCCCACGACGCACCAATTCGGAAAAGCAACCCAGCGTGACATGACTCTCCCAGCTATCTCGGCCCTCAAACCCAACCGCCTGCGGGGTAATCAGCCCCACCGCCATCGACTGTACCGGGCCGGTGGATTGTCGTACATAAATGCCCCGACGTTGCCGCCGCACCAGCACCTTCTGCGATTCCAAAATGCCCAGCGCCGCCGCCACCGTGTTGGCACTGACCCCAAAATCATGCCCCATCTGCCGAACCGTCGGCAAGCGCTGGCCGGTGGCAAATCGCCCCTCACGAATCCGTCGTGAAAGCTCCTCCACCACGTCCACCACCGCAGAGCGTTGCGCCATCAATGCGGGTTGTTCCGTTGTCTGCGTTGTCATGTCTTGAAAACCTTGGATGACCACCACCCGCACCACGTCAAATCTGTGTCATTTAAATTACATGATTTGTGTGACGATGTCAAGCATATTATAATTATACAGCCAGTTAAAATGTAAAAAATAAATTGACTTCAGCCTATCATATCGGTTTAAAAACCACATAAACTACATATTTTAATATATTTATCTATCACATTCGGGTCATATCATACTGAATCATTGAAATGATGACTTGATTGACACAGACACAAGCATTTGCTATGGTATGGGTACGGTTGATGTTCTTTGTTCATGTGCATGGTGCAGGTGACTCCCGTCTTTGCTTCACGGAGGCGATTCGCGATTCATCTTTGCAGCTTGCATTTTCCTTTATCCGCACAAGGAGCTTGAACATGTGCCCATGGACACCCAGCGTTTGGTTTTCCGGAATCATCTGTGTTCTGATTTTTGCCGGCTGCATCTTCACCGGGCCGCAACCCATCAACGCCCAATTGACCGCGCCGACGCTCACGCATCCAGCCAACAACCAGTTGGGTTACGTCCAAAACCCGCACTTCACCTGGTCTTCCGTCAGCAATGCCGTGGGCTATGACATCCAGGTCGCAGCCGATTCCACTTTCACCACCATTGTTGTTTCCGACTTCATGGAAGTGCCCCGCTTCGTGCCCAAAGCTCCGCTCTTTCAAGCCAATCGTTTCTGGCGCGTGCGTGCCCGTGATGCTGCCAATAACCCCGGCCCATGGTCCGCCACCTTCATCTACCAACTACGTGCCCCAACTTACACTCAATCCATCCCCGCCGGGGCCACGCTCACCGACATTCGCAGCGCCATCGCCACCGCTGTCGCCAACACCCCTGCACTCGTCCAGTTTGCTGCCGGGGCCACGTACTACGTCGATCCGCCCTACCCCAACGAAAAACAGGTCATCCTTCTGGAAAACGCCGGCGATCTGATCATCGACGGCAACAACGCCAAGTTCATCATTCAAAACCCCAACGCCGGCCTGATCCGCATGAACAACTGTTCACGCATCACCGTGCGCAAACTCACCCTTGAACACAACCCCATTCCTCATTCCATCGGCGTCGTCGAAGCTGTCGATCATTCCCTGGGCCGAATCACCCTCCGCCGTCTGCCCGGTTACCCCAACTTCAACGACCAGCACATGCTCGACAACTGGACCTGGGGCAGCCTGCTGGACCCCGCACGTCGCGGCTGGCTCAAAAACGGTGTCGAAAGCATCTTCAGCTTTAGTAAATCAAGTCTGACACAAATCGGTTCCGACCAATTCACCGTCGATCTGCTCACCAAAGGTTTCAGTTCCCGCTTTGCCCTCAATGACCAGTTGATTCTCTTTGCCCGCAACAACACGCAAAGCCTGTTCAGCATCAACAAGGGCTCCACCGACATCACCTTTGACCGTATCACCAACTACACCGCCCCCTCCGGCCACTATTCGCTGATCGACACCAACCATGTCAAAATTCTGGATTGTCATTCGAAAATCAAGGACACCACGCGCTGGTTTGCAGGCAATGCCGATGGTGTTCACTGCCGCGCCAACCCCACCGGCCCATGGATCGAAGGCTGCTCCTTCGAGGGCGTCGGCGACGATGGCATCGCCCTCTACAACAAAGGCCTGTTCGTGCTGGAGCAGGACCAGGTGAATTGGAACAAGGTCACCGTGCCCTTCAACGACCTGATGCATTTCCAGGTCGGCGACAGCTTCCGCTTTTTCAACCCGCGCGATGGTGTCATGATCGGCGATACCTATCAGGTCACCACTGTCGTCACCAATCCGCAAAACAGTGCCAACCGTGATATTACCTTCACCCCTGCCCTGACCAGCACCCTCACGGTCAATCAGGCCGTCAACAGCGATCAGCTTTTCAACCTTTCCCGCCGCAACAATATGTTCGTCATTCGCAACAACCAGTTCACCGGCATCCGACGCTTCGGTACCGTTGTTCGCTCCACCAACGGCCTGATCAAAGGCAACACCTACACCGGGGCTTCGCGTTCCGCCATCGCCTTGCTCAACGAAGCTGTGCTATGGCACAACGGTCTCTACAGTGTCAATCTGCAAATTCTGAGCAACCAAACCGACTTCTGCGGCTTTGAATCCTCCGCCGCCAAACATGGTGATATTCATGTCATCATCAACGCCACGCAAGCCACGCCCACCGCACGGCTGCATTCCAACATCCGTATCGAAAACAACACCATTCAAAACTACAGCGAACGCGGCATCTCCGTTGAAAACGCCATCAATTACACGGTGAAAAATAATATCTTCCGTGCCACCCGCAGCGACTTTTCCCTGGCCGGCCCCAACTACGGCATCTATATCAACAACACCACCGGTCGCACCGTCTCCGGCAACGATTTTTCCGGTGACACCCGCCCCTTGCAGGAACCCAAAGTCTTTGTCAC
Organism: uncultured Phycisphaeraceae bacterium; assembly: GCA_964547135.1. Lineage (GTDB taxonomy): Bacteria > Planctomycetota > Phycisphaerae > Phycisphaerales > Phycisphaeraceae > JAJXSS01. The sequence continues at coordinate 27,225 of CAZJMK010000024.1, read as the reverse complement.
CGCCAGTAACAATTGATGCAAATGGCTCACCATCGCCCAAGCACTCATTCTTTCAACGTCCATGTCGGCACGCGCTTGGCCATGGTGTGCAACTCATCCAGCACCTCGCGCAGGGCACACCAACGCGCGGGTTGCTGCATGATTTTTTCAAGCCGATGGGCAGCACGTTTCAAACCGGTGTAGGTGCGTAATCGGCCCGTGAATTTCAGGGGCATCCGTGGCAGGTCGGCATCAAATTCCCACGGGTGAAAGTAAAGCACCGCCGGTCGATGTTGCTGCGCTGCCTGTTGCAAACCGCGCTGCATGAACCAGAGCGGCAGCAAACGAAAATATCCACCCCCGGCCACCGCCAATTTCTTTTTGCCGACCTTCCACGTCAACGCTGGCACTTCCAGCAACGTCGCCCCTTGAGCATGACCACGCACATAAAACGGCTGATCGGGTGCGCCCGGTATGCCGTACAAGGGATGATGCACCGGAAAGATCGACGCATCGTATTGAAACCCTTCGCGGTGCAACACATCAATCGCCCACGCCGTTTGGGGGGTCACCGAAAAAGTCGGGGCACGGTAACCGATCACCGGCTGCTGCGCCTGGTCCTCCAAAATCACTTTGCTCGCGTGCAGGTCTTCACGAAACGATTCAGCATTGAGTCGGTGCAATCGATCGTGCATCGTGCCATGGCTGGCGATTTCATGGCCCCCGGCCACGATGCGCCGCACCAGCGTCGGATGTTTGCGAGCCATCGAACCCAAAACAAAAAACGTGCCCTTGCGCCCGTGACGAGCAAACAATTCGAGCAACAAATCGGTATTGCGTTCCACCCGCGCCGGCCAGTGGTCCCAATCGCTTTTGGGGATGACGTGGTAAGCCGACTCTATCTGGTAATAATCTTCGACATCAATCGAAAGACAACGCAAGGGCAGGTTGGGGGTGTCGGTTTTCATTTTTGTTTTGAATGGTCTTTGCTTGTGATGAGTGTATCGGTATGCGGACGGGTCGGCGTGACAGGGCAAGCGCATTTTCTTTCTGCCCTCGAAATCGCATCGCCAAAAATTCGCAGTTCGATTTTTTACGCCAAGTGGTCAAATGACGGAGTAATAGTCCGCAGTTAGCGCCGCGATTTATCACGTCTTTAAATATGACACCTCCCCTGGCCACAAAGACACCCATTCAATTTTTTCACCGCAAAATGTTCAATCACTCGGTCACTCCTCCGAATACCCAAGCCCTCGGCCTGTCGGCCTCGTTCTTGGCTTGGTTCTGCCACTCGACCGTTGGGCCACAGCTCTTCTTCGTGCCATTCGTCTCTTTGTGGCTTATATTCTTCTTTGCTCCCTGCGGCGAAAATGACTTCATGAATCGGAAGGACGATGCTTTTTAACAACACCCTCGGTGCCCTTATGAATACCCCGCTTCAACCGGTTGTGGTGCCCGCCAACCCCGCAGGCGGTCCGCCGCCGACGCCTGTCAACCTGTTTGGCGATCGTCATATCGAATGGTCATGGATCGCTGCCCACATACCCCCCGCGCCAGCCAGCAACGCCTCACCCGGCTCTGCATCACCCCCCACCGCCCTTGAGTTCGGCCCCGGTGACAGTTGGCTGGGCATGATCGCCGTGCACAAGGGTTATCACGTCACCGCCATTGATCTGCAACCGGTCAACTGGCCGTATGTCGAACCCAAACTGCAATTTGTGCGTGGCGACTTGTTGCAGGTGTCAACCCCCGGCTCGCCCTATGACCTGGTGATGAACTGCTCGGTCATCGAACATGTCGGGTTGATCGGTCGGTACGGTGTGCAGGCGGAGCAAAACGACGGCGACCTGCAAGCCATGGGGTATTTGAAAAAACTGATGAAGCCGAGTGCGGTGATGTTGTTGACGATTCCGGTCGGGCGTGATGCGGTGTTCGCCCCGATGTGCCGGGTGTATGGTGCAAATCGTCTGCCGAGGTTGCTGGAAGGTTTCATGATTGCAGAGCAGGCTTATTGGCTGAAAAACCAAACCAATCACTGGGTGCGCTGCGAGCGCGGGGCTGCCCTTGATTACCAGGCCCACGCCGGCGACACCGACTGGCGACGCAATGTGTACGCCCTGGGGTGCTTTGTGCTTTGCAAAGACTGAAGTGTTACTGCATGTCATGACGCCGAGGGCTTTAGCCCCGGATCGCACCAAATCAATCACACGAATATCCGGCCCTAAAGGGCACGGCGTCATACCCCCCCCTGCTCCAACTCATTTCGATTGCACTGACAGGCTCGCGCTGACCGATAAAAGCAGGGTCTGCTTCGTGAGACCGTGACCGCCCGGCCACTTGCCGTAAGGACTTCACCCATGCCTCTGCCACAACCCCCCAAACATCTGTCCATGATCGGTCAGGGCAAACTCGGCTGCCCCATCGCCGCCGCCTTGGCCACACGCGGCTTTGTCGTCACCGGTGTTGACAATGATGCCCAGCGAGTCGCCCTGATCAATCAACATCAGCCCCCGATTCACGAACCGGGCCTGGTCGAACTGTTGCAACAGGCCGGCTCGAACTTTCACGCCACGACCGACCTCGAATCCGCCATTCGCCAAACCCAGGCCACGATGATTCTCGTACCCACGCCCTCCGGGTCCGACGGCGGCTTCGTGCTCGACAGCGTACTGGCCGTGTGCGAAAAAGTCGGCTCCGCCCTGCGCCGCAAATCCAGCTACCACCTGGTCGTCATCACCAGTACCGTCATGCCCGGTTCCACCCAAGGCCCGATCCGTCAAACCCTCGAACGCGCCTCCGGTCGCATCGTCGGGCAAAACCTGGGCCTTTGCTACAGCCCTGAATTCGTCGCCATCGGTTCCGTGATCCGTGATTTTCTGCGCCCCGATATGCTGCTCATCGGCCAAAGTGATGACTACGCGGGCGACCTGCTCGAAGCCATCGGTCGTCAGGCCGCACTCACCCAGCCCGATGTGGCACGCATGAACTTCGTCAATGCCGAGCTTGCCAAAATCGCTGTCAACACTTTTGTCACCACCAAAATCACTTTCGCCAACATGCTCGGCTCCGTTTGCCAGAACCTGCCCGGGGCCGATGTCGATTTGGTGACGCAGGCCATCGGGTTGGACAGTCGCATTGGCCGCAAGTACCTCAAGGCAGCCGTGGGCTACGGCGGCCCCTGCTTCCCACGCGACAACATCGCCCTGGCGACAGTCGCCAGAAACACCGGCGGACAAAGCGACCTGGCACAAGCCGTCGATACCGCCAACCGTCAGCATGTGTCACGCCTTGCGGACCTGGTTTGCGGTCATGTGCAAACCCTGCTGCCCGGCGGCGGGGCGACGATTGCGGTGCTGGGCTTGGCGTACAAACCCGACACCGACGTGATTGATGAATCACAAGGCATCGCGCTGGTGAAGGAATTGCACTGGCGTGGTTTGCCGGTGATCGCTCATGACCCGGCTGCCGGCGAAAACGCACGAAAAGTGCTGCCTGCGACGGTTCCGGTGATTGATGCGTTGGAGGAAACGACCGACCGGGCCGATGTGCTGGTGATCGTCACGCCCTGGGCATCGTTCAAGGCGCTGCAAACGCTGGCAAGGCCGCGCCGCAGCCTGCCCCGCATCATCATCGATGCCTGGCGCATGCTCGACCCCCGGCTATTGCAATCCATCGACCCGACGCTCACCTACCTCGCCCTGGGTCGTGGCCCGGCGGAGGCAATCATTTCATCAACGCAATTGACTGACGAAATCGCCGCGTGAGTCATGATGAAAAAATGAACTCAGAGCCGCGAGTGGTAACGAGCGGTGTATTTGAATAACCACTCGCTTCCGCTCGTGGCTCTGAGCAACACCCGAATCATCATCCGACGACAATTACTTGAACATTATCCATCATCCTTTATCCATTATCCATCAGACAGCCCCAGCGCCAGCGCATCACGCCGGCTGAGCATCCCGCCATCGCTGCGCAACTGGACCGTGCCATCGCGTTTCCATGATCGTTCACAGCGCGGCTGCTGACGCAAATCCTCCACCATGGGCTTATCAACGCCCTCGCGCAGTTCAAATCGGCTGATGCCGCACAGGTCCGCCAAGTCCACCGCATCAAACTCGCCGAGCACCTTGCCCGTGCCTGCAGGCCAAATCAAACCGATGTCCAGCGGGTTGTCGATGCCCTGCTGCGAGCGGGCCTCCTCAATGGTTTTGAGCATCGCATCACGCAAAGTGATCACCCCCGGCCAGTTCGGCGAAACGTCCAGCTTCATCGGCTCAGGGAACAGCGCCAGGTGTACGCTCGGTGCGTCCTTGCCATACAGGGACAGCCAGGCTTCCTCCGCGGTGTGCGGAATCACCGGGGCGAGCAGGCGAAGCAAGGCATCGGTGACGATGGCCATGGTTTGTTGCGTCTGCTTTCGCCGAGGGCTTGCAGGAGCATCGCAATACAACCGGTCTTTCGTGGCTGACAGATACACCGCGCTGAGTGTGGTGTTGCAGAAGTTGAACAGGCTCGCGTGAACTTTGGGGAAGTCCAAATCGGTGTACGCCTTGGTGACCAACGTGATCAACGCATTGAGTTCACCCAACACCCATGCGTCGATGCTGGTGGGCGCGATTTCATGGATGGATGAATGTGCCACCATTTGATAATCAAACAGGTTCGACAGCAAAAAGCGGATGGTGTTGCGCACTTTGCGGTACTCTTCGCCCGCCAGTTTGAGCAGGTCCATATCAACCTTGATGTCGTTTTCCGTGTTGAGCGAACAGACCCACCATCGGCAAACGTCAGCCCCCAGTTCCTTCATGAGGGCTTCGACTTCGATGGTGTTGCCCAGCGACTTGGACATTTTTTTACCGTCCTTATCGACGGTGAAACCATGCGTGAGCAGTTGTTTGAACGGGGCCTTTTCGTGGTAGGCAAGGGCACAGAGCAGGGACACCTGAAACCAGCCGCGATGCTGATCGGAACCTTCGAGGTAAAGGTCCGCAGGGAAGTTGCCATCCGGCATGCGTTGCAACGCCGCGTGCCACGAACAGCCGGAGTCGAACCAGACGTCGAAAATGTCATTGCCCTTAGTGAGTGCCATTGACCAACGGTTTATCGCCCCCTCTCCCTCCGGGAGAGTAGGAGTGCTCGCTGCGCTCACATTAGGGTGAGGGCGTGACCGTGATTGAGTTTCATCAAATTCATGACTGCTGGTTGATCGACCTTCGCCCAGCCTCGCCCATGCGGGCGCATCGGGGTCATTGGTCACGTCGTAATGTGCCAGTAGTTCCGCCGGGGTGAGTTTGAACCACGCATCCGAGCCATGTTGGGCGATGACCTTGGCGACAGCCGAGACACTCGCCGCAGTAAGCAGCGGGTCACCCTTGTCATTGTAAAACGCGGGGATGGGCAACCCCCAGGCACGTTGGCGCGAGATGCACCAATCAGGCCGGGTTTCGAGCATTCCGCGCAGACGATTTTTACCCCATGCGGGTTTGAAGTCGATGGTGTTGATCGCCTGCAGCGCGAGCGCACGCAAATGAGGCATGTCCTTTTGCCCCGGCCGGTCACCATTCACATTCACAAACCACTGTTCCGTCGCACGGAAGATCGTCGGCGTTTTGCCCCGCCAATCGTGCGGGTAACTGTGCGTGAACTTGTGATCGAAAAACAGGTTGCCTGTTGATCGTAATTTTTCGACGACCAATTCGTTAGCCTTCCAAACATTTACCCCCGGTTCCCGTAACCACGAAGGTACCGTGTCATCAAATGTACCGTCTTCTTTCACGGGGCAGTAAATCGTCAGGTTGTTTTTCAACCCTGTTTGATAGTCCTCCACGCCATGGCCCGGGGCGGTGTGAACCAGTCCCGTACCATCTTCGAGGGTGACATATTCAGCGGTGACCACGCGACGACCATAGCCATCCATGAAGGGATGGTTGTAGTTCAAACCAGTTAATGCCTCACCCCGACATGTGCCCAGTTCAACCACATCCGTTCCAGCCTTGGCCAAAACCTTCGGCCCAAGTTCCCGTGCCAGAATCGCATACTGGGTCTGCCCCGCTTGCGTAAATCGAAATAACCCATAGTCGTACCGGGGATGCACCGCCACCGCCATGTTGGCTGGTAACGTCCAGGGCGTGGTCGTCCAAATCATCAAATAAACTTTGCCACCGGTCAGCGCTTCAATCCAAGGCTTGGGCAGCGTTTCCTTGTTGACCACCTCGAACATCCCATACACACTCGTGTCTTCGCGGTCGTAATATTCCAGCTCGGCCTCGGCCAGGGCGGTGCGATTTTCAATCGACCAGTGCACCGGTTTGAGCGCCCGGTACACCAATCCCTTTGCCACCATCTCCGCAAACACCTCCAGCACCGCTGCCTCGTAGCCCGGGTCCATGGTCACATAAGGCTTGTCGTAATCGGCGATCGTCAGCAATCGTTGCATCTGCCCCTTTTGCAATTTGATGAACTTCTCCGCCGACTCCTTGCACTTGCGGCGAATCTGAAACGGCTCCATGGTTTTGGCTTTGTCCCCGGCTTCCTGCATCACCTTGTGCTCGATGGGCAAACCGTGACAATCCCACCCGGGCGTGTAAGGCACATCAAAGTTCATCATGGTGCGACTGCGCACGACCAAATCCTTCATCACCTTGTTGAGCAGGTGACCCATGTGAATCGACCCGTTGGCATAGGGAGGCCCATCGTGAAACACATAGCACGGCCTACCTTTGCGGGCCTGGCGCAATTGCTGGTAAAGGTTCATGTCCAACCAGCGTTTGACACTGGCCGGCTCGTTCTGCACCAGGTTGGCCTTCATGGCAAAAGGGGTCCTGGGCAGGTTGAGCGTGTCTTTGTAAGAGCGTTTTTCGGTCGATTCGGTCATGATTCACCTTGGTTAAATCGTGTGTCTTGGCTAAAGCATTGGCAAAGAGCGTTGGCCACGAAGACACGAAGGACACGAAGAAGAATGGATGATGGATAGTGGATGATGGATAATGTTCAGAGATGGTTGACGTTCACTGCCTCTTGGTTTGTACATCATCCATTATCCCTAATCCATTATCCTTTCTATTCTTCTTCGCGTCCTTCGTGTCTTCGTGGCCTAATGCCGTTCCGCAAAACCCAAGATGATAACGCCAAATCCACTTTGAAGACGGTAAGATGGCTGGTCTTGCTTTCGGAATGCTTTTCACCACAGAGTCACAGAGGACACCGAGAAAGGCAACGGAATGATCATGATTGTGTCGGCTGTTTCCTCTGTGTCTCTGCGCCTCTGTGGTGAATGATTCGGATCGCGTTTTTAGGAGTACCGGTGATGAAAGTGACCTTGCCCGATGGTTCGGTGAAAGCCTTTGATCAAAACGTCGTCACACCCTACGACGTGGCAGCCAGCATCGGTGCGGGGTTGGCCAAGGCTGCCATCGGCGCCAAGGTCGATGGCCGACTGTGGGACTTGTACCGCCCCCTGCCCGGCGACTGCGCGCTCTCGATTATCACCCAACCCAAGTTGGACAAGGAAGGTCGCACCAAGGGCGAACACAACCCCGATGCGTTGTACCTGCTCCGCCATTCCTGCGCTCACATCATGGCGGAGGCGATCTGCAAACTGTACCCCAGCGCCCAGCTCGCCTACGGCCCGCCGCTGGACAACGGCTTTTACTACGACATCGCCCTCGACACGCCCATCAGTGCCGACGATTTTCCGCGCATCGAAGAGGAAATGAAAAAAATCGTGGCGGAGGGCCGAAGGTTTACAAGGTACGATTTGCCCTTCGATCAAGGGTTTGAAAAGCTGCGTGCTGAGGGAAACAAATACAAACTGGATAATGCCCAACGCGCTCAACAAGGCGGGGCAACCACGCTTTCATGGTACGTCACCGGCGCACTTGACGATTCTGCCCATCATCCATCATCCATTACCCATCATCCATTCTGGGAAGACCTCTGCATGGGGCCGCATGTGCCCTCAACGGGCCTGGTCGGTGCGTTCAAAATCATGTCCGTCGCGTCCTCGCACTGGCATGGCGACATCACCAGCGACCGGTTTCAACGTGTGTATGGCACCGCCTTTTTCACCCAGGCGGACCTCGATCATCACCTGACGCAACTCGAAGAAGCCAGGCAGCGCGATCATCGTGAAGTGGGCAAAAAGCTGGGCTTGTTCCTCATTGACGAAATGGTCGGGCAGGGCTTGGTGCTTTGGAAACCGCGCGGCGCAATGGTGCGGTCGCTGTTGCAACAGTTTTTGCAGGATGAACTGCTCAAGCGTGGTTATCAGATGGTGTTCACGCCCAACATCGGCAAAATCGATCTGTATAAAACCAGCGGGCATTACCCCTACTACTCCGATTCACAGTTTCCGACCATCAAAATGAAGGACCACCCCAACTCGGTCGCGGACGTGCAGAAGGGCGGCTCGGCTGACGAGGAGGAATACCTGCTCAAGCCGATGAACTGCCCGCATCACATTCGGATTTTCGCCAGCGACAAACACAGCTACCGCGACCTGCCCATTCGCATGGCGGAGTTCGGCACGGTCTATCGCTATGAGCAATCCGGCGAACTCACGGGCATGACCCGCGTGCGCGGCTTCACGCAGGATGATGCCCATTTGTTCTGCACGGAGGATCAGGTCAAGGCAGAGTTCCGTGCGACGATTGAACTGGTGCAATTTGTGTTCGACACGTTCGGGTTCCCGGAGGTGGCGATTCGTTTGTCATTGCGCGACCCGGAAAGCACCAAGTATTCAGGGAAGCCGGAGGTCTGGGAACGGGCGGAACGTGAATTGCGGGAGGTGTTGACGGAGATGGGCGTGGCCTTCACGGAGGCGAAGGGGGAGGCAGCGTTTTACGGGCCGAAGGTGGACTTTATTGTGAAGGACGTGATCGGTCGCAAGTGGCAGTTGGGGACGGTGCAGTTGGATTACAACCTGCCGGAGCGGTTTAAGCTTGAATACATCGGCGCGGACAATCAGCCGCATCAGCCGGTGATGATTCACCGCGCCCCGTTTGGCAGCATGGAGCGGTTCATGGCCATTTTGATTGAGCATTACGCAGGGGCGTTTCCGCTGTGGTTGGCGCCGGAGCAGGTGCGTGTGCTGCCGATCAGCGACAAGTTCAATGGGTATGGGCAGAAGGTGGGGGCAGCGCTCAAGGCTGCGGGTTTGCGGGTGATGGTGGATGAATCGGGGGAACGGGTGAATGCGAAGATCAAGGTGGCACAGGAATTGAAGACGCCGTATATGTTGGTGGTGGGGGGCAAGGATGAGGCGGCTGGTGCGGTGAGTGTGCGTTGCAGGATGAGGGGCGATCTGGGGGCCATGCCGTTGCAGGCGTTTGTTGAAAAGGTGCAGAACGAAATCAACACCCGTGGCAAAACGGTGGTGAGTGTGTGAGGGGAAGTGGCCGAGTGGCGAAAGTGGCCGAGTGATTTTACATTTTGCAGTTCAATGGTTGACCAATGAAAAATCACCAAATCGCCAGATCACCAGATCGCCAGATCGCCAGATCGCCAGATCGCCAAATCGCCAAATCGCCAAATAACTCAATGCAGAATACCCGGGCCCTCACCACTCGCTACGCTCGTGGTTCGTTCCCGGCTTGGTTCTGAAAATTCGACATCCGAAATTCGATATCCGAAATGATCCATTTCCGGGTTATGCTGTTATCCAATCCCTTGCACACGTTCACGGAGTCGCCCATGACGCCCAAGCAGGTTTTGCAACTCATCAAGTCCAAAAAAATCGAGTTCGTCGATGCGGTGTACTGCGACTTCCCCGGTCTCTGGCAGCATTGCACCTTCACCGCTGAGGAACTCACCGCCCAGACCTTCACCCACGGCTTCGGCTTTGACGGTTCCTCCGTGCGCGGCTGGCAGGCCCTCAACGAAGGCGACATGCTGCTGTGCCCCGTGTCCGAGACGGCACGCATCGACCCCTTCTATCAGCATCCGACGTTGTCGATCATCTGTGATATCAAGGACCCGGTGACGCGCAAAAATTATTCGAAAGACCCGCGCTCCATCGCCCGCAAAGCGGTTGATTTTCTGCGTCACACCGACATTGCCGACACCGCCTACTTCGGCCCGGAGTGCGAATTTTTCATCTTCGATCAGGTGCGCTTCGATCAGTCGATCAACCACGCGGAATATTTCGTTGATTCACGGGAGGGCATTTGGAACCGGGGCAGACTCGACCCGACCAACCTGGGCACGCAGGTGCGGCAGAAAGAGGGAATCTTTCCCTGTCCGCCGACGGATTCGCTGCACGATATCAGGTCGGAGATGGTGAATATTTTTCGGGGCTGGGGCGTGCCGGTGGAGGGCCATCATCATGAGGTGGCCACGGGCGGGCAGGTGGAAATCGACCTGCGTTACCAGGAATTGCTGGCCATGGCGGACACGTGCATGTATTACAAATACGTGGCGAAAAACGTTGCCGCCCGTCACGGCAAGGTGGCCACGTTCATGCCCAAGCCACTGCTGGGCGACAATGGTTCGGGGATGCACACGCATTTTTCATTGTGGAAGAAGAACACCAATCTGTTTTACGGGAAGCGCTATGCCGGGCTGTCGGAACTGGGGTTGTACGCCATCGGCGGGCTGCTCAAACATGCGCCGTCACTACTGGCCTTCACCAACCCGACGACCAATTCGTACAAACGGCTGGTGCCGGGGTACGAAGCGCCGGTGCATCTGATTTACTCGACGCGTAATCGTGCGGCTGCGCTGCGCATTCCGATGTATCAGGACAACCCCCAAACCAAACGGCTGGAGTTTCGCTGCCCCGATCCGTCGTGCAACCCGTACCTCGCGTTTGCTGCCATGACCATGGCTGCGATCGACGGCATTCGCCATAAAATCGACCCCGGTGCACCGATGGACAAGGACCTTGCCACGCTCGACAAGGCCGAGTATGAAGCGATCGCTTCGACACCACATGACCTGCATGAGTCGTTGGCAGCGCTGGAACGCGATCATGATTACCTGCTGCAAGGCAACGTGTTCAGTGCGGACCTGATTCACCATTGGATCGGGTACAAGACGCAGACCGAGGTGCAGGAACTGCGCACCCGCCCGCATCCGTATGAGTTCTGCATGTATTTCGATGTGTGAGAATATTTCAACACAGAGAACACAGAGTTCACAGAGAAGCGGGGCTGGGGGCTGGGGGCTGGGGGCTGGGGGCTGGGGGCTGGGGGCTGGGGGCTGGGGGCTGGGGGCTGGGGGCTGGGGGCTGGGGGCTGGGGGCTGAAAATCATATTGCTGTATTTGGTTTTCCAAGCTCCTAGCTCCTAGCTCCTAGCTCCTAGCTCCCAGCTCCCAGCTCCCAGCTCCCAGCTCCTAGCTCCTAGCTCCTAGCTCCTAGCTCCTAGCTCCAAGCTCCAAGCTCCAAGCTCCTCTGTGTTGAAGAATCTTCTTGATTCACCGAATGATCCGCGATGTCTGCTAAAATAAAGTGCCATGGAATCACTGGCTGGTCACATTTTGATTGCATCGCCTGATCTGCTGGACCCCAGCTTCAGGCAGGCGCTGGTGCTGATCGTGCAACACACCGATCAGGGGGCGCTGGGGTTGATTCTGAATCGGCCCACGGACACGCTGTTGCGCGAGGCCTGGGCACAGGTGAGTTCGACGCAGTGCAATGCGGACGGGTTGTTGCATGTGGGTGGGCCTTGCCAGGGGCCGCTGATGGTGGTGCATCAACATGCGGACGCGGGGGAAATTGAAATTCTGCCGGCCACGATGCAGGAAGCAACGTTGGAAGTGGAACCGGCGGTACACTTCTGCACCGAGTCGGGCAAGGTGCAATGGGTGGTGGAGCACAATCAGAGGCAGGTGAAATATTTCGTCGGTTATGCGGGCTGGTCACCGGGGCAATTGGAAGCGGAAATGCAGTCGGGTTCGTGGCTGGTGCACAAGGCCAGTGTGCCGATGATTTTTCAAACCACCGCCGGCAGTTGGAAGAAGCTGATCGAACGACTTCAGCCAGTGCAGAACCCGCGCATCGTGCCGCCGGACCCGTCGTGGAATTAGCAGGCCCCGCGAATGACAGCGCTGATTGGTTAGCGCCGCGATTGTTCGCGTCGGTTGTAGCCCAGCCCCCGGGGGCGCCCCCGGTTGGGTATGACAAAGCCGCCGATGTCATCGGCGGTAGTTGTTGCGCCGGTCGTCAATGCACTGGCAGACAAGCTGACAGTGGCACCCGAATCTCCGTGCTATTGACGCCGTGCCCTTCAGGGCCGGATGGTTTGATTCATCATCCAAAAAACCATCCGGGGCTAAAGCCCTCGGCGTCAATGGTTGGTCGCCTCACTCCGCCTCCGGCCCAAGGCTCACCTGCGTGAACCTTGTCATCGGCCAGCGCTCCAGCACCGATGCGATGTCGTCCGCGGTCACCGACATCAGTTGCTGCAATTCCTCCTCCAACGATACATAGCGATGCAAATACAACCACGAGGCCCCCAGGCTCGACATTCGCCCCATCGGCTGTTCCCCGGCCAACGTCGCCTGCGTCGCCAGTTTGTTTTTCACCCGGGTGATTTCATCCTCCGTGATCGGCTGCTTGCCAAGCGTCAAATCATGCAGCGTTTGCTGCAACACATCGGTCACTTGTGCGACGCGCTGCGGGTCACAGGATAAAAACGCCATGCAAAGCCCAGCCTGGTCCTGCGGTTCGTATGACAACGATGCCTCATCGGCCAAACCCGGATCGCACAGCGCCCAGTAAAGCCTTGAACCCTCGGCATCGCCCACGATGTCCGCCAGTACCTTCATCGCAAGTCGCTCACTGCTTTGCGCATGCGGGGCAGGCATCGCCAGCGCCAGGTATTGCCGATGCAGTTTGTCATCGCAGAGGCTTTGCTGTGAGGGTGCAAAGGCGGGCAGGTCATAGGTTCGTGTCGCACCGCCTGATGACCAGGTTGCGGTAAGCTTGCCCAGTTGCTCGATCAGTTGCTCAAAATCAATGCGCCCCGCGGCAACGAAAATCATCTGGTCGGGTCGATAACGCTGCTGATGATATTCGCGCAGCTGCGCCAGGGTTAAATCGGTGATGGTTTGCGTGGTGCCCAGCACACGATGCGCAAGTGAGTGCCCGTGAAAATGGGTTTCCAGCAGGGAATCCTGCAAGCGCCAGGCGGGCTTGTCCTCGTACATGCTGATCTCTTCGAGTATGACTTTTTTTTCCATCTCGAAATCGTCAGCCTGCAAGCGCGGCTGCATCATGTCGGTGAGCAGGTCCACCGCCTGTGTGGTGAATTCGGGCAGCACCTGGGCGTAGTACACCGTGCTTTCATGGCTGGTGAAGGCGTTGTAATTGGCGCCGATGTCATCAAACAAACGGTTGATGTCGTCGGCACTGCGTCGGGGCGTGCCCTTGAACATCATGTGTTCGAGAAAGTGCGACACTCCCATGAGCGATGATGCTTCATCACGCGCCCCGGTACGCAAAAAAAACCCGACGCCCGCGGTGTGTGCCGCGTCGTTGGGTTCAGCCAGCAGGGTAAGCCCATGGGGGAACTGGTGGTGACGAAAAGGGGTGTTCATGGGGTGAGTGATTGTCATGGTTTTGACGCCGTGCCCTTCAGGGCCGGATGGTTTGATTCATCATCCAAGAAAAACCATCCGGGGCTAAAGCCCTCGGCGTCAATGTTTATTTGTCAAACCATCAACCGATCCGATCCAGCGCCAGGGCGTGGGCCTCGTGATATCGTTTGCCCAGGTTGTGCCAGTCAAAGTGGGTTGAAAAACTTTCGACGTTGTTGCGCAAAGCGATGCGTTCACGGCGGGTCATCTGACAGAATCGGAACATACGGTCGGCCAGTTCTTCCGCACTGTCCCAGAAACCGCGGCCACGCCGGCGTACCACATACAACCCTTTTTCTTCGTGTTCGGGCAATAGCTGCATGATGTAACTGCCAAAGCCCGCCAGGTCGCTGGTGATGGCCGGCACACCCAGCGCGATGCTTTCCAGCGGCGTGTAGCCCCAGGGTTCGTAATAACTGGGGAACACCCCCAGGTGGCACCCGCGCACGAACTGGTCATATTCCATGCCGAAGAGCGGGTTGGCCGGGCTGATGAAGTCGGGGTGATACACCACCTTCACCGGGTCGTGCTGATGGTTCACGAGCTGACAGGTGCGCAGCTGCTGCAACACCTCATCCTTGCCGTCGTCGATCAGGTCGTGGGTCACGATGATCGGCAGTTGTTCGCGGCGCCAGGTGTAAAGCGTTCGCCGCAGCCGGAGCATCCAATACTCATCCGTCAAGCTATTGAGGTCGGGTATTTTTCCCGAAGCAACGCTGTAAAAAAGTTTGTCGCCGATTTCGTTTTTGATCGCTTCGGTCGAGGTGCGAATTTCATCGAGTATCGAATTGGACTGCAGCGCGGTGACATTGATCGAACGCACCGGCCTGCGGGTGATGATGAAAAACACCACGGTCAGGTTCGACCCGGCCTGGCGCAGACGCCAGTTGAGCTTGGCCAGGGCTTCGATGGTCAGGTCCATGCCCTTGTTGCGATACTCGTACCGCCCGGAGGTGAAAAAGTAGAGGGTTTTTTCCAGGTCGAACGAGTAGGTCGGAAAAAAGTGGCCGATGGTGAACTTGTGAATTTTTTCCTTGTAGGTGCGATGCAGGTTTTGAAATTCGTGCACCGCAGCGAAACGCTGAATATTCAAACCGTTGGGCAGCAGCACATCGGGGTTTCGGCCCAAAAGGTGTTTGCATTCCTCCGCTGTGACATCGCTGACGGTGGTGAACACATGACACCCATGAGCCGCAGCCCGTTCCAGGTAATGCTGCGCTTCGATGTTGAAGTGCCTGGCTTCGCGCTGATGATCGTAATACGAAAGGTGCGCGTAAAACTCCGGGTCGTTCATCGCCAGGTATCGGCCCAGCAGCGTCGCATGGGTGGTGAACACCATCGCCCCCGGCCACTGTTCCTTGCGCAGCATCGGAATCGTCGCACCCGCCATCCATTCGTGAAAGTGCGTCACGATGGCGCGACGCGATGATTCCTTCTGTGCCAATAGCCAGAGAAATTGACGCACCGCTTCACCGAAGGCGATGACGTTGTTGAGCAGTTCATTGTCACCGGGCGTGGTGATGCCATGGTCCGCCCAGAGCTTGTATTTGATTTCGTGCAGGTGCGGGAAGACGGAGAGGTAATCGAGCAACACCACATGCGGACGACCGGTCACCAGCCAGCGACCGAAGTGCGCCCAAATGCCCATTTCGCGCAGTTGCTTCACCGCATTGCCGATCGGGCCGACGAGCGGTGCCGGTTCGAACTCGACCTGAGCCGAGGCGTGGTTGTAAGGCCCGATGAGGCAATATCGGCTGCCCCAACGATCGATCATGCTGGGCACTTTGGAACGCAGCACGGTGTAAATCCCGCCGAGCTGGTTGCAAACTTCCCAGGCGCATTCGAGCATGATCGGCTCAGCGCGACGTGCCCCGCCGGTGACACCCGAACCCCGTGTTGCGGTTTTGCGACCGGTGGTTTCGGAGGGTTGATTGGAACCATCATCGGTGAGTGGTGCTTGATCTTCCGCAGATTTGGCCATGGTGATAACCGTCCCGTCAGAGAGATTGCTGGTGAACCACGACCCGCCCCGAACTCAGAAGGATTGTACGAAATTGTGCCGAGGTTGGCGCGAATGTTTTGTTGTGATGTATTGGTTAGCGCCGCGATTCATCGCGTTTTTTGGTAGCCCAGCCCCCGGGGGCGCCCTCGACTGGGTTCTGCACCAAGTGAAATCACACCGCCGAGGGCGGCGGTGCCATATTAGTCATTGTTAACCTACGCCTGAATTTCATCCAACAATTGATGCCGTACCCTTGAGGGCTGAATGTTTGTATGTTCATCATGCCAACAATCCGGGGCTAAAGCCCTCGGCGTCAATGGTTGTCTGTCAAACCAGGCAAACCTTGTCGTCTGGGTAACGTGATATTGTCATCAATCATGTTATTTTTCTGTAAATCATGATGCTTTGATCTTGGAACGGTGCTAGGTTTCTCACACCTGCAACGGGGCGTCAGACAAGTGATCGCCTCACGCAAAAAACCGCAGCTTCAAAGCACAAGGACCGCATCATGCACAAACACACCGTGTTGCTCGGTATCGCCACCGTCGCTCTTGGCTCATTCACCCAAGCCCATGCCACACTCAGTGCCGCGAGTGATTTCAATCTGTTTGCACTGGGCAACGTTAATCAGAACGCCACCGACATCGAAGGCAAGGCTGCCATCGCCGGCAGTGCCTCCTTCAGCAACATGGGCATCGGCAGCCAACTGCCCAATTCCAACGGCAGTGTCGATGTGCTGGTGGTCGGCGGCCATCTGTCGTTCGCCAACGGACAGGTCAACGCGGGCAACCTTGTGTACGGCTCTTCGGCTTCGCTCAGCAACTTCGGCGTCCCCAACGGCGCCATCCGAGTAGACGCCCCCATCGACTTCATCACCTCAGCGGCCACCCTGCGTCAGTGGGCGACCGAACTTGATGCCCTGGTCAGCAATGGTTCGACCGTTATCACCCCTTGGAACGCCATTCTGCTCACCGGCAGCGATACGGCACTCAATGTGTTCACCTTGCAGGCTTCGGCACTGGCGTCGGCCACGAGTTTCAACTTGCTCGCCCCCGCAGGTTCAACGGTGCTCATCAACGTCGAGGGCACGGCTGTGACGATGCAAAACTTCGGCTTCCTTTACTCCGGCGTCGCTCGTGAACAGGTGCTCTTCAACATGCTCGATGCGACTTCACTGACCATGCAGGGCATCAGCATCGAAGGCTCAATTCTCGCACCCTGGGCCAACACCACATTCAACAACGGACAGATGAACGGCCAATTGATCACCGTGAACCTGCAGGGCGGCGGCGAACTGCATCATCACCCCTTTACCGGAACCCTGCCCCCGCCCGGTGGCAATCCGCCGACCGACCCGCCCACCAGCCCGGCCATTCCCGAACCGCTTTCCGCCGGTACCGCGTTACTGGGCCTGCTCGCACTCTGCTGGCGACGCACGGGACGGTGACACTATTGGTTTGCGTGCATGAACCGGCGAATGGCACGCATGGCAGACATGACGCCAGTGGCACACGACGCCGCGATTCATCGCGTTTTTTGGTAGCCCAGCCCCCGGGGGCGCCTCCGGCTGGGTTGAAACGATGGATGATGGATAATGGATAATGTTCAGAGAGGGTGTATGTGCACCAACTCTTGGTTTGCACATCATCCATTATCCATTATCCATCATGGAATTGTTGGGGCCGCTTGCAGACTCGCTTGACCCACCCTACGTCACATGATCACTTCGTCAATCACCCCAACATGCCCCCGCCGCCGGTGCCGACGATAAGTTCATGCACATCTTTGAGCAGCTTGGCCAGCACCAGGTTGATAACGATGATGGCCACGAAGCTGGTGACAAACGCATCGGTGGCCGCCTGCCCGACGCCTGCCGCACCGGGTTTGCAATAAAAGCCCTTGAAGCAACTGATCAGTCCGATCGCCAGGCCGAAAAACAGGCTTTTGAACAGCCCGGAAAGCACATCGTAACTTTCAACGAACTGAGCGGAGAACGACCAGTATTCACTGCTGTTGACGCCGAAGCCGACGACGGTGACCAGGTATCCGCCGTAGATGCCCAGCAGGTTGCTGAACACCGTGAGCATGGGCACCATGATCAAACAGGCCAGCACGCGAGGCACGACCAGGTAGGCCACCGGGTCCGCCCCCATGACGCGCAGGGCGTCGATCTGTTCGGTGACGCGCATGGTGCCCAGTTCTGCGGAAATCGCCCCGCCGACCCGACCGGCGATCATCACCGCGGCGAGTACCGGGCCGATCTGGCGCACGACGGAAATATTGATGACGCCGCCGAGTTTGCTTTCGATGCCGTAGGCGACGAATTGGCCGAACATTTCCAGCGCCAGCACCATGCCGACGAAGGCGCCGACCAGGCCGACGACGGGGATGCTGCGTGTGCCGATGTTGTAAAGCTGTGGCAGTAGCAGTGACAGACGACCCAGTGAGCGTGTGCCGCGAAAAAGCCAGCGACCGGCTTGGCCGCAGAAGCGGGTGAAGATGCCAAAGCCCTCGAGTATTTCGAGAATCTGCCGACCGAGAAAGGCAACCTGTGCGATGGCCATGGTTGATGAATGAGGGAAACTTCAACGGCTGACAAGGGTGACCGAGGGGACTCGAACCCCCAACCCCCGGGACCACAACCCGGTGCTCTAACCGATTGAGCTACGGTCACCATAACCTACACGACAGCTTGCATCACTGCCGCTGCGGGAAAGACTCACCATTATGCGGCAACCGTTCATATGGGTCAACTGTTGAATGAAATCATCGTGAACTTCTCGCGGACGTGAAGTTCAGGCTTGTAAGATTCAAAAATCACCAAATCGTTCCGCTCCATGCGTTATACTGATTCGCTTCACCACCTGACCGGGGTTGGGGATCGATTCCTTGAATATCGAAATCGAAGCGAAAATGCCCTTGAAGGACGCAGCCGGGCTTGAAGCTCGGCTGAAAAAACTGGGCGCCACGCCCGGTCGATCGATCATCGAAATCAACACCTTTTTCGACACGCCTCAATCCACCCTGCGTTCCGGCGATCAGGGTTTGCGCCTGCGCGTCGAGCACGATCAGCACAACAAGGAACACCTTGTCACCCTCACGCACAAAGGCCCCCGCGCCCATGGCCGGGTGAAAACCCGCAGTGAAACCGAGGTGCGTGTCGATAGCGCCAAACAGGCTGCCCGCCTGCTCACCGCCCTGGGTTACTCGCCGGTGTTCATGTTCGAAAAAAAGCGCCGGCATTGGACGCTGGATGAGTGCATCATCGCCATCGACACCCTTCCGCATTTGGGCGACTTTGTCGAAATCGAAGGCCCAAGCGAAGTGCAGGTGCTGGCCCTGCGCGACAAATTGCAAATGAATGATGCCCCGCTGCTTCAGGCCAGTTACATTTCGATGCTGCTGACATACCTGACCGAACATCACCTGGCGACCGACCGGGTTTCCTTCAACGGCCATGCAAAATAGTCAGCGGCAACCCGGTTCGTGAAGCATTGAGCACGTTCAAAAAACTTTCCAGCGGCACGTTTTTCATGCGACAAACCTGTTGCAGCGTCACCTGCCTGGCAAGGGTGCGACGCAAGAAAGGCACACGAATCAGGTCAAAGCCATAGGTCACAAAAACCGGTTCCAATTCGGGGTACCAGTGCAGCACCGCAGCCACGCGATGCTCAGCGTTGATCGTCGTCGGCCTGGGGCCCCAGTTCACTTCATCACTCTGTCGATAACGACCCCTGTTGAGCATGATGGCTGCCAGATGCAGCGACCAAAGCAACAGTGCCGTCCATTCGAGCAGGCCGCTGAACCCCACGAGTTTGAAAAACGCCGGGTGCCAGTCGGTGCCGATCTGAAAAACGACACGCATCGCGCAGCCGAGGTTCAACAACACAAAGGGTAACCACAGCCGGGGCAGCCCCGATGCTTCAATGCCTCGCAACGTCGGCACCACCTTGGCGCCCATGCCCACAATCATCATCGAAATAAACCCGACGGTGATCGCGTGGCGCACCGCTCCGTAATACGCATGACTGAACACGATGCCGCTGATCATTTGATAGACCGGCAGCAACAGCAGCATGACCAGCGCGACAAACAGCCAGGCAAAGGCGATGCGGATGAACTTGGCGCTGCGGTCACTGCGTCCGGGTTCGGGTAAGGGCTGCCAAAGTTTCCAGGGAATGACGATCAGCCCTGCGCCCAATAGCAGCATCGACCAGGGCAACAGCAACCCCGCTGCGTAAGCATGTGCTTCGGTCAATCGATACGCCAGAAACAAACTCACTTCGAGCATGATCGCTGTGAGCAAAATGCCCAGCGCCCACCAGGCGCGACGATGGGTCATTTCCGGCAAACCAAACATCACCGGAAACATACGCATACCGACTGCGAAAATCATCAGCATCGCCAGGCCGTGAATCTGCAAATCACGCAGGGGTGATTGAAACGTGGCAATCTGCGCCAGCAACGCAGCCCGATCCGCAGCAGTGATCAGGGCGTGTACGTGCCAACCACTGTAAATCGACTGCACCAAAAGAAACGCGCACGATGCCAGGGCAAAACCGATGTAGGGTTGCATCGGTTGCCGACTGCGCCGCAAGGCCGTGAGCATGATGCAGGCGAAAGCCAATACCGCCAATACTTCCAACACCGTGCCCAGGGTGTGCCAGGGCACCGCCCATGATGCGTGGGTGAACATCATGGCAGCGCAGCGTGCGCTGATGCCGATGAGCATCAACAGCCACGTCATCAAAGCCACGCGGGGCATGGGCAATTCGACATGCCACATGCGGGGGAAGGCCTGGTAGGCAAAACCCATGATAAACAGACCGACCCAGCCCATGATCTGTGCGTGGCCGTGGGCGTTGACTTCGTGAATGCTGATGCCGGTGAACGAACCTTCAACGGCGATTTTCCAGAGAATCAGCGTGCCCCAGGCCGCCCCGACCGTCAGTATGACCAGCAACCCGGTCAGAAAAAAGGGACGGTAAATCGCATCGCTGATGCGCGGCTGGGCGTCGGATTGAAGCTGTGCCTGTGCCTGCTGTTGAGCCAACGGGTCGTGAATGGCCTGGCGCACCTGCGTGAGCAGCGTGGGCAGGTCGATGCCGTGGGCACCGGCGAAGAAGGCAAGGGTTTCCGATGGGCCTTGGGGGCCGCCGCATCCGCGCAAACCATATCGGTTGAACACCGCACGGGTCTGCGGGTGCGCCTTGAACAGTTCGGGCAACAAGGTTTGTGCATCGAGGGTGAAAGGTGTGTGCATGGTTGTGCTCATGATCGTGGTCGGCATCATGCTGTGGGGTCATGTTTTGAAGCTTGGTTTCGGCACACATCACGACGGCGGGCTTGTTCGATCCCCTTGCTTTGTAGCTGCATTTGTGTCAGTTGTTCCGCGGTGAGTCGCTCCTGCAAATTCATGAACAGTTCACGCTCTTCCCAGCGAATGTGTTTTTCCAGAAGCGTGCCCAGTTCGTTCAACAATGCGGCATCCGGGTCGATGGCAGAGCGACTTTGGCGAACCTGTTGAGCCAGTTGATTCAAGCGATGATGCTCGACAAGCAATCGTGTGTGCTGATGGGCGGTGAGGTAGGGGGACAGCAGCCGTTCTTCGTCGGCAAAGTGAGGGACGACATCATGGTCCCATCCGTCGATGCACTCCGCGACTGCTTTGCGCCGGGCGATGGCGTCTTGCGTTGAGGCTTTGCAAAGCCGTTGGGCAAACACCAGCCCTTGATAATGGTCCCTGCTCAAGGGCGCCAAGGCTTCATGTCGCACCAGCGGTGGGTGAATGAATTCAGTCATGGGTCACACTCCCTTCCGATACGAAATCGGCCTGCGCCAACATCGCTGCTTCGTGGGTGGCGTGTCGTGCCAGATTGCAAAGCGGACTTGATCTCCCCGGTTCCGACAGTAAATCTTTGATGGTCGATTGGCCGAAGCTGGCCTGTATCGCTGCCAAGGCTCCGTCAATGCGATGGTGCATCGGGCAGAGGCATTGGCCGTGCGCAGGCAACCCCAGCGGACAAGTGTGAATGCGTTCGATGGGGTCGATGGCTGTGATGATTTCGAGAATGGTGAGCTGGGCTGGGTCACGTTGCAGGGTGAAGCCCCCTGTGCTGCCACGCTGAGCGGAAAGAATGCCCGCCCTGGCCAAGGCTTGCAAAACCTTGACGAGGTAACCGGGGGCAGCGTGCGTGTGCTCGGCGATTTCGCGTACCTTTTGCGATCGGCTTGGGTCCTGCGCCAGCCAAACGACCGCCCGCAAACCATATTCACAAGCATCGGAGAGCAGTTTCATGGTGATTACCTTTGATTCAAAGCTCTGGCATTCAACATCAAACGCCCATCGCCCTGATGATGCCTTTAACATAAAGTATAAGCACAAACATGTCAAGTGTGCATTAAAGCATTGAATCACTTTTTTGCATCAAGGCGAAACCCTCGGTTGTTGTCGCAGACCATCATAAAACCACTGAACCGCACAATCGTTATCGATGACCCATCAACCTGATGTAAGTCAGCATTATGGTTTGCCATTTTTGCGCGTGAATCATTTACTACACGTAACCGCGTCAGCTCATGGAAATGAGCGACAACAGGGCGGTCGGGTGAAAGACCAGGGTTGGTTCGATTCAAAGCTGAACATGCTTGTTGGGGAGGCTGATCATGAAAAACGTGGCACTGCTGCTGCCTTGGCTGGGTATCTGGGCGGGCGTGTTGTATTTGGCCATCCACCCGGAATCAGGGTTGATGTACCACAACCCGATGACCGCCATCGGCCTGGGGCTGATCGGCCTGGGCATGATGATGGAAGCACGCAAACGTCAAACCGCCCGGCAGACTGCTGCCGTGAGCCAACGTCATGAAGGTTGAGTGGGTGATTTTGTGATTTTTGAGTCTTACAAGCCTGAACTTCATGTCCGCGTGAAGTTCAGGATGGTTTGATGAGATGGATCATGGATAAAGGATGATGGATAATGTTCAGAGAAAATTTACGTCAATTAACTCTGCGTTTGAACATTATCCATTATCCATGATACATCATCCAGCAAGTCATTGATGGGGCCGCTCGCCGAAGCGATTGACCCACGCTACATCACTTGGTCAATTCACCCCGGCCCCATGGCGGTAATGCGGTCGCGCGGGGTGTCGATATGGGTGATTTTCAAGCCGAAGTTTTCGCCGACCTTCACAGCCGACCCTTGGCCGATGCGCTTGTTGTGTACCAGCAGGTCCAGTTCACTCTCGGAAGAACGATTGAGTTCAAGGATCGCGCCAGGCCCCAGGGCCAGTACATCATCCACCGGCAGCGAGCGCTGGCCCACCTGCACGATCACCGGCACACGCAGCTTGAAAATGGTTTTCAGTTCAGTGGCCATCGACATTCCTTTATCGGCCAAATCAATCTGCCATCTGCAAGGAAGTGTCGCAACCCGATACCTTTTTGATGCCACCCCACCCACGCACCGCGACTTACTGTGTCTGTATGTGGCCCAGCCGCCCCCGGCTGGGTGAATAGAGCAGTCGATGGTATTGGCGAATTGGATGCCGTGCCCTTCAGGGCCGGATTCTTCCATGAATACAATTCGAATGATCCGGGGCTGAAGCCCCCGGCTGGGTGTTGCCAATTACCATCCTGAATTTCATGCCACCATGAACTTCAGGCGTGAATAATTCAAAATCACCAAATCAAAAAATACCCGGGCCCTCACCACTCACTGCGTTCGCGGTTCGTTCCCGGCTTGTTCTGGCAAATTCGACGGCTTTAGCAGGTCTTCCCGCTAAATTCGAAATTCAAAATTCGAAATTCTTACCCCACCACCGCCAGCGACACATACGTTTCCTTCTTCACGCGCTTTTCAAAATCGCCCCAAAACTTATTCAATATCGTCCTTATCGCCCAGTTGGTGCCGTCCGCCAATCCGCAAATCGTCGTCCCCGGCATCGCCCCCATCGACCCGGCCAACTCCAGCAACAAATCCAAATCGCGCGTCGAACCCTGCCCTTCCTCAATCCGACAAAGCATCTTGTAAATCCAAGCCGAGCCTTCACGACACGGCGTGCACTGCCCACATGATTCATGTGAAAAAAACCGTGCAATGTTGCGAGCCACCGCCACCATGTCCGTGTCTTCATCGAACACGATCAGCCCGGCTGTGCCCAAACCCAAACAGTTGTGTTTTCTACCAATGTCAAAATCCAACTCCGCCTCAAACTCATCCGCCCCGATCACGCCCATCGAAATGCCCCCAGGCACCGCGCCCTTGAACTTTTTACCCCCACGCATCCCGCCGCAATACTCGTTGATCAGCGTGCTGACCTTGACGCCCAAGTGTTCCTCATAAACCCCCGGTCGATTCACATGCCCTGACACCCCGAACAACTTCGGCCCAAACGAAGCCGGTACCGTCGGCGGCGCACCCGCAGCTCGCCCCTTACCCATCGACTTGAACCACTCCACGCCTTTATCCAAAATCGGACCGACCATCGCCAACGTTTCGACATTATTGATAATCGTCGGCCTGCCAAACGCCCCTGCCACCGCAGGGAACGGCGGCTTGATGCGCGGCCAACCTCGTTTACCCTCCAATGACTCAAGCAACCCCGTCTCCTCGCCGCAAATGTACGCTCCCGCACCACGATGCACGTAACACTGCGGCCAACGACCGTTGATCTGCCCCAGCAGCGAACCTTCCCCGAAAATTTTGTGTGCGTAAGCTTCGTCAATCGCCTTCTGCATCGTTCTGGCCTGAAGGTGATACTCGCCACGAATGTAAATGTACGTCGTGTCCAACCGGCAGGCGTGCATGCAAATGGCCACACCTTCACAAAGCAGGTGCGGGTCAAAATCGATCAGCAATCGGTCCTTGAACGTGCCCGGTTCCGATTCGTCCGCGTTCACCGCTAAAAAACGCTGCTTGCCGTCTTCAGGGGGCAGAAACGACCATTTCATGCCTGCGGGAAAGCCCGCCCCGCCACGCCCGCGCAGTTCACTGGCCTTGACAGTTTCGATGACATCCTTGGGCGTCATCGCCATGGCTTGATGCAGCCCGGCATATCCGCCGGTGGCGACGAATTGCTCATAACCGACGATTTGCCGATTCCGGGGGTCGCCCCAGGGCGGTGTCGGAATGCGTTTGACCAGTACGGGTTCGGAAAGTGGCATGATGAATTTCGAATATTGGATTTCGGATTTCGGATTTTGAATCGAAACAATGGGCCACGAAGTTTAGTGCCTGGTGATCGTGAACTCAATGATCATCGGATTACCTAGTCAATTTATTTGCAACGCCAACGACAACGCATTACTCACATTTACATTTCTTCTTGGCGTCTTGGCAACTTCGCGTCTTGGCGTTGAAGCTTCTTTGTACTGATCTTCTTCGTGTCCTTCGTGTCTTCGTGGCGAATCTAAAGATTCACGGCAGACCATCCAACAATTTCCCAAAATTATCAATCGTCAGATTTTCGTGCAGGTTTTCGTTGACCAGGGCCACGGGGGCGGTGCCGCAGGAACCCAGGCACTCGGCATGCATCAGCGTGAACCTGCCATCGGGCGTGGTCTGACCGGCTTCAATACCCAGCTTTTTCTCCAGTGCGTGCATCAACTTCTTTTCGCCCATGATCTCGCACGAAATCGACTGGCACACCCAAATGACATACTTGCCCTTGGGTTCAAAGTGATACATTTCGTAAAAGCTGGCGGTGTCGGCCACGTCGGAAGCAGCCATTTCCAAAAACGCAGCAATTTCCTCCATCGCCTGGTACGGCACCCACCCATGCGCTTCCTGCACCATATGCAACGCCGGCAACGTCGCCGCCCGCTTGGTCGGATACCGCGGCAGCACCCGATTGGTTAAATCCGCCTGCATCTGGGCCGTCAAATACGGCTCCGGTCGCTTGGGGATTTTCGTCCCCGCCGAGTTTTTCATGATCCAGGCCATGGGCTGTCGTACTCCGTCATGCTGAGTCTTGTTGAATTGCTTAGCGGTTACTCGGACGGAATCGTATTTGCCATTTCTGGCCGATTAACCGACTCACCGAGCAACCACCCAGAATACCCAAGCCCTCGGCTTGCCAGCCTCGTTCTTGGCTTGTTCTGAATATTCGAAATTCGAAATTCGAAATTCGAGTTTTTCATCGCACTTGACCACTTCTTCCTCACCGATCCAACTCCGCTGCGATGACGTTCAAGCTGCCCAGAATTGCCACCGTGTCCGAAAGCAGGTGACCTTCGAGCATTTTCGCCATCGTCGCATAGTTGATGAAGCTCGGTGCCCTGCATTTGGCGCGCCAGGGTTTGGGGCCGCCATCGCTCACAATGAAAAAGCCCAGTTCCCCGTTGGCGGTTTCGTTCGCACCATACACCTCGGCCACGGGCATCTTCCAACCGCGGTTCCACATCACAATTTCAAAGTGCTGGATCAACCCTTCAATCGACCCGTACACCAGCGATTTGTCCGGCAACCCAACCTTCCCATCCGCAAACACGTTCAACGGCCCCGTCGGCACATTGTCAATCAACTGTTCAATGATACGAATCGATTGCTTCAATTCCTCCAACCGCACCAGGTACCGCGCCAGCACATCGCCCCCATGCGCAATCGGCACCTTGAACTCGACCGCCTTGGCCCCCTGACCGTCCCAGTTATCCGCATAACACAAATACGGCTCATCCTTGCGCAGGTCCCGCTTCACGCCACTGGCGCGAGCCACCGGCCCGGTCAACGACCACGCAATCGCATCCTCATGCGATATCACACCAATCCCTTCGGTACGATCCCGAAAAATTCTGTTCTTGTTCAGCAAACCCTCAATATCACCCGTGGCCTGCGCCAAATCTTCACGCATGAACTTTTTCACCATGCCCTGAAACGTCGGCACATCCGGTATGTCACGCATGAACCCACCGACCCGCGTGTAGTCCGGGTGAAACCGCTGGCCGGACAGGTAATCCATGATGTCGTAAATGCGTTCACGCTGATTAAACCCGTACAAAAACGCCGTGAACGCGCCCAGGTCCAGCGCCGCCGCCCCGATCGACAAAAGGTGGTCCTGTATTCGCCCCAGCTCCGCCAAAATCGTGCGCAACCATTTGCCCTTCGGGGTGAGGTCAATATCAAAAAGTTTTTCCACCGCGTGATGCCAGGCAATGTCGTTGCTCACCGGCGAAACGTAATTCATGCGACTGACAATCGTCACATACTGGTTGTAGTCCAGGTGCTCGGCCAATTTTTCGAAACCCGAATGCAGGTACCCGATGTGCGGCACACAGCGGGCCACGCGCTCGCCGTCGAGTTCGAGCACCAGGCGCAAGGTGGTGTGCGTGGCCGGGTGCTGCGGGCCGAAGTTGAGCGTCCAGCGATCGCGCCCCGGCTCGTCCTTCACATACGGCGTGGTTTCCACATCAACATCAAACGGCTTTAAGTCATAAGGCATGATTCGCTTCCGTCTCCGGCATCCATGCACCGGGCCGAGGTTTCAAGTGGCGGATTTTAGTGGGTATCCCGGACGTTGGCCAGTGAAGCGAAAGTATCGCCCGCCAATTGATAACCGGGCATCGGAAATGGGCCACGATGACACGAAGGACCAAGGTACAAAAGGGTAGATTGATCGCGGCGGCGGACATCGGTATTGATCAGAGCCACGAGCGGAAGCGAGTGGTTCTT
>CAZJMK010000023.1:0-51021 GCA_964547135.1 uncultured Phycisphaeraceae bacterium | reverse complement strand
CCCATGAACACACACGTTCATTGTGCCGCCCCAGGCCCCTACATGGTTTCACACTCATCGAGTTGCTGGTGGTGATCAGCATCATCGCCCTGCTGGTGGCGATTTTGCTTCCGGCGTTGGGGGCGGCTCGGGCATCAGGCCGAAACGTGCAGTGCATGAACATCCTCAAGCAGTTCAACGCCGGGGTATTGATGTATGCCAATGATTACAAGGGCACCTATCTTCCGGTGAAAATTGATCCGCCCACGGGTGGTCAGGTGGAGTGGAATCGGCACAGTTATCTCAAGCGGGCGTTGAACATTGAAGGGTATTCGGTTTCGACGCAGTATCCTCGTTCGCTGATTTGTCCCGAAGCCGGGTCGTTGACCACCGCCAACACGGTGACGGTGACCTGGTCGCGTAACTACGCCATGAATCGCACGACCCTGCCTTGGATCACTGCGCCGATCGTCGCGGTGCGTGATTCGATCCTGCAACGTCCGAGTTTGAAAATGATGATGGCCGACGCTTTGGACTGGCACATTCAAAAGAGCATGTCGCATCAATACACGAATGATTTTTCATCAACCTCGGCTCAGGTGACCGCCTATCGCCACAACAACCATGTGAACATGTCTTTCTACGACGGTCATGCGGAAATCCGCAATCGCAATCTGGTGGACCATCATCAGGTCAGCAGCGATGCCGCGACGCGCTTGTGGGACCTGGATAACTGACATCGTCTTTCGTGGCAGCACCGAACGTGTGGCCTGGGTCAGGGACCTACGCATCATGTTGTTCGTTGTGAATTCTGATTCGAGTCATCCAATTTCAGAAGGAGGGAAGTACTCATGAATCGATCCTTGATGACAGCTTGTGGCGTGGTGGGGGCGTTAAGTCTGCTTGGCCCTGTGCAGGCTTCGACACTGGTGTTCCAATTCGGCACCAGTACGGAATATGTCGTGGGCAAAACCGGCTTCGGTGGAACCGACCCGCGGTATGAATCCGGCAATCAGCCCTTCCGTAACGCCACGACTGGCGCACCGCAGACCAACGGCACTCGATCCTACTCTGAAACCTTGACGCTCACGGGACCACCAGAAGGTATCAACGTTGGCGGAACCCCCACTTCCGGCAACTCGCAAACCTTTTCCGGCTACAGCGGGCCACAGGTTTACGGGGGTTACAGTGTGGTGGGGGAATCAACGGCTGTGTTTGCTTCCGCACATAATCCGTTTGTGGGCTATGGGTCCATCAGCGCTATTGCCACCAGCGGCACCTATTTTCAGACCGGTTTACGAAACATAACCACGGGTGACCGTATGGCGGTCAATTCTGGGTATAACGCCAGCCCATCGGCTACCGTGGCCGGCAATCGCGTCTTTCGCACAAACCTGCTGACCACCGCGAAGTTCGAACAGGCCATCAGCTTCGAATCCGACAGTTCCATCAGTTACATCGTGGTCGGCGCCAACGCGGTGCGTGCGGTGATCAAAAAAAACAATCAGTACTACGTGCTCGACCAGTCCAAATCCACCGGCGGCACAGGTACGGTCAGCGGCAGTTTCAGCTTCGGTGATCTAAGCACCGGTACCTGGACGGTGTATGACCCGCTGACCAACCTCATCGCACCGGCACCGGCTGGGGCATCCCTCACCCTGGACAATATCACCTGGGCGGGCATCCTCACCACTCGTCTGGTCAGTCAGGCGGTCTCCGCAGGGGGCACACTGAGTGGAAACTTTGCGGAAGTAGCCGTACAGGAACTGGCGATCACGGCGGTGATTCCCGAACCAGCCTCGTTCGGTTTTTTGTCACTGACGGCGCCCTTGCTCTTGGCACGTCGCGGTCAGCGGTAATTCGACAGATTGTTGAGACGAAGTTGATCAAATCCAGTCGTTGTTTGTGAACCTTGCATTCAACTTGAACAAGACAGTGCATTCGCCCCAACGTAATGGACGAGCAGAATGATATATATGTGCATATCCCCGTTATCAGCCTTGCTCACTGTGTTGGTGTTGATATCGGCCGGTATGTCCAGTGCACAGATTGTCTCCCCGGACGCTTTTACAACCCGCTTGCCCTGCACGATTGTTCCCCGGACGTTTGCGACGTTCCAGTGCATCAGTATTGAGCTTTCCGATATCGGTGCGGGCGAGGCGATGGTTTGCTATCGACCGGTTGGAAGCGAAAACTGGTTGCCGGCTCTTTCACTTTGGTACGACAGTCGCAATCAGGAGCATCGTGGCAGCCTGGTCAATCTGCAACCGGATACGGAATATCAGTTGCAAGTGATGGTGGGTGACCAACTGGCTTGTGTCACGACGCGAACATTGAGTGAAATATTTCCGGTCGCCAAGACCACCGACCTGGGCAATCGCAATGGTGAGGTACGGATTACCGAAGGCGGGACCGCTCAGGGGTATCATCTGGTCGTCGGCGGCACGATCACCGGTGGTGAAAATAATCTTGTGATTGATGCTCCGTACGTAATTGTACGGGGCTTGACCCTGCGCGATGCCGAAAACACGGGAATTAAACTGGGGCCTGACGCCAACCATATTGTGATTGAACGAAATGAAATCACCGGCTTCGGATCGATACGTGGCGATGGCGATCCGCAGGACCCCACGCGCCGCTATTGGGGCAATAACGCCTCGCAGGGCAACAGTGGTATCTGGTCTGACCGAGGTCACAACCTGATCATTCAATACAACCACATTCACACGCCCCGTTCCGACAGCAACGGCTGGCGCGTCTGGCGACCGACGGTCAACAGTGACCAAGGCTCGGCAACCTCACGTTGTCCCGGATCGAGCTTTCCGTCGCCTGCCAGTCCGTTTTGTCATCCCGAAGGCCCGCAGGCCATTACCATCCGCGGCAGCATCCTCGGCCAAAATATCATTCGATACAACAGTCTCGTCGGCACCAGCTCCCGCATGTGGAATGATGCAATCGGCGGCTTTGATAACTTCAAGACCCGATCCGGTTGCCCCGGCCCCAACAGCGACATCTATGGCAATTTCATCACCGGGTTTCAGGATGAGGGGATCGAATCCGAAGGCATCAACCGGAACGTCCGTATTTGGGGAAACGTTCTTTACGCGATCGTGGATGATGGGAACGAAGGGCCGGCTGTGGCCGGCGTTGGTCTCTCCGTTGTGCATGATGGCCCACTCTATGCCTGGAAAAACATATTGGAGTTTCAGCCCGGCACGGTCGCAGCCCAGGCTGTCAAGGCACAGTCACGAATCGCGCGCAAGCCGACGGATGATGTGAATCGACTCAGCCCCAGCGACTTGCGCAACGCCAATAAGGATGATCCTTTTGGTACCAATCTGCTCGGTGGCGGTCGTGTCTATTTCTTTCATAATACGATCATCGCCACCGGCAACGGATACCGCAGTTCAGGTTCCCGCCTCTTTAATGTCCATGCACGAAACAATATCATTCAGGCACGCGGGGTCGCTTTTGAAGAGGGTGGCTATTACAGTACCTTCGACCACAACCTATACACCGGATCAAGCCCTGATCAGCCCAATGGCATCGTCGGCAGCCCGACTTTTCAAGAGGGAACCTACGCCCTCACTGCGGATAGTCTGGGCGTTGACCGGGCCACATTCATTCCGGGAATCACGACCCGTGGCGATATGGGAGCCTTGGGCGTCGGTGAAACCATGGTGGTGGGCCACCGGGCAATTCCGGTGGTATCAGCCGAGCGTTTGATTGTGAACCCGGCTTTGACAGGCGGGCAATGAAACAAGGCGGTCAGCGTTTTCAAACAACCATTATCGATCAATATGAGCCTTCGGCTCATTGACAGGCGAGACGCCTGCCCCACCCAAACCAGTGATGTAACAGTTTTTCAGCGCTTTATTCATCGTGTTACCCAATCAGTATCGGAGGTAATGGCAATGACCTTACGGATCGACGTCCTCGCAATCGTTTGTCTGATGACCGTGATGGGTTTTGCTGCAAACGCGCTTGCGCAGTGGCAGGCCATTCCCTGGATCAGTGCGGAAATTCGTGCGGCGGGAGTGACCGTCGGCGGCGAGGGGGCGCAGATGGTGCGGGCCATTGCCATCGATGCCACCGACGGAAAGTTCGTGCTGTTTGGCACCGATGTCGGCGGACTGTTCCGTTCCCTGGACGGCGGCAAAACCTGGGAACCCTGCAATGTCGGTTATTTTCCGCGCGGCACCTGCGGCATGGCCATCGACCCGCATAACCCGCAACGTGTGCTTTCCGTCGGCGCCAATTCCGTGGCCTACAACCACCACGGCATCTGGCTGAGCACCGATCAGGCCGGCAGTTGGCGTAACGTGCTGCCCTTGAACATGAGCGGCAGCAAGGATCGTCGTGAGCAACTGGCTTTTGACCCCAATACCTTTGACCCCGTTGCCAACCTCACCACCGATGTGTATTGGTCGCGCATTGATGATGACAAACCCATGTGGCGCACCGTCGAAAGCGTGCCTGCGTTGTACAAATCGACCGACGG
The DNA here is from genome assembly GCA_964547135.1 of uncultured Phycisphaeraceae bacterium. Lineage (GTDB taxonomy): Bacteria > Planctomycetota > Phycisphaerae > Phycisphaerales > Phycisphaeraceae > JAJXSS01. The sequence continues at coordinate 46,541 of CAZJMK010000023.1, read as the reverse complement.
CGGCGAAACCTGGACCCAATTGCCCGACACCGCTCATGTCGCCGGCGGCATCGTCAAAGTGCATCCGACCCGACGCGGCCTGGTGTACATCGCCAATCGCACCGGGGTATGGCGCAGCGAGGATGCCGCCAAGTCGTTTGTCAAGGTTTGGGAGGGTCATGCCACGGGACTGGATGTCAGCAAGGCTGCCCCGGATAGCGTCTGGGTGACATCACCCGAAGCCGTGCTTCATAGCCCGGATGCAGGCGACACGTGGAAAACGGTCGGTGCCACGGAACTCAAACGTGATGGGTATGCCCTGCGTCATATCAAGGTCAGCCCGGTATCAGCCTCCAATATGGTGATGTGGCGAGATCACCTGGCTGGTTACGACGAAAGCTGGTACTACTCGCGCGATGGCGGCAAAACCTGGCATCGTTCCGTGCATGATGCACGGCTGGCGTTTCTGCCACTCAATGAACGCTGGAGTCACCCTGCATGGCACCCGCTACAGGCGGACACGCTGATCAACAACGGCGGTGACTGGCCCACACGTTCCACCGACGGCGGAGCAACCTACGCATGGTCGGCTTCGGGGCAAACTGCGGTGTTGGTCGGCGGATCATTCACCTTCAACCCACGCCACCCCGACATCGTCATGGCCGGCAGTCAGGATTACAACGGCGCAGTGACTCACGATGGCGGTTTCACCTGGAAGTACCTCAACATCAGCGGCAAACGCTGGGGTGGGCACAGCTATGGCGGATATGCCATCAGCCCGACGAGCCTGGTGACCAATGAGTCACAATCATGGGGCGGGCCGAGGCAGGTCGCGGTGTCGCACGATGGCGGACGAAGCTGGCAGAAGATCGAGGGAGCGTTATTTGCCAACAACCCGGCAAGTGGGGATGCCACGCCGCGTGGTCTGGCGGTGGCGATGGGTGATCCGCTGAATGAAAAGATTGTGTTCAGCGGGCCGTATCGTTCAACCGATGGCGGGAAAACCTGGCATGTCATGCCCCGCATCATGGGGGTATTGGCTGTGTGCGAAAAGCCGTACAGATTGTTTGCTTCGGGTTTGTTGGAGGACGGCAAAACCATGGCGGTCTATCAATCGATCAATGGCGGAGCCGACTGGGCGGTACTGGTGCAGGCGGAGGCGTACGACCTTGCGTTTGATGCCAGTCGTGATCGGCTTTACCTCGCGCAGCGTGAAAAGGGACTTGCCGTGTGGAATCGTCACAGTGGGAAGGTGATGACGCTGGATGTCCCCAAAGATCAGCATCAGAGTTGGCGCGTGCGCAGTGTGGCGTTGGACCCGGTCAACCCCGACATTGTGTATGTTGCGCAAAACAAGGATCAATACAGTTCGAGTGTTTCGGTGACGCGATCGTTGGATGCGGGAAAAACCTGGCAGGTGCTCACGATGCAGCAGCCGTTGGATGGACAGTTGCGCGATGGGGGACGTGAATCGTTCTGGGTGCGTGTGCATCCGACCACGCGCGAACCCTGGTTCATCACCGGTTGCTACGGCATGTGGAAATATCAGGCCCCGTGATGTCGGAAAGTTTGGTCGTCATCCTTTGCTTTATTCTGAGCCGCGAACGGTAGTGAGCGGTTCTTGGTTTTGCAAAGAACCACTCGCTTCCGCTCGTGGCTCCGAGTCCGGAAGGAGTTATGAAACAGTCACTTAGCGCAATTCGCGTAATTAACGAGACTGCTTGGATCGGAGGATGAAAGGTTACGTCACCGGCAGACAAGTGGCCGGTGGCACGCAATATGGGGTCATGCGGCAGTGATCAACGAGTAACGGAATGCAACAACAATTCCGCCGCGGTCAGAATGGTTTGCGGTTCGGACATGCGACCGGCACCGCTGGTGCGACAGGCCTGCCAACCGGTTTCCGGGCCGACGATGTGATACCTGAGCACTTGGTCAACCGTGGCGAGATTTTGCTGGGTGATCGGATTGGCCCACATTTCCGAGTTCATGGCCGGGGCCAGCAGCACGGGCGTCGGCTTGGGTTCACGCGGCAGGGCACAAGCGGTCAACGAAACCATGTCATCGCACAAACCATGAGCGAGCTTGGCCAGGGTGTTGGCGGTGCAGGGGGCGATGATGTAAAGGTCCGCCCAGCGCGCCAGGCCGATGTGCTGACTGTCGGGGTGATCATCGCTTTGCCAGATACCGGTGAGGACCGCGTGGCCGGAGAGCGATTGAAAAGTGAGCGGGGCGACAAAGCGCGTGGCTGATTCGGTCATGATGACACGCACCAGGGCACCGCGTTGCACCAGTCGGCTGACGAGGGTGGCGACCTTGTAACAGGCGATGCCCCCGGTGACGCCGACGAGGATTTTTCTGCCTTGCAGAACGGAAGGCGTGGTTGAAGAAGTTGGTGAGTCACTTGACATGGAATGAATGTTAACCGAACAGATAGCAGTCGGATGCCATTGATATCAAAACAATCAACGCCGACGCAAAGCGTCCGCGCTAAACATCGAAAAATCACGCGATCACTATATCGTGGTGGGTCCGCTTACGGACGAGATTGACCCACCCTACATCAATGCTTGTCGGCGTCGGAGTCTTTGGGCAGTTCGAGACTGATTTTTCCGGTCAGCGCTTCTTCAATGGCGATTTCGATATCGGTTCGGCCTTTGCGGTCCACCAGGGGACGGGCGCCTTCCATGAGTTCACGCACGCGGTGCTGCACCATGGCGCAAAGTTTGAAGCGTCCGCCGGCCTTTTTGATGATGTCTTCACCTTTGAGGGCTTCGATCATGATAAGCTGACTCCTGAAAAGTCCGCGAGGTAAGTCGCCTGTGAAAAATCGAATCAGGCATTATAGTTTTCAGCCGATGAATATGCAAAGGCGTGATGACGGATTGGTTGCGTGTTCGTCGGCTGACATCCAATGATTCAAATGCCAGTTGCCAATTGAGCGCAGCGGCTTCATAATGCAGTGATCCGCGACGTTGCTCGGTCGATTGGTTTGAATGGTTGGCGACGACGTTCCCGCCTGGGTTTCTCCCGGTTTGTCGATCAATGGTCCCGCAGGCAGTCGAAGCAGTCTGCTTCAAGAGGTGTACATGGCACGTAAGCAGAAGAAGCTGGGTGAAATTCTCAAAGAGTGGGGCCTGGTCAATGACAAGCAACTTGATGAGGCCTTGAAGATCGCCAAGGCGCAGGGCAAACGCATCGGCGAAACGCTGATCGAACGCAGCTTCGTCAGTGATTCCAACGTCGCCAAGGCCTTGGCCAACCAGTACGGCCTTGAGTTCATCGATCTGGACAAGCCCGATGCGGTGACGCGGGATAACGTCAAGCTTGTGCCGCAGGAATTGATTCGCAAACACCTCGTACTGCCGCTGGACAAAAAGAACGGCAAACTGCGCCTGGTGATTCACGACCCGATGGACATCGGTTCGATTGATACGCTGCGCTTCCGTTTGAATGCGGACCTGGAACTGGTGCTGGCCGCCAAGGACAAAATCAAGGAAACCATCGACCGCATGTTCAGCGAAAGCAGGTCGAGCATCGACGAGGCGATCAAGTCGATGTCCATCGACCTGTCGCAGCACTCGATCGACATGGCGAGCCTGACGGAGCAGATCGGCACAACCGATGGCGAGGACGCCAACGCACCGGTGATTCGCCTGGTGAATCAGATTATTGATGATGCGGTGAACAGCCGGGCGTCGGATATTCATGTCGAACCGTTTGCCAACAAGGTGAGGTTGCGTTTTCGTATCGATGGCGTGTGCGTGGAGAAGGACCCGCTACCCAAGCGAGTGCAGGCAGCGGTGATCGCGCGTGTAAAAATCATGTCGGGCATGCGCGTGGAGGAAAAGCGCATTCCGCAGGACGGTCGTATCAAAAAGAAAACCGGCACCGACATCATCGACTTCCGCGTGGCGGTGTGTCCGAGCTACCACGGCGAATCGATCGTCATGCGTATTTTGCGGCCCGAGTCGGCGAAGATCGGTTTGGCCAGGTTGGGGATGCGTGAGGACACGCTCGAACAATTCAACCGCATCATTCGCAGACCCAACGGGATTTTTCTGGTGACCGGGCCGACGGGTTCGGGTAAAACCACGACGCTTTACGGGGCGTTGGATACGCTGAATCGTCCGGACAAGAAGATCATCACCGCGGAGGACCCGGTGGAATATATGATCAAGGGCATCAATCAGTGTCAGGTGAGTGAAGCGGTCGGACTGACGTTTGAAAAGATTTTGCGGGCGATGTTGCGCCAGGCGCCCAACATCATTCTGGTGGGTGAAATTCGAGACAAAGCGGTGGGCGAAGTGGCGGTGCAGGCAGCCCTGACCGGTCACCTGGTGTTTTCGACGTTGCATACCAACGACGCACCCAGTGCGATCACGCGTATGATCGACATGGGTTTGAAGCCGTTTTTGGTGGCCAGTTCGATTCAGGCGGTGCTGGGGCAGCGGCTGGTGCGCTTGCTGTGCCCCAAGTGCAAGGAGCCGGACACGGAACCGAACCCGCGGCTGATGAAACTGGTGGGTTTGTCGCCCAGCGACCTGGAAGGCAAAACCATTTACAAGGCGGTCGGCTGCCCGGATTGCAGCAACACAGGGTACCGTGGCCGACAGGGTATTTATGAGTTGATGCTGATGAACTCGGAGATACGCGAACTGGCGTTCAAGCGTGCCCCGGTGTCGCAGATTCGAGCCGCGGCGATTGCCTCGGGGATGCGCAACCTGCTGGGCGATGGACGGCTGAAAATACTCGATGGGTTTACGACCATGGACGAAATTTCGCGCATCACGCAGGTGGAAGGTTTGATCGATATGGAAGAGGAAGAAGCCACGGCGACGGTGTAGGTTTGAAAAAATACAAGTGACGCCGAGGGCTTTAGCCCCGGATTGTCATGATTATTGATCGTGCAAAATAACCGGCCCTGAAGGGCTGTGCGTCAGTCAACCGGTGACCCTGCAACGGAATTAGCAATGTCCACGATTCACATAGACCGACTGCTCGATACCGTCGTCAAGCAAAACGCCAGCGATCTGCATTTGACTGTGGGCAAGCCGCCGACGTTGCGCATTCGCGGTCGGCTGGTCGAACTGCGCACCAAGGTGCTCGAACCGGCGGACACGATGGCGCTGATGAAGTCGATCGCGCCCGAACGTTCGCAGACCGAGTTGCAGGAGGAAGGCGGCTCGGACTTTGGTTTTGCCTACGGGGACCTGGCGCGTTTTCGTGTGTCGATTTTCAAACAGCGCAGCAACGTGGGCGTGGTGTTGCGGTTGATTCCGAACAAGCTGCTTTCGTTTGAGGACATCGGTTTGCCGGTGATCGTGAAGGAACTTTGCCGGCGACCGCGCGGGTTGTTTCTGGTGACCGGGCCGACGGGTTCGGGAAAGACGACGACGCTGGCGACGATGATCGACTACATCAACGACAACTATGATCGGCACCTGATCACGATTGAAGACCCGATCGAGTATTACCACGGGCACAAAAAGAGCATCGTGAATCAGCGTGAAGTGGGTAACGATGTGCCCAGCTTTGCCGAGGCATTGCGACGAGCGCTTCGACAGGACCCGGACGTGATGCTGGTAGGTGAAATGCGCGACCTGGAAACGATCGAGGCGGCGATTCGTGCTGCGGAAACGGGTCACCTGGTGTTCGGTACGCTGCACACCACGGGTGCGGGCGGGACGATCAACCGTATCGTGGACGCATTCCCGGTGGCGCAGCAAAACCAGATTCGCGTGCAGCTTTCGACATCGCTGATGGCGGTGCTCAGTCAGCAATTGCTGCCGCGCATTGATCGCAAGGGCATGGTGGCGGCATACGAGTTTTTGGTGGTGACGCCGGCGATTGCCAACCTGATCCGTGAAAACAAAACGTTCCGTATCGACTCGGCGATTCAGACCGGGAAGAAATTCGGCATGCAACTGCTGGACGACCACCTGTGGGAGATGTACACCAAGGGCATGATCGCGCCGGAGGAAATGGTGGATAAAAGCAGGGACTCGTCGGCGATCATCGAAAAGATTCATCGCTCCGGCGGCAAGGTCGGGCGCACGGAACTGGACTTGGAAGACGTGGCGGAGAAGTAGAGGAAGTGATTTCGAATTTCGAATTTCGGATTGCGAATTTAATGAAACAAGCCAAGGACGAGGAACGCAGTGACGAGGACTTGGGTATTCGGGGTAGTAAATCGGTTGATCGGTTGAAGAAGTGGCCCAGTGAAAAAATCATTTCGAATTGCGGGATTGATCAGCACTGCAATTTGTCGCGTCTGTTGTAGCCCAGCCGCCCCCGGCTGGGTGATTCGCCGCACACACACCCACCGCCGAGGGCGGCTGGGCTACAAAACGCCGGCCGCGGGTGATTCGCCGTACACACACCCACCGCCGAGGGCGGCGGTGCCACAAATCGCTGGCCAATGGTTAGACCCAGCCGAGGGCGGCTGGGCCACAAAACGCCGGCCGCGGGTGATTCGCCGCACACATACCCACCGCCGTGGGCGGCTGGGCTACAAAACGCCGGCCACGGGTTAGACCCAGCCGGGGGCGGCGGTGCCACAAAACGCCGGCCGCGGGTTAGACCCAGCCGGGGGCGGCTGGGCTACAATGCTTTCACAGCACACAGCCCCAGCAACCAGCCCATGAAGAGCACGCCGTCATGTCCGTCAATATTCGCCTTGATTGATCAATTTCATCGGCGGTTCGGATCGACCGCAGCATCGATACGGGTGCGCAGGTTGTCCAGCACGTTCATGAAATTGATGTAGCTGTCGTAGGGCGATTCGTAGGGATTGAAATATTTGTGTACGTCGCCGTCGGCGAAGTATTTGGTACACATGTAATAAAAATGATCGCTGCAGGTGAGGTTGCGCCAATCGCGCAAAATGGCCGGGTCTTTGGTGGCCTTGGCGGGGGCTTCCATCCGGTACAACTCGTGCAGGGCGTTGGACTGCATGGCATTGCCAAGCCAGGCGGAAACATCGCGCTCGGTATCAGCCCATGAAATCATGTGCGGCACATCGAACACGTCTTTGGCGGAATGCGTTTTGGCGATTTCGCCGGGGGTGGTGAAGGTGTTGCCAGTGGAAAGAATGGCCTGCGGCAGGCGACCCAGAAAATCAAAGATGCCGGTTTCCGCCCATTGGTGTTCGCCGAAGGTTTCCAGGTCCATGAACAGGTTGCAGACCGGGCCTAGCGCACCGGCTTCGGTGATCCACTTGGCGAATTTTTCAACCGTGAGCGGCCAATGGGACCAGGCACGATTGGAAAATCGAAAAGCGATGTCGTCCGACAGCCGGTAATTTTTCAGGAGCAGTTTCAACCCGTTGTGCCCCGGCGGGTGGTACACCTGGTTGGGGGAACGGGAACCCAAAATGTGATCAGCCCCTTCGCTGAGTATCGCGGTGTATCGGTTCCATCCGTGCAGGTAGCCGGCCAATTCGTTGGCGTAAATCAGTTCGGTGTTGCGAAAGACGGTGGGCGTTTGGCCGAAGGTTTTTTGGATGAGGGATTGATGCAGATCGACCTGGGCTTTGAACTCATCACGACTGTATAAAAATGCCAGGCTGTGGTAGTAGGTTTCGCCGAGAAACTCAACGCAGCCGGTGTCGGCCAAAGCCCTGAATTGATCGATGACGTTGGGGGCGTATTCACGGAGTTGTTCGATGATGACGCCGGTGAGGCTGAAGCTGACTTTGAATCGGCCCTCGTAGCGTTTGATGAGGTTCAAAAGCAGCGTCGTGCTGGGCAGGTAACATTTTTCGACGACGCGCGTGAGTATTTTTTGATTGCGTGAGGTGTCGAGGTATTGGCTGTCGGTGTCGAACACGCTGTACCGACGCAGGCGGTAGGGTTGGTGCAACTGAAAGTAAAAGCAGACCGCAGCCATGGGGGAGGAACTCGCAGGCGTTGAGGGTGATTCATGGTTCCCGCAGCAGCCAAGGGAAGCGCCGCCGGGCGTGGGCAGCAAAACGGGAACGACCTTATACTAGCGGATTCTACGTTCGGCGGGTTGAAACAAACCAAACTCGTGCGGGAACGCAGACAAGGGATCATCGATTTATGTTGACCAGTCAGGAAATTCGTCGTCAATTTATCGCTCATTTCACGGATCGTTGTGCGCATCGGTTTGTGCCCAGTTCGCCGGTGGTGCCGTTGGAGGACCCGACGCTATTGTTTGCCAACGCGGGCATGAATCAGTTCAAGCCCTTTTTTTTGGGGACGCAGGAGCCGACGTTCAAGCGGGCTGCCAACACGCAGAAGTGCATTCGCGCCGGGGGCAAGCACAACGATTTGGAGGATGTGGGCAAGGACACGTATCACCATACATTTTTTGAAATGCTGGGGAACTGGTCGTTCGGCGATTACTTCAAAAAGGAAGCGATCGACTGGGCGTGGGATTTATTGGTGAATCATTGGGGGTTGGAGGCGGGACGGTTGCATGCGACGTATTTTCAGGGGGACGCAGCCGAGGGATTGGAAGCGGATATCGAAGCCCGCGATTTGTGGCTCAAATATTTACCCAGCGATCATGTGCATCCGGGAAATAAGAAGGACAATTTTTGGGAGATGGGCGATAGTGGGCCTTGCGGTCCCTGTTCGGAAATTCACGTGGACCGAACGCCGGAGAAAAACGGCGGGGGGCTGGTGAATGCCGGGGACGCACGGGTGATGGAAATTTGGAACCTGGTGTTCATTCAATTCAACCGGGGCAGTGACGGCAAGCTCACGCCCTTGCCTGCCAAGCACGTCGATACCGGCATGGGGTTTGAGCGCGTGTGCAGTGTCATTCAGGGGAAAAGCTCCAACTACGACACGGATGTGTTCACCCCGATTTTTACAGCGATTCAGAAGGTGACCAAGGCGCGTGCCTACACCGGCAAACTCGACGACCCGGTGGACATTGCCTACCGCGTACTGGCCGATCACATTCGTTGTCTGACCTTTGCGCTGACGGACGGGGCGGTGCCCAGCAATGAAGGGCGCGGTTATGTGCTGCGGCGGATTTTGCGAAGGGCGGTGCGGCATGGTCGGCAGACGTTGGGCGTGACTCAGCCGTTCTTTTATCAATTGGTGGAGGGCGTGGTGAGCGCGATGGGCGAAGCGTTCCCTGAATTGCGCAAAGGACCGCAACAGGTGATGGATTTGATCAAGGAGGAGGAAGTCAGCTTCGGTCGGACGCTGGATCGGGGCATTGAGTTGTTTGAACAGGCAGCAGAACAGGCACGTTTGGCGCGTGGGCCATCGGTATCGACTGCAACGCAACCACCGATCATCAACGCCGCTGACGCATTCAAGTTGTATGACACGTTCGGGTTTCCGCTGGACCTGACGCAGGTCATGGCTGAGGAACGGGGGATGAAGGTCGATGTCGCGGGGTTTGAAAAATTGATGGAGCAGCAGCGCGAGCAATCACGGGCTGGGGCTGTGGGGGATGAGGGCGTTGACCTGTCGGCGGCGTGTGTCGAGTTGGCGAGCAAGTTCAAACTGCCGATGACGGAGTTCATCGGGTACGACATCGGCAAGTTGAATTGCACAATCACGACCAGCGTGAATCACTATGCACTGCCGGGCGGGTATGTGGCACTGGTGACAGGAAGCACCCCGTTTTATGCCGAAAAAGGCGGACAGGTGGGTGACAGCGGAAGCATCAGCATTGCCGGGGCGATGGTGCAGGTGGCGCATACCTACAGCGTGGGTGAAACGCATGTGCATGTGGGCAAGGTGACTGGTTCGCTGCCCGGTGAGGGTTTGCATGAGATGATGTTCAAGGTGGATGCAAAGCGCCGTGAGCAAATCATGCGACATCACACGGTGACGCATGTACTGAATCACAAATTGCGGGCGGTGCTGGGTGATCATGTGATGCAGAAGGGATCGTTGGTGGATGAAAGCAAAACCCGTTTTGATTTTGCTCACAACGCAGCCCTGAGTGATGAACAGTTGGCACAGGTGGAGGCGCTGGTGAATGCGGAGGTGCAGGCTGATTTGCCGGTGCATGCGGCGACGGCGGCACAGGACGAGGCGTTAAAGATTTATGGATTGAGAGCGGTGTTTGGAGAGAAGTATCCGCCGAGGGTTCGGGTGGTGTCGATCGGGGCTGAGTTGGGGGCACTATTGGCGGAACCGACGAAAAAGGATTGGTACAACCGTTCGGTGGAGTTTTGCGGCGGGACGCACGTGGCGAGCACCGGGCAGATCGGCAGGTTCACGCTGATGAGCGAGGAAGCGGTGGGCAAAGGGGTGCGTCGCTTGATCGGCGTGGCGGGCAGCGCAGCGAAGGTGGCGCAGGTGTTGGGTGAAAAAATATTGCATAGCACCGCCAACCCGGGCGACCCGGCGAAGGCATTGGTGGAAATCAATGACGCGATTGGTTCGGGGCAGTTGCCGCTGCTGGTGAAGGTGCAGTTGCAGGCCCGCATGGTTGAATTGCAAAAACTGGTGAAGGAAGCGGACAAGGCCCGCGCCAAGGAATCGGCTGGGGCAGCAGTGGAAGCGGCAAGGGTGATTGCGGAGGCGGCACAGGGGTCAGTGATTGTTGCGAGCATTGAGGGCGCGGATGGTGAAGCATTGCGCAGTGCGATGGATGTGATACGCAAAAAGCACCCGGCTGCGGCAGTGCTGCTGGGCAGTTCGACTTCGCCGGACAAAGTGTTTTTCGTGGCAGCGGTTGCGTCGGAAGGTGTGAAAAAGGGATTGAAAGCCGGCGACTGGGTGAAGGAAGCGGCCAAGGTGTGCGGCGGCGGTGGGGGTGGTCGGCCCGACATGGCCCAGGCCGGGGGCAAGGACGCGAGCAAGTTGAAGGAGGCACTTGAGGCGGCGAAATTGTTTGCGAATTCAAAAATGAACCAAGGATGACGCCGAGGGCTTTAGCCCCGGATTCTTTGCACCACATAGCAAATGATCCGGCCCTGAAGGGCACGGCGTCATTCACAATAACACACGATTTTTTATCAAACTGATTTACCGATTAACCGACTCACCGACCAACCAATCATGGCAAACATCAACACCCACTACCTCAAGCTCAAGGCTGGTTATTTGTTCCCGGAAATTGCACGGCGGGTCAAGGCGTTCGGCCAGCAACAACCGCAGGCGAAAATCATACGGCTGGGTATCGGTGATGTCACCGAACCATTGTGCCCGGCGGTGATCGCTGCCATGCACAAGGCCGTTGATGAAATGGCGGTGCGCGATACGTTTCAAGGCTACGGCCCGGAACAGGGGCACGCCTTTTTACGGGACGCCATCGCAGAACACGATTACAAAAACCGTGGGTGTGATATCAGTGCGGACGAAATATTTGTGTCGGATGGGTCCAAGTGCGACACAGGCAACATACTCGACATTCTGGCAACGGGGAATGAAAACCTGATTGCGGTGACTGACCCGGTGTACCCGGTGTATGTCGATACCAATGTCATGGCCGGGCACACGGGCGCCGCCGATGAACAGGGCCGTTACAGCGGGCTGGTGTATCTGCCTTGTCTGGCGGGGAATGATTTTCTGCCGGAGCTGCCGGAGGGGGCGAGCAAGCCCAATGTGATTTACCTGTGCAGCCCCAACAACCCGACCGGTTCGGCGATGGACCGCATCGCCCTGACGCAATGGGTGAACTACGCCAAGGCCCATGACGCTTTGATTTTGTTTGATGCTGCTTATGAGGCGTATATCAGCGACCCGAACCTGCCACGCTCGATTTACGAAATACCCGGGTCCCGCGATGTGGCGATTGAGTTCCGCAGTTTTTCCAAAACAGCGGGCTTCACCGGCACACGTTGCGCTTTCACCGTCGTACCCAAGTCACTGACCGGGCGTGATTCGACGACGGGTGAAAAGGTGGACCTGCATCGGCTTTGGTCACGTCGGCAGACCACCAAGTTCAACGGTGTGTCGTACATCGTGCAGCGCGGGGCAGCAGCGATTTACACAGTGGAAGGTCGTCAGCAGATCACAGCCACGATCCGCTTTTACATGGAAAACGCAGGCATCATCCGTGACACGGTGACGCAACTGGGCATGAAGGTTTACGGCGGCGTCAATGCCCCGTACCTGTGGGTGAAGGTGCCCGATGGTGTGCGCAGCTGGGACTTTTTCGACAAGTTGCTGCGCGAGTGTCATATGGTGTGTACGCCCGGTGCAGGGTTCGGGGCTTGTGGTGAAGGCTATGTGCGCATCAGCGCGTTCAACAGTCGCGCCAATGTCACCGAGGCGATGGCACGGATGAAAACGAAGCTGGCTTGACGCCATCAACTTCATTTTGACGCCGAGGGCTTCAGCCCCGGATATCCGGCCCTGAAGGGCACGGCGTCAATAACGCACTTTTTCCACGTCCCATAAGTAAAAACGCGATTGCTCACCTTCAAAAGCAGAACCGACCGATGTTGTGGTGAACCGGCGCGCGTGGTCTGCGCTGGTGCTGATCACCTGGTTCATGCGTCGTTGGTACACATGAGCGGGGATTGATGAAGGAGCAATGCCATGTGGTTCACCCTGCTGGCCCAATCGCGTTCGAATCACGACACGATTTTCGACACGATCAACAGCATTTTCGGCAGGCTCGACACGCTGGCACACCCGCAATACCTGGTGCGGATGTTGCAGGAAATTTCCATTGTATGGGCGGTGGTGTTTCTGATTGCCGGGCTGGTGGCACTCTTCAACGGCTCGAAGTTGTACAAGTGGGTGACCATCGCCCTGGCGATGACCATCGGCATTTGTGCCGGGTATGCCATGGGCAAACGCATCAACGCTGAGTTCATCGTGGCTGGGTGTCTGGGTTTGCTTTTGGGCGTGGGTGCCTGGCCGTTACTCAAATATGCGGTGGCTGCGATGGGCGGACTGGTCGGGGCATTTTTAGGGGCGAACCTGTGGGGGGCGGCTGCGGGGGTTGCGGACCCATCCAACGCACGCACGATTGCCGAAACCTACTGGGTCGGCGCGCTCATGGGGCTGATCATTCTGGGCATGCTCGCGTTTATCGTGTTCAAACTCACGGTCACGTTTTTCACCTGCGTCAGCGGGGCGACGATCGCCATGATCGGGTTGCTTGCATTGCTTTTACAGGTTCCACCCTGGCGACAGTCGATTGACAGTTGGTCCGGCCGTGCCAACTCGATGGTGTTTCCATTACTGGTGATTGTGCCCGCGGTGATCGGCCTGATTCTGCAACAATTCAAAACCAGCGGCGACCCGGCTGGTGGCGGCGGTGGTAGTGCCAAACCCGCCAAGGCGTGAGGACGAATGCGAAGAAGTGGCCAAGTGGTCGAGTGGCCAAGTGATGACAATCTCGAAAAATTGAATTTGTTTAGCGCGGACGCTTTGCGTCGGCGCTTTTTTGTATGCCCCGCTTGTGCTTGCTCATCAATATCGCGTTGTGATATGCCTTGCAATCTGCACCGTCATTTTCAACATGTCATCGTACAACTCAATCGGCACGACGCGAAACGCATTGTGAAACTCATACGTCCATGCCCCGGCGAAGTTGATTTCACGCAACCCGTTCATGACGCTGCCCCAGTTGACACCATAACCCCCCAGCACCATCGGCATGGCGTGATGATCCGTGATCCCGTCATTTTCCTGCACGTGTAAACACTTGAGCCGAGGCCCCATGGCCACGAGCGCAGCCTTCTGGTCGCGCAATTGGTTCATGCGTGCGTGGCCGGTGTCCCAGCAAATGCCCACCAGGGGGTGATTGACCGCATCCACCAAATCGATTAATTCTTCGACGACGCTGCCGAAGCGCCGGGCCATGCCGTTGGCGTGAGCGCCGACCTCTGACAAATTTTCCACCGCGATGCCCACGCCGGTTTTTTCGCAGGTCGGCAGCAGGTCACCAATGAATCGCACATGGTCAGCGATCATCGCCAATCGATGCGAACGATCAAACGCGCCGGGGTACGAACCCGGGTGAATCACCATCCATGGCGCCCCAACGTGCTGACAGGCACGCAGCGCCTGCGGACAAATCGACTTGGCGAATTGGTCCAGTTCGCGCGTGGCATAAATATTGAAGAATGGCCCGTGAGCCTGCACCCAGGGCAAACGACATTCATGGGCTGCGGCAATCCACGGATCCAAAAATTTTTTCACCGCAGCTTCATCATCGAGTTTCACCCGTTCACGATGGTCCCACAGATTGAGGTCGATGCCTTCGTAGCCTGCCTTCTGCAAACGGTGAATCAGTTCGACTTCATCAAACAGCGGGGTACGAATGTTCAGGGAGGTTGCAATCAGCATGGTGATGGTTCTCGAAGCAAAGCATTAGGCCCACCACAGAGACACAGAGGCACAGAGAAAGACGAGTTTCATCACTCAAACAAACAACCAGCCATGGATCGAACCGCGATCTGATTATTTTTCTGGTGTTTTGTTTGCCTTGATTCATTCCGAATCGTGTTTTCTTTCTGCTCTGTGTCTCTGTGCCTCTGTGGTCAATTGATTATCCGTTTCAAGGCCGTAAATAAACCCAGTGATACAGCAGGGGGTTTTTCAATCGTCCGACGCCGCCGCCCCAGGTGACAAAGCCTTTGCGTCCCTGTCCGTCGTTGTCGTTGATCAGCAGCGACATCGCAAAAAGTTCGCCGCCCTGCAACGATTTCAAGCCGATGCGTTCCACCGGCAGTTTCACCCGGTAATGCGTCGTGGTTCCATCACGCTTGATTTCACAGGGGTAATCCGTCGTCAGCCCCGAACCGGCATCGAACGCGGCAAACTGGCGATAAACCAAAGCCTTGCCTTCGACCAAGGCAATGGTCAATTCCGTGATGCCCGCGGTGTCCATGGCCATGGCCTTGCCCGGTTCGCCCAGTGGTCGCAGTGATATTTGCAGTGAGTCACCCTGCCAGAGCATCGTCGGGTTGTCGTTGGTCGCGTGCTTGTCATCACGTACCACGACTTCCAAGGTCAGAGCATCCGTTTCGTAAAACAAACGGGCATAGCCGGAAAGGTCTGCGGGGCCTTGCCATGGTTGATCCTTGATGAGTACGTCCCACGATTTGCCTGCATCAAAAATGAAACTGTCAGCCGGGGGCGCATCGACCCGCACCGGTTGTTTGAGCGCATCCGCTGACAAGCGTGCCCCAATGCCCATGCCCGGCGGCGTGACCACACGCATGTCCTGCGGGCGCTGCGACAGCGGCATCGGATGTCGTGTCACCGCTTCCAACCGCACATCCTGCAAATCACCGCGAATCAACCAAGGCATGTCCTGCACCGTCACCGAGGTGCGACCGATGGGCTTGCTTTCACCCCGGTCGATGGCCCGCCAGGGTTGGGTGAATGCCGCATCACTGCCGACCTGCGTGAGGGTGAGCGGGGCACGGTCCGCCTGTGGTGCGGTGAGCAGCAGTTGATACAAATCGTCTGTGAACACGCTCCAGGCTGCCCACACAGCCGAACCATCGGGCATGGCAAACTCCAGCGCATGAACCCCTTTGACCCCGGTGTCGATGGTTCTGACAAATCGACCCTGTGACACGACAGGTCCGACGCTGCGCAGCGCCTGCAGCGCCGGCATGGGCGTGGCATCGGGCAGCATCAGGCCATAGGTCGCATGTTCATCGTTGACCTGCCAACTGCGTTCGAGGTTGAACCACCACAAACCTTTGAGTTCAGGCACACGACGCGACAGCAGCATCGTCCGGGCGATGAACTTGGCCTGGGCTTGGGGCGTGATGCCCACCGCCGATATATCCGTCGGCCAGCCCAGTTCGGTGATGTACATCGGCACCGGTTTACCATCACTGTATTTGCGCAGCATCTGCTGAATCTGTTCCACCCAGTCGATGCAATACTCCGGCGAACCCTTGGCGCCCAGTTCACGCACATAGGGGTGATACGACACGCCATCGCAATGATTGAGCAACCCCATGCTGATGGTTTTTTCCAGCCAACCGTGACGCACCCCGCCGCCCGAAGCAGCACCCGCCAGCACGATCAAATCGGGGTTGATTTTTTTCAAACGCGGATAAACATGCGCCGCGAGCTTGACGTAATCCTCCGGCTTACCGGGGCGTCTTTGACCATTGGCCTGGCGCGGAATGCCCAATCCCAGTTCCCACTCGTTCCAAATTTCCAGGTAGCGCACTTTGCCGCGGGTTTCACGGGCTACGAACTCGGCATAGCGCGTGAAGGCTTCCAGCGCTTCCGGGCTGGTGGGGAACAAACCCTGGTCATAAAGCGGGTTGCCGTAGTTGAGGGAAATGAGCACGCCGACGTTCGCCGCCGCCGCCTGATCGACATATTGGCGCACCTTGTCGGGCAGTTGGTATTCGCCTTTTTGCTGTTCGATTTCGTTCCAGTGGGCTTCGTCGCGCAGGTAAACGACGTTGGCTTCGGTGAGGCGTGTGATGCCCAGGTCGATGGGTCGCTGCTGTTTGCCAAAGTGCGTGCCCATGCCGACGATGAAAGCGGGTTCCGACGATGACGCAGTCCTCGAAGGTTCAGCAGCAAAGCTGTTCATGCCTCCAATCGTTGCAACGACGATGGACAATAGGGCGGACAGATAGCGCATGAAAAGAACCCTTCCATTCATGTGAGTCACAGAGTAATCAACATTATTGATCGAATATGACGCCGTGGGCTTCAGCCCCGGATATCCGGCCCTGAAGGGCTCGGCGTCAATGCACCATTTAACTTGGACCGTTCTCTTTACCAATCCGGCTTACCGTTGGTGTCCAGGTCCAGGGCCAACAGGTTGTTGGGGTTGGTGTTCATGACACTGTGTTCCATCGTGGCCCCGTGACCATCAGCAAAGGCGATGTTGATGGTGCGCTTGATATGCCGGGCGGCTGGCTGGTGTTCTTCACCGGGTGTGCCTGCAAACGGCACCCAGACCTGATCCTGTTTGGGGCGCACACCAATCCAGGTGGTGTAGGGCACATGGGTGCGAGGTTTGCCGGCGTCACCGATCAGCCAAAGGTACGACGGTCGAATCAGCATATCAACCCGTGCGCCGCCGCCCGCTGCGGGCAGACGAATCAAACCGCAACGCCCCGTACCGAAACCTTCATTCACCCCATAGCCGCCGCCCCAACCGGAGGTCACCGTGAAAAGGTTATTGTTGTTGGTCATTTCTTCCTGCGTCACCGACGGGCATCGCCAGATGTTCTGCGTGAAAGCCGTGGTGTGAAATTGATTGATATACTCTGCGGTCATGGGTTGCGGCTGGCCAAAGGGAAGAAAGCCCGTCTTTGCCAACACTTCGTGATACCAGTTTCCGCTGGCACCTGAACCGGACCCGATCAAATTCATCGGCATAAAAGTGTTGCGGTTCTCCGCCGAATACGACACCATGCCCAGCCCCAGTTGTCGGCTGTTGCTCAAACACTGGCTGGTTCGTGCCGCTTCACGGGCTGCGCCCAGCGCCGGCAGCAGAATCGCCACCATCAAGGCGATGATCGATATCACCACCAACAGTTCAATCAGTGTGAAAGCCGGGCGTCGGTTGAAATTCATCGTTGCTTGCATGTTCGACTCCTTGTGTCGGAGGGTTGACACTTACTTTTGAAAAAACAAGCCGAGGACGAGGCACGCAGTGACGAGGACTCGGGTATTCTTTTTTTGTCTCGGAAACTCGTAACCATTTTCATGGTGGGTCCGCTCGCAGACGCGCTTGACCCACCCTACATTGATGGCAAATTCGAAATTCGAAATCCCATATTCGAAATTCACATCACGGCTGCACCGTCGTCATCGTTTCAATTCGCACGTTGTCAATCCGCCAGCGCACCGCTTTCCCCTCGGTCGGACGATCACCGATCAATACATGATCAAATCGTCGCAGCGGAGCGTCATCATCGATCGCCAAGGCGTGAGCCACCCGTGAGCCACCGGCTTCACGCACTTCCAGTTCCACGCGGGTGCGTCCGTTTTCGACATAGGTCAGCGTGAACACCACCTGACGCATCTGTTCAGGCATCAGGGCGGCGGCAGTGCTTTCCATCAGTTTGAAATTTTTGACATCGTCGCCCTGCGTGATGCCGCGTTTGCCGCCGATTTCCTTACGCAGTCCGATGCCCGGGTTCTGCCCCATGCCGATGGTCGCCCAGTAGCCTGCGAAACTTGATGATTCACCGTCCATATGGTCTGTGGTGATCTGTTTGCCCTTGCCGTCGTACAACCCCAGCCGCAGGCCGTCAACATCGTTGTAGCCTTCGACCAGCAGCAAATCGAAACTCAAACGAATCCGTGCCAGATCGCCCGGCGGAAGCATCACCAGCGTCGAACCGGGTATCACCGACATGATCGATGAATAACGCCATTTACCGGCTCGTGCGGGTACGCTGCGTTCCAGGCAATTACCCTGGGCAAACCCCAAACCGGTGAGTACTTCCAATGTGCCCGCTTCATCGGCTTCGCCGGCTCGTTGCAACATGAACCAGTTGCCCACCGGGCCGACGGTCCGACCTTGCCGCTGACCATCTTCAAAACCATCGTCCAGCACCAGGTTCTGCGCCGAAGCAGCGAGGGTGCTGGTGAGTGCGAGGGTGAAAATAAAACTGCTACGAATCATGGTGTGTCACCTGATCAGCCTCACAGGTTTTCGATGCAAGCCCGGCCAGGTCGTTTCCGACATCGCCGGGGAGGAGGTTCCGAAGTTGCTCAGAGCCACGAGCGGAAGCGAGTGGTTCCTTGATAAACCAACAATCGTTCCCTCACGGTCGCGGCTCGTTTTGAACACCCGAAGGTTCACTCTCACGCCCGTCGACGATTCATCAGCAACGCGCCGCCGCTCAGCGCCAGCAAGCCCAGCGTGGCCGGTTCGGGAATGGCGGTGTAGGTCCATTGCACGTTGTCAACACGCCATTCGACGGTTGTAGTGGTGGATTGTTGGCGCGTACCGATCATCACCTGATCGAAGGTGGTCAGCGGATTGCTGTCATTGGCCACGATATTGGCGATGATGCTATTGTTGCTAAGCAGACGAACTTCTTCCGTCACACGCATCTGATTGGCAGCCAACAGTTCCAGGCGAAACAACACCGAGTGCGTCGCCGAACTGTTGACGGTGCCGGTGACTCGGGTGGTTGTGGGCAGAGTTGCACGGTCTCCACCTGTGACTATGCCACTGTTATCGGTGCCTGTTTCACGCCAAACATCCCCAGCTCCAAAACCACCCGACGGTGATACGCCCACCAGTCCGCTGTAACCGGCATCATTGTTGGCCGTGCCCGCCTGTCCATCGGCGGTGAGCTTGGTGCCGTTGCTGTTGTACAAACCAAACACAAACCCTTCACGTGCCTGGTGACGTGCGGGCATATTGAAAAGGAAGGTCAGTTGCATCACATCACCGACAGCCATGGTCACCGGGGTGGGCAGGTTGGTGACAGAAACCAGGTATCCAGTCGTGGGGTTGAGTCGGCGACGATAGTTATTGTCATTGGCGATCGGGCCGAAGGTATCGTTGGCCACTTCGATGTTGCCGCCGGTTTGCAGGGCGTACCAGGGGTAAGCCGGGCTGATGCCGCGGGTGCTGGGCGTCGGGCCGGGGGTGGGTGATACATCGTTGAAGGTGTCGTTGATCAGAATGGTCGGGGCGGCGTGGGTGTCGGCAATCAAGCCGCCCACGGTCGCTGCCAGCAGAATGGTTCCGAGCGTCTGGTGATTCATTTTTCGTTCCTCCAATGAACTCAAACTGGGTTGAAAACGGATCAGCACACGCTGACCTGTTGGTTATGACACCGAAGTTGGACAGGGACTGGTCGATTCGCCGACGGACAAAAGGGGCTGACCCGGTTGCAACACGGTCGGGCCGGGCCAGGGGCCTTGATCGTGCATGATCCATTCAAAGAGCGCCCGCACGAACGGATGCGGGTCCGGCTCGGAAAGACAAGTGAGCGCCGGCCAAAGGTGCCGACAGATGCGCAAATCATCAATGGTCACCAGCGATACATCACGTCCGATCACCAGGCCGCGCTGCTGCATGATGCGCATCGCCGCCAACGCTGCCGGTCCGGTGGTGCAGAAAAAGGCGGTTTCTTTCAGCGGGCCGGGACCGATCAGATCGTTCATGATGCCCGAGGCGTAGTCGAGTGCTTTTTCAAAGGGTTTGTGGGGTTGATCGAGCAAGCGGCCCGTACCGCCATGGGTGAGGGACCATAATTTCCATTGCTCGATGCGCTGCAAAACGCTGCTCGTGCCGTGCGGGTGAATGTTGATGCAACCCACGCACCGATGCCCCAGTTGCCCCAGGTGTTCCAGCAGCGATTGAAAGTGATTGGGCGGAAGCAAATCGATCATCGGCACGCCGGGAATGGCTTGACCGGGATCGAAAAAGGCCACCCGTGCCCGCACGATTTGAAAACGTTCGACCAAACGCTGCGGGATCAATTCGGGAATGCGTGAAATGAACACCGCATCAAAGTTTTCCAGCGTGTCCACCACGATCGGATCGTCCCAGTGCACGTAACTGACCGGGCGAATGCTGATGGGGTAATCCAGCGCGGTCTGTTCAAGGGCGATGCGATTGCGTTCGTAAGAGCTGCTGGCAAAGGCTGGGGCGAGGTAGGCAATGTGCTTGTGACCCTGTGAATCATTGGACAGGCGCTGCACAGTGATGCGACCGTTGGTTTTACGGGCCAATACGCCACGTTTGACCAGTTGTTGAATGGCTCGCCTTGCGGTCATGCGTGAAACGCCGATTTCCTCAGCGATGACCCGCTCGCCGGGAATGCCCTGCAAGGTGTAATCCCCGCTGGCGATTCGCCGTTCAAGGACTTGAATGACTTCGGTGCTGGTCGGCATAGGTGCGTCCAAAATAGACCATTAATGGTATAACATGATCAAATATACACCATTGATGTTCTTTGTCAATGCGAAATGGTTCAACTTCCGTAAAAAGTTGATGGGTATTGCGTTTTATGGGGTTTTCGGGGGTAAAACTGAAAAAAGTGGTCAAGTGATACAGAACGTTTAACGCGGACGCTTTGCCCCGGCGTGCATGATGCCGTGCCCTTCAGGGCCGGATTGCTTTGCGCATACGGCAACGAATCCGGGGCTGAAGCCCTCGGCGTCGAATGTGGAGTCATCCTCGGCAGTGTGGTTGACAAAGCGGCGGATGGTATCTGCCGATGCCATCGGCGGCTTTATTCAAACAGCCACATCCTCCGCGCGACCGACGGCACCGGTGTCCGGTTTGGCCATCAGCGCCAGCACCAGGGAGAGCGGCCCCACTCGGCCCACGAACATCACCAGCACAAGGATGAATTTGCTGATGCCTTCAAGTTCCGCGGTGATGCCCCGGCTTAAGCCGACGGTACCCAAAGCCGACGCCGTTTCAAAAAGCACATTTTCAAAGGAGTGATGGTCCACCGTCATCAGCATCACGGTTCCGAGCATCAGCACCAGCAGATAAAACGCCAGCAGGGCAAAGGCGGCTATCGTGCGTCTGGGCGGAATGATGCGCCCCCAATAGGTGAGTTTGTCGTCCCCGCGCAGTGTGGCGCGAATGGCCGACCATGCGATGGCGATGGTGGTGCATTTGATCCCGCCGCCGGTGCCCGAAGGCGATGCTCCGATGATCATCAGCGTGAGCAGAACCATCACCGAGGCCATGGACATCGAACCGATCGGCGAGGTGTTGAAACCCACGGTGGTCATCGCGGTCATGGTCTGAAACAGCGACGCAAGCAATCGCTCCACCACAGTCATGGTTTGAAATGAAGGCTCAATGACCATCAACATCAGCGTGCCGAGAATGGTCATCCAGCCGGTGGTGTGCAGAATCAAACGTGAGGTCAATGATAAACGCGGCGAACGTCCGGTAGCCACCATCCACAAATCGTTGGCCAGCAGAAAACCGATGGCCCCCAGATAGCTGAGCGTCATGATGACCAGATTCACCCAGACATCTCCGCGAAACGCTTCGAGACTGGTGTCAAACAAACTGAAACCAGCGGTGCAGAAGGCTGACACACTGTGAAACGTCGCCTGCCAGAGCGGATCGGGAACGCCGCGTTGCACAAAGAGAATGTACAACAGGGCCATGCCCACCGCTTCGACGATCAGGGTGTATTCGACCACCCGACGGACGAAGCCGGCTGTGTCGGTTCCATCCGGCAGACTGAAAGTCGTGCGGGAAACATTTTCACGAAAATCGGAAAGTTCCCTGCCGCGTGCCAGCACGACAAACGAGCCGATGGTCATATATCCGATGCCGCCCAGTTGAATGAGCGTCAACACCACCACCTGGCCGAAAAAACTGTAACTGCCTGAGGTGCTGATGGTGGTCAGGCCTGTGGTGGAGACTGCGGACGTGGCGGTAAACAGATTGTCAATGGCGCTGATCGACGCGCCTTTCCAGGAGATCGGCAGACACAACAGCAGCCAGCCGATGAGGATGTAGGAAAGATACCCCGCCACCATCACCTTGGCCGGCGGTAAATGATTCAATGCCACCACCACACGGGTGAAGCCCATGCCCATAACGCACCTTTGTGTAGGAATTGCAGCCTCTGGTCATCCTGGTATCGAGGCTGCGGTAGATTTTTGGATGACGGGGAAAACGGTAGTCATGCACCAGGCTCAAGTCAACTACGCAATCCGCCAATGGCACAAGGCATTTGATGCCGTGCCCTTCAGGGCCGGATTGCTTTGCGCATACGGCAACGAATCCGGGGCTGAAGCCCTCGGCGTCGAATGTGGAGTCACCCTCGGCAGTGTGGTTGACAAAGCGGCGGATGGTATCCGCCGGGTGCCTGTGGGCAGACGATTTGAACTGCCCACAGTGAACCACCTGTGGCACCAAAGCGTGCCACAGGCACCGGGGCTGTGTGCTCTTGGTAATCAAACAACAGGTAGGTCATGCAACCAATTCACATAGCCCCCGGTCATTGACCGGGGGCTAAATGGAACACGAAGGTTGATGAATGATTATCAATACCCATCAACCACCCAACGGCTCACCGTTTCTTTCGGTTGGCCAGTTCCGCGAAATATTTTTTGGCTTCACCCACCAGGTAGAACGAACCGCTGATGACGATCAGGTCATCGCGCGTGACCGCCCGCGCCGCCAGTTTGAGGGCGTCTTCCAATGTCGCCGCCGGCTGCGCCATTTTGCCCGCCAGTTCGTTGAAACGGGCTGACAGGTCTTCCGGTTCCACTGCGCGCGGGTTGTTTTTGGTCTTGGTGAAAATCACCTTGTCCGCCCCCAGGCCCACCTGTTTGAGCATGCCGTTGACATCCTTGTCCGACCCGCAGCCGAAAATCATGATCAGCGAGTCGTACTGAATGTGTGCCCCCAATGAACGCACCAAAGCCTGTATCGACGCCCCGTTGTGCGCCCCATCCACAATCACCCTCGGCTCACTCCAAACCAGTTCCATCCGCCCCGGCAGATACGTCGCCGCCAACCCTGCAATCACCTTGTCATCCGGGAAGGTAAACCCGTGAGCCTTGAGCTTGTCGAGCATCGCCAAAGCCAGCGCACAGTTATGAGCCTGATGTTCCCCCTTCATCGGCACGGGCAAATGTTCCCATCGACTCGTGGGCGTGATCACCGAAACCCGCGTGTGCGGTCCAAGTTCCTTGTTGGCTTCAAATCGGAATGAAAAATCAATCTGCCGACCGGTGAACTCCAGCGGCGCACCGACCTGTTGCGCGGTTTCCTCAAACACCCGTGACACAGCCGAGTCCTGCTCCACGCTGATCACCGGTACACCTTTTTTGATGATGCCTGCCTTCTCGCCGGCTATCGTCGCCACATCGCGCCCCAAAATGTTCATGTGATCCAGGCTGATGTGCGTCAGTCCGCAGACCAGCGGTTTGCACACGTTGGTCGAATCGAGCCGACCGCCCAGCCCGGTTTCCAGCACGACGATATCGACGGCTTGGTCGGCAAAATAACGCAGCGCCGCAGCCGTCATGATTTCGAAAAACGTCGCTTCTTCCGCGAGGTCGCCTGCTTTGTTGATGATGAGTTTGAACAGGTCCACCAGGTCGCTGTGGCTGATCATCTGCCCGTTGATGCTGATGCGTTCACGAAGATCAATCAGGTGCGGCGAAGTGTATAAGCCCGTGGCATAGCCGCAGGCCTGCAACATGCTCGCCAGCATGGCACAGGTCGAACCCTTGCCCTTGGTCCCGGCCACGTGCACCACTTTGAGTTCGTTGTGCGGATCACCGATGGTCGCCAATAACTTGCGCATGCGATCCAGGCTGAAGGTCTTGGCGTTGTAGTGTACGACACGCTGACGTTCAAAGTCAGTATGGTGGTAAAGCCAGCGCATGGCAGAGGCGAAGTTGGTCACATCCTCCGTATCGGTGTCAGCCGACGGAGTCCGTGTTGGCGTCGGCTTTTTGTGGTTCGATTTGTTGGAACCGGCCCCCGATTTGGCGGAACGTGCAGCTGATTTGGGCTTGCTGCTTTCGGGTTTGCCCGTACTGCGACCCGCAGCGGTTTTACTGCTCATCTTTTTTTTCAACTTCTTCTTTTGCAAGGCTCGGTTTTTCATAAACAATCAACTCGGCGGAACCAACCATTATCGCCGAAAATCGTTTGCGCGTCAATTTGTGAGTCGCAAGTGATTGTTTTATAACGGTTTGCGCCCAATCCACCCATTCATCACCCGGCCATCGGACAAGGCATAGGTGTGCTGCATCACCGGCTGTAAACCTTGAAACAAATTTGACCAGTCGTTGCCATCCAACTGGGGGGCTTGACTGGCTGGTGATGAATGGTCGGCAAACACTTCACCGATGAAGTACCCGCCGGGTTGCAGTGCTGCCTCGATCATTGGCAGCAGGGGTTGGTGCATGAAGCGCAACATGATGATGAGTTGATAGTGCTGTACGGACAGTTCCAGGTTGCGTCGCACATTTTGCACACGGGTTTGAATCGTCACTTGATTGCGTTGCGCCAGGTCCTGCGCCTTGGCCAGGGCATCGGGCAGCACGTCGATACCTTCGACTTCGAACCCCTGCATCGCCAACCAGACCATATCACGCCCCGACCCGCAAGCGATGTCCAGCACCCGCCCTTTTTGTCGGGTGAATGCCGCATCATGTTGATAGACGTGTTCGAATGCCCGCACCAGAAACGGACTGGGTTGCCAAAGTCGCGGCCTGTGCCAAGCAGGGGGGTGTGATGAGGTGCTCGGATGAATTGGAGCTGCTGAAAGCCCCCTCTCCCCATGGGAGAGGGTGGCCGAGCCTCCGGCGGCGAGGCCGGGTGAGGGCCGAAGAGCGTAAAGGTCTTGGAATAAGGGGTATCTAAAAACAGCCACGCCCTCACCCTGATGTGAGCCAAGTGAACACTCCGGGTCTCCCGGACGGCGAGGGGGTTTTTCAGAGGCATCATTTGATTGGTGAAGTTCGCAGGCTAGTTCAATACCTTCCACTTCATACCCGCGCTGCTCTAACCAATGCACCGCCTGTTGCAAACGCTGGGCATCGACATCCCCCACGCGCAGATGTGTCCCCTTGGCCGGCAGTTCATGCGTGCGCGTTGGCAACTCTTCGAGCGGTATGTTCACACTGTCGGCCCAATGTCGGCATCGATACTGCTCCGACGGCCTGACATCCAACATGGGCAGGGTGGCTGACATATTCACATGCGAGTCGCATACCAACGTATGACTTCACGCGCTCGCAACATGGCTCACTCATCAACACCATCGCCGTGTAACACGAACTGAATTTCAACGACGTTATTCGCCGATTCCGGGCCTTCCCAGAACAGATATACTTCGCGGTATTCGCCGGTCGGATCGAGGTTTTTGCTCATCATCATTTCATAGACTTTACCAGCCGCCTTGCCCATATGTTTCACCGGGCCGGTGTAATAGGCCGTCGCCATTTTGCCTCCGGCCAGTTCCTTGATCTGATACCCCTGCATCGGCTTGGCATCTTTGGCGACAATCGCCCCGGTGGTCAGTTGAAAGGGTTTATCCGGGCTGCCATCGCAATCGTGATACACAAATACCACCGGCCCATCCATGCGAAACGTACCCTGATGTAATTCCTGCATCATCGGTTCAAAAATCGTTTTGAGTGCCTTGTCCATTTCCCGGATCGTGGCCTGTGTGCTGGCGTGCAAGTACGTAACCGGACGAACATTTTTCACGATCAGTGACGACAAATGCCATTCCGCTTTTTCTGCTTCCTTCATCGGGCGGTTCTCCTGCGCCATGGCCATGCCTCCCCAACACACCAACACCATCATCAATACACTCAGCTTACGCATGTGTACGGCTCCCTATTGGGTTACTTCACATACATCACAAATCACCAAATCACCAAATTGCCAAATCACGCAATCATCGATTGACCACCCATGTAAGGTTGCAGCACCTTGGGCACACTCACGCTGCCATCCGCATTCTGATACAACTCCAAAATCGGAATCAATACCCGTGGCGAAGCAAGCACCGTGTTGTTGAGCGAGTGGCAGACCACCGTTTTTTTCGTCGCCGCATCGCGGTAGCGCAAATTCAATCGGCGACATTGATAGTCGTACAATCGGCTGGCTGAGTGCGTTTCCGCATACGCTCCCATCGGCTTACCATCGCCGTCCAACTCCCCGCGACCTGGCATCCAACTTTCAATGTCGATCATGTCCGCATTTTTCACACCCAGGTCCCCCGTGCAGCATTGCAACAGCCGATAGGGTATTTCCAACGCCTGCAACAGCGCTTCGGTATTGGCGATCATGTCCTTGTGCCACTGCCGACTTTGCTGCACGTCAGCGGCGCAGATGACCACCTGTTCGACCTTGTCGAATTGATGCACGCGGAACAGCCCAGCCGTGTCTTTGCCCGCAGCCCCAGCCTCACGACGAAAGCAGGTCGATACCGTGGTGTATTTCAGGGGCAGTTTGTCCGCCTCGATGATTTCGTCCTGGTGCAGGGCCATGAGTCCGACTTCGCCGGTGCCTGTGAGGTAAAGGTCTTGCGCTTCGCCTCGCAATTTTTCCGCCACGAGGTACGCCTGTTCACGACCGGCTGGAAAAAACCCGGTGCCGACCATCATTTCCTCGCGCACCACCACCGGCACACTCACGGGTGTGAACCCGCGCTGCTGCACCATGAAGTCAAAGGCAAAGCGCAACACCGCCATGTGCAGCTTCATGCCATCGCCCATCAATACATAACTGCGCGAACCGGCTATTTTCACCCCCCGACCAAAATCAAACAGCCCCAGTTTTTCACCAATTTCCAAGTGCGTGCGCGGGGCAAAACCCTTGTTCTGTTGAAAGCTTTTTGTCGGGTCAAACCAAGCGGGGTTCCAAGTGCGCAGTTGCTGGTTGTCTTCCGCGCCCTTGCCCACCGGCACATCGTCATCGGGGGGTTGAGGCACTTGCAACCAAATTGCTTCACGCTGCGGTTCAAGTTGTTTGAGTTGCTCGGCGAGAAGGGTTTCGCGTTCCTTGATTGCGGTGGGCCGGGCTTGCAGCGATTTCATGGTCGCTTCCAACTCGGCTTTCCTGTCAGGCGTTGCCTTTTTCAACTGACCGGCCAGTTGCCCGATTTCTTTGCCCAGTCGATTTTTCTCCGCGGTCAATTCCTGCAACTCGGTTTGCACCGCACGACACTGCGCATCGAGTGCGAGCAAGGCATCGATATCGACCGCCATCTGCTTGGCAGTGGCGCCCCTGCGGTAACGATCCGGGTTGGCACGCAAATCATTGAGGTCAATCATGGTCGGGGTATTACACCGTTGATTGCGCGGTCTGTAAAGATGATGAAGTGGCCAAGTGGCCAAGTGGCCAAGTGGCCGAGTGGTCAAGTGGTCAAGTGAAAGCCACATGCGTTGAACCAAGCCGGGGACGAGTCCGCGAGGCCCCGGGTATCGCTGATGGATAAAGGATGATGGATCATGTACAAACAAAAAAATCATTCGAACATTTTCTCTGATCATTATCCATTATCCTTTATCCATTATCCATGCGTCCGATTGCACTACAATCGTGGGTATGTCGTTACGACCTTCGCCAACCACGGAGTCATCCGCGAGAACGGAGTTATTGTCGCCTGCCGGTGACTGGGAATCGCTGCGCGCTGCGGTCGCCAACGGGGCCGATGCGGTTTATTTCGGGCTTACGGATTTCAGCGCCCGTCAGCGGGCTGCCAATTTTCCGTTGGAAGAGTTGCCCCAGGTGATGGGTTACCTGCACAGTCACAACGTGCGCGGGTACGTCACCTGCAACACCCTGATATTCAGCCCCGAATTGCCCCGCATGGTCGAGGTGCTTTCGGCCATGGCGAGCTGCCGCGTCGATGCCGTGATCGTGCAGGATTTAGGTTTGGTGCAATTGGCCGGGCGACTCGTACCCGGGTTGGTGGTGCATGGTTCGACGCAGATGACGCTCACCGAGCCGATGGGCATCGGGTTTGTTCAAAAGCTCGGCGTACAGCGCGTCATTCTGGCGCGTGAACTTTCCGTCGATGACATTCGCAAGGTGAATGCGACTTCGCCCCTGCCCACGGAAGTGTTTGTGCATGGGGCCTTGTGCGTGGCATATTCGGGGCAGTGCCTCACCAGCGAGTCCATCGGCGGGCGCTCCGCCAACCGGGGGCAATGTGCGCAAGCCTGTCGGTTACCCTATGAACAGGTGGTCGATGGTCAGACCCGCGACCTGGGTGACAAGGCTTACCTGCTTTCCCCGCAAGACCTGGCAGCCCATGATTTCGTTGATGAACTGGTACAGGCTGGCGTGGTGAGTCTGAAAATTGAAGGTCGATTGAAATCGGCACAGTACGTCGCAGCCACCACACGCACCTACCGGGCGGCGTTGGATGCTGCATTACAGGGGCAATCATTTCAGGCGGACGAGGAGCAATGCCGTGAGTTGGCGCAAAGTTTTTCACGCGGGTTTGCCCCCGGGTTTTTGCAGGGTGTGAATCATCAGCAATTGGTGCAAGGCCGATTCCCCAAAAGTCGCGGCATCAAGGTCGGCATCGTCACCGGTCGCACCGACCATGGCCTGATCGTGCAACTGGAACGACTCAATACCAACAACCCGGCCATCAAACCCGGTGATGGGGTCGTGTTTGATGAAGGTCACCCCGAACAGGACGAGCAGGGGGGACGGGTGCATGAGGTCAGGCCTTGGCGGAAGATGATCGAAAATCGAGCCTTCGCAATCAAGCATCACACGCACTTCCGCCCTCACCCTAGCCCTCTCCCAGGGGGAGAGGGGACCGGACAGTCAAGGCCAAAACCCTCGGCGTCCGACAGTGTTGAACTCGTTTTTGCACCCGGAGCGATTCATTTGCAGGCGGTGGCACAGGGCGCGATGGTTTGGAAAACCGATGACCCGGCTGTGCGTCGTCGGCTGACACAAACCTACGCCCGTGAAATAATTGTCAAACGTCAACCGGTCGATGCGCTGTTGACACTCGATGCCCAGCAACACCTTTGTTTGACATTGACACAACCTGATAACCAACAATCAGGCACCGCCCGCAGTGATACACCGTTGCAAACGGCACAGAAACACCCGTTGTCGTTGGTACTGGCGCATGAACAATTGTCACGCCTGGGGGACACGCCGTTTGAGTTGCGCGAGGTAAGGTTGTTGCAGCAGGGGCAGTCGGTCGAGGTGTTGCCGGTGATGTCCCCCAAAAGCGTGCTGAATGAACTGCGCCGTGCCGCAGTGCAATCATTGTTGCAACAACAAAGTCACCAACGTCACATCGAAATCAGCGATGCACAGGCGTTGCAACATTTGCGTGATGATGTTTTGCAGCGCTATGCGTCACGTGATGAACGGGCATCGACAGCCTTGCAACTGCATGTGCTGGTGCGTGATTTGGAACAGTTGCGGGCGATTTTGGATGGGTCGATGGTCCAAGGTCCAAGGTCCAAGGTCGATACTTCAAGCCGGGAACGAGTCGCCGACTTTGGCGACGAGGGCCCGGATATGAAGAGAAGTGGACAAGTGGCCGAGTGGTCGAATGTAAAGACGCCCTCACCCCTACCCTCTCCCGGAGGGAGAGGGGGCGAACAAGTGGCCGAGTGCGAAAATTCAGTCAATATTCAACTTGCATCGATCACCTGTGATTTTGAAGACCCGCGGAAATATCGTGAGGCTATTGAACTTGGCGGGCAGTACAACCAACCGATCACTTTGGCGACGGTGCGGATCGTCAAACCCGGTGAGGTGGGTTTGTTGAAAATGCTGGCCGACATGCAGCCTGCGGCGATACTGGTGCGTAACCTCGCAGCCCTTGCGTATTTCACGCAGCATCACCCGCATCAGCCTTTGATCGGTGATTACAGTTTGAACGTCACCAATGAACTCACGGCTGCGCTGTTACTTGATGCCGGGTTACAACGATTGACGCCGGGGTACGATTTGAACTGGGCGCAGTTGCAGGCGATGTTGGAGCGTGTTGATCCGAGTCGATTTGAGTTGGTATTGCATCAGCACATGCCGATGTTTCATATGGAACATTGCGTGTTTGCCCACACGCTTTCCAACGGCAAAGACCATCGTGATTGCGGTCGGCCTTGTGATCGGCATCGGGTCCACCTGCGCGATCGGGCAGGGGTCGAACACCCGCTCATGGCGGATGTCGGTTGCCGAAATACCCTTTTCAACGGCACAGCCCAGTCGGCGGCTTCGTTCATTCCGCAGGCATTGAAAGCTGGGCTGCGTCATTACCGAATTGAATTACTGGCTGAAAAAGCGCATGAAGTTCAACCCTTGTTGCAAGGGTATGTCGATGCCCTCGTGGGCAACAAGTCACCGCACAAGGCTTTGCATCAGTTGCGTGTGTTGCAGGTGATGGGTGTGACGCCGGGTACACTGGCTCATGTCTGACTCTGCGCAGTCAAGTGGTCAAGTGATACACATTTCGAATCTCGAATTTCGGATTTCGAATTTACCAAGCCAAGAACGAGGCTGACAAGCCGAGGGCTTGGGTATGGTTTGGTTGATCGGTGAGTCGGTTCATCGGTGACTCGGGCGGAATTGTGTTTTTCTTCCCGATTAACCGACTCACCGAGTCACCATGAAGAATACCCAAGTCCTCGCCGCGGACGGCTCGTCCTTGGCTTGTTTTTAAATCCGAAATTCAAGTCACTCGGCCACTTTTGATCATTGACTTATTCATCAACCCTCACTATTGTTTCCCGCTTCGACAACCTGATTACGCGACTTATCGAGAGTGGCTGAGGGATGGGCCCGATGAAGCCACCGCAACCCCCCCCGCAAGTGAACAATCACTTCCAGCAGGGCAGGTGCGAAATCCCACCCGAGGTTGGTCGGCAACCTTGGGGGAGATAAGAAGCGGCGCCACCGGAAGTTGATCTGACTTTTTCACAAGTCGGTAAAACGCACGGAACCAACGCCCCTTCTTCTCCAAGAAGGGGTTTTTTGTTGGTTGAAAATTGGTTCAGTGATCAATACGAGGAATCGGCATGAGCTACGTCAAGGGATTGCAATGCAAGGAATGCGGGGCGATGTACCCCATCGAGCCGCGCACGGTGTGTGACATCGACTTCGGCCCGGTCGAGGTGGTGTACGACTATGCTGCGTTGCAGGGCAAGGTCACTCGTGCCTCGATTGAGTCGGGGCCTCGGTCTTTGTGGCGTTACCAGCCGTTGTTACCCATCGAAGGCCAGCCGCGTGCGGGGTTGCAATCGGGGTTCACGCCCTTGATCAAAGCCGATCGACTGGCCCGCGAACTGGGCGTGCGCGAGTTGTACATCAAGGACGACAGCGCCAATTACCCGACGTATTCGTACAAGGATCGTGTGGTGGCGGTGGCACTGACCAAGGCCATCGAATTCGGTTTTGACACCGTCGGCTGTGCCTCGACGGGCAACTTGGCGCACAGTGTGTCGGCTCACGCAGCCGCGGCGGGGGTGCGAGCTTTTGTCATGATCCCTGATGACCTGGAAGAAGGTAAGGTCGTCGGCATGAGCGTGTTCGGGCCGCGGGTGGTACGCATCAAGGGCAACTATGATGATGTGAATCGGCTGTGCTCGCAGATTGCGGACAAATACAACTGGGCGATTGTGAATGTGAATTTGCGCCCGTATTACACCGAAGGCGCCAAAACGCACGGGTTTGAAATCGCGGAGCAATTGGGTTGGCAGTTACCCAGGCACACCGTCGTGCCCGTGGCGGGGGGGACGATTCTGCCCAAAATTTGGAAGGCTTACCGCGAGTTTATCGAGCTTGGTTTGGTGACCGACAACAAGCCGGCGATGTACGGTGCGCAGGCAGCAGGGTGCAACCCGGTGGTCAAGGCTATCGAGGACGGGGCGGAACTGTTTCACCCGCAGAAGCCCAAAACCATCGCCAAGAGCATCGCCATCGGCAACCCGGCGGACGGGTACTATGTGATGAAAGTGGTGCGCGAGTCCGGCGGGTATGGGGCCTCGGCCAGTGATGATGAAATCATCAGCGCCATGCAGTTACTGGCCCGCACGGAGGGCATTTTCACCGAACCGGCCGGCGGCACGACCATGGCTTGTGCGATCAAGTTGATTGAAGCGGGAAAGATACCGCGTGATGAATCGATCTGCGTCTCTATCACCGGCAACGGTTTGAAGACGGTGGAAGTGTTGCGTGGCAAAATGAATCACGCCCCGGCCATCAACGCGAAATTGGCGGAGTTTGATGCGTTGGTGGAGGCGCTGGGGAAGCAGGTGGAGCTAGGAGCTAGGAGCTAGGAGTCAGGAGCTAGGAGTCAGGAGCATCACAATGGTACAAGCATATGTGCTTTACCTAGCTACCAGCCACAAGCCACTAGCTACAAGCTACGTTGTCACGCAAAGGTTTCTGATTCTGTTCAACACTCGATTGGAGATATAACCATGTCCGACACAGTGACAATTCGCATTCCCTCAGCCCTGCGACCGCAGGCTGGTAACCATGAATCACTGGCGTTGCCCGGTGCATCGGTCGGTGCGGTGTTGGAAACGCTCACCAGCCAGTACCCGGAGTTGGGCAAACGGTTGTATAAAACCCCGGGCAGCGAACTCAACCGGTTCATCAATGTGTATGTGAACGATGAAGACATTCGCTTTTTGGAAAATTTGCAGACGAAGGTGAAGCCGGGCGATGAGGTGTCGATTGTGCCGGCCATCGCGGGGGGGTGATGAAGAAGTGGCCAAGTGTATATGAAATTGACGCCGTGCCCTTTAGGGCCGGATATCCGGGGCTAAAGCCCTCGGCGTCACAGGGCGAATACCCCCGGTGTCATGATGTGTTCGTATCAATCATCAGGAGTGCTTTCATGCCGACCGCGATACGAAAAGTTTGGTTGACGTTCGAAGGTGCCTGCCGGGATATGCCCTGCATCTGGCAGCTTTCGCAGAAGTACCCGCAGGTGAAGTTCGACATTCGACAGGCGTCGATCAGCGACACAATCGGCATCATGGCGATCAAGTTCGAGGGCGAAAGTGAATCGGTTGAAGCTGCCCTTGCCTACCTCACCCAACTGGGGGTGCGCATTGATCCGGTCGAGGGCGGGAGCAATGTGGCGGGATAGTGATTTCGAATATGGGATTTCGAATTTCGAATTTGTTTTGTTCGAAAACCCCAGTCGTCATTATCACTGCCAGTCGTCGTTTACAAAAATCCGAAATCCGAAATCCGAAATCCGAAATTCAATTATGGACCTATCCCGTTATCATCGTCAAACGTTACTGCCGGGCATCGGCGAAGAGGGCCAGCGCAAGTTGCTGGGTTCCAAGGCTTTCATCGTCGGGTGCGGTGCGCTGGGCACGGTCATCGCCAACATGCTGGCCCGTGCCGGGGTGGGTCACCTGGTCATCATCGACCGCGACTTCATCGAAATCACCAACCTGCAACGTCAGGTGCTTTTCGATGAACAGGATGTCAAGGACGCGATCCCCAAAGCCGAGGCAGCGAAAAGAAAAATTGCGGGCATCAATTCGCAGGTGAAGGTCACTTCCATCGTCGATGACCTGAATCACACCAACATCGAAAAGTACCTGCTCGACGGCGGACCCTGCGACATCATCATCGACGGCGTGGACAATTTTGAAACCCGCTTCCTCGTCAACGATGCTGCGGTGAAGCACAAAATACCCTACGTGTATGGCGGAGCGGTCGGCACCGTGGGCATGAGTTACGCCATTCTGCCGCATTCGAGTATGACGGATAGCGCGGAAACCCCGTGGGAATTGGCTCACGCTGCAACGCCCTGTCTGCGATGTATTTTTGAGCAGGCGCCGCCGCCGGGGATGAACCCGACCTGCGACACCGCCGGGGTGCTTGGCCCGGTGGTTTCAATCATCGCTAATTACCAATGTGTTGAAGCGATCAAAATTTTAACGGACAACTGGGCGGCGATCAGTCCGACACTGTTGCACATCGACGTGTGGGGCAACCTGCTCAAACAGTTCAAGGTGATGCGTGCGTATGACATTGGTGAATGCGAATGTTGCAAAAAGCGCCACTATGAATTTTTGTCGGGCAAGTTCGGCAGCAGCACGACGACCCTTTGCGGACGCAATGCGGTGCAACTGACCCACAAGCAGGAAGGTCAGAAGCTCGATTTTGCCGACATCGCAGCACGTTTGAAAGCGCATGGCACGGTGAATGCGAACAAGTTCATGTTGCGGGCGGAGTTTACGGACAATGGTGTGCCGTATGAGTTGACGCTGTTCACCGATGGCCGGGCGATCGTGAAGGGAACCAAGGAAGCGACGGTGGCGAAAAACGTGTACGCGAAATATGTCGGAGCGTGAAGAAAGAAGCGGTCGAGGGGCCGAGTGGTCAAATGAAAGAAGCAAGCCAAGGACGAGGAGTCACCGAAGGTGGCGACGAGGACTTGGGTATTGCCTGGTGAATCGTCTGGTCGGTAAATCAGTTAATCGGAATCAAAAAGCAATGCTGGTCGAGTTACCGATTATCCGACTCACCGATTAACCAATGGGAATACCCGGGCCCTCGTCACTCACTGCGTTCGTGCCTCGTTCCCGGCTTGATTTTCAGAAATGAATCCGTGAGGTCAACAATGAATGTTCTGATCGACGCGATATTGAATGTGTGGGACGGCAACACAACCTTTGCGCAAAAACTTTTGGCGGACCTTTCGCCGGAACAGATGGCAGCGCGTTGTGTGCCGGAAAATTTGTCGAAGGGGTTGCTGCCCAATCACCCGGCTTGGGTGCTGTCGCACTTGTCGATTTACCATCCGGTGATCGTGGCGGCATTGACCGACCAACCGTTTGCCGACCCGAAGGACAACCCGTTCGGCATGAACTCAAAACCGGTGCTCGATGCGTCGGTGTACCTGCCCAAAGACAAGCTCATCGCGCAGTATGTGCAGGGACATGAGCAGGTACGGGCGGTGATGAAGGGGTTGGACCCCAAACGGCTGGAGGCTCCGCCGGTGCTCGAACGCTGGCGGCCCCGGTTTGCCAATCAGGGTATCTGGCTCAACTACCTGATGGTGTATCACGAGTCGTTTCACCTGGGGCAGATTTCCACCTGGCGTCGGGTGCAGGGGTTGGGGGCGGTGTGAGGTGGGGCGATGGATGATGGATATAGGATGATGGATAATGTCAGAGTTGGAAAAGGAGCGACATCATGCCCAAAGCCATGGAAGCCAAAACACGGATGATTCGATTGCTGAAAAGTCAGCCGCCGGATGCGACCTACGACGAATTATTGCGTGAACTGGCGATGCACCGAATCGTTGACCAAGGCCTTGAAGACATTCGCCAGGGACGGACGATCCCGCATCAGGAAATGAAAAAGCGAGTGAAGTCGTGGCGCAAATAAGATGGTCAGAAAACGGGGAACGCTGGCTGGAAAATGTGTATCGCCACATATCACGCACTAATCCTCAAGCTGCGGATCGTGTGGTTGATTCGATTATGGAGCGAATCACCTGGTTGTCTGATCACCCGCTATTGGGGTACAGGTTAGAACATGACTGCGATAAACATATTCGCGTTTTGATTCATGGTCACTATCGCATTATTTACTCAGTGGATCAGCCCAATGAAACAGTGATTATTTTGGGTGTCATTCATACGGCCATGGATTTAGACGCACACTTTGACCCTGATGCAACATGATTTATTTTGACAACGCGGCAACATCGTTCCCCAAAGCCCCCGGCGTGCCCGAGGCCATGGCCCGTTTCATTCACGAGGCGGCAGCCAACCCCGGTCGTGCGGGGCATCGACTGGCGGTGCAGGCTGAACGCATGATCGACGACGCCCGCTTCAAACTCACGCGCTACTTCGATGGCGATGATCCGCAGCGCATGATTTTCGCCATGAACACCACCGATGCCCTCAACATGGCGATCAAGGGGGTGCTGCCCGCACTGGCCAACGGAAAAAAACCGCACGTCATCACCACGGTGCTGGAACACAACTCGGTCAGTCGTCCGCTGGTGGCGTTGGAACAATCAGGGGCGATCGAACTGTCGCGCATCGATTGCGATGATGAGGGGTTCATCAACCCCGTCGACATACGCACAGCGATACGCATCAACACGAAATTGATCGTGATGACCCATGCGTCCAACGTGCTGGGCACGATTCAGGATGCGGCTGCGGTGGGCGCTATTGCCCGCGAACATGGCCTGCTTTTTTTACTGGATGTGGCGCAGACGGCTGGGGTGCTGCCGATTTCGATCAAGGCGATGAAGGTGGATTTACTGGCGTTCCCCGGGCACAAGTCGCTGCTTGGGCCGACGGGCACGGGCGGGTTGTATGTGGGCGAACGCTGCCCTGGGCCGAGGGCGACGGGTGACACAGCAGGTACGAATGCTTTGCAACAGGCGATTGGTTTGCAGCCTTGGCGCGAAGGAGGCACGGGGGGTGATTCATCGACGCCGACGCAGCCGGGGCTGTTCCCGTATTACCTGGAAGGCGGCACACCCAACACAGTGGGAATCGCAGGGCTGGTGGCTGGGCTTGATTTTGTCATCAGCCGGGGGCAGACGATGTTGCAGCATGAACAGGCCATGGTGGGTGCGATTGTTGAAAAAGTGGGCAGCCATCCGCGTATTCGCATTTTGGGGACGAAGGACGCAAGCAAGCGGGTGGGCACGCTGAGTTTGTTGATTGAGGGATATGAAGCGCCGGATGTCGGGTCGATTTTGGACGACAGTTTTAATATTGCGGTGCGTCCGGGGTTGCATTGCTCGCCGTATGTTCACAAACGGATGGGCACATACCCCAGCGGCACGGTGCGCATCAGCCCCGGGCCGTTTAATACGGATGAGGAATTGAACACGCTCGTGGATGCGATTTTGCAGATCGCGGAGTAAAGAAAGGGGTAAGGTGGTGAAGTTTGGGTGCCTGTGGCATGTCCTCATGCTGCCCACAGGCACCCGGCGCATTTGACGCCGTGCCCTTTAGGGCCGGATATTTGAGGGCTCTGAAAAATCCCTCTCCCTCCGGGAGAGGGTGGCCGAGTCTGCGAGGCCGGGTGAGGGCGCTATGCAGAAAAGACCGTGAATCAATGGGTTTTCTAATACCAGGCACGCCCTCACTCTACCTGCGGAGCAGGTCTCCTGCCTCTCCCGGGGGGAGAGGGGATTGTTCAGAGGGCTCATTTGAGTATGAAATCCGGGGCTAAAGCCCTCGGCGTCAGTTATTACAGGTTAGTCATGCAAAGGTTGCACTTCGTCGGTCGGCACACGAAACGTCAAAACCCGCTGGTCGTCAGTTATTACAGGTTAGTCATGCAAAGGTTGCACTGGCAGGCAAGCTGCCAGTGGCACCCTGCTCGGCATCATCATGAAAATGATCTCAAATTGAAAAAGGCTCGAGCGGGTCCACGTCGCTCGAGCCCGGAGGCTGACGCTGTCCCGCGACCTGGGTTCCTGGCAGGTCGGCTGATACGTTAGGACAGTCGCCCAGTTGATGAGTCAGTAATGCAACTGTCATGCCAATGCACATCAAACCGGGTGATGTGGTGATCAGCGCTGCTCAATACCGTTGCCTTGCGTCGTTTGCAGATAGCTTTGCAAAGCCTGCACGAATAGCTCGGTGCCGAAAAGTCGTTCGGGGTGATGCTGAGCCTGGTCGGACGTGAGCCAGAGCATTTGCGCTACTTCATGCGGGTCGGGGTGAAGTTGATCGATGGGGGTGAGCAGGCGTGCGTACCAGCCGAAAAGGAAAAGCGGTCGATCGGGGCAGCGCCACTGCCAGATTTCTTTCACCGGTTGGACAAGGCCGTGCAATTCTTCCTTGAACTCACGGGCTGCTGCGGTCGCGTGGTCTTCACCCAATTCGATGCCGCCACCGGGAAAGCAGATGGAGAGCGGCGCAGCGACATGGGCACTGCGTCGAATCAGCAGCCAGCAACCATCAGCGCGTTGCACCGCCACGATGACGCCATGCACCAGTCCGTCGGGGTGACGCTCTCGTTCCATGGGGGCGTCGCTTACGGGAGGAAGGAGCAGATGTACTGGCAGATGCCGGTGTCAACGCGGATGTCAAAGCCGCTCTTGGCCGGCACCTTGAACTCGCTCCCGGCTGCGTAGCTGACCCAGTTGCTTTGCCCGTCAAGTTTGACCTGGCAACTGCCTGCGGTGATCTGCATGAGTTCAGCGGCATCGGTGCCGAAGTGGAACGAACCGGGGTAAATCAGGCCGAGGGTTTTTTTGCTGCCGTCGGCAAAGCGAATGGTATGACTGACGACCTTGCCCTCAAAATAAACGTTGGCCAGGCTCACGGCTGTCACGCTGGTAAATTCGGTCGGATGCGGCATGGGGATTACTCGTGGGGGTGAGTCATGATTGTGCTGATGGGTGAGCATGATAGCAGAGGTTGATTTCGAATTTTGGATTTCGAATTTCGAATTGACCAAGCCAAGAACGAGGCTGGCAAGCCGAGGGCTTGGGTATTCTTCATGGTTAATCGGTGAGTCGGTATATCGGTTACTCAACATTTTGGTTGTCTTTGTTTTTCCCGATTAACCGACTCACCGACCAACCGATGAACCTCAACAGAGCAGACGCGATAAATCGCGGCGCTAACCAAAACGATTTACTCAACCACAATCTTTTTTATTTTCAGTGGGGGAAACCCTTGAAAAGTATGGCAATTGTGTTCTATAATGGTGTGGAGCGAGGAAAACCCATCCGGTAAATATTGGATTTGTGCAAGGTTTGGGGAGAAAATGCCGATCTGATAACGGACGGGGGAAACGCGAAGTTGACTGTGTGTGTTGATGTGAGGCTGGTAGTGCCGGCGATGTCTGACAGCCGGTGCGACGCGGAGTATTGCTGGCAGCACCCTTAAACGTTTGGTCGGTTCGCAGCCTTCCGGCAAAGGCGATGACTTTACCTTCAGGCAGACCGAACCAACTTTGAACTGGGTTTTGCGTGTGCGTGTGGGCTTGCTCACATGCCGCTTGTGCCGAAGTCGGGTCCACGTGACCTGGCTTGGGGAATGGTTCATGCCACAGACACAATCGTATAAGCGGGGTGATGAAGTGATTCACCCGCTGCGCCCTGAATGGGGCCCCGGTGTTGTCATCTCGGCGGCTTCGATCGTCCACGAAGCTCAGCCGGCACAACGCCTGGTCGTTGATTTTTCCAACCATGGACGCGTCACACTCAATACCGGTGTGGCACAACTTGTAGCCAGGGAAGGCTTCGTACCCATGACCATGACCACCACATCCACCCTTTCCACCCAGAAGTTCACCACGGTTTCCAGCAAGCCCGCCAATGCCTCCGCCAACGGTCGAGGCTGGCTGGATACCCTGGACCCCGCCAGCACCGCCAGCAACGAGCTGTATCGCCTTAGTGATGCGATGACCGATCCGTTTCTGCCGATGTCCAAGCGTTTGCAGGCCACGCTCGACACGTTCCGTTACGGGAACGACCCGCGTCATGCCCGCAATCTGCTCGACTGGGCCGTGGCTCAGACGCACCTCAAAGACCCGATGACCAAATACACCCGTCACGAACTGGAACAGGGCTTTCGACGCTTTGTGCGCGATCGTGACAATCATTTGTTCGATCTGGTTCGCCAGATGAAACGGCAGAATGGGCACGATGTGCTCAATCAAATCAAAAACGCCACGACCGAACCGCTGGCACGCACCACGCTGGAACGCGCCATCCGCGCGTGAATGTGAACAAGGGGTCGAGGCAATTGAATGTTTAGCGCGGATGCGTTGCGGCGGCGGGTTTGACGCCGTGCCCTTCAGGGCCGGATGTTTCAGGGTGCAATCCGGGGCTAAAGCCCTCGGCGTCATTACTGGTTTGCTTTGTTTACCACTTGCCCACTTCATTGCCTCATCTCGTATCATGGTTTCATGCCCACGCCGCAAGAGCGCATCCTTGAACTGCGTCGTCAGATTGATCATCACAATCGGTTGTACTACGAGCACGCCCAGCCGGAAATCAGCGATCAGGCATTCGATGAATTGATGCGCGAACTGACCGAACTGGAAACCGCGCACCCGGAACTGGTGACCCCCGATTCGCCGACGCAGCGTGTGGGCGGAGCGCCGTTGGAAGGGTTTGTGACAGTACGGCACGCCCAGCCGATGTTTTCGATTGACAATACGTACAACGAAGGTGAATTGCGTGCCTGGCACCAGCGCATCATCAAAACATTGGCAACCAGTGGTGATGATGTCGGTGGCAATTTGTTTTCACCATCGTCGCCGATCAGCCCGGCTTATGTGGTCGAACCCAAGGTGGACGGACTGGCCGTGAGCCTGCGATATAAGCAGGGCAAACTGGTACTGGCAGCCACGCGCGGCGATGGTAAACAAGGCGATGACATCACCGCCAACGCCCGCACCATCCGTGATATACCGATCCAGCTGAAAAGCACCAATGATGCAAAGGGTCATTGGCAGGGGTCGGGGCTACCGGGGGCGGGGCTACCGGGGGTGGGGTTACCGGGGGCGGGGGTGCTCGAAGTGCGTGGTGAAATTTTCATGACCCGTGCCGAGTTGGAACGCATCAACAAGCAGCGCATCGCAGCGGGCGATGAACCATTGGCCAACCCGCGCAACGCGGCGGCAGGCACACTGAAATTACTGGACCCCAAGCAGGTCGCGCAGCGCCGATTGCGTTTCATCGCGCACGGGCGAGGTGAGGTCGCACCCGACCCGTTCACCAGCTATCACGATTTTTTGCAGGCGATTGAAAAGTGGGGTTTGCCGATCAACCCATTGACACGCCGTTGTGAAAGCATCGATGAGGTTTTGGTGTTCATCGAGCAGTTCAAGCAATTGCGCCATGAACTGCCTTACAACGTCGATGGTGTGGTGGTGAAGGTTGATTCGCTTTCAATGCAAAAGCAACTGGGCTTTACCAGCAAGTTTCCGCGCTGGTGCATGGCTTACAAGTACGCAGCCGAGCAGGCGGTGACGAAACTGCACAGCGTTACCTGGCAGGTGGGCAAGGGCGGCACACTCACCCCCGTGGCTGAGTTGGAACCGGTGCAACTGGCGGGCACCACCGTCAAACGCGCGAGCCTGCACAACGTTGATCAAATTGCCCGACTGGGCTTGCACATCGGCGATCAGGTCATCATTGAAAAAGCGGGGGAAATCATTCCGCAGGTGGTGGGGGTGCAGCATCACGATTTGGTGTACCCCGGCCCTCACCCGGCCTCGACGACTCAGCCACCCTCTCCCGAGGGGAGAGGGGGTCAGCGTGCCCCGGTATTACCGCCGACGGTGTGTCCCTCATGTCAAACCCCGGTCACCCGTGATGCGGATGAAGCGGCTTTGCGTTGCCCCAATCCGCAATGCCCTGCTCAGATGCGTGAAAGACTGATCTGGTTTGCCGGTCGTGATCAGATGGACATTGAAGGCCTGGGCGAAAAAATGGTGCATCAACTGGCCGATGCCGGGCTGCTGCAATCGTTTGGCGATGTGTACCGGTTGGCGGGGCAGCGTGAAAAAATGCTCGAACTGGCGCGCATGGGCGAGCGCAAATGCGACAACCTGCTTGCGGGGATTGAGGCATCCAGAAAGCGCGGGTTGGCAAGGGTGCTGGCCGGGCTGGGCGTGCGGCATGTCGGGGCACGAGCAGCGCAAACGCTGGCGCGACATTTTGGTGATATCGACAAGCTCAAAGCTGCGTCGCTTGATGAACTGCAAAACTTTACCGTGAGCGGCAAACCTTCGGGCATTGGTACCGAAATCGCCGGCTCATTGCACCAGTTTTTGCATGCACCGGCGGGTCAGCAGATCATCGCCGAGTTGCAACAGGCTGGGGTTGATCTGACGGAAAAAAGCAGGCAATTGACGGGCGTTGCCGATGACGCAGCCGGGGTGACGGGCGCATCGGCGACCCCATCGCCCTTTGCGGGTAAAACCATTGTCATCACCGGTACGCTGGCAACCTTTGAACGCTCTGATTTGAAAGCCCGGTTGGAAACACTGGGGGCGAAGGTGACGGACAGCGTTTCGAAAAACACCAGTTTGCTGATCGTGGGTGAAAACGCTGGTTCCAAACTCGCCAAGGCAGAGCAGTTGAATGTTGAAATATGGGACGAGGAACGGTTGCTCAAGGAGCTTGCGCCCAACTGAAATGCATTCAATGGCGATTGTATGGTGACGAGAATTGCGAACGATCACTATGACCGATCACTATGACTCAAGGGTGTGCCGCAAATGTGCGCGTAGAGCACATCCGGGTCGAGGTCAGCGCCATTGGGCCAGACAATCGTGCCCAATTCCGTATCAACTTTCACCAAGGCGAATTTCTTCCGATCGCGCAGTTCCGCAAAAACGCCTTCGAAGGTTATCAATTTGGCGATGTCCACTTCACCTTCAACGCCGTCCTCGAAGCGGATGCGGAGTACATAGCCGTGCCGTCCTTCAACATGAGTGATGTCTTTGAGCATGAAAATCACTCCAATGGTTGGAGTTTTTGCAAAGGCTTCATACCACGCGCCAAATCCCAATTGAGTTGCAGTTCTATTCTATGCTGTGAAGCCCATTCAACGACCATTCCATAGACACGCGGGGATAAAAAACCTTCTTCGATGACCAGATCATCAATCCGAACAATCGCCTTCTGATCACCATAACGAACATGAAAATGCGGCGGTGGATGGTCGTTGTAGTACATCGTGATGATGATGCCGAAGAACCGGCATATTTCAGGCATAGTACAACCTCAATTGGATTTGGAAACTGTCAACGGCGTGATTTTTTCCACCTTCCCGCCGGCGATTTTGTCAAAGCCGCTGCCCAGTTCACCGATCGGGTCGGGCGGCACGACCTCAACCATCTTTTCACCCAGTTTGGCTTCGCCCCGGCGGACCTTGTCCTGAAACTTGCGACATTCATCGAGCAGGGCGACGAGTATTTCCTCCTCCGGCACGTTGGCGACTTTTTCACCCTGCACATAGATGATGCCGCGACGGTCGCCGGCGAAAATCGCCACGTCCGCCCCTTCGCATTCGCCAGGCCCGTTCACCACGCAACCCATCACCGCCACCTTGATGGGCAACTCAATTTGCTCCGCCAACTGTTTGCGCACGTCCTGCACCAGCTTGAACAGGTCCACCTGAATGCGCCCGCAGGTCGGACAGGCAATCAATTCCGCTCCCTTGCGCTCACGCAGACCCAAAATGTAAAGCAGCTCAAGCCCGTCCTGCACTTCGTACACCGGGTCGTTGGCGTAACTGATGCGAATGGTGTCGCCGATGCCCGAAGCCAGCAAATGGCCCAAAGGCACCACGGAACGAATGGTGCCGGTTTCCTTGGGGCCGGCGTGGGTGACGCCCAGGTGCAGCGGGTAGTCGAAACGTTTGCTGATTTCGGTGTAGGCGTCGATCACCAGCATCGGGTCGATGGACTTGGCGCTGATGGCGATGTCGTGAAAGTCTTCTTCGTGGAAAATGTCCAGGTATTCTTCGAGTTTGGTGATCATGATGGCCAACAGGTGGCCGTGCTTGTTGTTGGAAAAGACGCCGCCGAGTTCCTTCAGGCGTTTTTGCTTGTCACGACGTTCGACGATGGAGCCTTCGTTGACGCCGACGCGGATGGGTATTTTTTTCTGTTTGCAGGCTTGAATCACGTCTTTGACCTGTTTGCGGTCGGAGATGTTGCCGGGGTTGAGGCGGATTTTATGAATGCCTGCGTCGATGGCTTCGAGGGCACGTTGAAAGTGAAAGTGTACGTCGGCGACGATGGGTATTTTCACCTGCGGAAGAATTTCACGCAGGGCATCGGTGTCTTTCTTTTCAGGCACGGCGACGCGCACCACATCGGCCCCGGCTGCGGCGAGCTTGTTGATTTCAGCCACGCACTTGTCGATTTCGTAGGTGTAGCCGGCGGTCATCGACTGCACCGCCACGGGGGCATCGCCACCGATTTTGACAAAGCCATGGTCGTGATCACCGAGCGTGATCTGACGGGTTTTGCGACGATGAATCATGAGCATGTTTCCGGGAGGGTGTACGGGAACGAAGTGTGAAATTATAGCGGGTTGCGGGGCAGTGGTTAGCACAGCGACTTGCTGATGTGAATTTCGGATTTCGAAAAAGCCGTGGAGAGGATCGCCGTTTCTTCACCGGCCCTCACCCTACCCTCTCCCGGGGGGAGAGGGAGGCTGTCAGAACTTCACAAAGAAACTGAAACCTGAATGACGCGGGGGGCAAACCACCACGGCTGGGGGCGGACAGGGACGGTGATAGTAAATCACCCTTGGGTAAACAACCGG
Source organism: uncultured Phycisphaeraceae bacterium (assembly GCA_964547135.1). Taxonomy (GTDB): domain Bacteria; phylum Planctomycetota; class Phycisphaerae; order Phycisphaerales; family Phycisphaeraceae; genus JAJXSS01. Next base: position 1,960 of record CAZJMK010000023.1, on the reverse strand, counting down.
TCGGGTGTAGCAGACGGGGTAACCGTGGCTGATGATGACGGTGGGGCGGTGGTAATGATGGTAGTAACGGCGAGAGGTGTGAAAGTATCCGCCATGACCGGTGACGAAGGCGGAACTGTGCGACACGTGGCGGTAACTGGACCAACCATCGTCGTAGGTTTCAACGTGACGATAACCGACTCGGGTCACGGGGTTGATGTCAAGGTTGTTGCTGTAGTTGTTGTCGTAATAGGTTGGTTGGCTGTGGTAGCTGGTGGTGGCAGTTTCGATGGTACGGGGACTGGCCAGGGAAATACCCGCCCCCGCCCCCGCCCCCGCCCCCGGTAGGTCATTGTGCTGGTCGATGGTGCTGATATTACTTGCGGTGGTTGGCCGAATGGAGGGTGAACTCATAGTGAAGGTGACGGGTTCACGATGGTTGCTGTTGCGCACGGTTGAAGTCGGCGGACGAAACGCGGGGGCGGTGATGATGCGCGGTTGGCTTTCAATGGTGCGTGATGAGTGACTGATGGTCGAAAGCTGACGGGCATCACCCGCCATGATGACCTCGCGGCGCATTTCGTGCGAGCGTTGCATGGCTGAGGGCGAGGTTGCACCTTGCGCCAAGGCCGATGAAGCGGGCAGGCTGATCAGCATGATCGTGAGCGGCAAGTTCAATCGGTTGGTCATGGCGATTCTCCGCGAGGGCGATACCATGTCATATACGTTGATTGTTGGTGCTCGGATCGGTTCGGTCAATGGTTGATCGGCGAGTTCGGGCATGAACCGGGGTTTGAGGGCGTGGCCGGGGGTGGGGAAGGAAACGAGCATGAGTCTGCAAAGTAAGTGTGACCTGTATCCGGTGAAATTCAAGCCGATTTACAAGGAAAAGGTGTGGGGTGGCAGGCGCTTGGAAAAACTGGGGCGAAAGTTGCCTGGGTCGGATGAGGCCCTGATCGGCGAATCGTGGGAATTGGCGGACCTTTCCAGCACCAGTGTCAGCGGCGGCGGTGGAGGGGCGGAACGTTCCATCATCGCCAATGGCATACTGGCGGGGCAATCACTTCACGATTTAACAACAAAATATGGCGAAAAATTGCTGGGGCGGTTGAAACTGACACAAAACGGTGATTTTCCGTTGTTGGTGAAATATTTGGATGCGTCGGAGAATTTGTCGGTGCAGGTTCACCCCAGCCCGGCTTATGCGCGGGTGCACCCGGAAGCGCATTTGAAAAGTGAGGCTTGGTACATCGTCGAGGCGCAGCCGGGGGCGGTGATTTACAAGGGCATTGAAAAGGGCGTCACCCCGGAAGCGTTTCGCAAGGCGGTATTGTCGGATGATCGGGCGGCGCTGTTGGCGATGATGACGGCTGTGCCGGTGAAGGCGGGGGATTGTCACTATTTACCCAGCGGCACCTGTCACGCCCTGGGTGGGGGCATCCTCGTGGCCGAGGTGCAGACGCCCAGTGATACGACGTTCCGTGTTTACGATTGGGGACGCCAAGGACGTGAACTGCATTTGGAACAGGCAATCGAGTGCATCACCTTCGGCCCGGCGGACACGGCTCAGTTTGAAAAACGTTCGCACATTGCGGGGTTGCATACGACGGTTTCAAGGTTGGTGACCTGTGAATTTTTCAGGATGGAAAAAGTGCGCATGGGTCAGAGCTATGAACAGGAAGTGCCCTACGATCAGCCTGCGGTTTGGATGGTGTTGCAGGGCAGGGGGGTGTTGACACCGGGGAACGGTGCGGAACCGGTGACATTTGCGGGGGGCGATACGCTGTTGGTGCCGGCCCACAGTGATGAGGCACGGGTGCGGTTGGAGGAAGATACGGTTTGGTTGGAGGTGACGTTCCCGCAGGCGCTGGCGGAACAGGTGGCGTGATGGAGGAAGTGGCCAAGTGGCCAAGTGACACAGAATTCGAATTTCGAATTTCGGATCAGTAGTGTCCGGTTACAAGTCGAACAGGGACAATTG
>CAZJMK010000022.1:0-53834 GCA_964547135.1 uncultured Phycisphaeraceae bacterium | reverse complement strand
GAATGCAGCCCTTATACACGATGAATCACCCATGGAAAACCCGGAAGGACCCAATCTCCGACACCAATGCTCGTGCGAACTTGGCTCCCAATCCGCCTTTGGGGCCTGTCGAGTCCCAAATCCCCAACACCAGTGCATGAGGACAGTACTTGTATAGAGCTGTCGCGTTGGCGAGGCTGCTTTCGGTAATACTCTGCCCAATCTCTGATTGGCGAAATGGCTTTCCCCCCAAACGACTATCACGAAGTATGGCATCGGCTGCGCGATGAGGTGCCTGCAAACTTGTCACCCGCTGAATATCCGGCACACTATTCCCGAAATCCACCACAATCGTCGGCAGTTGGATCAACCCCCCATCCACCGCTTGCTGCAAAGCTTCTTCAATGCGATTCGCCTGACTCTGTACCGAATCCAGTAGCACACAATCGACTGGATTATCACGATTGGTAAGGCGTCGCGATTCTGTCGCATAAACTCCGCCGGAATGCGTTGGCGGAAACACCTTGGTTCCCTCGCCACCCGCCGGTTGCAGTTTCGTTTTGCATCGAAATGCTGCGGCCCTACCCTGAACAGCGGCATTCAAACAGTCAAAAGTCAATTGTTCGGCCATGGTTTTACTCCTTGTGTGGTGGCTAATTCAATCAATGATCCCGTTGTAAACTGGCTTTTCCCAACCCGGTCGGAATGCTGCAAACGCGCGGAATGTTGTCTTGGGCGTTGGAAGAGAATCGCTTGTAAAGCTTCACTTGCCAAGGGAACGGTTGATTGCCGGTCAGGCTGGGGAACGCGCTTTGAAATCGATCGTTATCAAGTGGTTCAATACTCATGAAGGGGACCCCGTGATTCCTATCAATCTACCAAAGTTTTGTCGGCGGACAAATCGATGGAATAAAGTCTGCGAAGTTGCAGTCGGCGGAGGTTGGCCGGGCTGATCGGCTGCCCACGTCGTGCCGCCTGTCGGGCGTCGTGCAGAGTTCGCAGGTGACACCAGCGCAGGAACCGTCGCTGTCGTTCATGAGCCGTCCCCCGGAAGCGCCGGAATCCGTCGGACTCCGGGTTCCACGGCTGATGATGCCGGCCAGAGCGTTCCATGCACAGGCTCCTGCGTCCCATCACGTCCGTGTGATGAGTCCAGGAACTCTACCAACCGCCTGTGACAGCGCTATGTCAGTGGAAAACTTTTATTTGTATTTTTTTTGTTCGGAATCAATTTTGAACAGCGCGCCATTCAGCAATGTGGTGGCATCGAAAAGGTATGATTGACGTGCAGTCGGGTTAGCGCTCGGCTGCACGATTCAGGCGAAGTTGTCCATGCCGATCTACTTAACAATTCGCGGTTCTTTACACAGCCTCAGCTTGATGAATCACGGGCTTGCAGGGGCCGCCATGGACCACCACAAAACGATCGCTGGGGGAAATGCCATTGGGCAGTGTGACATTCCGGCAAAACCGGCTGCCGTCGATGTCCATGATGATAACGGCGTTGACAGGAGGATGATCCCATTTTTCAGCAGGCATCACCCAGGTATCCGCAGCCTGATTGAGTGGATGCAACTTGCCTTCAATTTCCATCCACAGTTGGACCTTCGCTGAGTGGCCTCGTTGTTTTCCGGGAGATGTCGTCATGGAATATAACCTCACACCTCGACAAAGAGCCTTCTTTTCTATCAACGCTTTTCCATTCTTCGGCCCTCACCCGACCTCGAAGACTCGGTCCCCCTCTCCCAAGGGGAGAGGGGGGGGGCAGCGGACACTTCGTTATAAAGCTGTGCGGTGGCTTGTGCTTTTTCGAGCACCATGCGTGCCAGGGTTTTGGGTTTGATGACTTTGGCGTGCGGGCCGTAGGCGAGAACCCACCAGACGATTTCGTCCAAGCCTTCGACCTCGCAGCGGTAGGTGATCGAACCATCGGGGTGGTAGTCAATCTTCTGGGTGAAGTGCCAATGGGTATCGCTGACGGTGTCGGCCACGGTGGCGTCGAAGTCGATTTCGATTTTATATAGTTTATCGCCACGGATCATGCGCCAGGCTTTGCCACGAAACGCCGCCACGGAAAAATCATCGGGGATGGCGTAGGGCTGGTCGGTCGGCTGCACGGCTGCGAAACGATTGAGTTTGAGCCGACGAACTTCATCTCGGCCGGTGTGGTAGCCGATGGCGTACCAGGCACGCTGATCAAAACTCAAGGCATAGGGCTTGAAGATGAAAAACGGCTGATCCGTATGATTCTGCAGGGATTCATACCGACAGCGCAATGCCCGTTTGGTATGAATCGCATGGCAGACAAGCTCAAACACACCATCCACGGCTTCGCGGGCTGGTCCGGTGGCCGCCGGGCGGATTTCCAAATGACGATCCAGTTCGCCAAGCTCGGCCAGCACGTTCTCCGGCAACTGATTGCGAATTTTTTCAATGGCGTGGCAGCCGGCTTGGTGAGCGAGGTCTGTTCACCCTTGCCGATGTTCTGTCCAAGGGCGAGGATGGCCAGAGCCTCGGCAGCGGTGAGGTGCAACGGCTGCATAAAAAAATCATGTCGAATGCGATAGTTCCCGGTTTCGTCATCCAGGTAATAAGGCACATTCATTTCACTCAGCAAAGACAGGTCACGATAGATGGTGCGCCGAGCGACGCCCAGGTCGGCTGCCAGAGACTTGGCATTGCCGGAATTGCCCTGTTGCATGGCCATGATCAAACGCAGCACACGATGCACTTTGCTCGGATAGTCCGGCTTGCTATTCGGAACGCTTTCGCCTTCCAAGTCATCTTCGAATCGTCGATGCACCTTACTCGGATAGTTCGGCATGTTGTGCCCCCAAAAAAACGTTGGATGAATCGATAGGTTAACACAATCATGCGGGTGGGTGTGCGTCATGAGTCGATTGCAGCATCAGCCAATAGTTCAGATCAATGATGATGGCAAGTTGGAAACCGCGAATGCAAGCGTGGTAACCTTGGCATGGCCGGAGCATCCGGTTAATATGCCGAACTTGAAGTTGATGGATCGCGGAATGATGCGGGCGTAGCTCAACGGTAGAGCGTCAGCCTTCCAAGCTGAATGTTGAGGGTTCGAATCCCTTCGCCCGCTTTTCCAAGCCTGCCCCACAGTTGTTGTGGGGACACCTCTGGCAAATCATCAGGCTTGGAATCGACGGGCGGGAAACCGCCTGTTTGGCGGGGTTTTCACGATGGCGTGAAGACCCAAGGACGCAGCGGCCTGCTACCCGCTGCGTCTGAAGGGCGAGGCGGCCTACTACCCGCTTCGCCCTTTTTTTACGCGCCGATTTTTGGAGCGTCAGCTTATTAAGCTGAATGTTGAGGGTTCGAATCCCTTCGCCCGCTTTTTCAATTCACATGACCATGAACGCCTTGCGTTGCCAACAGGTGACCCCAGGCTCTGTCTCAAAACGAGCCGCGACCGTGAGGGAGCGGTCTTCCCAATCGGCAGGCACTCCGAAAACCGCTTCCTGACGGGCGCGGCTCGTCAAGACCATGGGCTTTTCATACAGGCTCTAACAACGCGATAAATCGCGGCGCTAACATCCGAACTCGATTTCGTCACTCGACCACTCGGCCACTTGACCACTTCTGGTCTTCTTTCGGGGTGTGACGACGGTTTGACCGACTTGGTTTATACTGGTCTGTTTTCCGTTTGAGACCGGAGCCGTATGAGCCAGAAGCAGGACAAAAACCTTTCGCCGCGCATCGTCAACCGCAAGGCGACGCATGAGTATCGCATTTTGGACAAGCTGGAGGTCGGCATCAAACTCATGGGCAGCGAGGTGCAGAGCATTCGGCGCGGACAGATTTCGCTTTCGGAAGGGTTTGCCCGTATCGAGCCGGATGGTCGGCTGATGTTGTATCAGGTGGACATCGGCCCGTACCCCCATGCCGGGAAATACAACCACGAACCCAAACGCGATCGTGTGCTGTTGGCTCACAAGCGTGAGGTCGCCCGGCTGGAGGCACAGGTTGAAGCGAAAAATGGAACCTTGGTTCCGCTGGCGGTGTACTTTGTACACGGCAGGGCGAAGGTCGAAATCGGTTTGGGCGTGGGCAAGCGAGCCTTTGATAAACGTGAAGATATCAAGGCCCGCGATGCCGACCGCGCCTTGCGACGAGCCATGACACGCAAAACGTTGTGAGGGACTGAAAGCAAAACAGAATTCAACACAGAGGACACCGAGAGCACAGAGGAGCTTGGCGCTTGTAGCTGGGAGCAAAAAAGTGGGTGGTTGTTCGTTGCGAGTCTTTTCTGCCTGGCTCAAAGCCACCAGCACCTAGCTACACGGTTAATGAATTCTGTGAACCCGTTGTTCAAAATTCAAAATGGGACAGTAATAGGTATTCAAACGGCGTCGCACCCGTGATGCGTCGCTTCATCATGAACAATCACCCGCCGCGAGCTCGTGCATGGGTACGTAGTGCAGCGGAACACAAGTGAACTTTTATGGACGCTCGCCTGTTTCGGTTGCTGTCGATCTGCTTTTTTGAATGTATCGCCCTGGTGCTGCTGGAAAGGGGGGTGTACTTCTACGCAGGCAATCGGCTGGGCTACACCGACACGATGAACCTCTGGCTGGGCCTGGCCATCGGCAGTATTTATGTCATCGGTGCCTTGTCAAGCCATCGACTGTCGCAACGCTTGGGCGAAAAGCGCTTGCTGATTTACCTGATCGTGACGCAAATTGTCGCGCTGTTGCTGATGGCTTTTTGGATGCACCCGGTGGTGTTCGTGGCGGTGAATATGTTGCGGGCGTTCATCAGTGCCGCCAAGTGGCCGATATTGGCCAGTTACGTGAGTGCGGGACGCGACCCGGCGGACACCGGCAGGGCAGTGGGGTGGTTCAGCATTTCATGGGCGACAGGCGTGCCGATCGGCGTGGCATCGGTCGGGCCGATCATCGGTCATTGGCCGACGGATTGGCCGCCGTTGTTGTTTATTCTGCCTTGTGTTTTCAATCTGATTTCACTTTGGTTGCTGCGACCGCTGGAGGCCCACCCGACGCACCTGCCTGCCGATCACCCCACACGTCCGTCGGCTGAGCAATTGTCGATGTATCGCATGATGACCGTTTCATCCCGCTGGGCGATGATGCTCACGTACTTCATGTTGTTTTTACTGGTGCCGCTGCTCAAAGGCATTTTTCAGGATCGGCTGGGCATGAGTTTGCAGGTGGCGACGATCGGTGCCAGTTCATTGGATGCAGCCCGATTGGTTGCGTTTTTGATTTTGCAACGGTTCACCTTCTGGCATGGGCGCAAGGATGTCATCATCGCAGCGATACTATTGGCACCGCTTGCGTTTTTGATGATGTACCTGGGTGACTCGGCCTGGGTGGTGCTGCCGGGGGCGATGTTGTTCGGTCTGGCGGCAGGGCTTTCGTATTACGCGGCGCTCTACTACGCCATGCTGGTGAAAAACGCATCCGTCGATGCCGGCGGAGCGCACGAAGGTTTGGTCGGTGCCGGCTTTGCCCTAGGCCCGGCGGTGGGGCTTATCACCATCGGATTGGTCCATGTCACCAACCCGACAGTCGGTACTGTGCTGGGCATCGCACCGCTATTGGTCGGTTGCACACTCATCGCCCTCTGGCCGATGGTCAAACCCAAACAAGTGTAATTGTTCAACGAGCCGCGACCGTGACAGCCTTTTTCATGTTGCGTTGTAAGTGCTTAATCAATCGCATAAAACGAATGATAACGTCTCAATGCACAGACGCCCTCACCCCGTCCCTCTCCCGGAGGGAGAGGGGGTAGATTGCCAACACCACTTTTGCCCAATATGAAAAAGGCTGGTGAGGGAGCGGTGCATTGGTACGCGCGATGGGGTGTCACTGACAGTGCGCGGTACGCTGTGTGGCACCCGGCTTTGTCGTTGTATGCAAATGTTCATCAACTCAACCGTGTTGAACAACCGGTGACAACGGCGTTTTGACATTCGGGCATTGACTGCTGTACGGGCTGGTTGATCGACAAGCGACATGCTTCACCGCGTTGGCGATCACTTTGCGAACGTTGGCATCGAAGTAGGTCGGGTAGGTTTCATGACCGGGGCGGAAGTAAAACACTTTGCCCTTGCCGCGGGTCCAGCCGCAGCCGGAGCGGAACACATCGCCGCCGGCAAACCAACTGATGAACACCAGTTCATCGGGCGTGGGGATGTCGAACAGTTCGCCGTACATTTCTTCATGGGGCAGTTCGAAATGATCGCTCAAGCCATCGGCCACCGGGTGTGCAGGGTTGACCACCCAGAAGCGTTCCATTTCGCCGATTTCGCGCCATTTCAAACTGCAACTGGTGCCCATCAGTTTTTTGAACACCTTGGCGTTGTGGCCCGAATGCAGCACGACCAGCCCCATGCCGTCGAGCACACGCTGATACACCTTGTTGACAATTTCGTCTTTGACCTCGCCGTGGGCTGCGTGACCCCACCAGGTCATCACATCGGTTTCCGCCAGCACGGCATCGGTCAGCCCGTGGTCGGGTTCGTCCAGCGTGGCGGTGCGCACCGTTACCGCATCACCCAGCAGTTGCTTCAGCCCATCGGCAATCACCGTGTGCATGCCCTGCGGGTACAAGGCCTTGACCTTCTCCATTTTTTTCTCGTGACGAAACTCATGCCAGACGGTGACGCGGATCGGCTTGGTGGACATCGACGTTACTCCGTGTGTGTGCCTCAACATGCTGTTATACGCATTGTGTGCGCAGGTGCAAGTATCGCAGGTTTTCAATGTTTTAAAGAAGCGGATTTTCAACACAGAGGTCACGGAGGTCACAGAACGGAACTTGGGGCTAGGTGCTAGTGACTCGGCAGAATCTGGTTGCAGCTACAATTTTCCAAGCTCCAAGCTCCAAGCTCCAAGCTCCATCTGTACACTCTGTGCCCTCTGTGTTGAAACGCTCTGTCTTGCTTGGCTTGCGCAACAAAATCAGTTGGCGAAACCCACGGCTTCGACTACGATGCCATATCACCACGGAACCGCAAGCATGAGCGTCAAACAACCCACCCATGATCGTTACTTCCGCGATCTTTTTGACAGCCTCAAGTCCATCGCCATCGGCTTGCGCATCACGCTCAAATACCTGTTCAGCCCAGCCGTGACGATTCAGTACCCTTACCAGCGCATCGCCTTTGCCCCACGCTACCGCGGCATTCACGAGTTCGAAGCCGACAAGTGCATCGCCTGCGACATGTGCGCCAAAGCCTGTCCGGTCGATTGCATTTACATCGACAAGTCCGCTCCGCGCAAAATCGACAAAGCCACCGGCAAGGCTGTGGGTGGCGAACTGATTCGTTACGCCATCGACTATCAAAAGTGCATGTTCTGTGCCCTGTGCACCGAGCCTTGCCCCACCGAGTGCATTCACATGGGCAAAATTCACGATCACTCAGCCTACAGCCGATCGGAAATGGTCGTCGAGTTCACCGAGTTGGACAAGCAAGGCCGACGTACTGTGCTGCCCTTGTGGATGGACCGCAACGCCGACAACATTCCGTGGGTCAACGCTGAACGTGAACGCATTCGCAAAGGCGAATTGGCCACGACCGACGCGGACATCAAACCGGTGTGAGCTGCATTTCGAATTTCGGATTTCGAATTTCGGATTTGTTTATCGCCATTCACCACGGATTGATACCATGGATCAAGGTGCTCGTAGCTAGGTGCTAGGCGAAACCAATGACGCACTTACTCTGCCAAGCTACTAGCTCCAAGCCCCTGGTTTCTTCTCACATCGCCGCACTGGCCAGCGCCGGCAAATACAAATCATCCACCCGGCCCAGTTGCAAAAGGTGATGCGCCAACCCGGCAATCATCGCAGCGTTGTCCAAACAGAAAGCCATGGCAGGCAACGACACCGGTAATTTTCGTTTCGCGCCCAGTTCCATCACGCGCTGGCGCAACAACGAATTGGCACTGACCCCACCGCCGAGTAGTATCGCCTCAGCCGGGCGACCCTCTGCCTGCATGTGATCCAGTGCGCGTTTGAGTTTGATGATCAGCGTGTCGATGGCTGCCTCCTGAAACGCAGCCGCCAGTTCGATCCGCTGTGAGTCAGTCAGGTCATTGCTGCTCCGTGCAAATGTACTTTGCTCTCTGCGACCCTGCGGCACCCCACGCACCGCGTACAGCAAAGCCGTCTTCAACCCACTGAACGAAAAGTCCAAATTGCCCGGCCCAAGCAGTGAACGCGGCAAAGTCGTAGCCCTCGGCATATCACCCGCCTGTTGCGCCAAGCGATCCACATTCGGCCCACCCGGATAGGGCACCCCCAAAATCACCGCAGCCTTGTCATAAGCCTCGCCCACCGCATCGTCAATCGTCCGCCCCAGCAGCACCAACTCCGTCGGCGAACATACCTCATACAAACTCGTGTGCCCGCCGGATACGACCAGCCCAAGTGAGTTTTGAATTGGCTGCCGGACAAGCCGAGGACGAGTCTTCGAGGACTCGGGTATTGCTTTGCGATCGACTCTCGGCTGGGTGTCCAATAGGTGATCAACAACAGGTACCCGAACCCTCGGCACACGCTGCGCTCGTGCCTCGTTCCCGGCTTGTTGATCCTTCATTTCACCACTTCTTCCCTCCTCCAACCTTCCCGCATACAAATGAGCCTGCACATGATCGACGCCGATGATCGGCTTGCCCAAGGCCCACGCCAGTGCCTTGGCGGCGCTGACACCCACCAGCAGCGAGCCGATCAAACCCGGGCGATTGCCCACCGCAATTGCATCCAATTCGTTGAAGGTTACGCCTGCCTGATGAACCGCTGATTCCAGCACGGGCAGTATGCGTTCCAAATGTGCCCGGCTGGCGATTTCGGGTACGACTCCGCCGAACTTTTCGTGCAGTGCATGTTGTGTGGCGATGACGTTGCTGCACACCGATACACCATCAGCCACGACCGACGCTGCGGTTTCGTCACAACTGGTTTCAATGCCCAAAATCAAAGACATAAACACTGTGCCTATGACACCCCGCCTATGACACCCCGCCTATGACGCCTTGCTTATGACGCCGTGCCTATGACGCCGTGCCCTTCAGGGCCGGATTGCTTTTCTTTCCAACGATCTTTCATCCGGGGCTGAAGCCCACGGCATCATCATGATTCACATACCACTTTTACAACTTATTCTTTCCCCTGCATCGGCTCGACAGGTTTTGTACCCAGTTCCGACAGTTCCTTGTCAATCTGTGCCAGGCGTTCCTGCAACAAATCGCGCTGACGTTCCAACGTATCGCGTTTCATCATCTGCACGATTTCCTGTGAACCATTTTCTCCGACCGTCGGCCAGTTGCCGCTGCTGACCTTCCCCAAAATTGCCTCCAACCCCGCTGCCAACTGCTTATCCTTCAATTCATCACGCACCCGTTGCGGCGTCCATGGTTCACGCACTTGAGCCTCGCCGTTGCCGTTCCGAAGCACATCGCCCTCCCTGCGTATTCGGCTCATCTCCTTGATCTCCTCCGCGTTCATCGGCACCCAAAAGCCCGGCTCCGGGTCCACGCCCCAAACATCCTTATCCTTGCGCCGGTGAATATTTCTCCCGCTGGGCAGGTAGTAATACGCATTGGTGATTTTGATCGCCCCCGCCCCATCCTCCAACGGGCGAATCTGCTGCACACTCCCCTTGCCGAAGGTGCGGGTACCGATGAATTGGGCACGCTGATTGTCCGCCAATGCACCGGTCACCACCTCCGCCGCCGAGGCACTGGCTTCATTGGCCAGCACCACAATGGGTATCGCGCTGATCGTGCCCGGGTCGGTGGAAAACTGCACCCGCTCCGTGACGTTGCGACCTTTGACCGACACGATGCGTTTGCCGCCGTCCAAAAACAAATCCGACACCTGTACCGCTGCCTCCAGCAGTCCGCCGGGGTTGAATCGCATGTCCAGCACCAGGCCCTTGACTTCCTGTTTGAGCAACTGTTCCACCGCCTGTCGCAAATCATTGGCGGTTTTTTCGGTGAACTGCGACAAGCGCACATAACCGATTTTGTTCACCGGGTCGATGAGGTAATCCCACTGCCCTTCGCCGACCCGCCTCCAACCGCGCACAGTGGGCACGTTGATCTGGGCACGGGTGACGCTGATGACCGCTTCCTCGCCGTTGGCATGGCGCACCTTGAGGTTCACCTTGCTGCCTTCGGGGCCTTGCAATCGTCGCACTGATTCCCGTAACTTTTGCGCATCGGTTTCCGCTTTGGCAAACACTTCCGACAACGCTTCGCCTTCGACTTCCAGCACGATGTCACCCGCCATGATGCCCGCCTTCCAAGCCGGTGACTCATCCAACGGCGTGACGATGCGCAGGTGATTGTTTTGTATTTCAACTTCCGCGCCGATGCCGCTGAACGTGCCGCGTACCTGTTTGTCAAAGGGTTCGAGGTCCGCAGGTGACAGGTACACGGTGTACGGGTCATCCAACGATTCGACCATCGCCCGCACCGCTGCCTGGGTCATTTTCTGCTCATCCGGCTTTTCGACGTATTCACTCACCAACTCATGCCGAACGTCCACCAGCAGGTTGAGTTGATCGAACACGCCAGCCCGCTTGGCATAACCAGCCGACACCAGCGACAGGGTGATGAAAACCACCAGTACGCAAAACAATCGGGGCAGCGACGGAAGTTGTAAACGCATCGATATCACTCGCAGGGAATGTTGGGTGATGATTTTGGTTGAACGCACGCCGGAGGGTTGGTGGGTGATTGTAGCAATGAGTAGTTGTTGGACACGAACGTCGGGTGTATCACTGCGATCCGCTGCGATCAAGACGCCGTGCCCTTCAGGGCCGGATTCTTGTATGAGTACGATTCACACGATCCGGGGCTAAAGCCCTCGGCGTCATTTGTGGCCCAGCCGCCCCCGGCTGGGTGAATCATCCTGGTCGCTCACACCGCCGAGGACGGCGGTGCCACATGATGCCACGGCGATTTTTTTATCCACATTTTCAATCGTAACCCTTGACAACCATCTGTTAAGTGGTATCGTTGTCATAACATGTTAACGTTGTCAGATAAAACCAGAATGGTTCCATCGTCACCTGCCACGATTCAGGCGATTGCCAATCGTTTGGGGGTTTCCGCCATTACGGTTTCGCGGGCTTTGCGGGGGTTGGACCGGGGGGTTCGTCGTGACGCATCCGAACGTGCCCAGAGTATTCGCAAAGTTGCGCAGGAAATGGGGTATCGCACCAACAGTGCCGCCCGTGCCGCCCGCACCGGTCGATTCGGTGCCGCTGCCTTGGTTACCCGCTCCAACGACCTTGATTTTTTCCCTTATTCGCTGGTACGCGGTCTGTGCGACACCCTGGCGGATGCGGACATGCACCTGATCATTTCACGCATTGATCCGCAGCGGATTGCCACCCGTGGTCAGGCCCCGAAAATCGCCCGTGAACTCACCGTCGATGGCCTGCTCATTCACGAAGCCATCGACGTGGCCCCCGAAGTGGCCGACATGATTCGTCGTCACCGCGTACCAGCCGTCTGGCTCAACACCCGGCTGCCCGCCGACTCGGTTCACCCCGATGACCTGGGCGTTGCCCGCAGCATCACGCAACAACTGATCGCCCTGGGTCATCGGCGCATTCTCTTTCTCGAACAGGTGATTCGCTGGCCGCATCCGGGCACGCATTACAGCGTGGACGATCGTCGTCGCGGCTATGAAGAAACCATGGTGCAAGCGGGGTTGTCGCCGAATTTGATGGTTCAACAGTTCGAACCCCAACCGCACGCATTGGCGGCAGGGGCGGGCACCTACTGGGGTGGCGCACACGATCAGCGTCTGCAACAAACACGAGCCTTATTAAGCACTGCCGACCGCCCCACCGCCATTGTGTGTCCGACCATCGACTCGGCGGCGGCGGTGGTGACGGCTGCAATTTCTCTGGGTTTGCAACTGCCCCGTGATTTGTCACTCGTGGTGATTCATCATGAATTTTTCGCCACCGCAGGGCTTCCGATTTCGACGCTCATCATTCCCATGCGCGAGGTGGGCGAACAAGGCGTTCGCATGCTCATGGAAAAAATGAGTGAGCCGACAAAACCCTGTGAGTCCAAAACTGTTGCATACACACAACCGATCGGCAACACCATTGCATCCGCCTCGTCGGCGGAGTGACTGTTGGATAGACACCATTTTTCAGGAGGTTTGAAGATGAAGATTCACGTCAACGTTCTGGTCTCGGCCCTGGCTTGCACAACCTTGCTTGGGGCAGGTTCGGTGCAGGCGGCGACATTCACGCAAACCGTCGGCGGCAGTCCAAGCTGGCTCAATGACATTTGGGGCACACCCGCGGCGGCCCCCTCCGCCGGCAATGATTATGTCATGGCTTTGATCGCACCCAATACGGAAACCATCGTGCGCACCAGCCCCCGTGGCGGCACGGGCGACGGCAATACAACCTTCCCCGGGTTATCACTCACCGTCACCGCCAACACCCGGTTTCTTATCAAGCAATTGGTTAATCAAGGTGCAACCATTGATGGTGATCCGCTGACCCCCGGAGCACAGGGCACACTCATCCTCAACGGCGGTCGCGTCAGCTTTGCCCCCAACAGCAGCACCGGTGCAGGTCGTGCGGGTTTGAATCTCTCTTCGATTCAGGTCAACAGCAATGTCATTTTTGACAACACGGATTTAGGCCTGGGCATTATCTACAACGCGCCCCTGGCCGGCTCCGGCAACATCACGATTCAAAAAGAAACCGGTGCGATGGTCAATCGCGCGGTTACGACCTTCGGGTCCGCCGGCAGCTACACCGGCACGATTACGGTCAATTCATTCAACACCCTTGATTTTGAAACCACCACCGCCTTGTTCAACGGAGCCGTGGTGCTCAGCAGTGGTGCCAACAACGGGCAACTGAACGTCCGCAACGGCATCACCTTCGTCGAGGGCGATCTGCTTGCCGGTGCAGCCGTGGTGCCCGTGGGTGTTTACACCGGTGCTTCACTGGATGCGTTAAACACCACGCTGGGCGCGACCTACTTTGTCGGTGCGGGCACGTTGACCGTGGTGCCCATTCCCGAACCGGCATCGCTGGCACTGCTGGCCGTCGGGGCCGGGGCGATGCTGCTGCGTCGTCGGGCTTGAAACAAACCCTCCTAAACCGCCACGGGCCTGACCGCCCGGGTGGTTTTTACCGCAATTTCATTTTGAAAGGAATGCCGCCATGTCACACATCCGACGATCACATGGTTTCACGCTCATCGAACTGCTGGTGGTGATCAGCATCATTGCCCTCCTGGTAGCCTTGCTTCTGCCGGCGCTGGGCAAAGCCCGTCAGGCCGCACGGGCTTCCACTTGCAGTTCAAACATGCGGCAACTGGGCGTCTGGGGTGTTACGTATTACAGCGAAAACAACGGCATTCTGCCCCACAATGCCAATGAATACTTAGGCACGCCGGCCTCGCCGCTGGGTTCGCAACGATTCTGGGTGCATCAGGTGGACTATCGCATTTCCTCTGGCGAATACGGCGGCATCGGCCCCGATGGTGACTCCTCTGTTTACACGCACTTGGGCGATGGTTGGAAGCGCGTCGGTCGTCCGACCGCCCTGCACTGCCCGGAACTGGTGTTCGCCAACAACAATCGTTATCACCGTAATCTCGGTGGGTACCCTCAACCTTACCGTGGGTTGGGTGCTGATTCGGATTTCAACCTTAATCGCTACTTCGGTGGCCGGGCCAACAACATCGGTCGCCGCGTCCCCAAGGCCGAGTGGATGGCCTCCAACATGTATTGGTTCAGCGAAGCCGGTAATGAAAATCCACTTCAATCGAACCAACGTCTGCTGATTCACTGGTGGAGCGATATGAGCGGCAGCGGCGGTCCGGTCAACGAGCGACCCGCCTTCTGGCTTAGTTCCACCTGGAACGGTCAGATCGGCGGCAACGACGGCCATGGTTCACGAGCCGCCAACTTCCTTTACGGCGACGGACATGTCTCCCCGATGACGGAAACCGTCTATCTTGCGATGTCCACCGCCGACAAGGATCGCTGGTCGGGTCGGGTCAATCCGTTGCGGTGATAGGTGACATCGTGTGATATTTCAAAACGAGCCGTGACCGTCAGGGAGCGGTGACTTGCCAGTGCTTGAACTTGATCCATTCGTACATGGTTTCATCGCCCACCGGCTTTATTTTGGAGTCATCATGACCCTCACCCCCTGGTGTCTGCTTACGGTGTCGGTACTGTTCATGGTCGGTTGTCTGTCGCACGTCCCGGCCCATGCAGCCGCGCCGATTCGCACGCCCGGCGGGCCGCCCATGGATGCGGCCCTGATCACCGGAGCGAACATCGACGAAAGCAAAATCACCAGCACACTGCGGGTCGGGCCGGAGCATCCGTATAAAACCATTCGCGCTGCCTTTGAAGCCGCCATTATTCAGCTCAAAGCGGGAACACCCACACGCATCCTCATCGCTCCGGGCTTGTACCGTGAAGGGGAATTGACGCTTGATGCCCGTGAAGATCGCGTGCTGTCGGAAACGCTGCTGGTCATCGAAGCCCAAAACCCCGGCAGTGTCATCATGAGCGGGTCGGATGAGTTCGCCCCCGTCGATTGGTCGGCTGTCAAAGACGAACAGGGCCAAGTGCTCTACTACGAACACCCCTGGCCCTACGTGCTGGGTTTCAACCCCGGCGGGTGGCAGCAGTTCAACCCCAAACTGCCCTACGAACATCGCAGTGAAATGGCATTCATGAATGGTCAGCCCCTGCGGCAGATCATGCTCGAAATGTATCAATACATACCCCCGCGAGCCGACCCTAAAAATTGGGAAAAATCCATCGGCATCCCCGAAGGCGTGAAAACCGATCCCCACCCGGCTGTGCCGCAAAACACCTTCAAATATGGGGCTTACATTTACAAGGGGTTTACCGATCCCAAAAACCTGCCCGAAGGTTCCTTCGGCGTGGCTGAGCGCGATGAAAACGGACGCAAGGTGTTTCTCCGTCCGATCCCCGGTATTGATTTCGACAAGGCCATCATCGAACTGGCTGCCCGTCGTCACCTGCTCTGGTTCTTTGGCAAACGCAATGTCGTGCTTCGCGGCATTCAATTCGAGCATTGTGCCGGGCGGATCGAAGCACACAAAACCGTGATGTTCGGGCACTGGTGGCAGCCGGAGAAAAAATTCACCAGCGGCAACATCCTCATTGAAGATTGTGAGTTTCGCTTCAACAACAACAATCAGCTTTACATCAACTGGGCGGAGAAGGTCACCCTGCGCCGGGTCAAGGCCGCTTACGGAGCCTACGGGGGCATCATCACCGACAACCTGCACAACAGCGTGTGGGAGGATGTCGAATGCTCTTTTAATCACTGGCGCGTCGGCGGCGGATGGGCTTCAGGGGCCAGCAAAATTCATAACACCATCGGCATGGTCATTCGCAACTACACCGCCATCGGCAACACCCACGGCTGCGGCCTCTGGTTTGACATTTCCTGCGGCAATGTCACCGTCGATGGCCTGACACTGGTGGGCAACCTGATCGGGCTGGACTGGGAAATATCACGCCATCTGCATGTGAAAAACGCCCTGATTGCCGACAACCTTCGGCACAACATCACGATCGTTTCGGGCAGTCGCATGACCATGGAAAACAGCATCGTGGCGGGTTCCCCGGCTGTGGGGCATTTTTCCTTTCAGGCTTCCGAACGACCCAGCAGTGAAAACCTCGCCCCCTTGCTCGGCTTTGCCAAGGTCGATAAATACCAGCTTGATGAACTGACCCTGCGCAACAATGTCATCGTCGGCTGGGGGCAGCCCAAACCGGCACAAAACCGCGAAGACCACAACGGCGTGTACCGAGAAGGTTACGTCGCCCCGCTGTTCGTCCAACACCACGGCAACCCCGATCTGTTTGAATACTTTGTTCGCAACGGGGTCAGCGATGATCGCAATGTGTGGTACAGCCCACAGTCGCAGGCTTTTGGTGTACGTAAAAATTACGTTGAACGCTGGGACAAAATACCGCCGGTCAACACGATGGTCGATTTAGCCGGTTGGCAAGGACGCACCGGGCAGCACACTTCACAATGGCGCAATCCGCGACTACTCGACCCGACCAATGGGGACTATCGCCTGCCGACGGATGGTCCATTGGCGGATCGTGGTTTGCCGGCTTATGTGATGCCCTCGCTGCGCCTGGCCGAGTGGCACGCCTTCCGCGCTGCCACGTTCCACAAAGCCGACCGCCGATCGGAAGTGGATGATCAGATCAATCCGTGAACCCATGCCGGTATGTTTGATGCTGCCTTTGGCGGAAGCGCGTTTAACGTCATGCTATATTGACGGCATGTCCACCAAAATCACGATTCTCGGCGATGGGGCGATGGCCACGGTTTGTGCGCTGCTCTTGGAAAGTCAGGGGCAGCAGGTGACCATGTGGGGGCCGTTTGCAGATTACATGGACGAACTGACGCAGACCCGACGCAACCCGCGCTATTTGCCCGGTTATGTGCTGCCGCAGGCTCTGCGCTGCACCGGTGACGATGCCCTGTCGTTGCGTGAGGCGCAGCTCATCGTCAGTGCCGTGCCCACGCAGTACATTCGTGGCGTGTGGTCACGGTTGAAACAGCATGTGCCGGCGGGGGTGCCGGTGGTGTCCGTGGCCAAGGGCATTGAAACGCAAACCATGCTCTGCCCGACACAGATCATTGCCGATGTGCTGGGTGAATCAGTGAGTAATACAACGTCAACCACACGGTCATTGGCGGCGCTGTCGGGGCCTTCGGTGGCCGATGAACTGGCGCGCTGTTTACCCGCCACGGTGAGCGTGGCCAGTCGTGACATGCAACTGGCGCAACAGGTGCAACAGTTGTTCACAACGCACTGGTTCCGTGTGTACACCAACCCGGACATCATCGGGCTTGAATTGGCAGGGGCTACCAAAAACGTGATCGCTGTGGCGGCGGGCATACTCGATGGTTTGCAAGCCGGGGTGAACGCCAAAAGTGCCTTGCTTTCGCGCGGCTTGGCGGAAATTGCTCGATTGGGTTTGGCCATGGGCGCCAAGGCGGAAACCTTTTTCGGATTGGCCGGCGTCGGTGACCTGGCTACCACCTGTTTTTCACCCACCGGTCGCAATCGCACCTGTGGTGAAATGCTGGGCAAAGGCAAAAAGCTCGACGATGTGCTCAAAGCCATTCCCGGTGTCGTCGAAGGTGTACCCACCACCAAAGCCGTGGTGCAATTGGCGCAGCAGTATCAGGTTGATATGCCGATCAGCCAATCGCTGCATCAGGTGTTGTTCGAAGGGTTGGACCCGCTCGAAGGCATCAGTCGATTGATGAGCCGATCGCCCAAGGCTGAAGTATTGCGGTAAATGGTGGCAGCCATTGACGCCGTGCCCTTCAGGGCCGGATTATAAAGGGCGAAATCCGGGGCGAAATCCGGGGCGAAATCCGGGGCGAAATCCGGGGCGAAATCCGGGGCTAAAGCCCTCGGCGTCAATTGATGTGATTGGTGAAACCATCCTGAACTTCATGCGGCCATGAAGTTCAGGCGTGGGTGATTCAATAAACATCCAACCACAAATCATTCAAACGCAAATCGGTAAATCCGAAATTCGAAATCCGAAATTCGAAATTGCACCGTATTCACCGTGAACGCTCCGACGTGAACTGTGCCCCCAGCAGCGCCGCCTTGACAAACGCACCCCAGTAGGGCGTCGGCGTGTAGTCCCAATCCAGCAACATACGCGGGCTGGCACTGGGGTGAAAACACCAGGCTGCCCAGTGCAGGCGATGTTTCTGTATGTACGCAATCATGTCCGGCCCCCAGGTGTACGGGTCCTCCTGCGCCGCATCCGGCTCGCAACCCACTTCACCCACCAACACCGGGTAACGCTTTGCCGCCTCCAGCACCTTCTTGTTCCAATCCTTTTTCCAAGGGTAAATGTGCGTGGCATACATGATGCCCTGACCACCCTTGACCTCATCCAATGCGTAGCCTTGGAGCACGCCTGTCAGGTCGTACGCCCAGTCGAGTCCGCCGACGATGATCAGGTTGTTCGCCCCCGCCGCACGAATCGCCTCGACGAGTTTTTGCATGCCCGGTGTTTCGTAGGTGGTGAATGTTCCGTCATCCAATTTTTCATTGACGACCATGCCCCCGTTGCGCCAAATTTCCCACGTCACATCGCGCGGTTCGTTGTACAGATCAAACAGCACAGCCGGGTGATTAACATAACGCTTGGCAACATCCAGCCAGAACTCCATGCTGCCCTGGTTGGGCATGTGCTTTTGCTGCATGTGCTTGCCCCATTGCCCGCTGTTGGACCAGTGCAAGTCCAACACCAGGTAAGCCCCATGCTGCACGCACATCGCCAGCACATCGTCCACGATTTTGCGATACGCAGTTCCGCCATCGCTCTGACGCTCGCCATGCCCGAACCAGCGACACTGCGACAAGGGCAGACGAATCACGTTGGCGTTCCAGCGCGTCAATGCCACTTCCGTGGATCGCAACACATTTTCGCCTTCGGGCATCCATTCCAAACTCGGCACGTTGATGCCCTGCAACCACACACTCTGCCCATCGGGTGTCTGCAACTGATTGCCCACCACCAGCAACCTTGGCGGAAGTGCCTTGCCAGCGACCGGGGCGATGCTGAAATCAATCGCACTCTGCGCCATGGCAAAGTTCGCAGTGACAAAAAACAGCACCCATACGATCAATAACAAACAATTCATCATGCCGAACCTTTCTTTTTTGTTGCACAGCACAGCAGACGCCATGCCTATGACGCCGTGCCCTTGAGGGCCGGATGGTGGTCAAGCGAGTCTGCGAGCGGACCCACCAATGATGCAAAGATGGACTATGGATAAAGGATAATGGATGATGTTCAAACCAAGAGTTGATTGACGTGCACCCTCTCCAAACATTATCCATCACCCATAATCCATTATCCATCACTCACAACACGGCTCGCTTGACCCACCCTGCATCATCGACCCCATTCTTCACGCCTTGCGCCTTCGCAGTAACAAGGCGGACATCGCGCCCAGCAGTGTCAGACTGGCCGGTTCGGGTATCGCAAACTCGGCATTGATGTTGTCGTACTGCATATACCCGGCAAGGCCGCCGGTGCGGGCGCCGAAGGTGAGTCGTGTTTCGTAGGCCGATAAACCGCTGACAAAGTAATCATCAAACAGCGTGTAGGTGGTGTTGTTGCCCAGCGTGGTCATGCTGACCGTCACGTTCGCACCACCGCTGACATAGTCGATGAGTACATTGGTGCCAATGAATGGGTCGTTGGCGTAGTCGTGTTCACTGCCGGCCCGTTTGCCCACCACGTTGAACTCCAACGGCGGAAGCAGCGTGTCCAATTCCGACAGCTTGTTCCCATTCAAATACAACCCCACAAAACTGGCAGGCTGATCGTCCGGTCCGCTGGCCGGCGGAAAAAATCGCACGGTCAACGCAAAGCTGTCGGTGAGCGGTGCCTTCTCCCATTCGACATTGAACGGCGAACCAGTCGTCCCGTAAGCTGACGTATTGAGCAGCGCCATCGCAAAACCATCCGCCCCCTTGTCCGGGTACGTACCCACACGAAAATCAAAGCTCGCACTGAACTGGTTGTACGACCCAGCCGACACCACCGGGTCGAAGGTGAAACTCGCGCGCGTCCCGTTCTGACCGAGCCGGGTCAGTTGCATGTAGTTGTCCGAAGGTCCGCCGGTGAACACCTGCGGGGCCGTATCACCGCCGGGGTTTTCCAGCGAATATTCCAGCGTGTACCCGGTGCCTGGTGCATCAAAGTTCTGACTGATGATGGTTGCCTGCGTCGTACCCGCAACCAAACCCAAAGCCAGCGACATGCTCGAAACACCAAGCCAACGACTCATCTGCGTGCTCATGACTTCCTCCTGAAAAAATGGGTGATAAAGAGTGAGTGAAATCCGTGACCATGGACGCCGAGCCCTTCAGGGCCGGATATTTTTTTCTTACTTTCATCCGGGGCTAAAGCCCTCGGCGTCATTCCGTTGATGACCTCGATTCAAGTACTTCACACCTTCTGCGCAATCGACCCCCGTGGCACCCACACCGAAGGCAGTATCCGCCTTGGTGATTGCACTTTGCGTGTCGTGTGGTTGTTCATCGTGCTGCTGCCTGTGCCGCGCTGGCGCAGCAGGTCCAGCAGCATTTCAATCGCCGCCTGCCCCATTTCCCGCATCGGTTGCCGCATCGTCGCCAGCATCGGGTCCAGCCATTGACACAACTTGGCATCATCAAAACCAACGACACTCACATCACGCGGTATGTCCAGCCCCAGTTCCCGAATCACCGGGTACGCATGCGCCGCCACCGCATCACACGAAAAGAACACCCCCGTCGGGCGATCATCACGACGCATCAATTGCCTGGTGCAGCGGGCCACCTGTTCCGACCAGTCGCCCAGCCGATTGTCATCCTCCTGCAAATCGATCACCAGCGACCGATCAAACACCAGCCCGGCATCGCTGATCGCATCACGCAAGCCATCAAGCCGATCGCGTGTGGTGTGAGCCACCAGGTCACCAATAAAACCGATCCGCTGATGCCCTCGTTGCAGCAATTCCTTGCCGACCTGCAACCCTGCGGCATAGTTGTCCGTCGCCACCGCAGGCACATCCAGGTACCCCGGCAACTCGTCCACCAGCACAAAACAAAAACCCTGTGTCTTCAATTCAAACAACACTTCCGAAAATCGCGGGTTGTGCAGTGAACCGATAATCGCCCCATCCACGCCCGACTCAGGCAGTCGGCGTATGAACTCCAAATCGGAATCAAAGTCGCCGTGCGCATCGTAAAGCTGCAAACTCACGCCCAACGCCCGTCCCGCATCCTGCGCGCCGCGGGCCAGCAGCATCATCGTTTCCCATTCCAAACTGCCGACCACCAGTTGCAACGTGCGTGTACGCGACTCAGGCCGACGTACAAAAACCCCCTTGCCCGCACGGCGTTCCACCAGCCCGTCAGCAATGAGTATTTCCACCGCCCGTCGCACACTATGACGACTCAGTCCCGTCTGCCGGGCCAGTTCATATTCCGACCCCACCAGCGCCCCCGGTTCCATCGCCCCGGCTCGGATCGAATCACGCAATCGGCTCACCAGCGGTTCATACACCGGTTGCCTGCTGTCGTCCGTGCTGATTGGTGTGTCAATGTTCTGCGACATCACATGTCCCCATCGTTGATCAATTGTCTGCCTCCTCTCCCTCCGGGAGAGGGATGGGGTGAGGGCGGGTCTGCCTCTCCACCACTTGATGGATTCACTGATTCCCCACCCGCCAGTAACGGTCATGCGTTTCCGTATTGCCGTTGTTCCAAATCACTTCCGAACGCAGCCCGGCTGCATGACCATCGTGAAAAACCATGTTGGCGGTATCGAGGCTGCCATGGCGGTACGCCAGGTGCGGCTCGATGATGTTGGACTCGCCCACCTGTCGATGATTCGCCGGGTTGGCCTGATTGCCGCCGTTCTGTTCCCAGCCGATGTTGTCCACGAACGCAATTTTTGTCGCTGCGCCACCCAGACTGTCCAGCTCCGTCCGACGTACCGACCAAATATCACCGGGGCCGCTCATCGGTCTGCCCGGCCCATCCACCCGGTATTTGTTGATGCCATAACTGCTGGTGATATCCAGTCGGCCTTCATTGTTGATGTCACTCAAGGCTCGCGTGGCATCGGGGCACGAATACCGCACCGGCCAACCCCATTCCCAGCTCTGAGCGTCCTCGTAGGCCAATAAGCGTTGAAACTCACGATTACGTTGCCAAATGTCCCAGTTGCCGCCGAAGCCGTTCATGATCGCCGGCACATGCCATTCACGGTTTTCGTTGGCATACATCTCGTTGGCCAGACCGAACTGTTTGAGCATGGAGAGACACTTGGTCTGGCGACTGACCGCCCGGGCCGCCCGCAACGCTGGCAGCAACAAGGCCACCAGCAAGGCAATGATGGAAATCACCACCAGCAATTCGATCAACGTAAACCCGTTTTTCTGCTTCCGCCGGGCAGGGATTACAGAGGGCTGATGTGCTGAAAACCACTTGGTGAACGCATGCTCCGTCGATCGAGTTGGTGATTTTGTACACATGAATTGAACTCCGTCAACCGGTATGTGAACTGGTATGTTAACCAGTATGCGCTATGGTGGTTCAATTGTCAAGAGTTACCATTGAATTGTTGGACAGGCTGTCCGTGGCACACACCTGTCGCGTTCATGCCGCAGCGATTGTGGTTTGCAGGCATCATCCAACCACCCTGGCAAAGTTTCCCCATTTTGCCACGGCTGATGAATACCACTTGATTCACGCTGTTTTCGTGCGCATACAGGCACGAAAAAACAGTGGCACACCCGTTGCCAATGTTGTGGTGTCGCCCGGAAGCAAAGACGCAAGGAAAAAGAGAGCGACAAGGGACGAAGGTTACTGCGAGAACGTAGTGAGGCACGAGGCAATGCAAGGCTTGACCCAGTTCAGGGATGTCAGGGAATCGAGGGTGCGAGGGAACAGAGGGACGACAGGGAAAAGAGCGGTGCGGTGTCAAGGGCAGTGAATGGGAAAGGTTCGGTTCGGGTTTGAGGGTTTCGGGGAAAAGTTTGGTTTCGTCGCCCGTTGGAAGAGAGAGTGCTGCCTGGAAAGCAGCGCATTGAGGATGGACAGAGGTTGTTGAGGTTCGATATCACAGGGACCCCTGATCGAGCGCGATCCGTACCATCCCCTGGGCGGATCGCGCCTCTTTTTTTATCCCTCACGCTCCTCGCATATGGCTAGGTTGATGATATGGGACAGTGGTATTGCATACCCAAGTCCTCATCGCCAAGGCGATTCGTCCTTGGCTTGGTGCTCTGAACTTGACCACTTCATTCCCGCGCTCATGGTATCCTGTGCGACGCGCTATTTAACAGGAACCCGATCATGAGTGAGTCACCCTCCAACACCCCCGCAAACAACGCTGCAAACCCGGTTGCCAAAACCATGGACGCCATCGTCGCGCTGTGTCGTCGTCGCGGCTTCATCTGGCAAAGCTCGGAAATTTACGGCGGTATCAACGGTTTTTGGGACTACGGCCCACTCGGCTGCGAACTCAAAAAAAACCTCAAGGACGCCTGGTGGCACGACATCGTCCGCTGCCCGCCCATCGGCCCCGATGGCAACAGCATCGACATGGTCGGCGTCGATTGCACCATCATCATGAACCCCAAAGTTTGGGTCGCCTCCGGCCACGTCGCCGGGTTCAATGACCCGATGGTTGATTGCCGAGAAACGAAAAATCGGTACCGGGCGGATCATTTGATGGTGTGGGTTCGTGAAGCTCAAGGTGAAAACAAACAACGAGTTTATGTTGCCATCAAAGTAGATTCGGATGTCAAGGCCAAAGAAGCGTGGGATGAATATCAAGCGACCGGGAAATTACCACGCGACCTTCGTGTTGATTTAAGTCACGAGGTTAAAAAACTACTCAAAGGTGCATATTCGTTTGCGGACAGACCGCTGCTTTCATTCAGCAAGGATGAAATATCAAACATCATTGGCCCGGATACGGATAAGGCTGGTACCTTGACCGAGCCACGTAATTTCAATTTGATGTTTATGACCTACGTCGGTGCGATTCAATCGGATGATGCCGTTGCATACCTTCGCCCGGAAACCGCGCAGGGTATTTTTTGCAACTTCAAAAACGTCGTCGATACCTCACGGGTGAAAGTGCCCTTTGGCATTGCCCAGGTGGGTAAGGCTTTTCGCAATGAAGTGACGCCACGCAATTTCACCTTCCGTTCGCGTGAGTTTGAGCAGATGGAAATCGAATTTTTCATTCGCCCTGACTCGGCTCATGAGTGGTACAAGTTCTGGCGCGATTTTCGTTATGACTGGTGGAAGCAGATCGGGCTGGCCGGCGACAACCTGCAACTGCGCGAACATGACAAAGATGAACTGGCGCACTACGCCAAGGAAGGAGCGGGCACCAGCGACATTGAATACAAATTCCCCTTCACCGCCCCCGGTTTCGGCGAACTTGAAGGCGTGGCTCATCGCACCGATTATGACCTTCGCCAACATGCGCAACATTCCGGGCTGGGCGACAAACTCAAATACTTCGATCAGGAATTGCAGGTGAAGTTGCAAGCCCAGGGCGTCGCCAAGGAGGAAATTCAAAAGCAGTCGAAATATTTCCCGCACGTGATCGAGCCCTCGGCTGGGGCCGATCGGGGAACCCTGGCACTGCTCTGCGAAGCGTTCACGCCCGATGCGTCAAGGCCCAGCGGGGTGTACATGAAGTTCACGCCACGCATGGCCCCGGTCAAGGCCGGCGTGTTCCCGCTGGTGAACAAGGATGGTATGCCTGAAATCGCTGAAAAATTGTTCAAGGATTTACGCAAGACCTGGAACGTCGAGTTCGACGAAAAAAGCACCATCGGCAAACGTTACGCACGCATGGATGAGGCAGGCACACCCTACTGTTTCACCATCGACGGCGACACCCCCGGCTCGCAGACCGTCACCGTCCGCCACCGTGACACCCAGCAACAGGAACGTGTCGCACTGGATCAAGTACAAAACTTTTTGAAGGAAAAAATTGGTTGATGGAAGAAGTGGCCGAATGTAGCTCAGCCGCCCCCGGCTGGGTGATTAGGCTTGAAGTTGTAACGACGAAATAACTCACCGCCGAGGGCGGCGGTGCCACATTCAGAGCGGCTCGTCATGAGGAGTTCATCCATGCGCGTGCTTTACATCGGCGGGGCGGGAGAAATTTCGTATGCCTGCATTCACGAAAGCGTGCGGCTGGGGCATGAGGTGGCTGTATTCAATCGCGGCAACAGCAGCGAACCATACCCGGCATCGGTACAGCGCATTATCGGTGACATGAATGATGCCACTGCCTACGGCAAACTCGCTGACCAGCGATTTGATGTCGTGTGTCAATTTCGTGTGTTCAATGAATCGCAGGCACAGCGTGATATTGAATTGTTTGCCGGCAAGGTGAAACAATATGTATTCATTTCGTCAGCCTCGGCGTATCAGAAACCGTCACGGCAACTGGTGGTGACGGAACAGACGCCGTTGGAAAACCCCTTTTGGCCCTACAGTCGTGCCAAGGCGGCTTGTGAAAAACTGTTCATGGCTGCACATCAGGCGGGGCGTTTGCCGGTGACGATTGTCAGGCCCAGTCACACGCATCGGCGCAATTTTCCGGGAACCATCGGCGGGAGCGATCACTGGGCCTATCGCATGTTGCAGGGGCAAACCATTTTGGTGCATGGCGATGGGACGAGTTTGTGGACGATGACTTACGCGGATGATTTTGCCGTGCCCTTTGCCAGGCTGCTGGGTAATACGCAGGCATTGGGCGAGGCATTTCACATCACCCGGCACATGGAGTCGTACCCGTGGGATGAAATTTTCACGGCCATGGGCAGGGCATTGGGCGTGGAGCCGCGGTTGGTGCATGTACCGACGGACACGCTGGTGAAGTTCAATGCGGAATGGGCGGGGCCGCTGCTTGGGGATAAAACCCCGTGCGTGATGTTCGACAACAGCAAGGTGATGCGGGTGACGGGGTTGATGGACTGGAAATGTCAGGTGAGTTTGCAGGAAGGCATGAACCGCGTGGCGGAACATTATCGCAAACGGGCAGATGGGTATCAGCCGGATGAAAAATTGCATGCGATGATTGATCGGGTGACGGCGGCGCAGATGGCGCTGGGGTGATGATGGGTATTTCGAATTTCGGATTTGGCGGGAGGACAGAACAAGGCATGACGTCCACCAATAAATCATGCAAATTGACCTCAAGTGCTCGGCGTCGATATCGCGTGATAGTCATTGATATTGACGCAACAACTCAACCTGTTTACGGGCAGCGGATTGTTCGGGTAGTTCACCCATGTAAGGGGTGGTTTTGGTGATGCTGCGCCACACAGCAAGCAACGTGAACAGCACCGGGTTGGTCAGAAAGTGTTTGCGTTGGCGCGCCAGGTATTCGCTGATTCGGCTGTGAAAGGCAAGGGCAGCAGCGCGATCACAGGGTAGTTTGTTTTGATCGAGCCATTCGAGGGCGAGCAGGTGTTTGCGGTAAAGTTGTTTGACCGGGGCATCACGGATGATTTGCATGAACGTGCCGACGGACAGGGGCAGTGAGCCGGCACCGGCTTCGGGGCTGGTGGTCAGGCCGCCCTGATCGCTGGTGTAGGTATTGGGCAGACGCAGAATCGAAACCATGTCACAGGCGATTTTGGGTTGGTTGTCGCCGACTTGGAAGATGGTTCCGTAGATACCCAGTTCGGGCTTGGTCAGACCGATCATCAGGGCGGGGGGCGAAACGTAAATGCGCATGGGTGGGCCGATGCGTTGAAAACCCAGTGCCTGGTAATCACCCAACAGGCGATTCACTTCAGCAGGCAGCTTCATGTCATCGGGTAAGGTGTCGATGCGTACTTTGGCAGGCAGGTTGGCCAGAATCATGTAAAGGAATAGTGCGAATAAACCAACACCGCCCAGCGCGACCCAGAGCAGGATGTTGACCCAACCACCAACGGGGAACCATGCAGGTGGATTGAAAATCAACCAGCCAATGGCAAACGCCAGTACGAAAACGGCGAGGTTGGATAAATATTTCATGGCATGTTCCCCATAAAAAACGAAAGGTGATCGGTTGACTATTCGCGTCAGGTGTCGTGCTGCATACCCATTACAATACACCTGATGCGTGAGTTTGACTTGTTAAAACAGGTGTTCACAGCCAATGCGGGTTTGCCTAAAGAGGTGACGATTCCGCCGGGCGATGACATGGGTGCGGTGCGGTGGAGGGGTGATGAAGTATTGGTGACGGTGGATCAGGTGGCGGAGGGGGTGCATTTTTCAGCGGGTACTTCGATTGAATTGATTGCACGCAAAGCGATCACGCGCAACGTGTCGGATGTGGCGGCGATGGGTTGTCAGCCGATGGCTGCGGTGGCGGCAGCGTGTTTGCCCCATGATTTTGCAGCATCGTCGGCAGAGGCGTTGTGCGATCACCTGCGCAGGTTTGCAAGGCAATATGGTTGCCCGCTGATGGGGGGTGATTTGGCGGTGTGGGGTCAGCCGATGGTGCTGACGGTGACGGTACTGGCACAACGCTGGCAACCCGATATCGCCCCGGTGCTGCGCTGTGGTGCCAAGGTGGGTGATTTGATTTTTGTCACGGGCAAACTGGGCGGCAGTTTCACCAGTGGTCGGCACCTCACCTTTGAACCACGCATCGAAGTCGCTCGGCAACTGGTGATGAGTGAAGGGGGACGCTGGCGACCGACGGCGATGATTGATTTGTCGGATGGGCTGGGGCGCGATTTGGGGCATGTGTGTGAAATGTCGAAGGTGGGGGCGCTGGTGGAGGTGAATCGTTTGCCGATGTATGAGGATGTGCTGCGGGCAAAAGATGGTGCGCCCGCCTGGCAGCACGCACTGGCGGACGGGGAAGATTATGAATTGTGTTTCACGATGCCGCCCATGTCGGCTAAGTGGCTGCCGGAGGAAATCGATGGGGTGATGTTGACTTGCATTGGTGAAATGGTCGCGGTGCAGGGCGAACCTTCTGTGCAGTTAAAAATGCCCGATGGGTCGGTGCGGTCGGCTGCGGGGCTGGGTTGGGAACACAGCACATGAGTGAACCCGGTGAAATGAATCAGGTGTGGCAGGGGGTGAGCCGATCGGTGCAGGCGACCATGGCCATCGGCAGGGAACTTGCAACCTGTTTGCGTGCGGGAGATGTGTTGGCACTGGACGGGGAATTGGGGGCGGGCAAAACGCAACTGGTGCGCGGCCTGGCAGAGGGGTTGGGGGTGAAAACTGCAAATGTCGCCAGCCCGACGTTTGTGATGGTGCATGAGTATCAACCCGACCCGGCTGCGCAGCGCGATGAAAACAAAGGGATCGTGCTGGTGCATATTGATGCGTATCGGCTGCGCAGTTTGGACGAGCTTGAAACCCTCGGCTGGTCGAGTCACGAAACCGATGCGGGCGACACCCTGGCGGAACTGCGCAACGGGGCGGTGGTGGTGATCGAGTGGGCGGAAAAGGTGCGCAGTGCTTTGGGGGACGATGTGTTGTCGATACGCTTGCAACATGTCGGCGAACATGAACGGCAGATTGAAATCGTTGCAGGCCGAGGGTGGAACCAGCGCGTGATGATGATGCGCCAGGTGCTGGAAAAAGTTGATCAGCAGCAACATCGACCCGTTCAACGCGATACAGGTGAAACCGTGAGTGAACATCGGTGCCCGATCTGCAAAGCATCGACTGCGGTGACAGGCGAATTTTTTCCGTTTTGCAGCAAGCGATGTCGGATGGTGGACCTTGGCAAATGGTTGGGCGGTGATTACCGGATCAGCAGGCCGGCGGAACAGAGTGATTTGGAAGAGGGAGTGGATTGAGGCGGAAGAAGTGGCCAAGTGGTCGAGTGGCCAAGTGGTCGAGTGAAAAAGCTGTTTAGTGCGGACGCTTTGCGTCGGTGTGATGAATGATGTAGCCCAGCCGCCCCCGGCTGGGTGTTGAGCCGTGGTTTGAGGCCGGAGTCGAACTCACCGCCGAGGGCGGCGGTGCTACAACGGCATCAACAGGATCAAGCCGTATCAATTCGCGGAATGATTTTGTGCTTCGGGGGATAGGCCGTAAACGACCAGACGGTGGCTGACGGATTTGAAGCCGTGCTGTTGACAGATGCGATCACGGATGGCTTGCAGTTCCGGGCAGTCGAATTCGATGATGTTATTGGTTTCCAGGCAGACCAGGTGGGCTTTGGGTTCACGACCGGCGGTGAGCTGGTAGTGTGCCTGTTTGGAGTCGATCAGCACTTCGGAAACGATGCGTGCTTCGAGCAGGTGTTTGAGCGTGCGATAGATCGTGGCTTTGCTGACGTGGTGGCCAGCGGAACGCATTTCGTAAAGCAGTTGCTCGGCTTCGAACACGCCGTTTTTGGAAAGCACGCCTTCGAGAATCGTCGCTCGCTCCGGTGTGAATTTCAAGCCCTGCTTTTTGAGAAACCTGCGAAAAATCGCACACATCGGTTCGATGAGCGGAGCATCATCAGAGACGGGCATGGAGGGATTCATGCATTCATTGTAGCGTGCATGAGCTTGCGATGATGTCAATGGCCGGTATGTTAGAAGTGATTATTTCAACACAGAGGACGCAGAGGACACAGAAAAAAGTTGATTACCAAGAACAAATCAATCGGATTCATCAACTACACAACGCAGCATTTGCTTGCGGTTTGCATTGATATGCGAAAGGCATGTTTACCATGATCGTGTCATGCTTTTCTGCTCTGTGACCTCCGTGCCCTTTGTGTTGAAAATGAATTGCTCAGCCCCAAGCGAGTGCGTCCATGAAAATCAGCTTTGTGACCTTTACCTGTCCGACCTGGTCGCTGGATCAGGCGATCGATGCTGCGGTGCGCCTGGGGTATCAGGGCATTGAGTTTCGCTGCGATGCAAGGCACGGCCACGGCGTGGAAATTTACACCGACAAAATCGAGCGTGCGGACATACGCCGCAAACTGGATCGTTACGAACTGGAAGTGCCTTGTTTGGGGACGAGCCTGCGCCTGGTCGATGAGGCGGTGGTGGAACAGGCCAATGCACGCATCGAACTGGCAGCCCAGATCGGAGCGCCCGGGTTAAGGTTGTTTTGCGGGCCGCACCCTGAGGGCATGGAGACGCAGATACTTTATGAAATGATCGCGGAGCGTTTGCGTGCGATTGCCCAGAACGCGGAGGAATCGGGTGTCGGAATATGGTTGGAGACGCACGACACGCTCATGAAGGCTGCACAGTCAGCAGCGGTGGTGAAATTGGCCGACCGCAGCAACCTTGGCATTGTGTATGACAACATGCACCCATATCGAGCCGGTGAAACGTTGGCCGACACGTTCAGGGAAATGAACGGTTTGATGAAGCACGTGCACTTTCATGATGCGATCAATGATCGAGACAAGGTGGTGATTACGCCGTTTGGCAAGGGACAGTTGCCTTATGAGCAAATGCTCGATGCGCTGGTGAGCAGCGGGTATGACGGGTATCTGTCAGCGGAATGGTTCGGCGAAATGTACGGACCCGACCCGGAAGAGGCACTTTTGTTGTACAAACGGGAAGTGTCGGACATGCTCGAAAAGCGCGGATTGCGGGTGGGGGCGAAGTGGGGGTGAATGGTGACGATTATGCAAATGTTTAGCGCGGATGCTTTACGTCGGCGTTCGACACTGGCAGGCAAGCTGCCATTGGCACACGCGAATTTGACGCCGTGCCCTTCAGGGCCGGATCATCCGGGGCTGAAGCCCTCGGCGTCAATTGTTATTTGCATGACAATCATGAACTTCACCAAGACGTGAAGTTCAGGCGTGGTTTGATTACTTGACCACTCGACCACTTGACCACTCGGCTTGAACCAATCACTTCACGCCGATCTGATAGCGCACGAACGATTTGATTTCGACGCCCTTGGGCAGCACTTCGCGCACCTTCTTTTTGTCGTCCTTGATGAACGGCTGATGATTCAGGCAGACTTCCTCAAAAAACTTGCGCACCTTGCCTTCGACCATTTTCTCGGCGATGGCTTCGGGCTTGCCCTGTTCGATGGCCTGGGCCTTGGCGATGACTCTTTCCTTTTCGATCACCTCGGCAGGGATGTCGCTTTCACGCACACCAATCGGGCTGGGGCTGATGGCGGTGACGTGCATGGCCAGGTCGGCGATGAGTTCGTTGGTGATGGCATCGGATGGGCCGGTGAGTTCGATGAGCACGCCGATTTTACCGGTGAAGTGAACGTATCCGCCGACGATGCTGCCCGCACCGCCGACGACCACGCCGCGCCCGAACTGCACGTTTTCCTTGGTGGTCAACCGCTGATCATCAATGCCAGCCTGCATGGTGTCGGTTTTGTTGACTTCACCGGCGGGCTGACTCAACGCTTCATTGGTGATGTTCTGCACGACGGCCAGAAACTTTTCGTTTTTGGCGACAAAGTCGGTTTCGCTGTTGATTTCGACCATGGCAGCCTTGCTGCGATCCGGCGCCACGGCCAGGGCGATGCGTCCCTCGGCACTGACGCGCTCCGTCCGACCGTCCATTTTCGCCAGCCCCTTGGTACGCAGCAGATCGACAGCCTTTTGCACGTCGCCGGCGGATTCCTCCAACGCCTTTTTGCATTCCATCATGCCCAGGCCGGTTTTCTGACGCAGTTCGTTCACTTGCGAAGCGGTGATAGCCATTTTGATCGTCCTTCTGAATAATAACGCGGCAGGTCGGCCTGTCGCGTGATGAATCAATCCGACAACATCGAATCAGAACAACCACAGAGAACACAGAGAACACAAGCAATTCTAATATATGCCGTTGATTACAGCCTTTTTCTATTCTCAAACCTCTGTGTCTCTGTGGTGAATTATGTCTTATCATTGTCAAATTACGGTTATATCAGGCCTGCGGCGCAGCGGGGGTTGACCCGCTGGCGGAAGCGGTGGTCGTTGCAACATTGCCTGCGTCCGTGGCCGGTGTTTCCTCGGCGCGGAACTGGGCACGCCGGCTGCGTTTGGGGCCACCCGACTTATCATCACCCGCATCATCACGACGATCGCGCTGAGCAGCTTCGATGGCGCGTGATTGTTTGCCTTCCTGCACGGCGGCACAGAGGCTTTGCACCACCACTTCAATCGCCCGCATGGCATCATCGTTGCCCGGAATGGCGATGTCGGCAAAGTCGGGGTCGCTGTCGGTGTCGATCAGGCACACCGTGGGAATGCCCAGCTTGCGGGCTTCACGCACCGCGTTCATTTCCGCCTTGACATCGATGATGATCATCGCGCCAGGCAACTTGGACATATTGCGAATGCCTTCGAGGTTGCGCAGAATTTTATTTTTTTCGCGGCGGAGCGTGCTTTCCATTTTCTTGGAATATTTGTTGATTTCGCCGGTGGTTTCGAGCTTTTCCAATTCTTCCAGACGCTTGAGCCGATCACGGATGGTGCGGAAATTGGTGAGCGTGCCGCCGAGCCAGCGTTCGTTGACAAAGGGCATGCCGGTGGGCTTGACGTTGGTTTCGAGAATGCCCTTGGCCTGACGCTTGGTGCCGACAAAAAGCACGTCCTGTCCGCCGGCGACGACCTTGCTGACGAACTTGCGGGCAAGCAAGAGGCCCTTGATGGTGGCCTTGATGTCGATGATGTGAATCTTGTTGCGCTTGCCGAAAATGAACGGCGCCATTTTCGGGTTCCAGCTAGTGGCCCGATGGCCGAAGTGAACACCTGCGTCGATGAGGTCTTGTACCAATGAAGCCATGGCCGAAACTCCTGCGCCCGTCATGGCGGGCCTGTGTCGGTAATGCTCAGCCCTCGGTGGAGGGAGCGTCGTGGGGCGACACGTGATGAAGGTTAAGGTTGACTGACCGAGCCTGTTGGTACGTCGCAAGACGTGATGCAAAGGTCGGCTGCCGTTCTGACCGGGGCGTTCACGTGACGCTTCTGAGCCACGCACCGGGCAGACCATCGGCAAGCCACATATTGTAACCGGGCACGATTGGGCTGCAACTTGCGTCAAAGCCGGGTTGCTCGCGTAGAGGACTGTGAATGTAGCACCGCCGCCCTC
The DNA here is from genome assembly GCA_964547135.1 of uncultured Phycisphaeraceae bacterium. Lineage (GTDB taxonomy): Bacteria > Planctomycetota > Phycisphaerae > Phycisphaerales > Phycisphaeraceae > JAJXSS01. The sequence continues at coordinate 21,214 of CAZJMK010000022.1, read as the reverse complement.
GGCGGTGAGTATTGCACAAAGCGGCGGATGGTATCCGACGTCCGCGATGAATTATGTTAACGCATTGAAAGTGACCAAAGACCGCCGATGCCATCGGCGGCTTAGAAACTGTTTCATATCTGGTTTGAGTGGGGCATGTGTCCTTTGCTTGATTCTGAGCCGCGAACGGTAGTGAGCGGTGCTTGGTTTTGCAAAGAACCACTCGCTTCCGCTCGTGGCTCCGAGTCCGAATGGAGCATTAAAGCGGGTTTGCGCTCATGGGCAGGCGGGACGCCACCCCACCGTGTACTGAGTTATGAAACAGTTTCTTTGCCAACCCAGCCGGGGGCGGCTGGGCTACATTTTACCGTTTGCGTCGTGAACCGACCCAACTCAATTCGGGGCATTGGAGGACATAAGCCCCGCCAAGGTAAATGGCAACGCCGAGTGTGACCATCACGGTCAGTTGCAGCAGCACTTCTGATTTGGAGAGAGACAAGGGCGGGTAGGCGATCATGATCGGAGCGATGACGACAGCCATGGTTATTGATAGGGCGAGTGTTTTGGCCCAGCCCAGCCAGACGGTGCGGTCCACCGGGGCATCGACGCAGCCGCGCACCAGCATGAGCATGAGGGCACACTGCGTGATGGCGCAGATGGCTGTCGCCCAGGCCAACCCCGCAGCGCCCAGTACCCAGACCAAGGTGATGTTGAGCAGAAAATTGAGCACGACCATGGCCAATGAAAGCACCATGGGTGTGCGGGCATCGCGCACGGCATAAAAGGCACGGGTGAGCACCTGTGACATCGAGTAGGCCCAGATGGCAGGGGCGTAACCGATCAGCACCCAGGCGACACGCTGCGAATCGTCGATCGTGAAAGCGCCACGTTCAAAGAGCACGCGCGCCAAGGGCAAACTGGTGACGATCAGGCCGACGCTGGCGGGTAACCCGATGAAAACCGTCAGTCGCAGACCCTGTTGCAGGATGCGTCGAAACTCATGGGCGCCGGCCAAACCGGGAGCGGCAGCGGCATGTGACAGTGCGGGAAAGATGGCCGTTGCTATGGCGATGCCGAAAACGCCCAGGGGGAATTGATACAAACGTTGGGCGTTGTTGAGGGCAGCCAGACCGCCTTGGGCGATGGGGTGATCGACGAAGTAACCAAACAGGTTGAGCTGGGTGGTGGTGAGGGTGGAAAGGGCGGTCATGCTGCCGTCTTTGGGCGACAGCCACATGGCGAGCATGGCGTCCATGAAGGTGTTGATTTGAAACACCGCCAGGGCCAGAAAACTGGGGATGAAGGTGGTGCGGAATTGGGTGAACAGGGGGCCTGCGCCGCGGAAGACGAGGGTGAGTTGTTCATGGCGGAGCATGAGTGCCAGTTGTGAAGTGAGTTGAATGACCCCGGCGATGACGACACAGGCAGCGATGAGGTACACGGCTGTGCGTAAAGCGGAATCGTTGCCGGGGGTGAGGTTGCGCAGGGCAAGGAAGGTGCCGACGATCATGACGAGGTTCAAAAAAATCGGCATGCCCGCAGCGGGGGCGAATCGGCCATGCACTTGCAGCACCGCACCACACAAAGCGACCAGGCAAACCATCGGCATGTAGGGCAGCATGACCATGGTCAGTTGAATCGCCAGCGACCAGTCACGGGTGAGTTCACGTTGCCAGAGCAGACCAGCAAGGGCCAGTTCGCCCAGCAGGGTGATGGAACCCAGCACGACGAGCGTCACGGCAAAACAGAGCGAGGCAAAACGACGGGCGAGCAGGGTATCTCGCTTTCGGGCGTGGGTGTAAACGGGAATGAAGGCAGCGGTGAGGGCACCTTCCCCGAATAAGCGACGGAAGAGGTTGGGTATTTGGAAGCCGAACCAGAAGGCGTCGGCGATGCCGGATAAACCCAAAGCCCCGGCCAGGTAAACATCACGCACCAGCCCGGTGAGCCGTGATAACAACGTGAGCAGACTGACGACCTTGGCGGCAGCGACGAAACTGGTTTTGGGTTTTGCGGGCGAAGGTGGTGAATTGTTGTTGACGTTGGTGGTGTTGGTTACGGTCGTAGTGGGGGGGCTGATTGGTTTGTCAGCAGGGTTGGCAAGTGAAGCGAGTTGATCGGTATCGGTTGCTGACTCATGCCAGCGATCGTGCTGGGTGGTGTTGGGTTTGGCGATGAGCAGAATAAGCCATGTGATGATGATGACCAGTAGGCCGATGCCCAGGCCGAAGCTGTGCGCAGCGACGTCGGCTGGTTCGTACCCGCGGCCGACCTGAAGTTGCACGAGTTCGACCAACGGGCCAAGGGCGGCCACGACGATCATGGTGAAAAACAAATTGGCAACGCGACGACCAATGCCCATGAGTTGCGCCCCGTAAAGCAACCAGTTCAGCACGGCTGCGCCGATCAGGTGCGCCAGTTTGTCGGCCTGTAACTGCACACCCAGTGCCGGGGCGATATCCAGCAAAATGTTTTCAAGGTTCAACCTCGGCCCCAGCGTCAGCACCGACAGATAGGGAAACAGCAGGCACATCGCCAAACGACAGACCCATGCGGCGACGGTGCGACCCTTGAAGCGACTCCAACTCATGGCTTGTGCCACGGTCACACTGCCGACGGCAGTGAGGTTGGCAATGCCATCAAGGATCGTGGCGTGACGACCGGGTACGAATTTTTGCGTGTATTCATCGACAATGCCGAACACCCCGGCCAGCGTTGCACCCAGTATGAGGTTGGACATCGGCTTGGCGGTACGACCGGCCAGTCGGGCACGAATGAATAAAAAGGTGAGCAGCACATACAGGGCAAAGTGAACGAGCTTGTCGAGCTGCAACCCTTGCAACTCTGCCGGCGGGGGGGTCAGGTTGGGCCAATGGGTGAGCGTGAGTAAACCCGGTACATAAAAGCACAAAATCAAACGCGCCCAGAACCAGGGTCGTGACGCGGGCGATGCATCGGTGAGGTTTGTTACGGGCACGTCGTTAATGGTGCGGGGCTTTCATACGGGAAAAAGTGGCTGAGTGCTGGTGGCCGGGTGCTGGGCAGAATTGATGTTGATGTTTGTTCTACCAAGCTCCAAGCTACCAGCACCTAGCTCCTTTTCTCTGTGACCTCTGGGTTGAAAAGAAATTGATTAAAAAGTTCACGCGCCGATTACGCCATTTCCAATACACTTTGCGCCAAAGTGCGATAGTCTTGCGCCCCGGGGCAAAGGGGCGCGTAATCGAAAATCGTCTGGCCGAAGCTGGGGCACTCGGCGAGTTTGATATTGCGACGGATCGGCGGCGACAGAACCACGGCTCGGCGCCAGGGCACGTCCATGTTGCGGGCAGCGTCCAAAAAGTTTTTCAAGTCCTGCATGACTTCCTTGGCCAGCGCGGTTTGCCCGTCGTATAAGCCGACGATGATGCCGGTGACTTCGAGGCTGGGGTTCACAGCCTGGCGCACCATGCCCACGGTCGATAACAGTTTTGATAATCCCTGCAACGCCAAAAAATGAGCCTGCATCGGCACCATCACCTCGTTGGCCAAGGCAAGGGCGTTGACGGTGAGCAGGCCCAGCGAAGGCGGACAGTCGATGACGACATAATCAAACAGTGGTTGCCCGGCGGAGGTGGTTGATGAACTGTCAGTGCCAGTATTGGCGGATGATGCTTGCGCTTGGGCTACGGGCAGGGTAATACCTTGAATCACTGGCAACAGTTTGTCACGCAACAGGTGCTGGGCTTTACCCTCGGCGGCAAGGGCTGCCAGTTCCGATTCGACCCCGGCGAGGTTGACTTCAGCAGGCAGCACGGAAAGGTTGTCGCCCACTTCGTGAATGAGTTGAAGCGGTGACATGGTGTGATCGGTAAGCAGGCTGTAAACGCTGTGTTCAAGTTCTTCGGGGTTCAGGCCCAGGTGCAAAGTGAGGTGGGCCTGCGGGTCAAGGTCGATACAGAGCACCCGCTTGCCGCGCAGGGCCAGGGCGGCTGCGAGGTTGACCGAGGTGGTGGTTTTGCCCACGCCGCCTTTCTGATTCATGAAGGCAAGTAGTCGTGGTTGCGGGGTTGCGGTTGATGTCACACCAAAGGCTCCGTGCTACGAAAAAGCCAAACAATGATTCACGCTTCAGCTATCAATCGCATCGGGATGAGCGCCAGTGCAAAGCGTTCGCGCTAAACGTTCATCAAGTCAAGCAGTTTACCGCAGGGTTTGAAAAAGTGCGTCGGCGTGCTGGTGCATGGTCAGTTTGGGGGCCAGGGACGCGGCGGCGGGTTGCATGGTTTGATAAAGGTGGTGATGCAATAGTTCATCAAGGGTGTGTGCGATGGAGGCGGGGTTGTCAGGCTGATCGATCACCAACCCGGCTGGGTTGTCCGTGTCGTTGGCGATGAATGATTTGGAGCCGTCGAATGTGTGCGTGATGACGGGTAATCCGCCGGCGAGTGACATCAAAGTATGACGCGAAACTCCGGCTGGGGCGGGCGTGAGGTTCAATGTGAAATCAACTGCGGGCATTAGTTCGTGCATGTGACCGGCAGTCGGTATCAATCGAACCCGATCACGCAAACCGGCAGCAGTGATTGCTTCATGATGGTGGTACACCAATTCGCCGGCGAGTATGACTTGCAGTGACGATTGATGCGTCATCAGGTTTTTCAACGCCTGCACGGCTGCATCGAACCATGTACGGGGCATGCCGGGCGTCGGCCAGAGCATGACTGATGCAGTGGGGTGCAGGTGCAGTTGCTTGCGCAGTGATGAGCCTTGTGTTTTGCGAACATCATGATTGGTGAACCATGCGTCGATGGTTTCAACCCCCGGTTGCAATTCGCGGATGCGATCATGCGTGATACCGTCCATAGTTTGCAAATGTTGGGTCATGCAAGGTGACACGCTGATGATGTGATTCACCAAAGGGTCGCGCAAGGCAGCGGCTTCGAGTTCGTGCAACGGGGTGCGACGTTGACGTAATTGGTTGCGACAGGTGACCAGCCAATTGATCGGCCAGGGCCAATGGTCGTGCACGCCCTGCGGGTGGTCGGCTTCACCGGCTGCACCCCAAAGGTGCATCACCTGCGCCGGAATGTGATGCACAAATGAAATGGTTGTGCGTTGTGTTTCGGTGCGAATGGTTCGTGCCGCATGCTGATGAAAATCATGCCAGGTAAGGTCGCCCTGACGATGACGATGCAGCCAGGGTTGAAGCGTGGTGTTGTCGGGTACATCGGCATCAAAGGGCACCAGCCCTGCAAGCACATCGACATGATGCCCCATTTGTGCCAATGCCCGCACGGTTTCACAGGGCCAGCGAGCGGGTGAATCTTCCGGAGGGGACCACGCATTCATGACGACTAAAAAATTCATTACCATCGCCTCGCATTACGACGCTTTGTTTTCAGGAGCGGGCGATGCACTGAGGGTGAGTTGTAACAACTCCGTGGTGGGTTTGAGCACCATGTCGGGCGTGATCTGTGTCATGCAACGATGGTCAAGCGGGCACTTTTTCTTTTGGCAGGGGCCACAGAACACCGGCACGCTGATTTGACGTTCCAGGTGAAAGCCAATATCGGTCCAAGCTGGGTCGGTCGGGCCGAAGATGGTGACTACGGGTACGCCCATGGCTGCGGCCATGTGACGCGGACCAGTGTCATTGGTCACCATGACTTTCACATGGCGTAGTACACTTTTGAGCAAGGTGAGGTCGATACCCAGCCGGGGCAGGTCGATGATCGGGTGTTTGGCGGCAGCGATGACATTGTCAATGATGGCGCGTTCTTTGGGGGCGCCGCTCACGGCTGCGATGGTGCCGAACTTTTCAAATGCCAGGTCGGCGACGGCGGCAAAACGGTCGGCATACCACATTTTGGCGTCGCCGAAGTTGGCACCCGGATTGAGTAACAGCAGTGGTTTGCCGGCATCAGGGTCGAACCCGCTTTGACGGAGTAATTGAACCACTTGGGCATCATGTTCGGGACGGGTGAACAGGCGCATGGTCGGATCGGGATCGACAGCCCCAAGGTAGCGGGCGATGGCCAGGTAGTAATCACGGGTGGGTACGGGTAAAAATCGACCGGCATCACGACGGGGGAGCAGTCGATCGGTAAGCAGGCTGCCGCGACCATCACGGTCGTAACCGATGCGACGGGGAATACCGGCCAGGCGCATGAGCAGCGCGGTGCGAAAACTGTTGGGCAGTATCACAACGGCATCAAAATGCCCCGCTCCCAATCGACGCGCCAGGGCAAAAATGCCACGTCGCAAATCAGCTCGACCTTTGCGCGGTTTGCGAATGGTGACGATGCGATCAACCCAGGGGCAGGCATCGATCACCGGGCGAACGGGTTCGCGCACCAGGGCGGTGATGTGGGCCTGTGGGTTGAGCTTGCGCAGGGCTTGCAATGTGGGCGTGGCCATGACGATATCACCGACCCAGGTGGGTAGTACGATCAGCAGTCGCTGGGCCGGTTGATATTGCGGCGAGTGGGTCATGAACCAATGAGTATAACGCAGGCATGATTTGGTTTTTCGCGGATAAACAGGTTGTTGCCCGTGCTATCATGGTGCTTTCAAACCCCTTCAGGTGCTATCAACCATGGCTCACCCCAGCATTGTTTCGACCTATGGCCCGATCCAACTACGCTGCGAATACCACGATAACCCAATCGGACTTGATCAAACGCAACCACGTTTGTCATGGCAGATCAATGAACCACAGCAGGCCCGCAATGTGGTGCAGTCGGCTTATCAAATTCAGGTGGCTGGTTCGCTGCAAAACCTGGAGTGGGACAAGGCGGACCTGTGGGACAGCGGCAAAGTGTTGTCGGCTGAAAACACGCACATCGTGTATGCCGGTGCAGCTTTGACTTCACGACAACGTTGTTATTGGCGGGTGCGTACCTGGAATGGCAATGATGAATCGTCGCCCTGGAGTCAGATTTCGTTTTGGGAAATGGGTTTGCTGCAACAGGCTGATTGGCAGGCTGCGTGGGTGATGGGGCCGGTGCGTGGCAATGATGTTGCGGTGGGTGCGCACCCAAGCCCGATGTTGCGTCGGGTTTTGTCGATACCCGGAGCTGTGCGACAGGCGCGTTTGTATGTCACAGCTCATGGGCTTTATGAAATGCACGTGAATGGTCAGCGCGTGGGCGATGATTGTTTCACCCCCGGCTGGACGGATTATCACAAACGACTGCCTTATCAAACCTACGACGTTACCAGCCTGGTCAAACAAGGCGACAATGTCATCGGGGCGATGTTGGGTGATGGGTGGTATTGCGGGCACATCGGGTTTCAGGGCAAAAGCAAACACTACGGCGATGAGCCGGCGTTACTGGCGCAGTTGGAACTCGAAATGGCCGACGGCCGGTCGCTGGTGGTGACCAGCGACAGTGCGTGGAAAGTCAGCACTGATGGACCGATTCGCGGCAATGATTTTTTCGATGGCGAAGTTTTCGATGCGCGGTTGGAGATCAAAGGCTGGTGTGAACCGGGTTTTGATGATGCCAATTGGCAACCGGTGCGGGCAGCAGCGATTGATTGGCAAAAAGGGGCGGCGCTGGTGGCAGGGGTCGGACCGCGGGTCAAACGGATGGAAACGGTCACGAGTCAAAAGGTAACGACCCTTGAATCGGCAGCGGGGGGGTACCTGTTTGATTTAGCACAGAACTTTGCCGGCTGGGTGCGTTTGCAAATACCCAATGAAGTGCAGGCAGGCACACGCATCACTCTTCGTTATGGTGAAACGATGAACCCCGATGGTTCGCTGTATGTGAGCAACCTGCGTCGCGCCAAGGCAACCGATGTTTACATCAGCGCAGGCGGTGCTGCGGTGTGGGAACCGCGTTTTACGTTTCACGGGTTTCGTTATGTCGAAATCACCTTGCAAAATGAGCAGGGGCAACCCATCACACACTTGAAACCAGACACGTCATGGGTGACGGGCATCGTGCTTTATTCACAGACCCCTGCTCACGGGGAATTTGCCTGTTCACACGAACTGGTCAATCAACTGCAACACAACATTCAGTGGGGGCAGCGATCCAACTTTTTGGAAGTGCCCACGGACTGCCCGCAGCGCGATGAACGATTGGGTTGGACCGGCGATGCCCAGGTGTTCATTCGCACCGCCTGTTTTAACATGGACGTCGCTTCGTTTTTCACCAAGTGGCTGACGGATTTGGACGACGCAAGGCAAACCGATGGCGATTACCCCAGCGTGGCACCGGATGTGGTGAAGTGGGCGGGGGGGCCGGGCTGGTCGGATGCGGGGGTGATCTGTCCGTGGACGATGTACCAATGTTTTGGTGACAAACGCATCCTTGAACGACACTATCCGTCGCTGCAAAAATACATGCTGCGCCTGCGACAGCAGGATTACGACACACGACACAATTATGGTGATTGGCTGCACCATGACGCGGTGACGCCGATGGATTTACTGGGCGTGGCATTTCATGCCCATGCGCTGGATTTGATGAGTCGTATCGCCGAGGTGCTGGGTAAGAACAAGGATGCAGCCAAGTACCTGCGTGAGTTCGGCAAGGTACGCACGCTGTTTCAAAAACGCTTCGTCAGCGCGGAAGGTCGTGTTGTGGGTGATACACAGACAGCCTATGTATTGGCACTGCGATTCAATTTGTTGCCGGATAAGTTGCGCCATCGAGCGGTGGAGTATTTGAGCAGGGACATCGCCAGAGGTCGATACGGCAACATGTTGAAGACGCGCGATGGTCACCTTTCGACCGGGTTTCTGGGCGTGAAGGATTTGAATTTTGCCTTGAGTGAAGCCGGCCAACTTGAACTGGCGTACCAGTTGTTACTCACTGAAACGTACCCCTCGTGGCTGTTCCCTGTGAAAAACGGGGCGACGACGATTTGGGAACGGTGGGACGGCTGGACGCACGACAAAGGGTTTCAAAGCCCGAGCATGAACTCGTTCAACCATTACGCTTACGGAGCGATCGGGCAATGGTTGTATCAGGTGGTCGCGGGCATTGATGTGGTGAGTGAGCCGGGCAAGGCTGGGTATCGTCACGCGCTGATTCACCCGCAGCCGGACCCCCAAGGTCGCATCACCTGGGCCAGGGCTTCGACGCAAACCATGCACGGGTTGATCGCATCGCACTGGCGGATTGAAAATGGAACGTTCACGTTGGATGTGACGATACCCAACAACACCAGGGCGACGGTGCGTTTCCGTGCAACTTCATTGGAACAGGTCACAGAAAGCGATCAACCAGTGACGGGGCTTACGGACCTGCGCGATACGAGTATGGATGCAGGCGATTTTGTGACGACGATCGGTTCGGGGACGTATCGGTTTGCCACTGGGTGGCAGTAAGTCGGCATTGATGAGTTCACCACAGAGGCGCAGAGAATACAAGAACGGATTGGGCCGCAAAGACACGAAGATGTGAATTGTTCAAGTGGTCAATTGACGGAACCAAGCCGGGAACGAAACCACGAGCGCAGCGCGTGGTGAGGGCCGGGGTATTTTGTATGGAGTCATTGGGCGAACTGGCGATTGGGTGATTGGGTGTCACTGGTAACTTGCTGCCAGTGCATTGACGGACGTTGACCACACTGGCAGGCAAGCTGCCAGTGGCACCCATGCATGGTTCGCAGTGGGCGCTTGATTTTACATTTTGCTGTTGATTGAACGCACGTAAGTCTTTGTGGCCCAGCCGCCCTCGGCTGGGTGAACCACTATGATCAAGCACACCGCCGGGGGCGGCGCTGCCACATCAGGAGTGAACAATTCAAAAATCGCCAGATCACCAGATCGTCAAATCACCAATCAGACGCGATGAATCGCGGCGCTAACTTTCGAATACACAACTTTTTCACACCATCGGCTGCGGCGGTGGCAGCAGTGGCGGGGGGCTTTGCAGTTGTTCGGCAGTGCATAGTAATTTCGCCCGTGACCATAGCCATTGTGCGGCTTCGCGTTGGCCCGATTGTTGGGCGGCATGTGCGAGCATGGCATGCAATGCCCCGCCATGTTGCACCGGCATCAACTCCGCCCATTGCACTTTCTGTCGCAGGTTCTGCACCGCATAGTTCGGCTGACCAATCGCCAATTCGTAGCGAGTTTGAATCGAAAGTCGTTGCAGGGTTTCCTGCAAACCAAGTCGCCCGCTGTGCAGTTGCATCAAGGCATCATAAGCACCGGGCAGGTCGCCGACTTCAAGCGATGATTCGGCGAGCAGCAGCAGCAAATGTGCCCGCACCGGGCCGAGGGTGGGGCGGGTGTCACCGGGTTGTAATAAGTTCATCGCCCCGTTAACCCCGCTTCCCCCGATACCGCGTGTCGTGCGGTCCATCGCCACGAGGTTGTAGGCAAGCAGCGCCCGACTGATGGCTATCGCTTCGTTGAAGCGACGCTGACGATGACGCAACGAGGCGAGCCGATGATATAAAAGCAGGCGAACCGAACGCTGCATCGGCCAACGACGCAGGGCCTGCGCCAGCACGGATTCCGCCTCGGTCAAATCGTGACTCAAGGCCACCGTGGTGTGTAACAACATTTGCCCGGCACGAGCCGTGTTGATGGTCATCCAAAACCAACCGGCCAACAGCGCCACGATCAGCACCGCACCGCCCGGCACCCCGGCCAGTTGAATGCCCGTACCCATCACGATCAAAAACACCAAAAGCACCAGCAACCCCCAGCGATACGTAACATCACGATGCACCTGAAAGCGCAGCCGTGGTTCGGTGAACGGCGGCACGGTCGGACGGGGAATTGATGACGATGACGCTGTTGCCGTCGAGGTTACAGTCGATGTCGGAGTGTTGTCGGCAGGTTGATCACGCGATTCCGTCACGGTTGATGGACTCCGTACGACGATCATTTATGCGGGATTGAAAGGGTACAGCATAAGGTAGATGAGCACGCCTGTCAGCGAAACGTACATCCAAATCGGCCAGGCAATGCGGGCCACCCGGCGATGGGTTTGGTCCCTGCGGCGAAAACCCAGCACCACCAGCACCACTGCGAACACCGGCACGGTCATCGCCAGAATCAGATGGGTGAACAGCACCGCCAGGTAAAATAGTTTCAACCACCCGTCGGCGTTGAATTCGGTGTGCAGGTCGCCGCTGGTCTGTGCTTTCCAGACTTTATGCAACACGTACAGCGCCAGAAAAAGACACGACACCAGGCAGGCTGACAACATCAGCTTTTTGTGAGCTTGGACATTGCGGTGACGTTTGATCTGTACGCGACCGACAAACAGCAACACCGTCGCCGTGGCGTTGAGCAGGGCATTGACCAGCGGTAAAAAGGAAAGGTCCATGGGGGTTTTTCGGTGAATCGGTTAATGGGTTAATTGGTTCATCGGTCAATGGTCTGTTAGCGCCGCGAAATTAAAACCCAAGCCAAGGACGAGGTCGCCGCAGCGACCGAGGACTTGGGTATTCTGTGTCGCAAATCGGTTGGTCGGTGAGTCGGTTCATCGGTTGAAGCCAAATACGCTTCCGTCTGATTAACTGATTAACGAAGTAACCGATTAACCTTTATTTTATTACTTGAGGGCTCTGAAAAATCCCTCTCCCCTTGGGAGAGGGTGGCCGAGTCTTCGAGGCCGGGTGAGGGCCGATGGAGAAAAGGCCTTGAAATACAGTACGATCAAACGCTCTTCCGCCCTCACTCTACCTGCGAAGCAGGTCTCCTGCCTCTCCCGGGGGGAGAGGGGATTGTTCAGAGGACTCACTTAATCATTTTCCCTATTTCCGCCAGCACGGTTTCGACCACGTTGGGTTCCAAGCTGTCGTAGTATCCATGAATTTGACCCTTACGGTCCACAATGACGAACTTGGAACTATGCGCGATCGGCATGTCGGGGTTGCCGGGGTCTTCCTCGACGGCCAGTTTGAAACCCTTGCTCGCAATCGACCATACTTTTTCACGCGGACCATGCAACCAGAGCCAGCGGTTGGTGTCGGCTTCCATCTGTTTTGCCTTGGCAGCCAGTACCTGGGGCGTATCGTTTTCCGGGTCCACCGTGAAACTCACCAGCACCACATCTTCCGCGCCGGGTAACGCCAATAGCGCATCCTGCAACTGTTTGGCACGGGCGTTCATCACCGGGCACACCCCCAGACAGCGCGTGAAGGTGAACGACGCCAACCATATTTTGCCTTCGAGTTCACGTGAGTTGACGGTGCGGCCATTGCGTTCGGTCAATTCAAAAACCGGTGCAGTGCCAAACGACATGGCTGTCTGCGTAGCAGCTTGCATCGGTTCGCTTTCGCTGGTCAGTCGCGCCCGGTTGAGTGCGAACATGGCGATCATCAGCGTCGTGAGCAATGAAACCCCGGCCAGGGCGATCATCAGGGCCATGACCTTGCCTTGTGAACCGTGCGCTGGCGCGGGTGAAGTTTGCGTGGGTGGTGTGGGTTGGGTACTCATGCCAGGCCATCCTTTCGCGGTTTGCTGACCCATTTTGCCGCTAACAACAATAGGCCCAAGGTTATCACAAGCGTGACGCCCAGGGCGGTCGTTGCCGACATCGGTATGCCGACCAAGTCATCACGCCCGGTGAGCAACCCGGTGAGTGCTGCCTGTCCGTAGGTGAGCGGGTTGAGCAGCATGATCGTCGCCAGCCAACCGGGGGCGCCGCTGATCGGAAACACCGCACCACTTAAAAACCACATCGGCATCAGCAGAATCATCATGACCGCGTGAAACCCGGAGGTCGAGTCCATCGGCCAGGCCAGGCACAAACCCAAGGCCGTCAACCCCGTGGCCAATACCGCCAAAGCCCCCGCAGCCGCGAGCATGTGCGGCAACCAGTTCAGGTACGCTGCAACGCCGGCAACATCGCCACCAATTCCGGTAATCGTACTTCCCCCAACTACCATCGGCCAAAGCAAAAGCAAAATCACTCCCTGTGCCGTTGCAATCGTCGCACCGCCCATCACCTTGCCCAGCACAATCGCCAAACGATTCACCGGTGCGGTCAGCACACCCTGTAAAAAACCTTCACGACGATCTTCGATGACGGTGATGGTGGAAAACACCGCGGTGGACAGCAACATGAAACCCAACATGCCGGGGTAAAAATAAACCGCGTAACCGATCGAGGTTGTCGCAGTTTCAGAGGTTGTCGCAACTTCGTTAACTGCCGGGGAATCACTCAACCCGCGATGCGTGAAACTGTGATTGAAACCAAACCCCAGAAACACCCAGAACAAAAACGGCGTGAACAGGGCACTGGCCACGCGATGTTTCTGACGCAAAAACCGCACCATTTCCCGCCGCCAGAGCGACAGCAGCGGCAGCCAGAAACGCACCTTCGCTTTCACCTCAACCGGTTCACTGACAGCAGCATCATGCGTCATGGTCACCATCATCTTTCATCGTTCACCATCGTGGGCTACCTGCATCGCCCTCATGATATCCTGTTGCGAGCCAACGATACTTGGAGCGGTCCACCCGTCAACCACCCTGTATGTGGTCAGGCTAAACTTAACAACATGCTGTGCGTTTCAGACAGAATGATGTTTGACCAGGTGCTGGAAATGGTACTGGCGGAGTTGCCTGCGCATTTGCATGAACTGCTCGCGGAGTTGCCGCTGGTGGTGGAGGATTACCCCAGTGAAGCGGTGTTGCGCGACTTGGATATGGTTGATGACGGTTCAGGGTTGTGCGGGCTGCACTGGGGTGTTGCGCTGACGGATCGCAGTGTGCAACACAGCGGCACATTGCCTGATCAGATGATGATTTTTCGTGAGCCGATCATGAACCTGGCAGGCTATCGCACGGGGATAGGGGGGCGAGGGCGGCGCTGGTCGCGTGAGTCGGATGGCAGCGAGCGGTTGCGTGAACTGGAACATCAAATTCGCGTGACCGTGTTGCACGAAATCGGCCACCATTTTGGGTTGGATGAAGATGATCTGCGCGCGTTGGGGTATGGGTGAGGGAAGAAAAAATTTCGAATTTCGAATATCGGATTTCGAATTTAACAAGCCAAGAACGAGGCTGACAAGCCGAGGGCTTGGGTATTGAATGGGTTAATCGGTTAGTCGGTAAATCAGTTAATCGGTGAAAACCAATGTCATTGAGTCCGAGTAACCGATGAACCGACTCACTGTTTAACCACTACAGATGACGCGATCAATTGCAGCGCTAACTGACGCCGAGGGCTTCAGCCCCGGATTTCACACAAGCCAACATCCGGCCCTAAAGGGCACGGCGTCATGCATATCAACGTCAAAAAACATCATCACTGCGCCACTTTTCACCTTGGCATGACATTTGCCACGAGTCGCCTTGGAGACTAAAACCTTGGCGATGCTCAAACTAGCCACTGTGCTCGACAACCCCGGTGAACCGCAGACCGAAACGCGCTATCGTGATCCGCAGGAATTGCGTCGGCTGGGGTACAACGGTCTGGTGCTCTATGAAACCACAGGCTTGTCGGGTATCGAATCGCCCGAAGCTGTGGGCACCGGGGAAATGCGTCGCTGGGTCGAACGGCAGTTCGAACACGCTCATCAAACCCTGCAAAAAGCAAGGGCAGCCGGGCTGCAAACCTATATCGTTTATGACACGCTGACACTGGCGCGGTCGGTGGTGGAGCGACATGCTGCGAACCTGGTTTGTCGCAATCGACCGACGATGCTCTGCCCAGCCAGTGAGCAGGCGATCACCATGTCGGTGCGGGCGCTCGAAGCGTTGTTCACGCAGTGGCCGGAGTTGGACGGGGTGGTGCTGCGTTTTGGGGATAGCGATGCAGCGAGGTTGCCCTATTTGGTGGGTAACGACATTTATCAACCGCACTGTGCCCGCTGTTCGCAAGTGGGGCGTGCGGAGCGCATCAGTTCGGTGTTGACACGGTTTCACGAACTGGTGGTGGGCAAGCTCAACAAACGTTTGATTGCAAGGGCGTGGAACGTTCGCCCCAACGGAATGCACGATTCGGTGGAACTTTGCACGCGCTTGCGTGACATGCTGCCGGGTGGTGACAACCCGCGCGATGATAAGTTTGTGTTGTCGTTCAAAATCAGCGAGGCGGACTTCTGGCGATATCAATGTTGGAACCCGGCGAGCCTGGTGCTGGGTGATCGGCCGATTGTGTATGAATTGCAATGCCAGCGCGAGTTTGAAGGCAAGGGCGGCTTGCCCAACTGGCAGGTCGATCTGTGGCGCAACGGTTACCCGGAAACACGCGACACGCACCCGCAGCAGGGGCTGGCCAAGGTGGTTGATCAGATCAACCTGGCGGGGTTGTGGGCGTGGGTGCGGGGGGGCGGATGGGGTGGGCCGTTTGTGAAAAACGAGACTTGGATCGACGCCAACGTGGTGGCTGCGCCGTTACTGGCCGACAACCCGCGCACCGAGCCGCGCCAACTGGCACAGGGTTGGATCAACGCCCGGCTCAAGGGGTTGGACGATCGCGCTGCTGATGCAGTGATGTTCGCTTTGGAAAAATCACCCGACTTCATACTCAGCGGTTTTTACGTCGGGCCGTTTGCCAAGCAGCGTCACAATGCCTGGCACCCCAACGGCGATTGGATACAGGATGATTTGGTCGATGCCCAGGCAGCCTGGCGGATGATCGGCCGACTTCCCGACAGCGAGTTGGATGAAGTGGTGCGCGAAAAGCAGCAGACGGTGGAGGAACTGGCAGCGGCGCGCACACGCATGCAGCAGGCGATCACCGATCAGAACCATTCGCTGATGGACCCGTTGGTGAACACGCTTGTTTATGCAGAGTCGTTGTTTGAGGCGTTGCGCGATTTGCTGGCCGGGCTGGTGGCATATCGTCGTTACCTCAAAAGCAAAAACCCGGCCATGGCGACATTGTGTCGGCAACGCCTGCTGGCAGCCCAAAGTCATTGGAATCATCACACCCAACGACACGGTTCATTGCCCGGTTGCGCGACCGCGTTCCGTGAGGCACATTTCTGGGAACTGACGCAGAAAATGCTCAGCGAAGTGACGCAGTGAGCGGGATGAAGAAGTGGCCGAGTGGTCGAGTGGCGGAGCCGTATTCGGGTGTTAGCGCCGCGTTTGATCGCGTCTGTCGGCGTCGTTAATCGGTGAGTCAGTGAATCGGTTACTCGGATAGAACGGTCTTTGCTCTGGCCGATTAACCGACTCACCGACCAACTGATCAACCTTTCAGATCAAACGCGATCAATCGCGGCGCTAACCAACACACCCATGTATTCATCAGAGCGCCGACGCAAAGCGTCCGCGCTAAACAAATACAATTCATTCGGCCACTTCATTCCCTTCACACCATCGTCATTCCGCCATCGACCACCAGCGTGTGACCGGTGACAAAGCCCGCATCTTCCGACGCCAGAAACGCCACCGCAGCGGCGATTTCGCGCGGCTGACCCATGCGTTTGAGCGGCGTCACAGCCGTGGCCATGTCCTTGATCTGTTGCGGCAAACCACTGGTCATGTCCGTTTCAATAAACCCCGGCGCGACCACGTTGGCGGTGATGTTCTTCGCAGCCATTTCCTTGGCGATCGATTTGGTCATGCCCATCAGCCCGGCCTTGGCAGCCGCGTAATTGGCCTGACCAAAGTTACCCACCACCCCGGCCACGCTGCTGATGTTGATGATGCGACCCCACTTGCCACGCATCATCGGCCGCAGGGCGCTGCGACAGGCGACGAACACGCTGCGCAGGTTGGTTTGAATCACACTGTCAAACTCATCATCACTCATGCGCAGCATCAGGTTGTCACGGGTGATGCCGGCGTTGTTGACCAGAATGTCCAGCCGTTTGTATTCGTCAGCCACGCCTTCGATCAGGGCTTCGACGGCTTTGCTGTCCGACAAGTCGCAGGGGCGAACAACAGCCTTGCCCGCGCCTCCGGCAGCGTTGATGGTGTCGGCAACCTGTTGCAGTTTGTCCGCCTGACGGGCGATCAGCACGACCAGCCGACCCTGCTGCGCCAGGGCGACGGCGATGGCGGCACCAATCCCGCGCGAGGCTCCGGTGACGATCGCTATTCGTTGGACGTTTTCATTGGACATTGAATGGTTCCTGTCAATCGAGATGGATAAAGGATCATGGATAAAGGATAATGTACGGAAAAGAGACTCAATAACAGGCATATTTCTTTACATTATCCATCATCCATTATCCATGATCCATTAACTTGGTTCTGCAAAACTTTCCACTTTCACGGATCGGTCGATGCGTTTCATCATGCCCGCCAGGGATTTGCCCGGCGCCAGTTCGACGAATTGGCCGGGCACGTGGGTTATCAGCCAGATCATGGACTGTTCCCAGCGGACCGCGCCGGTGAGCTGATCGACCAGCCGTTGTTTGACGTAGTCGATTTTGTTGATTTCGTGGTAAATGCCGGTGACGTTGGCCATGACCGGCACTTCGGGCGTGCTCCAGTTCACCTGGTCCAGCGCTTCCTTGAGCTTCGCGGCAGCCGGTTTCATGATCGGCGAATGAAACGCCCCGGCCACCTTCAGCGGCTGAGCCTTGATGCCCATGTCGGAGGCACGGGTCAGCGAACGCTCACAGGCGGACAGATGCCCCGACAGCACGATCTGACCGGGACAGTTGAAGTTGGCGGGCACCAGCACCTCGTCGCCGACGACGGTTTCCTGACAGAGCAGACGGGCCTGGGCCTCGTCGCTGCCGATGAGCGCGACCATGCCCGAAGCCACGGCTGTGGCGGCTTCCTGCATTGCCTGCCCGCGCAAACGCACCAGTTTCAACCCGGTTTCAAAATCAAAGGCCCCGGCCAGGTGCAGGGCGGTGAACTCGCCCAAAGACAAACCGGCAGCGGCGGCGATTTTGGGGAACTTGCCTTGTGACGAAAGCGCCCGGTAACAGGCCACGCTGGTGGTGAAAATCGCCGGCTGCGCATTGTCGGTGCGCGTCAACTGATCCTCCGGCCCACTCCAACATAATTCACTGAGCTTGAATCCGAGAATTTCATCCGCCTGGTGAAACGTCTCGGCGGCGATGGGGTGCTTGTCCGCCCAGGCTTTGCCCATGCCCACCGCCTGTGCCCCCTGACCCGGACACAAAAGGATGGCAGCGGGAGAGGAACGCAGGGAATGGATCGGGGATGTATTGGGGGTGGTCATGATGTCTTGGTAGATTTCGAATTTCGAATTTCGGATTTCGAATTTAAGCAGACTTTGAAACAGTATCTCTGGTGGAAACAGTGGCTGTTTTTCGTTTCGCGGTTTTACCACTTGCAGAAAGAATCGCCAAAAGTTGACGACATTCATCAAGCAAGTTTGTCATTCGCTGTGGTTTCACCATTGCCGCTTCAGTGACTAATTCCAAAAAATAGAGTGTTTCAGAGGCTTCACGCTCGGCTATTTCCATATTCGTAATGTAATGTCGTCGTGATGAGGCTCGCAGTGCCTCCCGGTAGTTGGCACCGATCGAGGTTGCCGATTTCACCAATTGTCGTCCCAGTACGTCACCGCGGTAATTCCGAGGGAGTTCTTCTGTCAGGGCCAACACCCGCAGCGCAAACGCTTTGGTACGCAGAAGCATGTCATTTTTGTTCATGGTGATCATGCCCCTCATGATCGTGAACAACGGATCAACATTCACTGTCGCAGCATGTCAGAAACGAATCTTTCCGCAAATTCGAAATCCGAAATTCCAAATCCGAAATTCAAAGCCTCCAAAGCGACCCCGCCCAGGTCAGGCCGCCGCCGATGCCGATGAACAGCACCAGGTCCCCGGTTTTCACCCTGCCCGCTGACCATAATTCATGCAGGCAGATCGGCACACTCGCACCGCTGGTGTTGCCGTATCGATCAATATTGATGTACAGCTTTTCCGGCCCCAGCCCCAGCCGATCACGAGCGCTTTCCAGAATACGGATGTTGGACTGATGCGGAATAATCATCGCCAGGTCGGAGGGTTTCAAATTCTGAGATGAAAGGGCGTCGTCGATGATTTTTTTCAGCGTCGAGACGGCGAACTTGAAAATAGCCTGTCCGTTCATTTGCAGCGTGTTGAATGAACCGGAAAAGATTTTGTCGTCGGCAGGGATGTTGTGCTGATCCCGCGGGCAGTAAAGTTCCTGCCAGAGCGAGCCGTCGCTGTGCAGCACGGTGTGCATCGGGCCTTGGTGAGCGTCATCACTGCCAGTCAGAATCGCGGCCCCGGCCCCATCGCCGAACAGAATGCAGGTACGCCGGTCTTTCCAGTCGGTGATGCTGCTGAGCGTTTCCGCACCGATCACCGCCACGGTTTTGGCCTGCCCGGTACGAATCATGCTCGTGGCCACGGACAAGGCGTACACGAACCCGGAACAGGCGGCATTCAAATCCATCGCCGCAGCGGGCACAGCCCCGACATCGGCCACGACCTGCGCAGCCGTGGAAGGGCAGACCATTTCCGGCGTGATCGTGGCACAAATCACCATGTCCAATTGCCTGGGCGACATGCCTGCATTTTGCAGCGCCATTTGCAAGGCGGACGATGCCAGATGACGTGCGGTGGTACCCGGGTCCACCAGGTGACGGGTTTTGATCCCCGTGCGCTGGCTGATCCATTCATCGTTGGTATCGACGATTTTGGCAAGGTCATCGTTGGTGACCAGACGTTTGGGCAGACCGATGCCCGTGGCCACCAGCCGAACACCCTTGGCGGAAAAACCTGTGCCTGTGACTGCGGACGCAGCGGAGGAACTTCCCTGAATCATGCCTTGCCTTCCTGAACAGCGGCCTTGGCGGGTGTTGCCGCGTCGGGGTCGGCAAGTTTGGGTGCCTGCGCCAAAGCGTCCACAATGCCCTGGTTGATGCCAAGTTTGGCAAACGCCAGAGAATTGCGAATGGCCGCCTTGATGGTACGAGCGACACTGGAACCGTGACACTTGAAGAAGATGCCGTTGGCACCCAAAAGCGGTGCTCCGCCGTATTCGTGGTAGTCGTGTTTCTTGTAAATATTTTTGACCACCGGCTCAAAGCGCATCGCCAATTCGGGATCGACCTCAAACACCTCATGCGCGATCATACGAAACAGCCCAGCCGACAAACCCTCGGCCAGTTTCAACACGACATTGCCGGTGAAGCCTTCGGTGATGACCACATCACACTTGCCGTCGAAAAGGTCGCGCCCTTCGATGTAGCCGGTGTAGTTAAGCGTTGGGTCAGCCTTCATCAGCTTGGCGGTTTCACGCACCAGGGCGTTGCCTTTGCCTTCTTCGCCACCGATGGAGAGTAGCGCCACGCGGGGGTTTTCAATCCCGTGCAGCCGGTTGGCGTACACCGCAGCCATGTGACCGTATTGATGAAGGTGCGGGGCTTTGGGTTCGGGGTTGGCACCGACATCGCAGACGACCAATGGCCCGTGCATGGAGGGAAACGTCACCGCAATACCCGGTCGCAGCACGCCCGGCAGACGACGCATTTCCATCTGCGCCGCAGCGACGCAGGCTCCGGTGTTGCCGGCAGAGATGGTGATGTCACAGCGCTTTTCCCCGCCGTGACGATGCCCACCCAGCCGCGCCATGCGCACGATGGAACTGTCGGTCTTTTGCCGCAGGGCGGTGACCGGCGGATCGTGCATGGTGATAATCTGTGTGGTGGCTTCGACTTCGATGCGCGCTTCGTTTTTCAAACCCGCTTCGACGATGCCTTCACGAATGATGGCAGCATCACCGATGAGGACGAGTTTGTCCTCCGGCGAAAGCAAAGATAACGCATCCAGGCAGCCGGCCAGGATCGCGTCGGGGGCGTTGTCACCACCCATGACGTCGATGCCGATGCGCAACTTAGGCTTCCTGTGCAACCTTGAGTTTCAGACCGGGACGCACGTAGCCGCATTCCGGGCAGGCGGCATGGGGCAGCTTGGCACTGCCGCAGTTGGGGCAGCGCACCGCAACGGTGGGCTTGAGTGCCTGATGCGAACGGCGCATCCGGCTTTGCGAACGGGTTTTGCGTTGACAGGGGAGCATGATCGACTTCCTTCGGCGTTATGCCTTGATGCACCCGTGCGCCCTCACGAAAGCCACGGGGTCATGCGATGAACACCACCCGACCGGGCCAGTCACCAAGTGCAATAACGATGACCGACCACCAAGCTGGGTGTAGTCGGGTAAGGTTACATAAGGCTGATGAAGTGGTCAAGTGGCCGAGTGACGTAACTCAATTCGGAAGTTAGCGCCGTGATTGATCGCGTCTCTGAATGTGGCACCGCCGCCCTCGGCGGTGGGTTTGACTAAGCGGCGGATGGTATCTGCCGATGCCATCGGCGGCTTTATTCACCCAGCCGGGGGCGGCTGGGCTACATG
>CAZJMK010000021.1:0-54590 GCA_964547135.1 uncultured Phycisphaeraceae bacterium | reverse complement strand
ATCAACGATGAACAACCCGACCCGGGTTGACAGGTCGCTACATAGCTGAAAGCACCACGACCCAAACCTGACTGACTATTCGTTTTCGACATGACTATCTCCTTGAAAATGTGATTTTCAAAATGATGCAAAAACAGACCATCAACCAGCAGTCGATATCGCCTGCACACTGTTGCCCGGCACAATCTCCGACGGAACAATCGTCTTCAAGGGCACACTTCCGCCGCCGGCCAGTTGATGCGAATATTCGCCGATCTTTTCGCCGATTCGCCGAATGGCCATATAGACATGAACCGTGTCGGCTGTGCCCAGCCAGCGCCGATGCTTTTGATCCTGCTCCAACCCCACCACCGAAAGATCGCCGGGCACCGAAACACGACCCGAACGCACCAGCGTATCGACGCAACGCATGGCATTGGAGTCACCGGGGATCACAGCCGTGATCGCCTGATTGGCCAGAAACTGATGCAGACGCTCGGCAACCGGCGCATCCTCCGCGGGCATTTGCAACGGCAGCCAATGCACCAGTGCCTCAGCCTCGGCACGCCCACGCTGCAGCATCGCCTGCGCGAACGATTCGTGACGCTCAAAAACCCAGGGCTGGGCAATTCGCGGCAGCACCAGGGCAATACGTCGGTGCCCTGCCGACCACAAATGTTCCACCGCCAGGTCCACGGCCTGGTAATTGTTTTCAACCACCGCAGGCAAACCCAACTGTGCGTGATGTGTCCCGGCGATGATGCACTGCATGCCCAGACGCTGCGCGGTCATGATCACCATTTCCGCCAACGGGTCGCCGCACAAGCAGGCCAATACCTTCGCCCGTGATCGCTCCAATCGTTGACAGACGGACTCAATGTCCCGGTCGCTTTGACCAAGCAGGTCCACCGCCAGGCCGTAACGGTCGGCCACGGATTCAATGCCCTCGAGCACCAACGGCGTGTACCAGTCATGTGCCAGATCACCGATGCGATGCACCAGCACCGCCAGGCGAACGGCTGTGTCCGTGGTCGTGGTTTGCACTTGCGCCGCCTTTTGACCGACAAACGTGCCCACGCCCCGACGACGCAACACCCAGCCTTCTTTTTTCAACTGATTGAGCGCCCGCCGCACCGTGGAACGACTCAGATTCGAAAACTTCATCAGCTCTGTGTCAGTCGCCAATAACGCGCCGACCTGTGGCCGCTGAGTGCGAATGTAATCCTTCACCTGGGTCGTCAAAGCAGCCACCGCATCACGCTGCGGGTACGGGGGTTTGAGAAGGGTTTGCAAAGTCATGGGATGGGCCTTGTGAGGCGGCCTTGATCATCAACTATGAACCATCATACACCACTTATGGTTCATGTCAAGACATTAATTGAACTATATTGAACTTTTATTGAAAAAAACGTGGGACACTTGACAGGCCGAACATGGTGTCTTGTAAACTGCGAAATACAACATTATTTGACAGTTATATGCGTTAATCACGCTACTGCATCATCAACTCCGGGCCTCTGTCTCCGGGGCTGACAACATGGTTCAGAGCGATGTGAACCATTTGATCTCGCATAGGGTTCACGCCCGATTGATATGGGGGTATTTTGACATGAAGACAGGCAGAGCAGGCGCAAGGAGTGCTAGGCAACCGCATTCTGTGATCATCGACTCAGGTTGCCGCAAAGAGGCCAATTCATCACCTAAAAATAGTTGCCGCGCGTGTACGAAGCAAAATGGATCATGGCCGGGCGTGTTGACAACTGTGTTTAGGTCGGTTTTTCAAGCATTAAAAAATCGCCGCAGAGAGCGCGGAGATCGCAGAGAGGAACGGAGGTGAAGACAATTTTTTGCTTCGTTTCGTTTCGGAATGTCTCTACGTTCTCTGCGTTCTCTGCGGTGAATGCTTAGAAACTGTTTCATAACTGGTTTGGGTGGGGCAGGTGTCCTTTGCTTGATTCAGAGCCGCGAACGGTAGTGAGCGGTTCTTGGTTATGCAAAGAACCACTCGCTTCCGCTCGTGGCTCCGAGTCCGGAAGGAGTTATGAAACAGTCTCTTAGCGCAATTTGCATCCATGATTGGAGCGATTGACCCCACTCACCCTCGCCTTCGAAGCAGGCACAAACCGCCCATGGCTGCGGTGATCAGCAACGTGGTTGGTTCGGGGATCGGCGCCAATCGGTAAATGATGCCCTCCGCCAACCCGGTGGCGTACAGCGCCTTGTCCGGGCCGATGATCAATTCCGTGAGTGCTCCGAAATCACGCCCGAATCGCACCGAATTGCGCTCCGAAAGACTGTCAGCCACCAAGTCGGTCAGGCCCCCCGACAATACAAAGCCGGTGCGGTTGGCATTGAGGCGAAACAGATACAAATTACCATTGTTGTTGTCAGCCACGACCACTGCATCATCGTAAGTCGGTCCCCAAAAACTGCCATGTAAAAACTCAATGCCGGTGATGCCGATGGGTGACAGATATGAAAACTCAGGGTCGCTGTACGTGCCGATGTTGACAAGGTCGCCAATGCCCTGCGGGTCACGACTGTCCGGCCCCATGATCGGCAGCCAGCCACTGTTAAAACCAGCATCAACCCGGTTGATTTCATCATACGTACCCGGCCCATTTTCCGTGTCCCACAAAGCACCGGTCACCGGATCAAATGCCATGCCGAAGCTGTTACGAATGCCGATCGCGTACCAGCGGTGCAGGTTGGTGTTGGTTTGCGCCGTGAAGGGGTTGTCACTGGGCACCGAGCCGTCGAAATTGATGCGATACACGCCGCCGACGGTGGCGGATGTGGTGCTGCTGCGATTGTTCTGTTCGATGCCGTTGCGGTTGAGGTCACCGGTGATGCCGTAAAGCTTGCCATCCGGGCCGATCCGCAAGGGGCCTCCGTCGTGATTGGGTCCGCGATTTTGACCATCGCTGGAGGTGCCAAATACCCCCAGTCGTAATTCCGTCGATGGGTTAATGGTGCCGGTGCCGGGGTTGTAGGTGAAGCGTGAAAGGCGGTTTTCCACCCACGCACTTGGCGAGGCACTGTCGGTCGTGTTGGACAGGCTGTAATAAAGGTACACAAAGCCGTTGGTGCTGAAGTTGGGGTCCAATTCGATGCCCAACAGGCCGCGTTCGCTTTCGGTGGCGACGTTCAAATCCAGCGCGGTGTTGAGTGAACCATTGAGCGAGCGACGCACCCGGCCGGTGTCTTTTTCAATGATGAAAAGTTCGTTGGGGTTGTTGTTGATGAACCGCAAACCCGTCGGCAGACTCAGCCCGGTGACATGCTCGCCAATAAGGATGTTGGGGTCGATCACTGTGGGCTGAGCTTGTGCATCGCTTGGCACCAGCAACAGTGATGAAACAGCAGCCATCGGAAAACCCATGAAACAAGGCAGCTTCGACACGCTGTGCGAGCGGGGTGATGCGGGCATGTTGTTCTCCCTCTGATCGTGGACGGGTGATGATGCAAGGCGGGCGTGATGCTGACTGGATGATCAGGGAAGCGTAGCCGGGGTTTGATTGACAAGGCAAGTAAAAAAATGTCCCGCATGTGCGAATCGTGTGATAAATCAGTTGGCATAACAGCGCAGGGCAAACAGCGCCGCCGGCGCCCCGCTTTCGGGGGGTGTCAGGTGCAATGTCAACCTGTCCGTCGTCACCGGCTGATCCAATACCAACTCACACCGGGCATGATGCTGCTCACCAAACCGAGCCAGCACCTGCCCCGACCCATCGCGCAGTTCACCGGCTGGTACGCAATACGGCGACACGCGCTCAGGGTGACCCCACAGCACCGTTTCCATCGGATGGTCCCAATCCGGGTCGAAAACCAATTCCACCCGTGCAATGGTCTGTTTCTGTGCCCAGGTGAGGGTGATGGCAGGTTGTGTATCGTTGAAATCAGCCACCCACGCATTGGCCTGTGTGGTGGGCCGGGTGAACCCGTTGTGCAGGTTGTTCACGTCAAACCCATCGAGGGCAGGCTCAAACCCCATCGCCAGGTTTCGGCCCTCCGGCCTGCGTTTGGGGAACCACAATTCAAATTCATCCACGCCGATGTCGCCATCCGGTCGCTGCGCGTGGGGCCGACCGATGCCATCGAGGTGATTGAACAACGACAACACACCGGTCAATTGTTGATCACTGAGTGCCACCTTCACCGCCGGGTTGACCATGACACACACAAACACGTACTGCGCCTGTTCGAGTGTCGTCGCAAAATCGACGGCCACCTGTTCAACTTTGCCTCCGCCAACCAGTGTCACTTCACGCTGACACAAAATCACATCGGGCGTGAAACTCGCCGGGCGTGAACACTTGCGCAACTGCCATTGCACCGTCGTGGCTGAGTCCGCCTGCATCGCCAGCGTCACCCGTGGCACCAGCCCTTGCTTCATCGGTAACAGCATCGCTACCGAGTCCGTCAACGTGTGCCAATCATCGCACGCAGGCAACTGACGCAACTGCAAATGACTGCCGGCGGTGATCGTTGCCTTGCTCGCCAGGTCCGCTGCATCCGTCATCGGTACATGCGGTATGAACTGCCCGGTTCGCAACAATTGCTGTTGCAGCGTCTTCACATGCCCCTGCGTGAAAAGGTCACGTGGTTGCAGTTGATGCTGCTTGCACAACGCTGCCGCCAGCCCCACCGCCTGCGCACTTTCCGAACACGTAGCTATCACGCGCGTCGAACCGAATGCCACATGGCTGGCGCTGATGATGCGCCCCGCCAGAAACAAATTGCGAATATTTCGGCTGTACAAACATCGATACGGAATCTGATACACGCCCTTACTCAACCATTGATTGCAACCGGGGCGCTCGCTGAACACGCCGTCCGCCGGGTGCAGGTCGATCGACCATCCGCCGAACGACACCGCGTCTTCAAAGCGGGTTTGTTCGATGAGGTCGCGCTGGTGAATCATATAGTCGCCCTCAAAGCGCCGGCTTTCGCGCTTACCCGGAATGGTGCTGACCCATTCGAGCGTCAGGTTTTGGGCATCGGGGAATTGGCCTGAGTTTTTGATGTGGTGCCACACGCCGTAAACCACCTTCCACAATTCCCACTTGATGGCTTCGGTGTCGTGTACGGTGTCGAGTCGTCCGCCGTATTCGATCCACCACAATCGGCAGCCGAATTCCTTGGCATTGAACCGACGGAAACGCGGTACCTTGGTGATATCCTTCAACGCAAAACTCGGCGGTACAAACTTCACCGGCCTGCCCACGTCCTTGCTGTAAAAATACATCGAGTGCCCCAGCAACTCGCCATATTCCTTTGACGGTGCGAATTTTTCGTTGAACTCGCTGCTCGCCTCCGCCCCCATGCGAAATGCCGCCCCTGCCAGAAAACCCAACACCCCATCGCCCGATGCATCGCAAAACAAGGGCGCACTGATTTCATACAACGTCGAGTTCTGTGAGCAAAACGCCCTCACTTTGCTGATCGTGTCCGCATCGCTTTTCTCCGCCTCGAACGCAGCGGTGTTGAGCAGCAGGGTGATATTGGGTTCGCGGGTGACCCATTCGAGCACCACGGTATCGAAAATCAGCGGGTTGCCTTCGGGGTTGCGATAAAGGTTTTCAACCAACAGTTCATCGATCACGCCCCCCTCACGTGCCCAGCGATTGTTGCTGTACATGTGAGCCGTGGCCCCCAGCACCCACAACCGCACTTCACTCGAGGCATTACCCCCCAGCACCGGTCGATCCTGCAACAGCACCACTTTCAACCCGGCCCGTGCCGCCGTGATCGCCGCACACACCCCCGCCAAGCCTCCGCCGACGACCGTCAAATCCGTGTGCAATGTCACCGTATGCAAAGTTCGCCGCGACGCAGGGCCTTGTATCAGCATGATGAAAGCTCACGATGACCGCCGACCTTCATCATGCTCACATGAGCATTGATCAAAATCGTAACGGGTAAAAAAGCGTATCAACTTACCCGTGAACCACAACCACACTCAACCTGGCAACTTCTGTTTCGGTCATTGATTGTGGTCACTCACCGTTGTTGACATGCTGTTGTTTTTCATCTCCCCATCAACCGCATCATTGATCTGAAAGGGTGATCGCCCCCAGTCGAACCTGTCCGCGCCACGCATTGGGTTCATGATCCAGCACCCATTCCACCATCAGTTTCGCACCGGGTTGTCCCCCTCGATAACGCAGCGTGTAAACCGCAGTGAACCCACCGGGAATGGCCGCCCAATCGCCATTGCCGCGATTGCCGTTCCACGTCGCACTTTCAAACACTGGTGCTGAATCATCACTGAGTCGGGCGATCAATCGACCACGTGCCCCCTCAATCCCTGCCACATGAATTCGCAGCACGCGCTCCCGCTGGTGATCCGCTTCCGCACTGAACATAAACCGGTGCCCCACGCCATTCATCCACAGCCCATCATGGCTGCCTTCATGTTGCTTGAGTGGTTCACCATCACGCCAAACCGAACGCACCGCAAACCCAGCCGTCGCATCCACATGGCCTTGTCCCTGGGTTGTCACCTCACTGATCAACCTTCCGTTCTGTTTTCGTTGCAACCCCTGCTTTCCGCCGACGCCGGGCACCATCCAGTCCAATCGTCCCTGGTTGGTCACATCCACCAACCCCGGTGCCGGCTGTGACTCGCCCTGCAATACGCCCCCCGATTCAACCCCCACCTGAATCGACCGATCCGCCCAATTGTTCCCCTCGTCCGCCTCACCGCCGATGCGGTTGATGTCGTCCGTCATGGCGGCCAGCAAGTGCATTCCACTGGTCACCGTCCACGTACCATCACCATTCGCCCCACCCCCCTGACTCACCAGCGTCAGCCCCTGCCCCGGCGTCAACACCTGATTCACCGTCTGCCAGGCCATGAACTGACCGTTCACAAAAAACGTCGCGCTCACCGGCACATCTCCGGGTGTTCTTCCCTGACCGATATTGCGTACCAGTGCTGCAAACCGCACCCGATCCCCCGCCCGCACCTGTTGCAATTCTTCGCCATCCAACCCGACCAGCCGGGGCTGTTCCACCACCAAATCAGGCCGACGATCCGCTGTCACCACCACTTGTTCCACCCGTGCCGAGGGACGCCCCTGTGCATCGAAACTTTCCACGCCGTAGGTGTACCCCAATCCCGGTCGAATCCAAGGCGTGTCATCCGCCAGCTGCGTGACACCCGCCGGCAACGTCGCTACGTGACGACCATTGCGATACACAAAAAAACCCTCCGGCAACCTACTTCCCCTCGGCTGATTCCAACGTAACCAAACCCGTGCCTCATCTGCCTGAACCTGCAAACCCGATGGCGCTTCCGGTGGCAAACCTTCCTGCACCGGGGTTGTTGAAGCTGGGGTCAAATTGACAATCGTCACCATCGGCTCAACCGATATCGTCAGCGACCGACCCGCCTCTGTCGTCCGCACCGTCGCTCGATCGTAGCCCCCCTGCTCGTTCTGTTTCAGCACCACCGCCTCCGCACCCATATCCCGTGCAATGCGCATCGTTACCGACGTCGGCCCAGGGTCCAAATCACGCTGCGTATGACGATCAAAATTACGCACCTCGTTCCAAATCAACAGTTGATATCGCCCGTCGCTGCGCTGCAGTGTCAGCGTGTGTACCGTCGGTGGCGCATTCTCCAACGTGAACAACAAGGCCCTGGGCGTGAACGTCGGCTTCACCCACTGTTTCTTTGCCCGGTCCCACTTGGCCTCCGCCAATTCCGCAATCATGTTCCGCAGTATGTGATAACTGGGGCGTTTGGTTTTCTGATCATCCTCCAACAATCCGTAACCGTCAGCGTTGTGCAGGGCAAAAAGGTACGTGCGGGGTATGCCATGCAGGTAATACTCCGTCAGCAGCATCGGTATGTTGCGTGCCTGTGCCCGAATGCTCCCGGTCCAGCCCTGCTGATTGGTACGATCAGCTTCCACGTTGTAACCGGCTTCCGTCGGTTGAATCGGGCGAATCGTCGCCCCCGGCGGGTAAATGTTGTTCCAGCGCGTCATATTCATCAGCAGTGACGACGAAGGCACATCATCCCCCTGATATGAATGCATGTTGCCGTAGTCAAAACCAAGGTGCGGCCGAGCCATTGAATAGTCCGTGAAAATGCCCGTGAAAGCGATCACCGGCAAAGCGTGTGTGGCCGGGTCCGCCTTGAGCGCCGCGTACACTTCGTCCATATACGCAGCCCCAGCCTGTTCATCGATCTTCCCCGCATACTGCTGATTGAGCACCTGCGGCGGAAACTTGTTATTCACCTCATTCGGCCCCTCGATGCCCGCCACGGAACCGGGGTGATATCGTTTCACCGCCTCCACCACCTGCGCCGGTGTTTTGGTGATACGCAAAGGGTCGATAAGCAACAACGCTTGAACCCCATGTTCCTCCCACGCCTGCCGAACAAGCTCCGGCGTGTCCGCTTTGGTCAATGAACTGAGTAGCGCCTGCCGATAGTAGCGAACCCCCAGTTCAAGGAACATCTCCGGCGGATAAAACGTACCCGCCCCGGCAAACGGCCCATCAGTGTGATTGCCTTCGTAGGGTGATGCGTTGAGCGCGATCGAATCGACAAAGTCATCCGCTCGATACGCCGGCTGCGGCAACGGTCGTTGCTGATCACTCACCATCAACAACTCTGCCTGCGCCAACAATGTTCCGCCCAGCACCAACGCCATGACCCAAATAAGTTTCACCACGCGACACACTCCCTGCTATCACCTGTGTCAATCGACGCGCAAATACCTTGCTTTCGTGCCATGTCATGCATGGTCATGCAAAACCATGATTGAAAAAACATCCATGGCGAAATGACAACTTTTACGGGGCGTTCATGTACGCTTCGAGTTGCTGCTGATTACGCGGGCTGAGCCAGGTGGCCGACCAGACCGCGCCATAGGTCATCGTGTTTGCGTGGCCGTCCAAAAACACCCCGTTGGCAGCTCGCATGTTTCCCAAATAGCGATCACCACCGCCGTGACGAAATGCCACGCTACTGTTGACTTCCGTACCCATGCCCATGAACCAGCTCCAACCCGCGCCATGGGGCGTTGGGGTGCCGTTGGGGATGCCATCGCCAAAAATCACATAGGTGGAAGCGTCCCACATGCGCTCGCGGGTCCAACTGAAGCGGGCCCACCAGTGATTGGTCCCGCCGTCCAACCCGCCCGGCATACCCAAAGTGGCCGGCGTTGAAGCCAGAAAACTGATCGAGTAACTCACCGGCCGACGCGCCCGCCAATACGGGTCCGACGCATTGATATCCGGCTCTCCCTCCGGGCAGCGATACGTTGCAATATGGTTCCCCGTATCGTGAAAGACCCATTCACCATTGACATACCTTGCCAGTGATTGCGTCCAGTCCACCACATCCTCCGAGGGGCGTGGCGAACCAAAATCCCACGCAGGCAAAAACCCCGCATGATCACTGCTGTACATCGAAGCCGCCAGCCCCAGTTGTTTGAGGTTCGACAAACATTGCATGCTGCGTGCCGCCGACCGCGCCGAACTGAGGGCCGGCAGCAACAGCGCCACCAACAGCGCAATGATCGATATGACCACCAGCAGTTCGATAAGCGTAAATCCCACTCGTGATATCACCATTGACTTGTTCCGATCAACTGCTGATTGATGGGTGAACATGGCTTGCGACTCCGAGTGAAAGGTTGGCCTCTGACAATCCCTCGACATGCGGTCAGGCATGTCGGGGGCACGCTCATGACATGCTTCATCAATCGCTCTAACTTAATGCTGTCGCCGACGACCCAGCATCATCATGCCGCTCATCGCCAGCAACCCCAGCGTTGCCGGTTCAGGGATCGGGCTGGTCGTGAAACTCAACGTCGCAGGCTGACCCCAACCCGCATTGCTCACCAACGCAAACGTGTTGTACGCCTCGCCCGCACCATCCATGCGCAGTCGCAGCGCCAAAAACACATTCTGCGTCCCGCCTGCCGAGGCAGACCAGTAATTGGCGTTCAGGTAATCCACCAAATTGCTGTCACCCGTGGCGTTGGTATTCACATCTTCAAAGTTGTAACTCGAAGCCGCACTCAGCAACCCGGCCTGCATCAACGTCCCGGCTGCCTGATATTCACTGGCCACCGTAAACCCATCCGTGCTCAACGACACCGCATGAAGGTCCAGGTTGAACGTCGGGTTGTTCTGCTTGAACGCAATGAACACTTCAAAATTCGCTGCGGTAAACTCATCCCCCGTCGGCACCGTTCCCGGTTCAATCAAAAAACGAAACACCGGCGCGCGATACGTACCATCCCACAAACCGATTTGAATGAAATCACCACCTAACCCGCCCTGCCCATCACCATCACCCCCATAGTAATCACGCACCCATGTCCCCGGTCCGGCATGGGTCGCCCCTTCCCATGTGGCCGCCAAAATCACACTGTTGGTCGCAGCCGGGGCACTGTAAATCGCCGCCTCTGCCCCGCCTGTCAACAAACCCAAACCCACGACTGCCGCTCCGACCGAGTTGATGCAAACATGCTTCGCGATCATGATGAAATCTCCTCCAAACAAAAACACGTGAAAGAAACCGATCACAGCCCACACGGGCTGCCATTGTCCTATGAATCAAATCCTTGAATGATCAAAACCGGGCACCGTCGATTCACCAATCAACATCGGCACCTCCGTCGGCTTCAACAACAGCGACCCCGGCCAATCCTCCCTGCGTCCCCCGCTGAGTATCCAATCCAGACAGATTTTGATGAAGGCGTCCGGCTCCGGCGGGTGCAGCCCCGTAATCGAAGGAATCGCATACCGCGTCACCCCTTCCACACTCACCGAGGCCACCGCAAGCTGCCTGCCAATACGCACCCCCTGCTCATGCAACGCACGCATCGCCCCGATCGCTCCGCCCACCGTCGTCGCCAATATCGCCGAGCCCATCGAACCGATGCCCTGGTTGCGCAGACGCGACTTGATCGTTTGATAAGCCTGGGTGGTCGCATCGCCATAACTTTCCACCGGGTCGTCGATCAACTCACCCTCAACCTGATGTGCCGCCTTCCACAAAGCCCATTGCTGAATACGGGCCGCAATGATTTCGTCCCTGGGTTGGCTGTTCAGGCAGTCAATCCGCTGATGCCCCAATGATTTCAAATGGTCCAACACCTGCTGCGCAAAACTCACCGGGCAGGTGTCCACCGAGTGAATGCCCTGCGCACTCAAATCACGATCCAGCACCACCACCGGCTTGTGCGAATCCTTCAGCAGCGCTAACACCGCTTGCGGAATTGTCTCGGCTGGGGGAACCAGCAAAACCCCATCAAAAACCTGCAACGTTTCCACCAGCGTCGGATCATCCCAGTGCACGAACTCAACCGGGCGAATACGACCTCGCGCCGGGTCCAGTAAACGCACCGCCGCATTCAACGGCGCACTGCCCGCTCCCACAAACGCTGGTCGTAAAAAAGCAATCTGCCTGACGCGACGTGCCCCGGTGCGATTGACCGTCAGCCGACCATTTTGCTGTCGCCGAACCAGTCCCTTTTCCATCAGTTGCAACATTGCCCGCCGTGCCGTCATCCGACTGATGCAAACTTCCTGCGCCAAGGCTTCTTCGCCCGGCAACTCCTTGAGCAGATAGTCCCCGTGCACGATCCGCCGTTCCAACAACTCGGCTACCTCTTTCGACTTGGCCATGCGTTCAATATACACGAATACTGTTCCGTTTTCAATATTTTATACATAAATTGTATAACTATTTTTTAAGTAATATTCAAACATCTATTTACAATCAGTATATGCACCGAGCCAACCCCTCGATCATCTCTGATACAATCGTTCACCCTCACAGGCCGCAGCCGCGTTTGCATGCCATACGCATGGCGTTAACCGGCGATGCGAATCACACACATTTAACTTCCGTAAAAAAGGGTCATCCATGCTTCACGCTTCAAGTTCATTGGAACAATCCCTCAACGTCCGTGACCACGGCGTCGTCGGCGATGGCAACACCGATGACCTTCCTGCTCTGCAACGCCTGGTCGATCAACATCGCCGCGTGATGCTGCCCTTTGGCACATACAAGCTCGGCGGAACCCTGCACCTGCCTTCAGGCACGCGCTTGCAAGCTCATCCTTACGCCAAAATCATCCTCGCTGACGGTGCTGCTTCCGACCAATCACATTTTCTGCTTACCAATCACAACTCCTTCGGCCCCACCGGTTCCGATTCGGGCACACAGGACAGCGACATTCAGGTCATCGGCGGCGTGTGGGACGGCAACTCAGCCGGCAACAAACGCGGCGAAGATCGCACCAAGCAATACAGCGGCGTACTCATGCACTTTGGTCACGTCAACAACCTCGTGCTCCGCGATCTGGCCGTGCGCAACAGCGAGTCGTACTACATTCGTCTGGGTTGGACCAAGCAATTTCACGTCGCCCGTGTACGCATCGAAAACACCCGCACACGCCCCAATCAGGACGGGGTCCATGTCAGCGGCTGCTGCGCAGACGGGCTGATCGAAGACATTCACGCCCACGGCCTGGCAACCCCCAACGATGACATGGTCGCCCTCAATGCCGACGACGCCATCTGGCGCATCGAATGCAACGGCGCTCTCTGCGGCCCGATTCGTCGCATCCGTGTGCGCGGCCTGCGCGCCGATGACTGCCACAGTTTCGTGCGCATGGCCAGTGTCGATCATGAAATCGAAGACATCACCGTTGAAGATGTGCAAGGCGGTTGTCAGATTTGTGCAGTCAATGCCGATGCCCTGCGTTACTGCCGAACACCGATTTTCAAAAACACGGACCCCGGTCGTGAAAACGGCGTCGGCGGTTTACGCCGCATTCACCTGTCCCGATTCAACGTCTGGTCCACCGCCAACAACAAAGCAGCGCTCTTTCGGCTCGAATCGCGCATGCCATCGTTGACCATGGAACACATCACCCGTGACCTGACGCGCGATGCCGCCCCGTCCCGCCCCACCCTGCGCATCTGTTACGCCCCCGGTCAACTGATGATGAACCAGCCCGGTCAACTGCCCACGCATCACAGCGTCAATGCCACCGACCCGTTTGAAACCCATGCCGCCGCCATTGAACAATTGACCTTCATCGGTGCGTAGCAATACGTTCCATTGGCTCATTGGTGTATGCACGGCTCATGTTTCATGACAATCATTGCTTATAATGTTGGGTCAACCTACGCCGGTGTTTCAAAACACGCCGGACACACCGCCGCCATCATCACCATTTGTTTTCGGCAGGCTGATGCTTGCCGTCGGTGACTTACGCCGAGGCAATCATGAGCCTGAACAGCACGACCGGGCGAAATATCACTTTGCTGGCGGCCAGCAGTCTGACCGTGATGGCAGGGGCGATTGTAGCCCCTTCATTGCCCGCGATGGGCAAGGCTTTCAGCGCTATCGATCCGCATGGCACCCTGACCCGACTGGTGCTCACGGTGCCGGCGTTATCCGTCGCATTGATCGCGCCTCTGTCCGGCTGGCTGGTCGATCGCTTGGGTCGCAAACGACTGCTGCTATTTTCGATCCTGTTGTACGTGCTGGCGGGCACCAGTGGTGCGTATCTGCCCACGATTTGGTCGATTCTCGTAGGGCGGGCGATACTCGGATTGGCGGTGGCGGGCATCATGATTTCAGCCACCACCCTCATCGGTGACTATTTTACCGGCCCGGCGCGCGGTCGTTTTCTCGGTCTGCAGGGCGCCTTCATGGCGCTGGGCGGTGTCGTGTTTTTAACCGGCGGCGGCATGTTGGCGGAAATCGGCTGGCGTATGCCGTTTCTGGTTTATGCCTTGGCATTGCCGCTGTTTTTTCTGGGAATGTGGTCGATCAACGAGCCGGTACGCGATGTCAGATCGGTTGCGGACACGCTTCATTCTCATACCAAGTCACAAAACAACCACCTCGGCACTGTGTCGCTCATTTACCTGGCGGGCGTGTTGTCGATGATGGTGTTTTATCTGACGCCGGTGCAAATTCCCTTTCATCTGGAAAAGTTCGGCGGAGGTGGACTGCAATCTGGGCTGGCCATCGCCGCTTCTACCTTGTCCGGCGCCATCGCTGCCTTTGCCTACGGCCGCATCGGTAAATCAATGGGTGTTATCGGTTGCACCCTTTTTTGTTTCGCCCTGATGGGCGTTGGCTATGGCATCATCGCGGCATCGAGTGGTTATCTCGGTGTGCTCATCGGTTTGGTGGTCAGCGGTTTTGGTAGCGGCTTGAATATGCCCAACCTCAGCACCTGGCTTTTGTCAATCGCCCCCGAACACTGGCGCGGACGACTCACCGGCGGGTTGACCGCCTGCCTGTTCACTGGTCAATTTCTTTCACCCTTGGCAGCCAAGCCTTTTGTCATGCAGGGCGGAACGACCGCGGCTTTCGTCGTCGCGGCCGGGTTGTCCATCTTTGTCGCGCTGTTGCTGGGCGTGAAACTTTTTCAACAGCCTCGGCCGGTTCACGCATGAAATGTTTCGTGCCTCACCCTTCCCGGCACGCCCCCGGGCCGAAGGTCAATGCGTTTTTACCCTGACGTTTTGACTCCAAACACATCGCATCGGCTCGTTCCATCAATTCATTGGGCGTTCGCCCGTCCCACGGGAAGCTGGCCAGTCCGCCGGAAATGGTCAGCGTGCCGCGTGATTGATCGAGCAATCTCGGAAACCGGCTGTCACGAATCGCCTGTTGAAAACGCTGGGCAGCCTGACGCACATCGTTGGGGTGTTGGCTGTGCGGGCGACGGGGGCCTTGCGCATCCCAGAATATCACCGCAAACTCATCACCGCCGATGCGTGCCACCACATCGTGCGTGCGCACCACCGAACGCATCAATCGTGACGCTTCACGCAGAATATCATCGCCTGCTGCGTGGCCGAACCGGTCGTTGTACTGCTTGAAATCGTCGATATCAAACAGCATCAGCGTCACACGAAAACGCTCCGACGCAGCACGTTGCAAAAGTGTCTCCAAAAACCGGTGAAAGTACCGCCTGTTCCACGCACCGGTCAGTTCATCGCGCAACGCCAAGTCCCACAACCCCGCATGTTGCGCTTCCACCGCCAGCCAGCGCGACATCCACTGCGCCCAGGTTTGCAGTGTGCCCGCATCGACCCCCGGCTGTGCATGCAACACCCCCAAAAATCGCCCGTTCCAATTCACTTCACCACTGACCCGCCCCGCCGGCACCTGCGCCTGGGCCTGCGCTCGATCCGACCCGGTAATAAGCGCCCACTGTGCTCCGATCAACCCGCATCGGGCACCGACCAGGCGCAACAACAAATCGGCAAACCCGCTGCGCCGGTGCAAAATATGTTCGAGTAAATCGACATCGCCCAGTTCCGCATCGCCCTGCTGGTGCGCCGGTGCCTGAACCGCCCCGCTCATCCCCGGCTGACGCAACACCTCCTGCAACAACGTCTGCCCCACCTGCGTCACCAACTCCTCCGGCTTCACCATCGTCCGCCAACTGCCCGCTCCTTCCACCCATGCCCCGCCCCGCATTGTCGCTTGTTCATTGCTGGGCGTCAGCACAGCCGACCCTGTTTCCGTAACTGGCTGCTGCATGCTCGCTTGTTCACGATTTTGATTCACAATGCTCGTCGAGGCGGCTTCATCAATCTGTCGCGGTGTACTCAAAGTATCATCACCACCCGCCAGCAAACCCAGCAGCGTTTCGATCACCTGCCTGTTCACCGGTTCATTCAAGCATCGGTCCGCACCCGCACGCAAGGCTCGATCACTCCACGAATCAACCCTTTCACCCCGACCCTGTTTTTGCAACTGCGCTGCAACCGTCGGCTGTTCACCAATCAATATGATTTTCGCCCGTGGTGCCAGTTGCCGCAGAGCCAGCACCGTGGCTTCCAAATCATTTGATTCCGCCTGCCATCGACCCAATATGATTTGCGGGGTTGAATTGAGGGCCGAGTCTGTCGAGCCTGCGCCGCTTGTGCCCAGTTCCCCAAGTGCGGACAGGTAATCCGCAAACGCAATCACACGATGCCCGGGCAAACATCGCGTTGCCATTGGATGCAAACCGGCGAGGTCCCCCGCACCAATGACATAAACGCACGGCGATGACTGAGCCATGCCGCCGATGGGCGTCGTTGATGATGTCACTGACAAACGGGCCACAATCGCTTCTCCGTCCATTTTGACGCCGCGGGCATTTTTCATGACACCCAAGGTTTTTTATGACGCCGAGGGCTTTAGCCCCGGTTTCTTCTGTGCTACCTGACAACGCAATTGTTTGCACCCATCACGTCGCTTGATCCATTCAGTTCATTCATATCTTCTCCGTGCACTCTGTGTCCTCTGTGTTGAATTCTTTCCTCAATGACTCATCTTCATCCGGGGCTGAAGCCCTCGGCGTCATACAGCTCCAACTCACAACCCATCCTCCGTATCACCATGTCGTCGTGATCGTCGCTGATTACGTCTTCGCTCCCACGAATGATCCAGCAGCATGTCCAATTCCTCACGGGTCAGCAGCGGTTCCGCCACTTCACGATTCGGTGTCGCCGATGTTTTGCTGCCCACCCCGACGGGCAATTCAACTGCCTCGTCATCGCGTGCTTGCTGATCGCCCTTGCCCTGATTCACCGTGACATGAATCGTCGGCTGATGCATCATCGCTTCCCACGACCAGGCCCTGAGCCTTCCGCCCCGTTCATCCGACGCTTGCGCCTGTGTCGTGTCACCTGCGTCATACCGCCAGCAGCGTACCTTTGGGTAATAACGCTGCATTGCCTTGGCCAGTTCGTGCAACCCTGCCCAATGTTGCGCCTCGACCACCACCAGCACCGTCGCCGGTTCCCGCGCCATCGCCACCATCACCGCAGGCAAATCCCCCACCACCCTCGGCTGCATCCCCCGCCTTTGCATCGCCTCCAACAACGCCCCCGGCAGTGCCACCTCACCCGATACCAATACCAGCGCACGATAACCACTCACCGAGGCCGACGATGTCGCACCCGTTTGCAAGGGTATCGCTTGCGCCTGCTCCGCCGATGAAGGTGATGGTTTGGGTTGATCTTTCACTCCTCCGATTCTAACCCACGAACCAGCCACAAACCGCGATTGGGTATGAATACTTCACTACTTTCATCGACTCATGTGCAAAAATGGAGACCTTGGGGAAAATCGGTGCATCTGCAAAATGAACTTGGCATGGTAATCAGCGAGGCTTCAAGGCAATGCACGCAAAAACTGCCTCACTATTTTCGCAGGATCATCCGCCTGACATACCGCACTCGATACAGCCACGGCTTTGACACCCGCCTGTTGTAACGAAGGCAGTCGTTCCAGCGTGATGCCGCCGATGGCAAGGTGAGGTAAGTGCGCAAATCGGCGGACAAATTGGCGCAGGTAACGCGGACCGACAATGATGTCCTTGTGTTTGGTGGTGGTGCTGAACATCGGGCCGACGCCGCAGTAATCAGCGCCATTTTTTCGGGCCGCTTCGGCTTCAGCGAGTTTTGAGGTACTCACGCCGATCAACATTGAACGACCGACCAGCTTGCGTACTTGCTGACAGGGTAAATCACTCTGCCCCAGGTGCACCCCGTCAGCCCCGACGATCAGAGCAATGTCCGGTCGATCATTGATGATCAGTGACACCCCGGTTGGCTGACATAATTTCACCAGTTGCCGGGCACGTTGTAATAAGGACCCACCGTCCATCGATTTTTCGCGCAGTTGCAGACACAACGCCGACGTGCGTTTGAGCCTCACAGCCGCCCCCACCGCTGCACATGCCACGCTCATAGCATCACCACCAGGGCACAACGCATCGGTCAGCAGCACACACAACCGCCAATTCGCAGGTTGATGATTGATCGTCAATTGCTGGTTCAATGCTTGTTCCAACACGTACCCCCGGTAGCGAAGTGCTTTGAACGCGGCAGCGATACGAGGCCCCTTGCCCTGCAGCAATTTGCTGAACTCTTCGAGCGCTCGCAGTGCTTCCGACAATCTTTTGCCCGCTGCGATCACCACCTCCGCCACGCTCTGGCGCGCTTGCTCGGCTGGGGTGGTCATGCGGGTGCCCACGTCACCCGTGGTATCGCGGTGCAATGTCAGATCGGGCATCATCCGCAAATGTTTCGCCAGGTCATGACGCAGATATTTCAAGTCACGCGACAGGGCTTGGTCGTCCAAAATAAATCGCGCTGACTCCTCCATCACCCGCAAGGCTTCACGGGCACGGTTGGCATTGGCATCCAGTATGCGCTGAATCGTGGGCATGAGTGCCTCATAAAAATCATTTCAATACGCGTCCTGTCGTGTACAGATGCGTTCAACACTGACACACTTGTTTTCCACACGATAAATGATGCGGTACTCACCGACACGCAGTCGATACAAACGATCAAAGCCCTGCAACTTTTTGATATTGGCCTTCGGCGGCAAGGGCGCATCTTCCAACGACAACAATGCCTCGGCCAGCCTTTGTTGCATTTTTTTCAGAAGCCGCTGGTATTCCCGCTCCGCTCGATCACTGATGAGCACTTCAAAACTCATCGGCCTTTGCTCCGCGACTGTTTCAGCATGTCACGTAAAGGTCGGTACCGAGTTTTGGGGTTATCGATGACCTGCATAGCCGCCTGTCCGTCCAGCCAATCTTCAATCGCATCGATTGCCTCGGCAGGCACAATAAAGGCCCGCACCTTGCCTCGTTTGCTCAATTGCACCACATCCCCGCGATAGTGGACCTTGTCCACCAGTTCGCTGAAGGTTCGTCGGGCTTCCGAAATTTGCATATTTTGAATCATGGGTGTTTCCTTTGGTACCAATTGTACCATTGGTGCAATTGAAACCAAACCCATTATTTATTCAATTCCGCCTCCGGCCCCGGGTCGTCAGCGATGGTCGGTGTGTCGTCATCCGTATTGGGTGATGGACCCGTTGTGCCATTGCCGGTGCTGGACGAGGGCGTACTCGGCGAGGTCGAAGGCTTGCGGTAAATCAACCAAAGGTTACGCACGTAGATGAACCACCCGAACGCCTGGCCGAGTATGCCGATGGGGTCCCACCGCCACATGAAATACACCAGCAGCATCGTCGCGCCCACCAAACTCATCCACCAAAACACCGGCGGCACGACCGACCGCTTTTCCTTTTCACTCACCAGCCATTGCACAATCATCCGCCCGGTAAAAAGCAACTGCCCCAACAACCCCACCATCACCCACCAAAAACCAATCGGCGAAGTCACGTTCAGCAAGGCCGCCAGCATCGATCTACTTTGCTGTTCATGATGCACCCAACGGGCAAAATCCTCCGGGTTTAAATACATCGGCAATCCGTCGTAACGATAAATCAAGTACCACATCTGCCGGGTTTGCGCGTCTTCGTAAAGGTACGCACGGTCACGGGCGCCCTGCAACTGAACCTTGATGTCGATCGCGCCATCAGGGCGATACGTCCGATCGCGCAGCGACATCACCAGCCAGGTACACAAGGCTGCCAACAACAACAATTCCAGCAACACCAGCCAGCGTCTTCGCAAGCTTCACCTTTGCGCCACGGGCAAGTCAGTATGTATCACGATGACTTGGATGATACCTCATGACCCGATCGAGTTTCACAAGTCGATGTATCCCTCAAGCGGCGAAACATCCAGCGGGTGGCCAACCCATCAAAAAACCCGGTCAGCCCCCGTTTGAATGCCCCATACTTGGTCACCCCGGCCACACGAGGCCGATGATGCACGGGCATTTCCACCACCTTCGCCCCCAGTCGTTTGCAATAAGCGGGAATGAAGCGGTGCATGCCATGGTATTGCAACGGCACCTGTTGGTAATAACAGGCACGCACCACCCGTGCGGTGCAGCCGGTGTCGCGGATGGTGTCACCCAAAACGACTTTGCGATACGTTCGCCCGACCCATGAAGTGAACTTGCGTTTGAAGGTGTCCGCCCGTGCAGCCGAGCGATCCCCCTGCACCATATCAACCTTGTCACGCGCGATGATGTCGAGCATTTTGGGCAGGTCAGCTGGGTCGTTCTGCAGGTCGGCATCGAGGGTCGCAATGAACTGCCCCTTCGCCGCTGCGATGCCCGCGTACATCGCCGCTGACTGCCCCTGCGGCTTGTCACGATGCAGTA
Source organism: uncultured Phycisphaeraceae bacterium (assembly GCA_964547135.1). GTDB lineage: Bacteria > Planctomycetota > Phycisphaerae > Phycisphaerales > Phycisphaeraceae > JAJXSS01. Next base: position 34,517 of record CAZJMK010000021.1, on the reverse strand, counting down.
CACGCAACCAGGGGTGCATCTGTTGCAACCGGGTCAATATGGCGTGGGTCTGATCGGTGGAGCCATCGTCCACGACGATGAGTTCTGCGCTGATGCCCTTGTCGATCACCACGGCTTTGACTTCGTTTACCAGTGGTTCCACGTTGTCCGCCTCGTTGAGTGCGGGCACGACAATCGACAGCAGCGGAAGGTTGGCGGCGTTGGTTGACGTTTGCAGGTCACTCATGATCGGTGGCATCGTTGGCAGGGTTGGCATCCGTCGGAGTTACAGCCCTGCCAAGGTACAACGAGCGACCCAGCGTCGGCAAATCCAGCCGATGGTTCAGCGTCAGTTGCAGCGGGGTTGACGCTGACATCGCAGTCATCGGCGGAGCGGTTGCCAGTAAATACACATCACCATCCGACCAGGGCAGTTGCGCCCACTGTTTCACGCTGATCACGGGTAGGTGGCGTGGGCCGTATAAAAGCAAAACGGCATCGGGTTTGGTTCCGTCATGATCGGGCTGGTTTTCCTGCAACCAGTAAACCGGTCGGTCGCCGACCAATTTGCTCAGCATCGGAGCGGTTTGGCGCAGCGGGTGATGCGAAGCTTCGCTGCGTGTCAGCGGAAAAAGCAACATGAACATCAACAGCATCGACCAGGCGGACCATGCGGCCAGTGACTTACCCGGATAGTCGCGCATCATCGGGCGCACACTCAAAAACAGCACCGCCCACAAAGCCAATACCATGCCCGCCGCCAGTTTCCAATTCAGCGGAGCAAAATAAACGTCCAGCACATGGCCGCGCAGATGCAAAAACAACGGCACCATCACCGACACCGACACCAGTAAAAACAAATGCACCCAGCAGAAACGCTGCCAGGTTTTGGCATAGCGACCCTGTGCTGCCAATTCGACAAACTGGCTGAAGGTTTGACCGATCAGCACACCCGTGGCCGGTACCAACGGCAACAAAAAACTCAATCGATCACCCTCCGGCAAACTCACCAACACCAATGCCAAGGGTGCAAACCAAACCCACCCCAAAAACAACCGAACGCGAGCACCCTTGGACGAAGGCGAAAAGGGTTGACCCAACCCGCCCAGCAACCAAAGCGTCCAGGGTAACAGCAGCACCGCCACCCACCCCAATCGTGTGACCACATCGCCCAAAAAAACGGCTGGGTCGTACCAAATACCAGGTATGAGCGGCTCAATCCATGTAAGCCAGGCACCGGGTTGACGATCGTAAATGAATAACGTCCAGGGAAGCATCAGCACAAAACCGGTGAGCAATGCCGCCACCCAGCCCAGTACGTGGCCAATGCGACCAGGGCAGAGCACAATCATCATCAGCACCGGCAGCCCGACCGTCAGCCAGGCAACAGGGCCAGCCACGATGATCGCCCCCGCCAGACTGACACCACATAAGCCCCAGCCGATGGCCTGTCGCCAAACCGATGGTGCCGGTTTCAGCGGACGAATCGCCCAAAGCGCAGCGGCAATGGCAAGGGTGCTGATGCCCGTGTGTACAATGTCTCCGCTGCCCAAACGACCAAACCAGACCAACGCCGGCGTCGATAAACAGAGCAACCCGGCGAACACCGCTGAGTAATTGCCCCCGATACATCGCCCCGCCCAAAAGGCGCCCAATATCGTCACCCCTGAAAAAAATGCACTACACCAGCGACCGATCAAAATTAGTCGTTCAACATCGACCGGGCCGATGATTTGTTCATGCAGCCCGATGCCCAGCGCGTGAATCCAGCTCATGCCCGGCTGAGCCGTGTAATGAGTCTGACCATTGAAAGTGGTCACCCAATTTTCCAAATGCCACCATTGCGAAACCGGTGTCTCGCTCAAACGCTGGTAAAGCTCACGAGCCTGCACCAAGGTCTGTGCCTCGGCTGCATCAGTCACGTCCGCTCGATGCAAATCCACCAATAACAACGGCAACGCCAAAGCCAGACACAACAGTAAAAGCAACCACAAGGCGGGTTGATCCGTGACATCCGTCGGGGGACTGGTGCGTTGCGGTCGCAGAGGCGTGGGGGTTGAAGGCTGCGGTGGTGTGACGGCAGACTTGGGCGCAACCTCGGAAGTGGTTGCCGGGGCCGGGGTGACAGCGGGTGAAGTTTTATCAGCCGGGCTTGACGCCACACCCAACTCCGAGAAGGTTGATCGTGTTTCACGAAACCCGAACCGGGCAGTTTACCAGAGTTTTGCATCAATAAGTGGTCAAGTGACGGAATCGTGTTCGAATGTTAGCGCCGCGATTTATCGCGTCTGGTCGGATTGGTTGATCGGTGAGTCGGTTAATCGGGATGAAACTTACACTTCCCTCCGAGTAACCGATTAACTGATTTACCGACTCACTGATTAACCGTGAATAATACCCAAGCCCTCGTCCGCCTGCGGCGAGACTCGTTCTTGGCTTGGTTTCTGCACTCGGCCACTTCTTCTACCGTTCAACCACCCTCCGCCAACACCGCCAGTAAACGTTGCACATCCTCGTCCGCCAAATCAGCTCGTAACGACAAACGCACACGACTGGCATTGGGTGCCACCGTCGGCGGACGTATCGCCGGGGCGAAAAAACCACGTTGCATCAACCGCTCCGACAACCCCAGCGCACGCTCCGCTGAACCGGTCACCAGCGGAACAATCGGCGTCACCACCGTCTCAGCATCACGCCCCCCTGCCGCCTGCAACAAATGAAAACCCAAATCACGCTGCCCGGTCAATTGGGTCATTTCATCATGCACCCAGCGTGCCAATGACAACACTCGCTTCCTTCGCCAGGGTTCATCACGCACCACATCAAGGGCTGCGTCAATCGCTGCCACCTGCGTCGGCGGAACACTGGTGGTGTAAATGAACGAACGTGCCTGATTCACCAACGTATCGATCACCAACTGCGCAGCAGTGATGATGCCGCCCAGTCCGCCCAGTGCCTTGCTCGCGGTGCTGATGACCACATCAACGCGCTGTGCAACGCCTTGCCATTCACATAACCCCGCACCCGTTTCACCCAGCACCCCCGTACCATGTGCTTCATCAACGACAGTGATGGCTCCGTATTTTTGGGCGATGTCACACAACCCCGGTAAGTCAGCCACGTCACCGTCCATGCTGAACACACTGTCAGTCACCACCAACGCACGCCCCCGGCTGGCGCGATTGGTACGGTTTCGTGTCGGCGTCAATGTTTTCGATATGACGGGCGAATCAGTTGCATCTTTGCCTACGACATCACTGTTTGACCGTGGTTGCGCGCACCAGCGTGCCAGCAGCCGATCGAGTTTTTGCAGATCACCATGCGGGTACACCCGCACCACCGCCCGACTGTTTTGCGCTGCGTCGATCAAACTGGCGTGCGTCAGCTTGTCGATACAAATCAAATCACCCTCACCGACCAGGCTGGTGAGCACCGCGAGGTTGGCCATGTAACCGGTCGGGCAGAGCAATGCTGCCTGTGCGTGTTTGAATTGAGCAAAACGCTGTTCCAGTTGGGTATGTATTGCCAACGTGCCCCCGACCAGCCGACTGGCACCGCTGCCCACGCCCCATTGGGTGGCTGCTTCGATCACCTTGTCACGCAGATGCGGATGTTGCGACAACCCCAAATAATCATTGCTGGCCAGGTTGACCAGTTCACGTCCCTGAAAGGTGATACGTGGCCCATGACTCTGCAAACTGCGCAGACTGCGCAATTGATGTTGCGTTTGACGAGCCGACAACTCAGTCTGCAACGACACCTGCCAGTCGGTCGCCGATGGTTGTTGATGGTGAATCGAAGCGTTGGCATCGGCTGCTTTGGTGTCATTCGCCTCATTCATTGGAGCATGGATGACATGATCAGTCCCCTCTCCCTCCGGGAGAGGGTTAGGGTGAGGGCGCCTGCGATTCTTATATTCACGTCCATTCGACATTTTGAAGACACGCCCTCACCCGGCCTCGATGACTCGGCCACCCTCTCCCGGAGTGAGAGGGGGTTCAAACATTCTAGTGATTGAACTGATGGATCGAGACGGGGCCTTAGCAAGCGGGTGCGTCAGGTCGGTCGGCGATTTTGGCGCGGGGTGATCAGGCTTCACAAGGCGTGATGTTGGGTTACGAGGCGTGGTTGGCGGGCGGCGCGGCCGGCACGGTGGTGTTGGCGGCATCGGCTGCGGCAGCCGCAGCATCGGCGGCATTGAGCTGGCTGATGAGCGTTTCTTTCATCATGCGTCCGACTTTGAACTTCACTGTTCGCTTGGCGGGCACCCATACCTGTTTGAGGGTTTTGGGGTTTTGCGCCTTGCGCGGGCGACGGTTCTTCACTTCAAAAACCCCGAAATCACGGAATTCCAGGCGATTGCCCCGCCCCAGCTCGACAATGATTTCGTCGAGGAACGACTGAAGCAATTGTTTGACGACCATACGGCGAATCCCGCTGGTGTCAGCGATGCGGTCGATCAATTCCTTCTTGGTGATCGTGGCCATGAAAGGCAACCCTGTCCAAAAAAATGTTCCCCGCTCACGGTATCCGGGGGGTGTCCGGGGTGGAAGTGCCCCAATGACTGTCAGCCCAGTCCCACACGAGACTGACATGCCCTGTAAGTATGACACCGGGTTGGAATACGGTCAAGGCAAGGTAAAAAAGCGCGTGGCAGGGTAAATCATATCAGTTAGCGACGCGATTGATCGGGGATGATCGGGGTGGTTAATTGGTTAATTGGTTAATTGGTTAAGTGGACGGAATCGTCGTTGTCTTTTCTGACCGATTAACTGATTTACCAACTCACCGATTAACCACGGACAATACCCAAGTCCTCGTCACCGCGTTCCTCGTCCTTGGCTTGGCAAATTGAAAATCCGAAATCATCTTCTTGCTTGGCCACTTCTTTCCTCACAACCCCACCGCAGGCTTGGTTCCCTGCTTGGTGATCTGACGCTGGCTGATCCAGGCCGTGGTCCCGCGGGTGGTGTCGGTGAGCATCAGTTGAAAGGTGTACGTGGCCTGGCGCACATCCCCCGCACGGGCGGTGTTTTTGATGATTTTGCCGATGAGGGTGTAGTCGGGTTGCGCAGCCGGGTTGGTCTGCGACTGATCATTCATGAAACGCTGCTTGGCGTCCAGGTCACGTGCCACCTGATCGCGGGCGTTGGGGCCGAAGGTGGTGGTGAGCACAACCTTGCCCGAATTTTGCAACTGTTCAATGATGCGGATCGTCAACAGGTCCGTATCAAAGTATTCACCCGTATCGTTGGTGATTCGGCTGAAGGCCACCACCGCCGGCTTGTTGGCAGCCCGTTCCAACGCGCCCGAGTTGTACAACGACTCCAGCATTTTCCCGGCAGCGACCTCAAAGTCCTGCACATCGATCTGATCGGCACGCACGATGCCCTGTTTGTCAGCATCGATCACTCGGGCTGAGCTTCCACAACCGCTGAGTATCGAAACGCCCAGCAGCGCCGACAATGACATCACCACCAACGATTGGGTTTGCTTTTTCATAATCAGTTCCATTTGCTTTCCTGAAGTTTGAGGCGAAAATCCTTGGCCCTTGGCGTCGGGGCCACACCGGTCAATTCGTACACTTCCTTGCCCATCACGTCCTTCGCCTGCCAGGTGGACAAGGGCGTTTCCACGATCATGCCGTTCAAATCAAACCATTCAAATTTGTAAATCAATCGCTGCTCAAACGAACTGGTGTTCTGCAGCGACACCTGCACCTTCAATATGTCCCCAGGCAAGGTGGTTTCGATCACCTGCTGAATGCGTGCATATCGGCCCAGGGCCTTGTCCGTCACCACCCGTTTGTCATTCACCACTTCCCGCGTGCCCACCGGCGTGTTGCGCTCCGTCGTGTTGATCGTGTCGCAACCCCCGACCGTCGCCAGCATCGCCAGCACCACAATCATCAGCGGTTTGATCGTCATCATGATGAAGCACCTTTACTTGAGCACAAACTGGTTCACCACCACCGGCAACCCCGGCTGCACACTCTTCACATACACCACATTCACCACGCCCTCCTGCAGCGTGATCGGCGGAATCGCCACGGCCTCGCCCGACAGCGACAACATCAGTATACGATCCTCCGGCGTCGGCAGGCGAGCTGCCTGAAACTGTTTGGGCAACGTCTGCCATGTTCGCAAATCCGCCTGATTCATACCCGCCTGATACACCGTCGTGGCAATATTGGCCGCCAGATTTACATATATATCTCCCTCGGTGGCCTTATGAATGCCCCAGGCTGCCGCCGCTTTGACCGCTGTCGAAATAATCGTACGGGTGATGATCAGGGGCAGTTCATTTTCAAAATCAGTTTTGACCACTTCATCCATGTTGGTGAAAAGTTCCGTGCGATATTCGCTGCCTGCCGCAACCACCGACAGGTAGGGCACAAAACTTTCACGATATTTCAAATAAGGGAACGCTGCCCCGACATAGTTGACGCCGGTGTTTTCCTGGATGGCGATGTTCACCAAAAAAATCGGCAGATCAATGCGAAACTCCTCCCGGTACGGCCCCAAACCCGTTTCAAAAAACACATACGTCATCGGCGTCATCGCTCCGCCATTAGCCACCTGCTCAGCCAGCGCCAGGTCCGCTGCCACATGCGTATTGCCCGGCAACATGCCCTGCACCCGTTTCATGGCTGTGACCGCTGTTTCCGCATCGCTGCCATCGACCGCCTGCGCCATGAAAAACAAACCCATCAGGTATTCGCCGAACGGATTGGAAAAAGGGCGATATGCCGCACGATCCGGCGCCAGGGGCGCATCCGCGCCATATTTTTCCTGCAAACTGGCCAGCAGGGTCGGGTCATTGAGGGTTCGATTGTAATCGGCTGTCGCACCCCGCCGATTGGTCGGCTGTTCACTTTGCTTGGCGGCCTGTTCCTGCTTTTTTTCGATCCGCTTTCGGTAATGTTCCTCCGCAATCACCTGTGCCTGCTGCATGGCTCGCAAAGCTGTTCGCGCATTGTCGGTTTCACCCTTGACCATGTAATTGAGCGCCAGGTACAAGTTGAGCGCCAACCGGTCGTAAGCTGTCACCGCATAATCACGAAACGCCTGATTGGTGAACATGGCTGCGGCTTCCTGCCCGATGCGAAAGTCAGCCTGTTCGTCCTGTTGCTGGATCATGGCCAGGGCATCATGCAACGCCAGGGTGCTGTCCATGTGACGCAGCGCTGTGCGATGCACCGCTCCCTGCTCCAGTCGAAAAACAATCGCATCTTCCTTGCCGACTTTAATGGCTTTTCCGTTGCCGGTGCCGGCGTCAACCGTCACCGAACCGACAACTTCATCCGCCTTCTGTGCCGCCAATTCAAACTGTCCGGCCAGGTACGGCTTCATGAACGGCTCGGCCCCTTTGTTGTAGCCGCACCCCCCGGCAACGCACAACATCGCCACGATCATCACCCCCCGACAGCAAGCCAGCATCGTCTGTGTCATAACATCCTCAAATCTTACCGTTGATCACGATGGTAACGGGGCCATCGTTCACCCCAACTCATTGACGTACCAGGCAACCTTCGGTGTTATTCCATGCGCAGCAACCCGCCCACTTCGATCTGATTGCCGCTGATGATTTCCGCCTTGGCAAACTTCGGTTCGACACTGTTGATGCGTACCTTGCCGATCGTCACTTCTTCACGACCCAGCGCTGCCCCCGTATCCGGGTCCACCATCATCGGGCCGAGTTTGTGTACCACCCAGGTCTGCCCCGGGGCGATGCCCGTGCCGTCGCCGCGATTGATCGTCACCTGCGACCCGGTCACCGCGATGATGCGAGCTGGAAAAATCACATCCACCACACGGTTGGACATGCGATCCGCCAGGGTGCGCGCGGTCTGCAACAACAGCGCATCGGTCGTTGAACCGTCGGCTACCGTGTTGCCGCGAACTTCGACAAAGCCTTTGCCCTCGACCTGCTGATTGGTCGATTCGAGCAGCTCGCCGGTGGTCGTCTGATACAGCTTGCCGATGGCTGAAATACGGATCGTGCGTTTGATCGCCTTTTCACCCAGACTTTGAAACGTCGCCTCTTCGGTCAGGTCCTGAAAATCATCGATACTGGTCACCAGCAGATATTCGACCCCACTGATTTTGAACGACTGGGCAGCCGACGCATCATTGCTGTCCACGCTGCCCGAAGCCACGAACCCCTGTTCCTGCATCAGTGCGTCCAGGTCGCTGCGGGCGATGATGCGAAACTTGCGCGTCTCGGCAAAGCGATTGATCAACTGCCCATCCAGTGCCTGTGCCACTCGCGCCAACGACGCCTTCTTCCCCGCTGCGGTGTTGACCTCCGCCAGCGCTTTGGTGATTTTCACATCCCCAATCCCCAAACTTTTCAACCCCGTTGGCGTCGCTTGCTCCTGTGCCCAACTGACACCGGCTTGCCAGTTCATCAGCATCACCAAAACCATGCACATCATGCCGAATCGCTTCATGGGTGACCCTCGTTTGTGTTATTCGATTGGTTGAATGATTGCCATTGACACGAATCAGCCACCAACGCCCCGATACAACCGCCGGGCTGCATCCAGCCCCGTTTTTCAACGCCGCTCATTGCCAGACATTCATTTCCCTGGCCTGATTCTGCACCTTGATGCCTTCCTTGGTGTCCACCTTATAATCAATCTTGTACCCGCTCTGTCGGAACGTTTGTGCCAGTCCGCGCAGCAACTCCGCTTGTGCATCGGTGAGTTTGGCGCCGTTTTTCAGTTCTTCCAAAAAAGCCGTCATGTTTTTCCAGCGATTGTATTCTTCCGTCGTCATCTGCATGTCAATCCGCAGTGTCTGTCCGTCCGTGATGCTGACCGTGCGTTCGATATCACGATAACCCTCACGCGACAAGCGCAACTTGTGCATCCCCGGCGACACGCTGAACGTCCCCGGAGCCGTCCCCACCACCACGCCATTGAGTTCAACGATCACGTTCATCGGGTTCACCGGCAGCTTCTGCTCACCCACCACAAACTCATTGTCACTCACCCGGTTGATCGTCGGCACCACCATGTCCGTCGTCCCGCAAATCACCGTCCACGCAACCAATTCGCCCTTCACCGCCGGCTGCGCCACCAGCCGCTTGCGCGCGGTCATGTGGGCTGCCAGTTTGGTGCAGGCCTCGTCGATCATTTTGTCCACCGAATCCATCACCTCCGCATACGTGTGCTTCTGGCTGGTCCAGGTGCTTTCATCCACCTGATTCTGAAACGGCGACTTCACACTGCACTCCACCGTGCCCCCCGTCACCGATCCGCCCTTGCTGTTATCCAATACCTTGTACGAACCACGCAGCACGCTTTCCAACGTGACCCGGTCCAACCCGTAACCTTTGAACACCTTGCGATTGTGGTTGATCGACACGATCGAAGCGGTGAGCAGGTAATCCGCCCCCATGTTCTGCGCCAAACGCAGGGCCGAAGTGTTGTTGGAAAGCAACTCGTCCATGTCCGCCCCCGCCAGGTTCGCATCGCCCTTGTTGGCGCCCTGTCCGCCAAAGGCGCTGACCGAGTTGATAACGTCCTCCCTGCTCATCACCCGGAAACCCTCTTCCGCCAGGCGACTGCTGAGTAAATCCTCCAGCCCCATGATTTTTTCGTCATACTCACGACCAGCTCGATTCTTTACAAAAATCGCCACCACCGGGGCCGGGCCTGCCTGCCGCTCTTGCACCGTTTCCGTGGTGGTCGTCTCGCGGATCGTCGTCACCTTCTCCACCGTCACACTGCTGCGATCCGCCTGCGTCGTTGCACCAGCCGCCGACCCCTGCGCCCAAGCCCTGTTACTCAGCACCTCGGCTGCCAACCCCATAGCCAACAGCCAACCCACCACACCCAACACCATCCACCCTTGCATGATCGATGCCCCACCGCGACTTCTTCCTTGCGCTTGACTCTTCATCGTTGTTTCCTCCAAAAGTAACCCCGTGACCGCACCACTCACCAAGCCCTATCGAAACGACCACCCCAAAACCAGGGTTCAACCCATGGTTCCAATGAGTGGCGATGAAAGACCAATATCGATCAAAAAAGGCCCCCTGACACAGTTTGACATCCGCCCTCAACAACACAAATCAAGGCCAACACACGCTGCACTTCATTGCAAACAAATCTCATAATTCGCACGAATGCCAATTGAGTGTAATGACTGATGATTCCTTGTCAACGATCATTGGCAGTGATTTTCAAGTTGACTCATGCTGCCGGCTCAACGCGGTCTGCTGACAACAACGACGCCACCTGTTTCACCACACATTGCGTTTGCCGTCGGGGAGTCGGGTCGATATATTCTTGCTCACGGGGCCGTAGCTCAATTGGGAGAGCGCTGCGTTCGCAATGCAGAGGTTGGCGGTTCGATCCCGCTCGGCTCCATTTCATGTCTCATACGTAGTCATGCTTCATAACAGTCAGTTTGATGCCATCAGGTAACGTCATAGCCGGGGCGTATCGCCCCGGTATAAATCCGCCATGGTGTCCCAATCGACCGGGTCGGCACGACCCGGCTCTACAAGACATGACCCATTGACCCCACACGCCTCCGACGTTACTTTGTCAACCCTGCAATAACGTCAACGATACTTACGGGAGCATCGCCCATGGCCGTCGCAGGCAAAGCGGTTACCCTTGGCACCTCGCCGAGTTTCGGTTTCGGGGATCGATTGGGTCTGGCCACGCCCGGCCACCTTTCCGCCTTACGCACCGCTGGTTCGGGCATCGCCCCCATCTTCGCCCAGCAATCCATCCGCGAAATGACCCGCACCCAGCGCAGCCCCCAACAGGTCATGCAAGCCGCCCAAACCGCACTGGCCGCCGCCGGGTTTGATGAACCATGGGGTGCCGATGCCGACCATTTGAAAACCCAGGCCGATGTCGATGCCACCGTCGCCGCCGGGTTTGTTTTTTTCACCATCGACCCGTCCGAACACGTCGATACCAAAGCCGACACCTACCCCCCTGCTGAACTCGCGGTGCAATTCGAAAAAGTGCGCAGCGAAATCAACTGGGTCGATCAATACCTCCACCAAACAGTGAAACTCAAAGGTCGTTTTGTCATCAAATTTCCGGAAGCGGTCGTGCAACGCGCTGCTGTGAAATACGGGCGGGCCATCAACCACGCGATCAAACTCGCGTCATACATTCATTACGCTGCCGCCAAGCTCGGCCATGATTTTGAAATTGAACTATCGGTCGATGAAACCCCGCAGCCGACCACCCCAGCCGAGCATTACATCATCGCCGACCAGTGCCTCAAAGCCGGTATGAAACTCGTCAGCCTGGCGCCGCGCTTTGCTGGTGATTTTGAAAAAGGCGTCGATTTCAAGGGCGACCCGGCTGGGTTTGAAAAATCACTCAAAGTTCATGCGAGCATCGCCCGCACCCTTGGCCCCTACAAACTCAGCCTGCATTCGGGTTCCGACAAACTGTCGATTTACCCGCTCTTTGCCCAAATCACCAATGGTTTGTTTCACGTCAAAACCGCAGGCACCAGCTACCTCGAAGCCCTGCGCGTGATCGCCAAACATGATCCGCCGCTGTTCAGGCACATCGTCGAGTTCGCCCGTCAGCGTTACGACACCGACAAGGCCACGTACCACGTTTCCGCCACGCTCGACAGTGTGCCCGCCCCGCAGGACATCACCGATGACCCCCGGCTCGTCGAACTTTACCTGCAAAATTGGGCCGGCATTCCGCAAGGCACTCACCTGGGTTTCACCCACCCTGGTCGGCAAATTCTGCATTGCACCTTCGGCTCGGTTTTGACCGATGCAACCCTGGGCAAAGCCTTTCAAGCCGTGCTGGCCGCCCATCCGCAAACCTATGAGCAGGTGTTGGCTGAACACTTTGGCCGTCATTTGCAAGCCCTGCAAGCGGGGCTTTAACCACGATTCGACAACCATCAAAAAACCAACGACAATAACCGTTTGGCCCCGCAGGAGTGACGGATGACTGTGATGCTCGATGCCAAACCCAATGCTTCAACTGCCCACCTGACGCACACCCAGCCCGTGCAGGTTACCCAACCACCCATGGGCACCATTGCCCTGGTGGCTGCGGTGCGGGACGAACTTCAGCCCATCATCAAACGTTTGCACCTGACACCCGATCGCCCCTGGTTCATCGGTTCCACGGCCCATCAACCCGCCCGCAAAATCGTGGCCGGGGTCACCGGCGTCGGAGCGGAGCGTGCCGTTGAAGTGTTCAGTGCGATGCTCGAAGAACACCGCCCCACACACATCATTCACCTGGGGTTTGCCGGCGGACTCGACCCGGCCATGGGCCCCGGTACCGTGCTGGACATTCAATGGGTCATCAACCGTCAGGGACAAGCCTATCAACTGAGCAATGACCGACCCCAAGCCGTACACGATTCAAACCAGCGCGACCCACGTAAAACTTTATTGACGATGGAACACCTGATTCACTCGGTGGCTGAAAAGCAAAACCTGTATCAGCAACACCGCGCCGCAGCCGTCGATATGGAAACCTTTCACCTGGCGCGGGTGTCGGCCCAGGAGGGACTGTGCCTGCGCATGATTCGTGCCATCAGCGACCCGGCCAACATGGCGATCCCCGAAGCGGCGGAAAACTGGATTCGCCCCGATGGCACCGACAACGTCCCCGCAGCCGTCTGGCACCTGATGACCCACCCCTGGAAAATACCCACCACCGTGCGCCTGGGTCGTAACGTCAGCGTCGCGGGCAAGAACCTCGCCGATGCCGTCGAAAACGCCATTGGGCAGATGAAGTGATGCGATGTAGGGTGGGTCAAGTGAGTCCGCGAACGGACCCACCAATGACGCAAAGATGGATCATGGATAAGGGATAATGGATAATGTTCAAACCAAGAGTCGTTTGACATACACCCTCTCTGAACATGATCCATCATCCATGATCCATTATCCATCACTTACCAACCTCAGCCATTTGATCGTTTTCGGCGGAACCTTCGACCCGCCGCACCGGGCACACGTTGAATTGCCCCGGTTGGCGATGCAACAAATCGGGGCGCAGGCCGTGGTTTATATTCCGACAGGGCGTTCGCCTTTCAAAGTCGGTCAGCAGCAAACCCCCGCACATCATCGTCTGACCATGCTGCAACTGGCCCTGCAGGACGAACCTTGGGCAGTCATTCTGACCGATGAACTGGACCGTGCGGAAAAACAACCCGACCAGCCCAGTTACACCGTCGATACCCTCGAAGCGCTGCGCCGGCGTTTGGGCGATGCCGTGCAAATGCGTTTGCTGTTGGGGGCGGATCAATTTCGATTGTTTCACCGTTGGCATCAGGCACAGCGCATCATCGCCCTGGCGCAGCCGCTGGTGATGGTGCGCCCCCCGGCCACACGCGATGAACTGCTATCAAAATTACCCCCCGGCGAATCGACTGCCACATGGTCATCACGCATGATCGATTTACCCTTGCTGGACATCAGTGCCACCGACATTCGCCACCGATTGGCTGAGGGTCAACCCACCGACGACCTGCTCGCCCCAGCCGTGGCCGATTACATTCATCAGCATGGTTTGTATCGCGGGTGAGTACTTCCAAGCTACTGATTTATAATGTTTGAACGACACGGCGTAAAAAGGAACTTGGAGCTAGGGGCTTGGAGCTAGGTATAGTTCGTGTGCATCAATGATCTGCCCAGCCACCAGCCCCGAGTCACGAGCCCCTTATTTTCCGCGTTCTCTGCGACCTCTGCGGCAAATTCTTTTTTTCGTACGATTCAATCAACCAATTAACGGTTCGCTATCGACCCAGCCATCGGAAACACCCTCATGCGTTTCATCAAAATGCACGGCATCGGCAACGACTACGTTTACATCAACGGCTTCGCCCAGCCGGTGCGCGATCCGACTGCCCTCGCCCGACTCGTCTCCGACCGGCACTTTGGCATCGGCGGTGACGGCCTGATACTCGTACTGCCCCCCGAACAGGGCGTCGATGCCCATGTGCGCATGCGCATGTTCAATGCGGACGGGTCGGAAAGCGAAATGTGCGGCAATGGTATTCGCTGCGTCTGCAAACTCGCCCACGATCATCAGGTCACCACCGGCATACGCAACGTTAACCCGATGCGCATTCAAACCGGCAACGGGGTGTTGTCCCTTTCATACACACTCGATGCGACGGGCAAGGTTGCGCAGGTGACCGTCGATATGGGGTCGCCGATTTTGCAGCCGAAGTTGATACCGGTGAACCTGCCGGGGGCGGGTGAAAAAATCGTCGATCACCCGATGGGCAATACCTTCACCTGGCCGGGGTCGCTGGGCGATTGGCCGCAACAAGTCGGCTTGGAAGCGGGCATGACCTGTGTGTCGATGGGCAACCCGCATGTGGTTTTTTACGTGCGTGATGCGGCTGGTGTTCCGCTGGAAGTCGTCGGCCCGATCATCGAACATCACGCCCTGTTTCCCCGACGCATCAACGCTCATTTTGTGCAGGTGATATCGAAAAACGAAATCATCATGCGCACATGGGAACGCGGCAGCGGCATCACCCTGGCCTGTGGCACCGGGGCCTGCGCCTGTGCGGTGGCTGGGGTATTGACCGGTCGCGGTGATCGACAAATATTGGCCCACCTGCCCGGCGGCGACCTGCAATTGCAATGGCGAGCCGACGATGATCATGTGCTGATGACCGGCCCGGCCACGGAAGTATTTATTGGTGACTGGCCGGAAACGCAGAATGGATAATGGATGATGGATAATGGATGATGTTTCAAGACAAGCTTGGTAAATGATAGATGCATTGCGTATCTGCCTAGCTCCAAGCCCCTAGCCCCTTTCATCTCTGTGGTGGTTGATTGTTGCTTCTTCAAAACCGGCACTGCTGATTTTTCAGGCAAATGAGGATGCCAAACCGCCGGTTTACTTGGTTCATAAGCAACCCACGGTAACTACCTATTGGGGCTGCATTGACAAACTCTGTAAAAAGCAGGCCAATTCACATCATCACACCAATCGCTCCGTTGGTATGAGGCTTGCATAGTACTTGGCAGCGGAGACCTGCGCATGCGATTGGAACGAGCGTCCGCCTACGGGTTGTTGGCGGTCATTCATCTGGCGTTACGAAGCGAACCGGGACCGGCTCAGGTGCAGCACATCGCCCTGGCCACGGGGGTGCCGGTGGAGTACCTGCGTAAACTGCTCGGTCGGCTGTCCCGCGCCCGGGTCATTCGCAGCATTCGCGGACGCAACGGGGGATTCTGCCTCGCACTGCCCGCAGCCAAAATCACCCTGCTGCGCATCATCGAAGCCATCGAAGGCCCCATCGACGCGGCTGCGTTCCTCGATGATGACCTGGTCATCGGCGCCCAACACGGCATCGGCGAACAGTTGCAGCGCTGGCGCAAACACACCGCCAGCGAATTGCGCGACCTGCTCAATCGCACCACCCTGGCGGACATTTTGCTGCCGTGAGGCAGGCCGGGTGGCCGGGGGAAGGAGTTGATGAAATGACGCCGAGCCTTCAGGGCTGGATGATGCTGATGAATGTGATGCGCGGAATCCGGGGCTAAAGCCCCCGGCGTCAGAATGGTTAATTGGTTGGTCGGTTAATTGGTTAATTGGACGGAATGGTAGTTCTCTTTTCTGACCGATTAACCGATTTACCAGTTAACAGATCAACCACTCAGAATACCCAAGTCCTCGGCCTGTCGGCCTCGTCCTTGGCTTGGTCAATTCGAAATGCAATGCCACTTTGCCCACTGGTTTACCCGCACAAACCCATCTACAATGCGTATGGTTTACAGCATCACGCAACCCGGAACACGGTCACCGGCGGGAGAATCGCAACATGAGCGTTGATTTTTGGACTTTCATTCTCAGCCTGATCATGGGCGTTGCCCTCGCGGCAGCCTGCGGTTTTCGCGTGTTCATGCCCCTGTTCATACTGAGCCTCATGGTGGCTGCCAACAAGACCAGTGTTTCGCCGGGCTTTGCCTGGATTGGTGACTGGCCGGCGTTGCTGATGCTCGGCACAGCCACGGCCATGGAAATCACCGCCTACTACGTGCCCTGGCTGGACAACCTGCTGGACACCATCGCATCACCGGCGGCACTCGTGGCCGGTACCGTGGCGTCGGCGGCGTTCATCACCGGCGTGGACCCGATGATCAAATGGACCTTGGCGGCGATCATGGGCGGCGGCGCAGCCGGGGCGGTGCAAATGGTCACCGTCAGCACTCGTGCAGTTTCAGCGGCAACCACCGCGGGCGTTGCCAACCCGGTGGTCAGTACGTTTGAATGGATGGGTGCCCTGCTGACCTCGCTACTTGCGATATTGTTGCCGGTGTTGGCGGTGGTGGTGTTCGCCCTGGTATTGGTGTTACTGGTCACCTGGTTCCGTCGGAATCGCAAACCCACCAGCACGCTGATTACGCCGATCAACACCACGCCTGCATGACCGCACCGAGACCATTGCCGCGAAAAAGAGATGGGCCACGAAGACACAAAGAAGCATGGATAATGGATAATGGATGATGTGCAGAATGGATCGACGACAACGATGGCTTGAACATTATCCATTATCCTTTATACATCATCCATTCTGTCCAGTTTTTTTGCAATTGACTTTTTCGGGCTAAACAAATGCCCGCGTCTGCCATGACCACCGGCTTCAATCGTTAATATCCATCATGCCCCAATCATCGACTTCACCCGCGAACGACCACTCTGGCCGACTGGTTTACTTCGAAACCTTCGGCTGCCAGATGAACGTGTTGGACACGCAACTGGTGCGCAGCCAACTGCAAGCCCTCGGTTATCGTTTCACCGATGACTGGAACACCGCCGACGTGGTGCTTTACAACACCTGCTCCGTCCGCGAACACGCTGAAAGCAAGGTTTACAGTCGCATCGGGCAGGTCGGGCAGCGTAAAAAAGAACGCCCCGATTTGATACTCGGCGTACTGGGTTGCATGGCCGAGCGCGATGGTCAGAACATGATTCGGCGCTACCCGCAAATCGATTTATTGGTCGGCCCGGGTGAACTCGATCAAGTGCCGATGCTGATCGACAACATTCACAAAACCAGCCCCAAACAGCGCGGCGGGCTGCGCCACGCACAAGTCGCCTTGCAGGGCAATACGCATCGACGATCAGGCACGCTCAGTGCCGCGCAGGACCAGTTGGAAATGCTCGACCTGTCGCGCAGCTTTTCGCCCGATGAACACCATGGGTCGGCTTACGTGCGCATCACCCGGGGTTGCAACAAGTTTTGCACCTATTGCGTCGTACCCAACACCCGCGGGGCGGAGGTGCATCGTCCGCCTGAAAATATTTTGGAAGAGTGTCGCAAACTGGTCGAATCGGGCGTGGTGGAAATCACGCTGCTGGGTCAGACGGTCAATCATTACCATTACGATCACGATGCTGCGGTGACGGTCGATGGCGTGTTGCAGCCACAGGTCGGCGCGCCGGTCGGGCGTGATGGGCCGCGACCAAAAAATCAAAGTCGTCGCATCACCACGTTTGCCGATTTGCTGGCGCTGTTGCACGATCAGTTACCGGGGTTGCAGCGTTTGCGGTTTGTGACCAACTTTCCGCGTGATTTTGGCGATGACATTTTGCAGGTCATGGCCGACCGCCCACGCATCTGCAAATACATTCACCTGCCTGTGCAGTCCGGGTCCGACCAGGTATTGGCACGCATGAATCGTGGGTACACGATTGCTGAATACAAGGCACTACTGGCACGCATTCGAGAAAAGCTGCCCACGGCGGAATTGTGTACCGACATCATCACCGGCTTTCCGGGTGAAACCGAGGACGACCACCGGGCGACGTTGGATTTGCTGCGTTTGGGTCGATACAAAAATGCGTTTATTTTCAAGTACTCACCCCGGCCCGGTACGGCTGCGTTTGACCGCTTGCCCGACGATGTGCCGGAGGCGGTGAAAAAGCGGCGCAATCAGGAATTGCTGGCCTTGCAGACGCAGATTAGTCATCAGGTGCATCAGGCGTATGTCGGCAAGACCGTGCCGGTGTTTGTGGAATCGATCAGCGACCATGCCTTGGAAGAGCGCGATGCGGCGATGCCGGAGTCGGGCAGTCGGGTGACGCTGGGGTGGGAACAGCCGAGGAGGGTGACGCAACTGTCAGGGCGAACCGAGGGCGACATCATTGTATGTTTCACCGGCCAACCTGATCAGGTCGGACGCATTGTCGATGTGCAGATCGAACGGGCGGCACCGCTGGCGCTATTTGGCAAAGTGGTTGCGGCAAATTTTTCACGCCTGAATTTCACGTCGGTGTGAAGCGGTGGTGTTGTTCAGAGCCACGAGCGGATACTGGTGTTGCTCAAAGCCACGAGCGGAAGCGCGTGGTTCTTCGACCGCTCACTCCCGTTCGCGGCTCTGAATAACTCGACTCCCGTTCGTAGCTATGTTTGCCAGGCCTCAGGTGTTCGACGTAGTGATTCTTTTCATTTTTAACAAAACGGTTTATTTTTTCGACCGTAAAACACCTCATAAATACCGCGTATATCGATATCTATAATATTTTTGTTAATCGGTACAACTCCCGATGATTGGAAGGACTATTGTTGGTCAAATGGGCGAACCCATGCGGGTGGGCAAGTTCATGATGCTGAGTGGGCGTTGTTTGATATTTTTAAAGTTTGGCGGCGGGTAGGTTTTTGGAAACATAGCATGTCGCTTAAATTAGTGTTAGCGGATGCACAGGTGATGTGCCGTCAGGGTTTATGCCGGTTGCTCCAGCAGGAACCCGATATCACGGTCGTCGGCCAGGCGGGGA
This sequence comes from uncultured Phycisphaeraceae bacterium, assembly GCA_964547135.1. Classification (GTDB taxonomy): domain Bacteria; phylum Planctomycetota; class Phycisphaerae; order Phycisphaerales; family Phycisphaeraceae; genus JAJXSS01. Next base: position 15,772 of record CAZJMK010000021.1, on the reverse strand, counting down.
CCTCACGTCAGTTGTTTGACCTAATCGGACAGACGCAACCGGATGTGCTGGTGTTTGACCCAGCCTTGCCGGAGGTATCCTTGCGCGAGTTTGTGACGATGCTCAAGGCTCGTCACCCGAGCATGAAAATCACCGCCATGGTACCGCAGGTGGACGTCGGCCTGACGCAAACCCTGCTTAACGCCGGGGTTCATGCGGTGGTGCTCAAAGCTTGTGAGTTTGAACATCTGCGTCATGCCCTGGAACAGATCAAACTCGGCCGTACATACCTCTGCCCGCAATTGGCGGAGGCCATGGCTTCGGGAGATGGGCGTCGATCGCCAGCCCAGCAGCTGAGTCAGCGCGAGCGACAGGTGCTGGACTTGGTAGCTCAGGGTTTTTCGACCAAAGAAATCGCCGGTCAGTTGCACTTGTCGGTGAAAACCGTGGATACGCATCGTCAGCATATCATGGACAAACTCAAAATTCGTGGCATTGCCGACCTGACCCGTTTTGCCATTCGTGAAGGCATTACGCCGCTTACTTGAAGATGGGTGATGTTTGTAGCCCAGCCGCCCTCGGCTGGGGTAATCACCATGCTCGATCACACCAATGAGGCGGCGGTGTGATGTCGCGTCATGCATACCGACGATGATACATCGAAAAGATCATTACGGATATTCTCAAGAGGCGGCGGTGTGATGTTGCGTCATGCATACCGACCCAGCCGGGGGCGGCTGGGCTACAACGTTAGATAACTGCAATCCGGCCCTGAAGGGCACGGCGTCATAAACCCCAACGCCGGGGGCGGCTGGGCTGCCACGACAGATCGTTGCAATCCAGCATGATGGGGCACGTCGTCATGAACGCCGACGCAAAGCGTCCGCGCTAAATATTTTGAGCCGTTCGACCGCTTGACCACTCAACCACTCGACCACTTGGCCACTTCAAATGAATACAATACCAACTGTCGATACGTTTTAAATCTCAAAATCGGGCTTGAACCGCGCCGAAAGAAAGTTATGATCTGATGTAGGTACACGAAATTCCTGAATGATCCAACACCAACGACTATAGTTCCAATCAAAATATTAAAAGTCAGAACAGACGTGATCGTATAATCAAACGGATAAACGATTGGACACATTGGAATTGATTCGATTGGTCGTTTTGTTGGAAGCCTGATAACCTTCTCCATTGTACGGGAATTTCGACCATGGCAGAAAAGCCCACCGGCAAAGGCGCTCCGAAAATCGACGTGACCGAACTTAAGGGTCATCGGCTGGGGCGAATCCTTACCAAGATGGGCAAGGTCACCCGCGATCAGGTCCACGAAGCGTTACAACTTCAACAACAGCAACGCAGGCCGTTGGGCCAGTTGCTGATTGAACTGGGTTATATTCAGGAAGCGGACCTGAACATCGCCCTGGCCGCCCAACAGGGTATTGAAGCAGCCGACTTGGGTTCGATGACCATTTCACCGGATGTCATCAAAATTCTGCCGTCGGAGACCGCCAAGGCTTATCAGGTGTTACCCCTGCGTTACGACGCGGGCAGTCGAACACTGACGGTCGCTCTCAAAAATGCGAACAACTTCCGTGCCCTTGACGACCTGAAAATGCTCATGGGCTACAACGTGCGTCCGGTCATTGCCGATGCTGCGATGATCGACAAGCAGATGGCCAAGCTCTACGGAGGCGATCAGAACGAAGAATCGCTGACCAACCTCATCGGTGAATTGGCCGGCGACGCCAAGCTCGAAGCCCTCAAGGACCGTGGCGAATCGATCGACCTGGACACCCTGACCCAGGCTGCGGAAGACAACAAGGTTAAACGGCTGCTCAACCTGGTGCTGATGCAGGCGATCAAGGACAAAGCCTCGGACGTGCACTTTGAACCGTTTGAGGACGAGTTCAAAATGCGTTACCGAATCGATGGCGTGTTGTACGACATGATTCCTCCGCCCAAGTACCTGGCGATGCCGATTGTCAGCCGAATCAAGGTCATGTCGAAACTTGATATTGCTGAGCGTCGTCTGCCGCAGGACGGGCGTATTGAGTTGACGGTCAACAGCGCCCCGGTCGATCTGCGTGTGGCTGTGCTGCCCACCATGTTCGGAGAATCGGTCGTGATGCGTGTGCTGGATCGTTCCAACGTGCAGCTCGATCTGGAAAAGCTCGGCCTGCGTCACGAAGATTTGGACGTATTCCGGCAGTTGCTCAACAAACCCAACGGCATCGTCATCGTCACCGGCCCGACCGGTTCAGGCAAAACCACCACCCTGTACGCAGCTCTGGCGGAACTCAACACCTCTGACACCAAACTGCTCACGGTGGAAGACCCGGTCGAATATGACATTGAAGGCTTGGTGCAGGTGGCGGTGAACGCCGATGTCGGGCTGACGTTCTCCAAGGCCCTGCGCAGCTTTTTACGACAGGACCCGGACATCATTCTGGTGGGCGAAACCCGTGACGTGGAAACCGCACAGATTGCGGTGCAGGCTTCGCTCACCGGTCACCTGGTGTTCACCACGCTGCACACCAACGATGCGCCCAGTTCGATCGCACGATTGCTGGACCTGGGGCTGGAGCCGTTCCTTGTCACCGCCACGCTCGAAGGCATCGTCGCGCAGCGATTGGTGCGCAAAATCTGCACCCGCTGCAAGGAAGCCTACACGCCCACGGAAGAGGAATTGATGGAACTGCAACTCACGCCCGAAGACACGCAGGGCAAACAGTTCCATCGCGGCAAGGGTTGCGATAATTGCAACCACACGGGGTACCGTGGCCGAGTGGGGTTGTACGAAATCATGGTGCTGGATGACGATCTGCGTGAACTGATCATGCACAACGCTTCGACACAAGTTTTGCGCGCCGAGGCCTTGAAACGCGGCATGCGCACCTTGCGTCAGAGCGGTTTGCTGGCGATCTACGACGGCGTGACCACCATCGATGAAGTGGTCCGCGAGACGATTTTGGAAGATTGATACGGAAAAAAGTGGCCAAGTGGTCGAGTGGTCGAGTGGCCAAGTGCGGAAAACAAGCCAAGGACGAGGCCGTCAGGCCGAGGACTTGGGTATTTCGAGCGGTTGATCAGTGAGTCAGTGGCTCGGTTAATCGGTTGAAGAAGTGGTCGAGTGACTCAAAACGTTTAGCGCGGACGCTTTGCGTCGGCGTCGGGGAATGAGAACTTGGGTGTCGAACGAGAAACGGGTCGGTCGAAGATTGCGCGTACGTTTGGGTTCAAACTCAACTCGCTCTTCGGCCCTCACCCTCACCCTCTCCCGGAGGGAGAGGGGACAGAAAAGTGGTCGAGTGATTCAAAACGTTTAGCGCGGACGCTTTGCGTCGGCGCATGAAAACTTGAGTGTCGGAAGAATGTGGTGGAGTGGCAACGGAGCTGGGTGCTGGGAGCTTGGTGCTGGGAAAACATGCAAGTGAACAGTATCTGCCAAGCCACTAGTTACCAGCCCCCTGCCCCAATCAACCAACCCCACCTCGCCCCACCCGGGAGACTCCCGGAGGGAGAGGGGACGGAAAATGATCCAGTGAAAAAGGCAAGCCAAGGAGCACGCCATGCCTACCTTCCAATATGAAGCGCTCAACGAAGCCGGCAAACCGCAGAAAGGCACCATCGCCGCCGCCACCAATGACGAAGCCGTGGCCCGCATCCGTGGGCAGGGTTTGTTCCCCACTTCGGTGCGGGAAATGAAAGTGAAAAAAGGCGCCAAGGCTGCCAGTGCGCAGGAAGCCCAGGCCGCCGCCGTCGCCGCAGCCGTGGGTCGCAAGACCAAGAAAAAAGGCTTCAACGATATTTCCATCAACATCGGCGGTGTGGGCCAGAAGGTGCTCACCACCTTCACCCGCCAATTCTCCACGTTGCAGGACGCGGGCCTGCCCATTCTGCGTTCATTGCAAATTCTGGCGATGCAGCAGAAGCCCGGCCTGCTCAAAAACATCCTCGAAGAAATCGCGGAGGACGTTTCCTCCGGTGCGACGCTGTCCGATGCCATGAGTCGTCACCCCAAAGCCTTCGACCGGCTGTACACCAAAATGATCGCCGCCGGTGAGGTGGCCGGTGTGCTGGACATGATTCTGCAACGACTGGCTGAGTTTCTGGAAAAGGCCGCCAAGCTGCGCCGCCGAATCATCGGGGCCATGATTTACCCGGCGGTGGTCATCTTCGTGGCCATGGCGATCGTGGCCTTCATCCTCGTCATCATCGTGCCCAAGTTCCAGAAAATTTTCGACGACTTCGGCACCACCCTCCCCCTGGCCACCACCATCCTCATCAATACCTCCAACTGGTTGGCCGGCCCCTTGAACCCCACCGGCACGCACAAGGACATGCTCATCCCCGGCATCGTCTGGCTGGTCGCCGCCCCCATCGTCTTTGTCACGCTCCTCAAACTTTTCCGCAAGAGCGACTGGGGCAAGTACTCCACCGACATGCTCCTGCTCTATATCCCCGGCGTGGGCAACCTGGTCACCAAATCCACCATCGCCAAATTCACCCGTACCCTGGGCACACTCATCCGTGCCGGCGTGCCCATTCTCGATGCCATCATCATCACCCGCGACACCACCGGCAACAGCGTCTTTGCACGGGCGCTTACCAAAGTGCATGACTCGGTGCGACAGGGTGAAACCTTTGCCGAGCCGCTGCGTCAGGCCAAGGTGTGCGACAACATCGTGGTGAACATGATCGACGTCGGCGAAGAAACCGGCGACCTGGACAAAATGCTTTTGAAAATCGCTGACAACTACGACGATGAAGTCGATACCGCCGTGGCCAGCCTGGTGTCGCTGCTCGAACCGGTGATGATCGTGATTCTGGGCTTGATCGTCGGTGCGATTGTGGTGTGCTTGTTCCTGCCGCTGGTGAAGCTGATCACGAACCTGACGTAAAAGAAGTGGCCGAGTGGTCAAGTGATTCCAAATGTTTAGCGCGGACGCTTTGCGTCGGCGTCGGACGAACGAAAACTTGGGTATCGGACGAAGTGGTCGAGTGGCAATGGAGCTGGGTGCTGGGAGCTAGGTGCTGGGTAATACATACAAGTGAACAGTATCTGCCAAGTTACCAGCTACCAGCCCCCAGCCACAATCAACCGCCCTCACCCTACCTGCGAAGCAGGTCTCCTGCCTCACCCGGAGGGAGAGGGAACGGAAAGACACCCCCCGCGAGCCAATCATGAAACACAACCTATCGTCAACCAGCCGACCGCGTGGCCATGGTTTTTCCCTGGTGGAAATCATGGTGGTGGTGGCGATCATTTTCGTGCTCATGGGGCTGTCGCTGATCGCCATGAAAAAGGTGAGCGAGTCAGCCAACACCAAACAGGCCCGCCTGCTGCTCAATCAGATGATGAGCATCGAAGGCGAATACCGTCGCACCGCCCGGCAAAGCATCAACCACTACTCCGCCAACGCCTACACCCAAAAACCCTTCAACTGGACGACCGTTCGTTCCCGTAACAACCCGGATGAACCCGGTGCCGATGCGGTGGTGCCCAACACCGATGCCCATGTCAAAGGCTCCATCGAAGCCTTCGTCTGGGCGACGCTGCAACTGCCTGCCTGCGATGCGATGTACAGCGGTCTGCGCGCGGATCGCAGTCTGCGTGATGGCGACCCCGATGCCAACACACCGCGACTCCCCGACGGGTTCTTTGAAGTGGTGGACACCTGGGGCACGCCCATCCGCTACTACCTGCGTAATGTGGACGAAGACCTTTACGCAGCAGGCGACCCCGAGCGTGACAACTACTCCACCGACACGATGCGCTATCACGCGACGCCGTTTTTTGTCTCGGCTGGGCCGGATCGTGAATGGGGCAATGTCTCGGCTGCCGGTGGCAGCACCGCGTGGAAACAGGCGCAAGACAACATTTACAGCTTTGACCTGGAGTAACGACATGATGCGTGCGCGATTACATCCAGCAAGAAGTGGTCAAGTGGCCCAGTGGCCAAGTGGCCAAGTGCAGAACACCAAGCCAAGGACGAGCCGTCTGCGGCGAGGACTTGGGTATCTGACAAATTGGCCAAGTGGACAAGTGCAGGCAATCCGGAATGATGACGCCGAGGGCTTTAGCCCCGGATTGTTTACATCAGATCAATCACCAACACCATCCGGCCCTGAAGGGCTCGGCGTCATATCACCAACTCCTTCACTCGGCCACTCGGCCACTCGGCCACTTGACCACTTCGGTGCATCATTCGGCCACTTCCGTTTTGCTTTCACCATCGTCGAGCTATTGGTCGTACTGGCCCTCATGGCAGTGCTGGTCACGCTGGCCTGGCCGACGTTGCGGAACCTCACCGGGTCCAACCGGATTGAGTCAGCCGTGAACAGTGTGAGCGTCGCCGCCAAGGCCATGCGCACGCTCGCCCCGCGCCCTTTCCTCAGCGCCTCCGAAGAAGTCACCAATGCCGCCTACGACGGCACAGCCATGGTCTTTATCCGCGAACCGGGCACGCTCGATCTGCGCATCCGCCTGACCTACAACAATCAGCACGCCCAGCGCAGCGTGGGTGCGATTCGTTTCCTTGAATCGATGCTGCCAGGCCCTCCCGACTACGGCCCGCGCAACGGCTTCACCGACCTGCACGGCTTTACCGACTTCGGCGTGCCCGACCCCATCCGCATCCCCAACGGCATGGCTGTCGCCGGCATCATCGCCCCCACCACTGCCACACCTCACCTGGCGGACCTGCCCTTTGCCGTGCGCTACAGCTACCCAAACGGTCACCTGCTGGCCCTCAGCCCCGATGCCCCCACCGGCGCCACTGGTACCGATCAACGCACCTATTACGACTACCTTGGCAAAACCGTCAACGTTGGCGGGGGTCGTTCCTATCAGCTTCCCGATGGCTTCTTCAACAATAACGAAGCGCTGACCAACGCCATCGGCGTCGTGGTGTATGACATGGCCAAGGCCCGTGCCGCCGGGTTGTTTCGTGACCCTGCCAATAACGATCCGATTCGTGTGCCCTACCAGCTTCTGGTCAACGGCTCGGACGAAGTCACGGTGACGCTCGAACAACTGGTAAGCGACGCCGACGGACGGGTGATCTTTTTCAGTCGATACAGCGGGGCAGCCGTGATGGAAGGAGCCCAGCGATGAGGAATCTGAAACCAAGTGGTCAAGTGGTCAAGTGGTCAAGTGGTCAAGTGCAGGCAATTGACGCCGAGGGCTTTAGCCCCGGATTCATTGCATCACACCAACCAACACCATCCGGCCCTGAAGGGCTCGGCGTCATATCACCAACTCCTTCACTCGGCCACTGGGCCACTGGGCCACTTCCGGGGGGCCACTTCCGCGGTGGTTTCAACATGCTGGAAATTCTGCTCTCCATGGCCATCTTCGCCATCGGCTTTGTCATGGTCGCAGCCATCTTCCCCTCGGCCATCTTCATGCAGAAACAGACCGGTGACGACATCGCCGCCAAAACCATGGAAGAGTCGCTCACCACCCTGCTGCAAACCCGGCCGTTTGTGCTGACTTCGCTTGAAAAAGCTTCGGGGCCCTACAACCCCAGCGATGGTCTGATTCCCCCCAACATGTTGATCGTGCGTCCCGTGTCGTTGCTGATCGACGATGTTGACAACAACGACTTCTGGCTTCTGGCCGACCGCACTCTTGAATCGCACATTCCCGATCCGTCGATGCGCCGTTATGTCTGGGTTCCGCTGATTCGGCGCACCCGTGCTGCCGATGCCGCCAAACCATCCGATGGCGACGACTTTGTCACCTACGTCTTTGTCCTGCGCGTCGATCCGGGCATGTGGCATCTGCGCCCGACTGCGGCTCCGCTTTTTCAGGCCGGCGAACAATGGGCCATTCGTCCCTTTTTCTCCGGCAACAATGTCAACCCCAACGATGGCTTCAACGACATCAACGGCAACGGCAATGTGGACCTCGGCAGCCCCAACCTGGAACACTACCGCACGCCTTCGGTACGCTCCGTCGGGGTCACCGTCTCCGGTTCGGACACCTTCAATTTCCGCACCGGCTTTGTCAACACCAATCAAATCCGCGTCGGTGATTGGGTGCTGGACGCCAATGGGCAGAAATATCAGATTCGTGAAGCTGAGGACGACAAGGTGAAAGTTCAGGGTTCGATCATTCGTCCGCCGGGCATGGGGCCGCCGGGGTATTTGTGGTACGCCCCGCCGCCGGTGACGCGCGAGTCGGCTCAAAGCAGCCCCAACACCCCGACCTACGCCGGCACCCCCAGCCCGACGTTGCGCATCCTCACCGTGCCGCGCACCGTGCGCAATCCGTAAGGAGTCTGTGTCATGAGCGGACAATCATTACAAAGTGGTCGAGTGGTCAAGTGGCCAAGTGGTCAAGTGCCGGAAGAAAGAAGTGGTCAAGTGCAGAACACCAAGCCAAGGACGAGTCTCGCCGCAGGCGAACGAGGACTTGGGTATTTGACAAATTGTTCGAGTGGTCAAGTGACGCAGCCGAAAAACAGTATCCGACCCCCTCTCCCTCCGGGAGAGTCGAAGATTCGCCGTGGCGAAGGTAGGGTGAGGGCGTCTTCACAACAAGACGGTCAACCCTCGGAATACCCGAGTCCTCGTCGCTGCGCTCCTCGTACTCGGCTTGGTTTTACAAATCCGAAATTCTTCCGCCGCCCCGCTTTCACCCTGATGGAAATGCTCGTGGCCGTGTCGATCATGACCGTCATGGTGTTGATCATCGACCGCGTCTTTTTCAATGCCACCCGAGCCGTGCGGGCAGGCGTGGGCGTCAGCGATGTCATGAACCAGTCCCGCTCGGTGAATCAGCAACTGGTTGAAGACGCCAAACAGATGATCGGGCCGGGGGTCGCACAAGGCGGCTTTGCGGATAGCAACGTCACCGGCGTGCTGGTCATCGTGCATCACATCCTCGGCGACGATGTTACTGCCGACGGCCGACTTGATGGTGATGAATTCAACCTTTCCGGTGCCCAAGATTACACTGGAAGAAACCCCAAATCCGACGGCATGCTTTCGGGCGCTGAACTCTCCGGCCCAGGCCCTCACGAAGGCGTCCCCGTCTGGCACCCGGTCTATGGCACCGTCCGGCGACTGGTCCGCAGTGATCAACTGACCTTCTTCATCGCCCAGCGCGACCTGGCCAACGAAAAATTCGCCCCGCTTACCCCCGGCTCGACCACCAGTTTCCATTACCCCACGTTGGACGATGAGCCCCCCTACGCCCGAGTCTGGTACGGTCACGGCCTGCGTACCACCCCCAACGGGCAAAGCGTGGTCGGCAGTCTGGGGCAAGAGGTGGCCGGTAATCCCAATCGACTGGCCAATCAATGGATACTGGGGCGACAGGCCTTGGTCATGGCTGCCCCTTATAACGCTGCCGGTTCACAAATTCCAAACAGCGGCGGCAATCCCATCACTGTTTACGCATCCACAACGAGTACCCTTGCATTGGTGGTCGGAACCAATTTCCCACTGGGTGGCCCGACCGTCCAAAATGGTCTGACCGACCTTACCATACGACCGCTTACCTATCCTGCAGGCCAATCACCAACAAACCCCGTCAATGCCCTGATCGCCCGAACCAGCACAGTCCCGGGCAACAACTACGCTCTTTACACAGACCAAGCCAAAAATCTTTACGACAGCAGGGTGATCGATAACGGCATACTCGTCTTCACCGGGGGCAGTGATGCTAGACGCCTCTGGATCAACCCCCGGCCCAGTAACGATGATGGAGCCATGACCAGTCTCGCTGCCTGGCAGGTGGCACAGATGCACGGCCTACTTGCCTCCAACGTCAGTGATTTCATTGTCGATTTCGCCGCGGACATTAACAACGATGGGCTGATCGACACGCTACCGGATAATGGTGGCGGATATTATGACGATGGCACCAGCCCTGATTTATTCGATCGCAACTACGCCCCCATCCCCGCTGGTTCGATTGTCTGGTACACCAGTCCGCGCTTTGCCAACTACCGGGGCGGAACCAATGGTTATGACTCGACTGAGCCTTTGACACTCAGCGCTGACACCAATTGGGCCAGTGGCACACCCTATTCATCCGTCAACGGGCCTTACCACAATGCTGCCGGGGTTGCCAACGCCAACGGTGGTGCGTTTGTCTTCCGTCACGATGACACACAGGCATGGACCACTGGCGACCCCAATAGCAGCAAATGGCCGTACATGCTGCGGATTCGTTACCGGATGCACGACAAGGACAGTCTGCTGACCGCCGGTCAGGCTGCCGGGACCCTGGCCCCCGGTCGCTGGCAGGAAATCATTCTGAAAGTCAATCGACCTTGAAGAAGTGGTCGAGTGGTCAAGTGGTCGAGTGAAGGAGTTGTTGAAATGACGCCGAGCCCTTTAGGGCCGGATGATGTTGGTGGAAGTGACGCGCGGAATCCGGGGCTAAAGCCCTCGGCGTCATTCGTCGGCGTCGGATGACCGAGGACTTGGGTATTTGACAAATTGGTCCAGTGAAAGGCACGCCCTCACTCAAATGTGAGCGCAGCGAGCACTCCTACTCTCCCGGGGGGAGAGGGGATAGAACAGTGGCCAAGTGGTCGAGTGGTCGAGTGAAGGAGTTGTTGAAATGACGCCGAGCCCTTTAGGGCCGGATGATGTTGGTGGAAGTGACGCGCGGAATCCGGGGCTAAAGCCCTCGGCGTCATTCGTCGGCGTCGGACGACCCACCCTACAACGCTGTCTGTCTCTGCGATCTCCGCGGTGAAAAATCTGTGCTGGTAACCCCAACCCTCAACCCGGAGGGACACACCATGATCCCCATGATTACAACAACCCGTGACAACCTCCGGCTGCAAATTCGAAATTCGACGGCTTCAACAGCGGGGCTTCCCGCTAAATTCGAAATTCGAAATGCCCACCGCTCGCTTCCGCTCGCGGCTCTGACCACCCGACACCCCCACCGTCCGGGGGCGGTGCTGATTCTGATTGTGGTGTCGCTGGCACTGCTCATGCTCATGGGCTTTGCGTATATGCAGATCGCCTTCACCGATCGGCAGGCCAGCAACGAGTTTGAATCACGAGCCGACAGCGTGGCCGGGGATGTGATCGGCTATGTTCTGGGTGAACTGACCCGTGATGTTTTCCCCACCGGCGGTGCCAATCGCCCCGAACCTTATGACTACCCCACCAACGCATGGTCGTGGGGCGGCGGAGCCGGGGCGGGCCAATTCGGTGTTTACGATGACCTCTGGCTGGCATCCACCACGCCCGACTTTACCATCCCTGCCAACCCCGTCTGGCCGAAGATCACGTATTTGGATTACAACACTGCTGAACGCGGGTTCCTCAGCCAATGGTCGCAGAATTGGACCACCGCTCCCAACGACGCAGGACACACCCCCGGCCAATTCACCGCTGCCACACCGACGATTCTCCCGGTGGATAGTGTGTTCCAAGCCAATCCCGCCGACACCAATGTCGCCCTCAACCCTTTGACCAACGCACTGGTTGATGCCGACGGCGATGGCATCCCCGACAGTCGCTGGCAGTACGCTCCAACCCGCTCCTACGGCGATGTCGATTATGTCGTGGCGGTACGCATCATCGACAATTCCAGTCTCATCAACATCAACCTCGCTACGGCACTCACCAACGACGGTATCGCCGTCGATGTCACCGATGACAAGCGGCCGCGCGGCTGGTTCCCCACCGAAGTCGATGCCTCGCGCCTGCTCAGCCGGGCACTGGTGACCTACACCTCGACCCCAGCGACAGAATGGGCCAATGTGCAGACGCAGTGGACGAATAACTTTATGCGCTTTACGGGGATGAACTCGTCCGCTGCGCCGCCGGTGCCTTTGTTCCACAACGGCTTGACGTTAACGGATTGGCCGACGGATTACACCGCTGGCAACTCAAGGTTGACACTATGGATGGAACTGGGTCGGTACTACGGTTACGAAACGCGCCTGTTTGACCGTGAAAATGATCGCACCGCCGACTCGACCGAACGCTTCCGCCGATTTGGGGCTGACAGTGAGGAAGAGTTGCGTTTCCGTGGCGGGCTGAACAACGCCAAGGTGACCCGTCCGCCCTACACGGCTCAGATCGAAGGCCCGATCCCGCTGCCCCTGCGTGCCAATTGGCCGGCCAGTAGTTCCACCAACAATCCTTATGAATCTCATTTCCGGCGCGTGGTTGATCCGACCATCAGCCCGCCGCCGTCCTACGGACCACCGCCAGCTGCTGGGACCGTACTTAATCTTTACGCCCAATGGTTCCAAGGCGGAACGGATCCAGATATCACCAACCGCCGATTCCCCGATGTCCGCAAGTTTCTCACCACCACCAGCGGCGCTTCGGTGCTGATCGCGCCGCAATGGTCACGTAATTACGCAGACAACACTGCCAATAACAATCTGTATCCTTGGTTCACAGATCCCCGTCGGCTCAAGTACGACCTGTTGCGCGATCGCGGCGGTGCGTTTTACAACTTCGCCAACAACGACCCGATTGAGGAAATGGGCAGCCGTATTTTCCAGGCGATGAGCACCCGCGACACCGGCGGCAACACCAATCAATACCTGGGCGTCGGTACAGGCGCTCCACCGCAAACCCCCATCGTCGAAGCGGCACTCGAACTGGCGCTGGGCATGAAAGCCTACCGCGATGATTACACGGCCAATGGTTACCGTCCCCCGGCTGGGTTCATTGACCCCGGCGGCGTTTTTCCGATACCCACCAGCTATCCCCGTCAGGCCAGGGTCGGAGCCGCTGTTGATCAGATTCCCGCCATCCTTGGAGCCAACAAGGTTTACTTCGCCCTGCGTCCCATGCCTTTTATCCGCGAGGTTTATCTGCAAGCGGGGTATGTGGATACCGACACCGATTTTGACACCCAATTTGACGCATGGGTTTTGCAACCCGACTCACGCGCCCTGGCCATTGAACTGGGCAACCCGTTTGACCAAGCCATTCCCGACACAGCCCTTAACAATCGCATTCAAATTCTGATCGTGCAGGGCGGCGTTGCGGTCACCACCTTCCCTCTGGCGGGGGTGCCGGCCATGGGGGCCGGTGAACGTTTGATCCTGTTTTCCAATGCCGCCAATCCGATCAACGAGGGCGGCGTCGGCAACGATCTGCCCGCTGATCTGGGGCTGCCCGGTACAGCCAATTTCACACGCTTCAACCTGCCCAACGGCTCGCTGTTGTTCAACGCTGATAACGATGTTGAGGTACACCTGCAGGTCGATGTCGATGGTGCCGGGGCCTATGTCACCTACGACCGATTCATCGTCACCGGTTTACAGGTCGCCACCCAATACATCCACGCACCCAATGCAGCGCAAGTCACCCCGGATCGCCATGCCCAAATTGGCGCACGAAGGGCGGGTGAAAATCTGCGCTTTCTATCCAACCGTGATGCAGGCCTGACCACCGCCCGCGACATCGTGGCCGACAACACCTACAACACCACCGCTGACAATGTGACGTTTATGCAAGTCGATGCCAAGGGCATCACCGGTGATGAACGTCTCGATGCCTTACAGCTTTTGGTGCCCGGTCGGCCGATGTTCAGTGTCGCGGAAATCGGCAAGGTGTTCATGCTCGGGTTCTTCTCCGACCCGGCCAACCCGAATGACGGCGATCTGCCGCAACGACTCAGCGGGTTGGATGGCGTCAGCGGCATCATGGGTGATGCTACAGGTACTACCGGCCTGCAATTCCGTCGTCTGTTTTTGGATTTCACCAACCGGGCGGTGGTGCCCAACTCGACGGGCATTCCCCATGCTGCGATGGTGCTGGAACAGTTCACCACCCTCAGCCCGGCTCACGATGATGTCAACAACAGTGACAGCAGCCCCGATGCCACGCCCGATGATGACCCCCCTGCCGCTGCCGACTTGGAACAATCCGAACAGTTTGTGCAGGGCACGATCAACATCAACACCATGCCGCTGCATCTGCTGACCTTGGCCGCCCCGCTGCCGGAGTCACTCAATGAAATTCAGGACCTGATGGCAGCGATTGTCGAGTATCGGGATCGCCCCAAACTCAACCCGGCGGACCTCACGCCGACCCGACGGGAACAACTGGTGGACGCAGCCTGGGCGGATCGCACCAAACAGCGACTCAACCCCGGCATCGCGCAACTGGGTGAACTGCTTATGCTCAAGCCCCCGGCTGCCCAGGTCGCCGGCATTCCCGGTCGCAGCAGTGCTGCCAGTGACCAGCGCGTGAGCATGCAGCGCTATGCGCTCGATGGCGACACCAATTTTGCCACCTCCGACATCACGCTTTATCCCTTGCCGGAGGACACGGGCATCAGCGGGCGAACCGTGCCCGATGAAGCGGGGACCGCCAATGACAATCGTGATGCCGCCCAGCGTTTGGCGCGGTATCAGTTCCTGTCGCAGATTTTCACCACCCGCAGTGATGTGTTCACGGCTTACATTCACGTGCGCGGGTATCGACGCGGCGAGTTTGATCGTTCGCCGGTGGAAATGGCAAGGTATATTGTGGTGTTTGATCGCTCCAATGTGCTTTCGCCGACGGATTCGCCGAGGGTGCTTGCGCGTGTGCGGATTCAATGATTGGGAGCCGGGCCGTGTCGGCCCGGTTTGACGGTTACCATGAGTCATTGATACCGGGGCGACACGCCCCGGCTCTGAACGAACGTGCTGATTTGAGGGAGGTCATGATGGGGTTACCGCCGTTTGAACCGCATTGCGTGTTCTGCAAGATCGTGGCCGGGCAGATTCCCTGCTACAAGGTCTATGAAGACGACCAGACGCTTGCGTTTCTGGACATCAACCCGGTGGCTCGCGGGCACTTGCTGGTGATCCCCAAGGGCCACTGGGAACGATTGGATCAAATGCCCAGTGATGTCACGGCGGCGCTGGGGCAGGTGCTGCCCATGCTGGGCAAGGCGGTCATGACGGCCACGGGTTTGCCCGATTGGAACCTGTTGCAAAACAACGGCAAAACGGCGGGGCAGGTGGTCGATCATGTACACTTTCACATCATCCCCCGGCGCGTGGGCGATGGGCTGGGGTATCGCTGGCCGGCGGGCAAACTCACCGACCCCGAAGCCCGTGTGCTGATGGATGCGATTCAAAAAGCCCGTGGATGACAAGTCCAAGGTCCAAAGTCATCGGAAAGCATTTGACGCCGTGCCCTTCAGGGCCGGATGATGTTGATGGAAGTGATACGCGGAATCCGGGGCTAAAGCCCTCGGCGTCATCATGCCGGGTCGCCCGCACTTGACCACTTGACCACTCGGCCGCTTGGCCACTTCCGCTCATTCCATTCTTCCCTCCGACGCAAACGACGACCCCGGCAGCGGGATGCCCGTTTCGGTCAGCACCTTGCGCAACTGGCCGGGCGGTTCATATTGCACATGGCCCCACACCCGATACGGCTGCGCGTCTGGCAGTGGTTCTGAAACGGCAAACGCAGCGGGCAATACGACGATCTGACTGCCCTTGGCGGGCAGGGAGCGATTGGTTGCGTCGCCCAGTTCAAAGCGCCCCAGACCGTCGAGTTCGACGCCATATGAGGCGTAAACCAACGGCAGAGCGATTTCATTGGGGTTGCTCAAACGCACCGTCACCTCAACACGCACGCCCTCGTCGGTGCGATCGGTCACCTGCACTTGCTCGACTTGAACTTCCGGGCGATCGACGGACTGCCAGGCGGTGGAGCAGCCGAGGGCGATGAAAGACATGAGTGACAACATCAATGCTTGAACGAATCGTTTTCGCATGGCAACCTTTGTTGGTTAATTGGTTAATTGGTTAATTGGTTAATTGGTTAATTGGTTAATTGGTTA
>CAZJMK010000020.1:0-54802 GCA_964547135.1 uncultured Phycisphaeraceae bacterium | reverse complement strand
AGCTTGGAGCTTGGAGCTTGGAGCTTGGAGCTTGGAGCTTGGAGCTTGGAAAATTGTATTCGCCAATATAATTTGCCAAGCCCCTAGCACCTAGCCCCTAGCCCCTAGCACCTAGCACCCAGGCCCCCGATTTTTGACTCAGTGACCTCTGTGACCTCCGTGACCTCTGTGTTGAAAAATGGTTCTTCCGTCTGCTTACAAAAAGCGATTATTGATGGAATGGTTGCTGCATGAACTGCCGATGCTCGTGGACCAGTGGGGCGTACTGCTGGCGGTGCTGTTTTTTGCGCTGATGATTGCGGGCGGATTCGGGTTACCCTTGCCGGAGGACATCCCGTTACTGGCGCTGGGGTACTTGTGTTATCGCGGGGTGATTCCTTTGCCGGTGATGTTGCCGCTGGGGTTGTTGGGCGTGTTGCTGGGCGATTGGGCGATGTACTACATGGGTCGGCGGTTTGGCATTCACATCACCAAGGTTCCGCCGTTCAAATGGTTTTTGACACCCAAACGACTGGCCGCAGCAAACCAGGCGTTTCACGAACATGGGGGTAAAACATTATTTGTCGCCCGCTTTTTGCCGGGGGTTCGATCAGCGGTCTTTTTTTCAGCCGGTCACTTTCGACTGCCGTTTTGGAAGATGTTGGTGTTCGACGGCGGAGCAGCTTTGATCAGCGTGCCGATCATCATACTGCTGGCGTACTTCGGCGGAGCGCAACTGGAAAAAGTACGTCACTGGACGCAACAGGGCCAACTCATGCTGGTGGCCACGCTGGTGGCGATCATCGCCTGCTTTGTGCTGATCAAACTGCTGCGGCAACGCAGGCAAATGCAAGGGTTGGCCAAGGCACAAATGATGCAGCAGGGTTAAATAATACTTGATTCTGGAAGCAAATCGACTAAACTCATCGTAATCCGCTAAAGCGGAGGTGGATGGCTTTGCCATCGGGCCCGAAAGGGCCTTTTTTTATGCGGTCAAAGCAGCTTTTTGCCAAATACTGCCATGTCTTTTCGGTAATATTTTTTCTGAAGAATTTCAACAATGCGTTGAGCAAACGGAGCCAGCGGTTTTCCAAGCAAGTCATTTTCCAGCAATATTTCATTACGACTTGGGTGTGCAATCATATCCGCCAACTGCAGGCCGGAGATGTTGTTTGATTTGGTTTTGACCTTCAATTGCGAACTAGTCAAACGGCGCTGTAATCGGGCATGGTCAAGGTAATCCGTACCTTTTTCCCACAATCGATGAAATGCGTCCTTCAACCGTCGATCTTCTTTTCCGGCCCTTGACTCAGCCAACACATCACCGACACCGTCGCTTTGATCGAGAAAGAAAACAAATCGCTCAATCAAAACTGCAAGGCAGTAATGGTACGGATCATATTTCCATGTGGTATATGTTTGCTGATGACGTTGTTTATCAAGACATACCGACACAACTGTGTACTGCCATGAATTCAACAATTGCAGCAGATCATTATCGAAACGAGTGGCGACTTCTTCATTGCGTAAACAATCAAACGGTGGCTTACGATTGACCATTTCTTTGCGATGAAAAATGATGGGATCGTCTGGATGTGAAGAAAAATACTTGATTTTCAACGCCTCCATTTCTTTGTGTAAAGTGTCAGCCACATATTCCAACGATACGATCACTCCGCACAAACAGAGGAACCGATGATTTGGATCGATGGAACTGTTTAGGTCCGAATTACCGACTTCGTCAATGTAGATACGACATTTCATTGCTTGTCCCCGTTATGTTAAACAAGCATTTCGCGCAAGAGACAATGACGCTGACACCGATTTGCGTTGGCAGCAATGAATGTTAACGATTGAACCAACGCCAGATCACTGCGGGGCGGGCAGTTTGGCGCAGAACTTGGCCAGTTGCGCGAGGGTTGGGCTGCCGGCGTTGCGGACGTAATAACCACTGGTGGCTGTACCCGAACAGAGGCACTGTTCCAACGGCAACCCGGCCAGCACACCAAGGCAGAAACCGGCATTGAAATTGTCGCCCGCACCGGTGCTGAGTTTGGGTTTGGCGACAAACGGGCCTTGAAAATGAGCGGACTCAACTTTGCCATTGAGCAGTCGCGCAGCAGCAGCGCTTTTACGCGGGTGAATCACGACGGTTTGCACACCCACCTTGGCGCGAATGTTCACCGCCAACGTTTCGATGATCGATTCGGGGTCTTTGCCGGCGTCGATGCCCAGCACAGCCGCCACCTGGGTCGCTTCCTTGAGGTTCAAGCCCAGCATCACGTCGGCCACTTTCTGCAACCTGCCGCACAGTTTGAGGGCATCGCGCAGGTCATTTTGGGTGCGTTTTTCCGGGTCAGCCAGGTCGATAAAAATGGTTTTGCGCTGCTTGGAAATTTTGGGTAAAGCGGTGGCCAGGTGCGCCCATACATCTGACAAGCCGGGCATCATCGTCCAGTTGACCATGCCCAGAAACTTCGCCTGTGCGATGAGTTTGGTGAGCTGGTCCTTGCCCAGGGCTTTTTCGACGGACTTCCAATTGATTTTGCCCAGCCAGTCGTATTTGCCGAGCATGAGTTTGCCGTCTTCAAATTCGAGGGCATCGGTCATGCCGGGGTTGGCGATACCGATGACCCTGGCCTTGGCAGCCATGGGGGCAAAGACGGGGTGAATCATCGGATTGCCCACCGCACCGATGTAGGTGACCGGCAGACCGAAGGCGACCATGGCGTTGGCCATGATCGGGCCGTTGCCGCCGAGTTTTTCCAACTGCACGAGCATTTCGTAGTTGGAACTCATGCCCGCCGCTGCGCTGATTTTTTTGCCGAAGTGTTCGATGGTGACAACAGGGTCGTAGCGTTTCAAGTCGTGTCGTTTGTCCACCACAGCGATGATCGAATCGACAAACCCGTCAAACCCGAGTAACACCGGCGTGGTTTTGAGTTGTTTGGAAAAAGCGGACAAACCCTTGGCAGCCTGCGCAGCAACAATGGCACGATCAGTCATGGTGACACCCTGTAAGGTTGATTGAAGCGACCCGGTGATCGACACAAGTTTGGGTCGCAATTGGGGCACTATGTTAACCATTGCCGTCACGCGGGTCGAGTGGCCGAGTAAATCGTATCGGTTAGCGCCGCGATTTATCGCGTCTTGAGGGAATGGTTAATCGGTTGGTCGGTGAGTCGGTTATCGGGAAGAAAAGACAAATAAAATTCAAACCGAGTAACCGATGACCCGATCAACCGATCAACCAATTAACCAATTAACCAATTAACCGAGTAACCAATTAACCAATTAACCGAGTAACCAAACCATACCCAAGCCCTCGCCGCGGACGGCTCGTTCTTGGCTTGGTAAATCCGAAATTCGAAATCCGAAATTCGATATTCACATCACTTGCGTTACCATGTTGCCAACCTCACGGGGCATCATGGTTTGACTTTCATACGATTCATTTTGCACGTATCACTCATCACCCTTGCCATCACCTGCCATGCGCAGGCACAACTGGAAGCAGTGCGTTTACAAATCGAAAGCACCGGCATCGGCGTCGGTGGTTATTACCAGGTCGGCTCATGGACACCCATGGTCGTGACGCTCGAAAACCCATCACCACAACCACGCCGCGTTCTCTGCGAATGGAGCGTGCCCGATGCCGACGGCGACCTGGTGCTTTATCGTCGCTGGGTGACCCTCGGCCCAGGCCCCGGCAATGTGCAACGCGCCTGGTTGTATGCGATGTTGCCTGCCACGACATCGCCGCAGGCACTTGCCCAGGTGCGCGTGCTTGAACTCGGCCCCGATGACCCGATCGACAGCACCGGCGGTCGCGTACTGGCACGGGCAGCCGTACCCCTGCCGCGCCGTGTCGAATCAGGCAAACGCCCCATCGGTATCGTCGGCCTGCCACCGGGACTCATGGGTTTGCGACCGTACGAAACCCTGCCAACCCAGCATGAACCGCTCACCTTGATTTCAGGCTTGTCACCGGCTGAACTGCCCGATCGCTGGTACGGGCTGGCGATGTTTCAAACCCTGATATGGACCCCGCAAGCCGGTGACCCTGGTGCGCTTGATGTCAGCGAACCAACACGTCAAGCCCTGCGCGAATGGGTGCAACGTGGCGGGCATTTGATCGTCATACTGCCCAGTGAAGGTGAAATGTGGACCGGCTCGCCGTTGCGTGATTTGCTGCCGGTGGAACGGGGGCAATTACAACGCTTGGAAGATGTGCGCACCTTGCAACTGCCGACCTGGCTGGGTCAGCCGATTCGTGAAGGCGATGAACGTTTTGCCGTGCGCTGGTTTGCGTTACCGGCAGACACCAAAACCACGGCTGTGTTGCAAGACGATGCAGGTCGGCCTTGGGTCGTGGCTGGGCCGCAAGGCTTGGGTCGCGTCACCATCATTGGTTTGGACATCACTGATCGACGGTTGGCATCACTGCAATTACCCAATCCATTTACGCAGAATCACAACCCGGTACATGTGCAGCTTTGGCCGACGGTGCTGGGGCTGCGTGGCCCGGTTTACACCGATGCGTATCTGGCAGCGGAACGGTTGGACAACCCCCCGCCGAATATGAGGTATCGCTGGGTCGATCTGACCGGGTTCGTGGCCGGGTTGGTGGCCATGCGTGAAACTGCTGCGCCGGCTTTATTGGCAGCCATCATCGTGTTCGGCATTTACTGGCTGAGCGCAGGCCCGGGTAGTTACGCCTGGCTCAAACGCAGGGGCAAGGTGCGTCATGCGTGGTTGGTTTACGCAGGGTTGGTGCTGGCGTTTACGCTGCTGACCTGGGCCGGTGCATTTTTGATGCGACCCCAGCGCAGCAGTATTGCGCACTTCACCATTGTCGATATCGATGCTGTGACCAACATGGTGCGTAAGCAAAGCTGGCTGGCGCTGTATGTGCCCGAACATGGCCGGGTGAACCTGCAATTGGGTCAACCTGAAAGTAACAGCAAACCTGCGAACGGTACCACCACGAGTTTGCGCGATACAACCCTGCACGACACGTTGTCAGCACCCGGTTTACTGGCTGACAGTCAGGGCGGCGACTTCATCGACCCGCAGCGCTATGTCGTCGATGCCGCCAACCCAAATCGGGCCGATGTACCGATGCGTTCGACCGCCAAGTTGCTGGAATTGAACGTGCTGGAAAAAGCAGGCAACGACACTGGCATGATCGTCGGCACTGGTGCGCAAAAAAACAAATCAACGGCTTGGTCACTGCCCACGGGTAAAGTCACCGTCGGCCCGGCAGGCCCATTTGGCGAATTGAAACACCAATTACCCGGTACGCTGCGCGATGTGTTGCTGGTGTACGTGCCCGGCGACGGACTGGAACCATGGGTTTGGCGACATCGTGAGGCGTGGGAACCGGGACAGGTACTCAAACTCGATGGTATTCAAGGTCAGCGCATGGTGATGTTGCCGGTGGCCCCCAATGACAGGGAACGGCCGGAGTTGCGCCAGTGGCGCGGGCATTTGGGGGATTTGATGCGACTGCGTGGTGTGCATGATGAAACCGATACACCGGAAACAACACTGCCGGGGGATCGACTGGTGCAGCGGATGGAATTGATGAGTTTTTTTGGCATGTTGCCGCCGCCGGATTTCAGGGCACTGACTTACCCGCTGCCGGTGGCGTACCAGCGCAGCATGGGGCAGTCGCTCGACATGACCGCACGACTGGGCTTGCGTGGTTTGTGGCTGATGGGTCACCTTGACACCCGTGGCGAAAACGATGCGCCCTTTCCGCTGCCGCTGTCGGTCGATGGTCGGGCGGTATCAGCCCGCGGTTGGACGATGGTGCGCATGCACGTGGCGGTGGAGTGAGTGATGATTATTTCAATAAAAAAAGTCGTTCATATTTCAGGCCTGCCATACCCCCTCTCCCTCCGGGAGAGGGCAGGGGTGAGAGCGTGCTTGGCATGAAAATGGCGGGCTGTTTTTATTGCGTACACGCCCTCACCCGGCTCGGTCGACGAATCGCCCTCGCCAACCTCTCCCTCCGGGAGAAGGGAATGACAACAGGTCGCGCAGTTCGAGTGAATCTTTCAAATTCCCTCGATGAATTGGAAATGAACCATGCCGATGATTGAAACCATCAACCTCACCAAACGTTACGGGCAGCTCACGGCCCTGAACAACCTCAACCTCACCATCGAGGAGGGCGAGTGTTTCGGGTTCATCGGCCCCAATGGTGCCGGCAAAACCACCACCATCAAAATATTGGCGACCCTGCTGCGACCCACCTGGGGCGAGGCCCGCATCAACGGCTTGTCCGTCGGCCCGGTCAACGCGCGTCAGGTGCGCTCACTCATCGGTTATGTCCCCGACTACTTCGGCTCGTACCCCGACATGCTGGTTCGTGAATACCTTGAATTTTTTGCTGCTGCTTACGACATTCACCCGCCGCGCAGACAAAAAGTGGTTGATGATGTGCTGTCACTGACCGACCTTTCCTACAAAGCCGATGCCGACACCAACGGCCTGTCCCGCGGCATGAAGCAACGCTTGTCACTGGCTCGTGTTTTACTGCACGACCCCAAGGTGTTGTTGCTCGACGAACCGGCATCAGGGCTGGACCCACGCGCACGCATTGAAATTCGTGAGCTGCTCAAAGAACTGCACCGCATGGGTAAAACCATTTTGATCAGTTCACACATTCTGCTGGAATTGGCTGACTTCTGCTCGACCGTCGGCATCATCGAACGCGGTCAACTGATTTTCACCGGCACGGTGCGCGACATTTTACAGCGCGCCAAGGTGGGCATGGTGTTGCAGGTGGGCGTGGCGGAACGCGATTACAACGCCGTCGAATTGATCAAAACATTACCCGGTGTCGCCGGGGCGGAAGTGGTGAGTGAAGGCATTCGTGTGCAACTGGACGCCAAAACCGGTGACCCGGCCATGATCGCGCAGAAACTGGTCACCAGCGGTTTCAAACTCACGCGCTTGCAGGAAGAACAGGTGAACCTGGAAACCGCCTTCATGCGACTGACCAAGGGACTGGTGCAATGATTCGAAGTGGCCGAGTGGTCAAGTGGCCGAGTGGTCAAGTGACGGAACTGTATATAAAAGTTAGCGCCGCGATTTATCGCGTCTGAACGGTGATTTGGCGATCTGGTGATCTGGCGATTGAATGATAATCACTTCTTCCACGCCTGATTTTTGTCGCTTTGGACAAAGATCAGGATGGTTTGACAAGCAACAAATGACGCCGAGGGCTTCAGCCCCGGATCAATTCATGAATAGATGAACATCCGGCCCTGAAGGGCACGGCGTCATTTCAACAACTCCTTCACTCGACCACTCGACCACTTCGATGTTATTCATCATTCAACTTGGTCGGTTGAAAGGCCGGGGGTTCGGGCCAGGCTGAGTCGTCCGACACTTTGGCCACCGCCGGTTGCGCAGCAGGGTCCAGTATTTTTTTGCGCCGCATCAGCACCAGTCGTAACACCATGGCGATGAGTGCCGAGGTGACCAGCGACACGCCGAACATCATGGCCGCATTGCGCAGCCGATCATCGCGCACCGGGCTGGTGCTGCGTGCCGCCGCCTCGCTGATTTTCACCGAAGGCTGCTTGCCCGCCTGATGATCACGCAGCAGCTGATTGGCGACATACCCGCGTGAAAGTGATTCGAGTATTGTCACGATCGCTTCACGATCATGGTGCGTGAAATCAAGTCGCAAACGATTGGCAGCAGGCGAGGTCACCAGCAATCGTGGTTCGAGCACCGCACGCATTTGCGCCACATCATCAAACGGTCGCAATCCGCGTTGGCCCAGTTGATTCATCGTTTCCTGCAACACCGGCTGACTGAGCAACGCATCACGCTGTTGCGCAAGCCACGTATCCAAGTTCTGCGCCGCACCGGCTGCCGTCGCTGGTGCTGCATTCGTACCTTCCTTGCCCGCAGCGTCACCCGATGCAACCTGCTCGGTTGGTGTCATTTCCAGCACACTCGTGGCTGACCAGATCGGCTGAGCCGTCAATTCCCCCGCAATGTAACTGGCCACCGCCAACAAGAGCGTCACCAGCAGACAACCCACCACCAAACCCGTTGCCTTGCTGGTCGCCCAGCGACGAATCATCTCCGCTTCACTGCTGGCCAGAAAATCCTTCACTTCGAGCAGCATCTGCCGTTGCTGTAACAAACCCTCGTACTGCTGTCGATACGAAACCACCTTGGCTTCACCTTGTGACAGCATTTCCGACTTGTATTTCAGAATGTTTTTGTATTTGTGCAGTTTCTTGCGTCGTGAAGCCAATTCCTTTTCCGCAGCCTTGAGCTTGGCGACGGCCTTGGCATCGGGCATCGACGATGAACCCGATGAAGCCTTGATGTCCTTGAGTTTCTGCTCCAGTTCCTTTTCACGTTCCTGCACTTCACGTCGTTCAGCGGCAACCTTCTCCGCAGCACGCTTGGCCAATGCCTGACACTCGCCCAGCTTCTTTTCCGCTTCCTTTTCGCGTTCGTGTACCTTGGTCTGAGCCTGCTCCAGGTCCGTCTGTCGCTGTGCCAACTGTTTGGCCAGCGCATCCAACTCAGCCTGATGCTGATTCAGTTGCAAAGCCTTGGCATCCAGTTCCGTCTGTAACTGCGTGAATGCGGTTTGATCGTCAGCCACCCTCGTCTGAGTTTGTTGCAGTTGTTGACGCTGCTCTTCCCACTGGGCCAGTGCCTGTGCGTGAACCTTTTCCTTTTCCGTCAATTGCTGCTGCAAGGCCTGCAACGATTGCTGCGCTGTCGCCAATTCACCACGCAGTTTGTCGATTTCACTCTGACGCTGGGCCAGTTCCTCCGCATGAACCCTGACCAACTCGGCCTGGGCCTGCGTGCTGCTCTGTGCCTGCTGCAACAACTCGCGTTGTTTGGCGAGTTCGGTTGACTGCTGTGTCAGGTCGTTTTGTTGTTGGGTGAGTTGGATTCGTTCGGCTTCAATCAGCCGGGCTTTTTCATTCGCATCCGATTGCTGCTTCTTCAATGCCGATTCAAGACCGATCAGTTTCTGTTCACGCCCCTCCAACTCGCGCAAACGTTCATCCAGCAATGCTTGATGCCTGGTGAACTCTGCCTGAGCTTTGCCCAGTGATTCACGATCCTTTTGCAAAGCCGATTCACGGGCATTCACATCCGCAGTCCGCGTATCCAATTGCTTCTGCAACTCTGCCGACTGCGCGGTTTGCTGCGTCAGTTTGTTTTGCTGTGTCGCCAGTTCCCTGCTGCGCTGGTCGATCTCGCCGGCCT
Source organism: uncultured Phycisphaeraceae bacterium (assembly GCA_964547135.1). Lineage (GTDB taxonomy): Bacteria > Planctomycetota > Phycisphaerae > Phycisphaerales > Phycisphaeraceae > JAJXSS01. The sequence continues at coordinate 45,559 of CAZJMK010000020.1, read as the reverse complement.
TGGTTTGCAGGTTTTGCGCCAACGTTGCCAGTTCATCACGTTCACGACGAACCTGATCCTGCTCCGCGATGAGTGCCGCCTGATCCGCCTGCAACTTCTGTTGCGCAGCGGCCAATTCCTGCTGTTGCCGCTGCAACTCTGCCTGCTGCTCAGCGGACATTGCCGCAGCACCATTGGCCGCTGCATCGGTTTCCGTTTTGCGACTTTGCAGTGCGAACTTAGCCGTATCCAGTTCACGTGACTTGGCATCCAGCGCCAGCTGACGACGATCCAACTCGGCGGCTCGACGGGTCATCACCGCCCGATCCGCCTGCACTTCACGTTGCGCTGCTTCGACACTGCGACGTGTCGTTTCGATGAGCCGTTCTTTTTCCGAAAGGGCTTTGCGCTGATCGGTCAGCCCGGCCAATGCCGCATCGACCTCGCGCTTCTGTTCAACCAGTTCGCGCTGGTCCTGCTCGACTTTGGTTTTGAGTTCCGCCAGTTCATGGCGCTGCGGTTCCATCTCCGCAAGCTGGGTTTCCAGTTGCAGTCGATCATTGTCGTATGAAACGCGCAGGGTTTCGAGTTTTTCGCGTTCATCGACGATCTGCCGTTCCTGCGCCGACAATTGCAGGTCACGTTCATCCAGTGATGCTGCATGCTTTTCCAGGGCTGCCCGCCACTCTTCCAGTTGCTTGTGCGCCGCCTGCAACTGCTCCTGCTGACCATCGATTTCACGCCGGTCTGCTTCGAGCTTGTCGCTTTCAACCTTGAATTGCTGACGCTGGCTTTCCAACTGCGCGGTGGCCTGTTGCAGTTGGTTTTGTTTGCCGGCGAATTCGTTTTGCTGTTGCGTGAAAAGTTCGCGTTGCCCGGCGAGTGACTGATGCTGCGATTGCAGCGCTGCATGATCACGCGCCAAAGCTTCACGATCCAGTTCCAACTGTGCCCTGGCATCCGCCAAATCACGCTGCAACTGTGCCAGTTCGTTCTGCTTCGCAGTGACGGCTTGGGCCTGTTCCTGTACAACCTGTCGTGATCGCTCCAGTTCTGCGCGATCTTTTTCGAGTAACTGGCTTTGTTCCGTCAGCGTTTTGCGCTCTTGAGCCAGTTCCTTTTCCAAACGGACGATTTCCTTCGTCCGCTGAGTCAACTGGTCCGCGGCCTGTTTCAATTCCACATCGCGCTGTTCAAGGGCCTGGTTCTGATCCGTCAGTTGTTGTTCACGTTCGAGCAATTTTTCACTGGCGGAGGCCAGTTCGTTTTCACGACGTGTAATGTCCTGCCGAGTCTGTTGCAGTGCCGTTTGCAGGTCTGCCAATTCTGTTTGCTGCTTTTGAAGGTTGGTCTGATGCTGCTGCAATTCCGCCTGCCGCGATTGCAGAGCCGATTGCTGGTTCGTCAGTTCGTTTTGCTTATTCGTCAGGGCTTGATCGCGCTGCGTCAGGTCCAGCGTCAACTGCTCGGCTGCCTGGCGCTCCTGCGCTAATTTCGCTTCCAACGCAGCCAACTGTTCCCTGCGTTCATGCAGGTTCTGCGCCTGGGCTGCCAATGCCTGATGACGCTTTCGGGCGATCTGACGAAATTGTCGCAACCGTTCGTGACGATGTGAAAGTTGATTGTTGCGCTGGGCCAGTTGATTTTCGCGCTCGGTAAGCTCCGCCGATTGCGACTGCACCTGGGCAAAACGATCTTCGCTGTCCTTCTGCCAGGTTTTGAGTTTGGACAGGCGTTCTTCCAGTTCGCCCAGCAAACCAAGCACCTGTCCGGTGTCCGGTGAAGTCGTGTTGCGTGCGGAACTTTCGCTCATGAAATCTCCCTGCCCGCCATGCGCTTGGTTACACATGGTCACAAATATCCGTTGATTACATCGACCAGTTCGGCGGGCGACCTAAGCCCTACAGCCGTAAAATGAAGCAGAGTTACCCCAGCTTGCCCAACAATGCGATTCGTTGCGGCGCTGAATGTTTGTCCAGCGTGTGATAACCTGAACGTGGACTGACTCCGACCGATAATTCACGAGAGAACGACAACCGTATGGTTGATACGCCGACAAATCATGGACAGAAGGCAGTCACATCGAATCACGCAGCCGCCATCGGTGATGATCATGCCTGCGTGATCAGTTTGCACAATGTCACCTTCGGTTACGTAGCCCAGCAGCCGGTGATCCGTCAGTTCACAGCGACTGTACCTTCAGGCAAAGTGTGTGCCCTCATCGGCCCCAATGCCGTGGGTAAATCGACCTTGCTTGGTTTGATGATGGGGCAACTGACGCCCTGGTCCGGGCAGGTGCTGTTGTGTGGTCAGCCCACAGCCAAAATGAATTCGACCCGTCGCGCTGCGTGGTTAAGTTACGTGCCTCAGCGGGCGGCTGCGAGCTTTGCCTTCACCGTGCGACAGGTGGTGGAAATGGGGCGATTCGCATTGCCCGCCGATGATGCTGCCGTCGAAAAGGCAATGCTTCAATGTGATTTGCACAACCTGGCGGACACGGTGTACGCACAACTTTCCGTCGGGCAGCAGCAGCGGGTCATGTTGGCGCGTGCGCTGGCGCAGGCCTGTGGGCAGGGCCGGGTGATGCTGCTGGATGAGCCGGGCAGTGCGATGGACCTTTGGCACACCCATCACACGATGCAACTGCTGCGTCAATTGGCCGACGATGCGACGCAACCGTTGGGTGTACTGGTGGTGCTGCATGATTTGAACCTGGCCGCCCGCTATGCCGATGAAGTCTGGCTGATGCACGAGGGCCAACTCATCGCGCAAGGACCGTGGCAAAACGTGCTCAAACCCTCGGTCCTCGAACCGGTGTATCGCGTTCGACTCACACCTTTGCAGCACAACGACAGTGATCGACCGATTTTCGATGTCACGCTCGGATCATTCTGACAAACAAGCGTAACATAGTGGGGTCGTCATCGAATACGACACCAACGCAAGGATGATTTGGCATGAACAACTTTATCACCCCCCTGCTGGCGCTGGGTACGACGGAACTGATCATCATCGTCGTATTTCTGGCGATATCGGGCATTCAGTACATTTTCAAGGAAATGCAGAAAAGCAAGGAAATGCGTCAGCAGCGCGAACGTCGGTTGCAGGCCGAGCAACGCGGTGATTTTTCCGGTTCACAAAGTGAGCAAAGCCAAACCAGCAATGAGGCACCAACCGGTATGCGCGGGTCGTTGGGTAGCGGGACTGCGGGTGAAAGTTTGGAAGCAATCGCAGCACGTCGTCGCCGTGAAATCGCCGCGATGAATCGCCCTGATTCAACGTCACCCGATCAACCCAACAACCTTTCGATGCAGCAGATGCGTCAGCGGGCCGCGGCGAAAGCGGAATATGAAAAGCGGGCGGCGTCACTTCGGCAGGGTCAAAGGACTGATGATGCACGCAGCACACGACCTTCACGTGATGTGGTTGCACAAAGGCGAGCCCAGCCGATTGATTTGGATGAATCCGACGTGCAGGAAATGACCCGGCAACAGCAGATGCGTGAAGCACAGGAACAGGCACGAGCGCAGGCGGAGGTACGCAAGCAGGCTGAATTGCAACAGCAGCGCCAACAGGCGGCACGGCAACAGCAACAGCGTGCGCAGCAGGTGCAACGCAGCAACCTGCGTCAAACCCTGGCAAGCCGACCGACGGCTCGACCGACGAATTTACGCCCTGTCGTCGATGAACAAGACGAAGGTCCGCGTCGCAGTTCGGTAGCGGGGGCACGTGAGTTGAGTCAGCGCACGGTGACAGCCGTGGCCAGCAGTGCCCCGGCGGCACAGGTGAAACTTGCAAACGGTAACGTTGTACTGAATGCCAAGTCACTGCGTGATGCGGTGGTGCTGCGCGAAATACTCGATCCGCCGATCACTTTGCGATGAATGGCGATGACCAACACCGATTCATATGTCATTCACGTGGACAGGGAAGTCGAAGCGCATCAAGGCTGGCGGTATACCATTCGGCTGACACAGGGACAGCAGGTGCGTCGGTATGAGGTGACACTGTCGTGGGTGGAACATGATTTATGGAGTCATGGCCGGGTGCCCCCGGAAAAAGTGGTGCGGGCGGCGATGAAGTTTTTACTTGAACGCGAACCGGCCCAGGCAATCATGAATAAATTCGATTGCGCAGTGATACGAAGGTATTTCCCGGAAGTTGATCGTGAACTGCCCAAACTCATCGGTCAATTTTGATTATCGCTTCAAGGCAAAGACTACCCACAAAAACACCAGGTAGCTGGTGCTGGTGGCTTGGGGCTGGGCAGAACCAATACTGCCGACTGGTTCATCAAGCTACTAACACTACAGCGCATCAAAAGCTCGAGTCCGCGACGTTCGCTGGCCGATGAGGCCTCCTGACGACAAGGAGGTCGGTCATGACCGCGGAACAGGTGGCGGCCCTTGGGCTGCCGTTAACGGTGTTTCTGCGTTCGTTTCATCGCTGCTTCGGCGCGTGTCGCCTGCTCGACCACTTCGCCCGGTATTGCCGGGGGTTGCGCAGCGACCTGCCCCGCAAGAGCGTCAAGCCGATGGTTCTGGCGGCAGGCTGCACCGTGCGGGCGATGCCGTTGTTCCTGAGAGCGTGTACGAAAAGTCCCATTGAACGAGCCGCGACCGTGAGGGAGCGGTCTTCCCAAGCGGCAGGCACTCCGAAAAACGCTTCCTTACGGGCGCGGCTCGTCAAGGCCATGGGCTTTTCATACAGGCTCTAAACGGGGACAATTCACGAAGCCGGTTGTTCAAACACAGCACCCTTCATGACGCCCCCCCGCCCCCCGGCCCCCGCCCCCGGTGGTGTGGGACCTGGCGGCAACAGACGCGATAAGTCGTGGCGTTAGCCGATACGATTCACTCGACGACTCATGTATTCATCACTTTCCAACTAATTTTGGGCGCTTGGTGCAAATCGACGGGTAAGGCAAGCCCTCGACCGGCGCGAGGTTCGAACACATGGGCGGGCATGGTGCGCAACTGGTTCACCATCGCACTGAGTGTTTGGCGCATCGGTTCGTGGTCAATGCCAAGGTAACGCGGGGGGCAGCCGATGAATTTGGTTTGGGCACTTTCAAAAACGCGCACCGCGCCGCGCGGGTTGCCCCGACGCATGTGTTCGAGGGACACAGCGCATTGAATCAAGCCTTGATAAAAGCGTTTGCGTGCATAAGTGCCTTCGATGGGCTGCGGGGCTGCGTTCCAGGCGTCCTCCCACACCTCGTGGGCTTCGAAAAATTCACCCTCATTGAAAAGTTTCAGCCCTTGCATCAAGGGGTGCTTTTCATCGGTGGGCAGATCGTCGGCTGATTCGATCATGTTGCACGATGATAGTCGGCTTGTCGTCACCCGTGCTTGAGTCGGGTTTCATCGGGGGGTTGCTGATGCGTTTTGCTGTTGACGATACGTCATCGGGCTGACGCCGGTGGACTGACGTACACGGCGGGCAAGGGTGTGCGTCGAAACGAAACCCGATTGCTGGGCCACGGCTTTGATGGGCAATTGCGTGGCGGTGATCAGACGCAGGGCGTGTTCCAGCCGAGCTTGTGCGAGGTATGCACCGGGTGATTTGCCGACCCGGCGGGTGAACTCACGGCCGAGGTGTTCACGACTGCAACCGTGCATGTCCGCCATGGTTTTGAGTGACAGTGCCAGCGTCGGTTGACGCAGCATTTGATCGACGGCTCGTTCGACGGAGCTTTGCTGATTGGCCAGGGTTTTTTCCGCCCAGTCGATGAGCCAGTAAACAAAGTCGCTGACCGCGCGGGCCATGCGGGTGACCTCGGCGGGGGTGTACGATGAAACCAGACTGGTCATTTCACCCAGACGATCACGAATGCCCGAACCGGTGAAATCGAGGACCGAACCATGTCGGCCGCGCAGGGCGGACCAGTGTTCAAGCAGCCCGGCCCCGCTGAGGTTGATCCAGCGACAGACGTAGGGTTCGGTGTGTAAGGGGGTCAGGCCGTAGGCGGTGGGTTCGCCATGGGCAAAAAGCATGACATGGTTTTCGGGGACAAGGTGGTCGCCACGATGGTCACGAAAAGTGACGGAGCCGGCGAGGGTGAGTTGGAGGGTGCAAACGCCAAAGGGTTGACGGTGCAGGTTGTCGTACCAATAGGGTCGTCCGGGTAGGTAGCGGTGCTGCCCGTGGCTGTCGATGCGCCAAAGGATCGGGCCGGCGGGCAGGTTGAGGGTGCGTTTGGCCATGGGTTAGTGATGAATTAAATGAAGTGATCGGATGAAGAAACGGTAAGGTGAGCCTTCAAGGTCATCGGCCCCCGCCACGGCGAGGTTTTCAACTCACCCGGCCTCGCGGACTCGGCCACCCTCTCCCACGGGGAGAGGGGGTATTATATCACAAAATGCACACTTAATATCACGATATGGACCTTTTCAAACCTGTTTTTTTCGGGCATATTAGTGTCACGTATCACAAATGGTTCATGATTAACCTTCCAATCAAGGAGCTGATGCATGGCGACGGCAGTCGAGACCAAAGCGGGTCATGAAGCGCACACCAAGGCAGCCGATGTTCAACAGGGTTTGCCGGGCAAGGTGCAGCGACCGATTCATGTGACGTTCATGGGTGCGGGTTCGGGTTTTTGCCCGACGCTCTGCCGGGATGTGATGATGATTCCGGGCGCGGAGTTCGGCGAACTTCGCTTGGTGGATATCGATGAAGATCGTCTGTCCACCATGAAGCAGGTGATCACCCGCCTGATCAAGGAAATGGGCAAAGAGGGAAAATGGACGGTCAAGGCTTCGAAAAATCGACGTGAGATGTTGCCCGGTTCAACCTATGCGGTGTGCTGCGTGGAAGTGTCGGGCGTGGATTGCGTCAAGTGGGACAACGACATTCCGTTGAAGTACGGCATTGATCAGTGCATCGGCGACACGATCGGGCCTGGGGGTTTGTTCAAGTCATTGCGGACGGTGCCGGTGTTTTTGGACATTTTGCGGGACATGCGGGAGTTGTGCCCGGGCGCGGTGATGTTGAATTACACCAACCCGATGAACATGATGTGTCTGGCAGCGGCGCGGGCTGTGCCGGAGGTTCCGGTGGTGGGGTTGTGCCACAGTGTACAGGGCACCAGCCACCTGCTGGCGGGGTATGCGGGGGTGCCTTATGAAGAAATGACCTGGGAATGTGCGGGCATCAACCACCTGGCCTGGTTCACCCGACTGGAACACAAGGGCGAAGACCTTTACAAGAAGGTACTGATGGCCAAGTTCGAGGCGGAGATACAGGAAAGCTTCAAGGAATATGAAGCGGGGTTGGCTTCGCATGATGCCCGTGACAGCGCGTTTGCCAAGGTGGAAAAGAAATACAAGATGGGCGACCTGATTCGCAAGGACATGTGCCTGCACTTCGGGGCTTTCATCACGGAAAGTTCGGGGCACTTGTCGGAATACCTGCCCTATTACCGCAAGAGCGAAGCGGGTCGGAAACTGCTTCGATTGGCGTATGAGGGTGGCAGCCGATTTTATGCAAGCAACTGGCCGACCTGGCGCAAGAACGCGGATGCGCACCGCATGAAACTGGTGTCGGGTGAGGCAGAGTTTGAGTTCAAGCGTTCGTGGGAATATGGCTCGTGGATCATCGAAGCGATGGAGAAGGACAGCCCGTTCCGTATTCATGGCAACGTACCCAACTGGGCACAGGGAACCTTGGGCGAACGTCGCGGCAGCAGCCTGGGCGAAGCAGGCAAACTGATCACCAACCTGCCCGGCGACGGGTGCGTGGAAGTGGCGTGCATGATCGATCGCACCGGCATTCACCCGACACGCTATGGCGCGCTGCCGCAGCAGATGGCAAGCATCTGTCACAGCAACATGGCGGTGTTTGACCTGGGGGCCACGGCCTGCATCGAGCGCAGCAAGGAAGCGGCGGTTCATGCGTTGATGTTCGACCCGCTCACGGCGGCGGTGTGTACGCCACGCGAGATCAAGGCCATGACTTTGGAATTGTTCGATGCGGAAAAGGCATTTTTGCCTGGGTACAAATAATTCGAGCAGCAATCACCACAGAGGCACAGAGACACAGAGCAGAAAGAAAACATGGGTCGGCAATCGATGACCTTTGCAATGACCATCGCCCTGCACGCAAGTGCGGGGCTTTTTTTATGATGCATGGGGCCTAGCATAGCCGGGACTGCGGCGAACCGATGAAAGAAGGCCATGAATCAACGGGTTTTCAAATACCAGGCACGCCCTCACCCGGATACGAGCGAAGCGAGTACTCTTACTCTCCCGGAGGGAGAGGGGGCAGAGGTCCGCCAACTTTAACTTAATAACGCAAATGACTTGAATGTCGGTGCAACGCGGAAATGAGGTTGAAAAATGAGTCAACATACGCTGACGGACAATCGAACGTTACTGGAAGGGCTGTTGCAGGAGGTGATTGCGGACCAGGCGGGTGCAGCCACGCAGGGGTTGGCTGCGCAGGTGCGAACGTTGGCGGCCAAACGCCGTGAGGGTGATACACAGGCGGACGGACAGTTGGGGCAATTGCTGGCCAACATGGACGAAAAACAGGTACGCACGGTGGCGAGGGCGCTGGCACTCTGGTTTGACCTTGCCAACCTGGCGGAAGATCGGCAGCGTGTGGCAGTGCTGCGCGAACGCGAAAGAACGCAACACCCGGCCCCACGGCGGGAGTCGATCGGTGAAGCAATCGCCCTGCTGAAGCAGGCGGGTTGGTCGGCTGCGCAGGTGGGTGAACTGCTGGCGCGGTTGCAGATCGAACTGGTGCTGACCGCGCACCCGACCGAAGCCAAGCGGCGCACGGTGCGCGACAACCTGGTGCGTTTGCGTCACAACCTTTTACGCTTGCAGCAGAATGATTTGCTGCCCCGGGAGCAAGAGCAAATCGTGGCGCAGATGCGCGGCGAACTGGTCGGCCTGTGGCAGACGGACCTCATTCGACCCAATGCACCGACGGTGCTCGACGAGGTGGCACGCGGTTTACGACTGCTCGATACGTTGTGGGAAGTGGTGCCCCGTATTTACCTGGATTTGCAGGAAGCGTTGGCGAAGGTTTACCCGGATGAAAAAATAGAGCTGATGACCTTTTTGAGTTACGCTTCGTGGATCGGCGGCGACCGGGATGGTCACCCGCATGTCACGGCTGATGTCACCCGCGAAACATTGCTTTTGCTGCGACAGGCAACGGTCCATCGCCATTTGGAGCGATGTCGAAGTTTGCACAGGGCGCTTTCGTTGTCGGATCGACATGGCCCTGCTGGGCAGGCGGTGGTGCAACGATTGAATGAAGCGGTGAACACCTGGCCGGGGTTGGAAAAGTTGATTGAAAAGGTGTCGCCTTATGAAACGTATCGACGGTACCTAACGGTGATTCAGTGGCGATTGCAGGAGACATTGGAGGCTGGGCCGAGGTTGCTGGATGGGGACACGTCGGAGGCTTGCAGCGGGTATTACACGCACCCGGATGAATTGCATGATGATTTACGGTTGTTGCATGAGTCGTTGCGTGATCGTCATGCGGCGACGCTGGCGCAGACGGTGATTGAACCTTGGTTGCTGGCGGTGAAGGTGTTCGGGTTTCACGGGTATCGGTTGGATATTCGGCAGGAATCGCGCTACTACGCGCGGGTGATGGAGGAATTGTTGGGGGCGATTTTTCCGCCGGAGTTGATGACGCCGCTGGATGAGGCAACGCGGTGCCGGTTGATCACGCAGACGCTTGCGACGACACCGGTTCCGCCGCTGGAACGATTGTCGGAACAGACGCGCGAAACGCTGGCACTGTTTGGGCTGTTACGCCGGGCAACGCAGACGCTGGGGCCGCAATGTCTGGGTGGGCATGTGATCAGTCTGACGCATCAGGTCAGTGATGTGTTGACGGTATTGTGGCTGACCTGCTGGGCGGGGTTAAGTCCGATGGCGGGGGGGAAGGTGAAAGCAGGTGCGTCGAAGTCGTTGAGTATGACACATGAAAATATGAGTCGGCTTAACGAGCCGCGACCGTCAGGGAGTGGTGGTTTGGTGTTAAATGATGAGAGAAGAACCGCTCCCTCACGGTCGCGGCTCGTCGATGCGTTTGCCCTGAACGATCAGCTTGCGGCTTTGCCGATTGTGCCGTTGTTTGAGACGATTGACGATTTGAAGCGTGGGCCGGGGATGCTGGCGGCGATGCTGGAACATCCGGCTTATCAGCGTCATGTTCAGGCGCTGGGCGGTCGGCAAATGGTGATGATCGGTTACTCGGACAGCACCAAGGATGGCGGATACCTTGCCGCGTGCTGGAACCTGTACGAAGCACAGCGGCAATTGCTGGCGGTGGCGCAGGCGCATCAGGTTGAGTTGACCTTTTTTCATGGTCGGGGGGGGTCGCTAGGGCGGGGTGGTGGGCCGACAGCCAGGGCGATTCAATCGCAGCCGCCGGGGTCGGTGCAGCACGGTTTGCGCATGACCGAACAGGGCGAGGTATTGGCGGATCGTTACGACGACCCGCAGATTGCCCATCGCCATTTGGAACAGGTGGTGTCGGCGACGCTCAATGCGATGACGCACCCGCCGGCGGAACCGGAGGAGCGTTGGGCAATGGTGATGGGTGAGTTGGCGAATCAGGCGTATCAGTGGTATCGCAAGTTGATCGAGCACCCCGGGTTCATGTTGTATTTTGAATCAGCGACGCCGATTCAGCTGATACCGGATTTGCAGATCGGTTCACGGCCCTCACGGCGGCATGGCATGAAGGAACTGTCGGACTTGCGGGCAATACCGTGGGTGTTTTCGTGGACGCAAAGTCGGCAGATGATACCGGCTTGGTTTGGACTGGGGCATGGCGCAGCGGTGTTTTTGCACCGTGAAATAAACGATGGGGTGGCGGTTTTGCGAGAAATGTATCGAGGTTGGCCGTTTTTCAGGGCGACGTTGGACAACGCGGCATTGGCACTGGCGAAAACGGACATGAGCATTGCGCAACGGTATGCGGAACTGGTGGAGGACCCGGTGCTTCGGGAAAGCATTTGGGGGGTGATTCGTGATGAGTATGCAGCGGCACGCAGGTTGGTGCTGGATATTTTGCAGATTGAGGAGTTGTTGGGGGATACGCCCTGGTTGAAGGAATCGATTGCGGTGCGTGGGCCGTATATTGACCCGCTGAATTTGTTGCAGGTGGAGTTGCTGCGCCGGTTGCGTCAGCGACAGAAGCAGGGTGCGGATGAAAGTGAAATGAGCGGGCTGAAGGATTTGTTGCGTATCACGATTCAGGGGGTGGCAGCAGGGGTGCGCACAACGGGTTGATGATGCGTTACAGTGAAATAGAGCAATTTGCGTGAATTCAATAGGTAGCATGTAGACAAATGCGAGTCACTCGGCCACTTCTTCCAATACCCAAGCCCTCGGCCTGTCGGCCTCGTACTTGGCTTGGTTCCGGCACTCGACCACTTCGTTGCCATTTTTATGCGATGATAAGTGCATCATGCGCTATAGGCTTATCGGATTGGACTTGGACGGCACACTGCTGAATCGTCGCGGACGAATCAGTGCGGAGAACCTTGCTGCCATTGTCAAGGCTCACGATGCCGGGGTGATGGTCGTGCCCTGTACCGGGCGTTCGTGGCAGGAATCGCACCTGGCCATTGACGCACTCATCGGCGGAGCGGAAGTCGGCGTGTTTGTCACCGGGGCCATGGTCAACGACCTGCGCAGCGGGCAGACGCTGGATGTCATCACCCTTGCCCCCGACTTGGTACGCGACATCACACTGGCGATGCAGGCAGCGGGCGAACCGATTTTACTTTTGCGCGATCGTTGGAAAACGGGGCACGATTATTTGGTGACCGGACCGGGCAGGTTGGCGGATAACACGCATCGCTGGTTTGTGACGCATGAGGTGCCGGTGGAACATGTGCGTGAACTGCGTGCTGAGCATTACCAGCACGTGATGCGTATCGGCGTGGTGACCGGGCACGAGCAGGCACAGGCCATGCAACAGGTCATCAGCGGGCGTTTCGCCGACGTTGTGCAGGTGCATCACTTCCCTGCGGTGCATCTGGAACGGGCGGTGCTGCACCTTGATATTTTGGAAGTGTTCGCCAGGGGGGTGGACAAGTGGCGGGGCATGATGTGGGTGGCTGACAAGCACAACATCGCACCAGAGCAAATCGCGGTGATGGGCGATCAGATCAACGACCTGGAAATGATGAAACAGGCTGGTTGTCGCATCGCCATGGGTAATGCGGTTGATGCTCTGAAAAAACATGCCCACCACATCACGCTGGACTGCGATGAGCACGGCGTAGCCCACGCCATCGAATGTTTACTGGCGGGCAAGTGGGGGTGAAATCAATAAAAAAACTCGGCGATGAGAAACAAGGTAGCTAGATGCTAGTGGCTGGGTGCTGGGCAGAACCGATGAAAATGCTTGTTTTCCAAGCTACAAGCCCCTAGCCCCTTTTTTCTCTGCGTCTCTGCAGTGGGTATTGTCGTCCAATCAATACCGGTTGCGGTACGCAGCCGAGCTTTGATTGGGGGCGGGGTTGCTGGCCAATCTTTCACGATTTTCATCGCTTTCTTCAATCCATGTTTGCACATTCTGAGCCGAGTCGTGAATGTCTTTGCCGACACCTTTGACGGTGTTGCAGGCGGGCAGCACCAAAGCCGCTGTGAGCAGTGCCAAAGTGCTGATGATTTGCATCTTTTTCATGATGAATCTCCTTTTTGGAACTTTAGTTTGCATCGGCAAGTCAGCGGTTTTTGCTGCACTTTTTTCAGGGGTTCATTCAGCGGTATGATGCCCGTTATGGAAAAAAACCTGGAAGTGATGATCAGTCGTTTGCCCGGTTGCGACGATGTACCTTTGCCCGCATATCAATCGGAACACGCAGCAGGGATGGACCTGCACGCAGCTGTGCCGGGCGATGCACCGGTGACCATTGCCCCGGGGGCGATTGTGCTGGTGCCCTGCGGGTTTGCCATGGCGGTGCCGGTGGGCTTTGAAGCACAGGTTCGCCCACGCTCCGGGCTGGCGCTTAAACACGGCATATCAATGCCCAACACCCCGGGCACGATTGATGCGGATTACCGGGGGCAGGTGCAGGTGCCGTTGGTCAATTTGGGGACGCAGCCGTTCGTGGTGACACGGGGTATGCGCATTGCACAAATGCTCATCAAACCCATTTGGCGGACGCAGTGGCGCGAAGTGGCACAGTTACCCGATACCCAGCGCGGCGAAGGGGGTTTTGGGCATACGGGAAGGTGAGGGCATTTCCAAGAAAGAAGTGGTCGAGTGGCCAAGTGACGAAACCGTATTCAGAAGTCAGCGCCGCGATTTATCGCGTTTTCTGTAGGTGGCCCAGCCCCGGGGCGCCCCCGACTGGGTGAATCAAAGCCGCTGATGGTATCGGCGGTCGGTTGGTCCCCGTGAAAAGTCCATCAAAGGTTGAATAAACACGGCGGATACCATCCGCCGCTTTGTCAAACCACCGCCGAGGGCGGCGGTGCCACATCAAATATTGATCATCAAAAACGACCCAATCGCCCGTGGGTTGCCACCCGCAGCCAGGCAGAAAACACGTTGTAGCTCGGTGTCGCTGAGGGTGGCAATTTGCGGCGGTTCAGCGATTGCCGAAAGCACATAAAACTTTCGCCTTAAAGTCCGGTTTTGGCCGATGTTTGAGGGGTGCGGCGTGATGGTTGCGCTGCGGGTTGGGTGTGAGGCAAACCAGCAGCAGGTATGAATCAAGATAAATGCAAAAAGACGCCCTCACCCTGCCCTCTCCCGGAGGGAGAGGGGGTCGGAAGAAGGCGTATCGAAGGCGTTTTGTCGTTTTTTGTGTAACAAGGGACATCATGGCGAAGAAAAGCAAAACAAGCAGTAGCAGTGTGAGCGGGTCGAGCCGACAGGTTTGGCCTTATGTGTTGTGGTCGGTGGTGATTGGTTTTTGGGGGCTGCTCGCGGTGGCGTTACTGACGTATCACCCAGCCGACTGGCCGGGGTATGCGGTGGCGCCGATGAATGGTCAGCCGCACAACTGGGCGGGGCGAGCGGGGGCGGTGCTGGCGCATCATGCGTATTTGATGTTCGGGCCGGGGGTATGGATTGCGCTGTCGGGGGCCTTGGCGTTCATCGTGGCGACGTTGATCAAACGTCCGTTGTCGCAGCCGGTGTTGCGCGTTGTGGGCATTTTGTTGATGAGCTTGTGTACGAGCAGCTTGTTGGCGGTGATGCTGCCGGGGGTGTCGTCACGGCCGGAGGGTTCGGGCGGGCTGGTGGCGATTTTTCTGGCCAGTGAATTGGCGTACCGTTTCAACACACTGGGCACGATGCTGATACTGGGCATCGGTTTTTGGATCGGCGCGATACTGGCGATGGACCAGGTGGTGTTCACCGTGGCCCGCTGGCTGGGGCAGGGTGCGTATGCCCTGACACAGATGAAGTGGCCCAAACCGGTGCTGGTCGGTTCACTGGGCGGGCGACGTGAGCCGATGGGCGGGTTGACGCCGGTGACAAACCTGCAACGTAACAACATCGTGAAGCCCAGTGCCAAGGTTGAGGACGACGACGATGCTTTGGCCGGCATCGAAGACCCGGATCGAGCCGCTGCGACGATGGTGGTGGACGAAGACGAGGATGAGGCCATCGAAAAAGCACCGGGGGTACCGGTGGCGGAAAGTAATGACGATGACGACGATGATGCGATTGATGATGACGAGGCGGATGGTCACGATGCGCCGGGTGCGTATGTGGCGGAAAAGAAGCAACTGACGGTGGAGGATTTGCGGGCGAAGATCAAGCAGTTGCCGATCAATTTTGTGAACCCGACCAAAGCCGGGCCGATGGCGGTAAGGGAAATCGATGTGTCGGGGTATCAATTCCCCGGGCTGGACCTTTTGGTGGATGGCGAAAGCAATTTCACGAAGGAAATGGAATCACTGGTGCGCGATCAGGCGTTGCTGTTGGAAGAGGCATTGCAACAGTATCGGATTGAGGGTGAGGTTGTTGGCATTCATTCCGGGCCGGTGATCACGTTGTATGAGATCAAACTCAAACCGGGGACCAAGGTGTCGGTGTTGCAGAGTGTGAGTTCGGACCTGGCACGTTCGCTCAAGGCTCAGAACATTCGCATCGTGCCCAACACGGCGGGCAAGGACACGGTGGGCATTGAAGTGCCGAACCTGAAAAAGGAAAAAGTAAGGCTCAAGGATTTGATGAGCGCCAATAGTGAGATGATCAACCGCATGAAGCTGCCGATGCTGCTGGGCAAGGACGCCAGTGGTAATGCCCTGATTGCGGATTTGACGGAAATGCCGCACATGCTGATCGCGGGGACGACCGGTTCGGGGAAAAGCGTGTGCATGAACTCGATCATCATGTCGTTCATGTACACGAAAAAGCCCGATGAACTGCGCATGGTGCTGGTCGATCCGAAAATGGTGGAAATGTCGATGTTCCGCGACATTCCGCATTTGATGTGCCCGGTGGTGACGGAAATGAGCAAGGCTGCGGCGATTCTGGAATGGGCGGTCAACAAGATGGACGAGCGTTACGAACTGCTGGCCGAGGCAGCGGTGCGCGATGTGGCGGGTTACAACTCGCTGACCTGGGCGGAAATCAAGGAACGTTTTCAGCCCTCGACGGAACAGGAAGAAGCGGTCATTCCGAAAAAGCTGCCTTACATCGTCATCGTCATCGACGAGTTGGCGGACCTGATGATGACCAATAAGGAAGTCGAAGGGTTGATTGTGCGGTTGGCGCAAAAAGCCCGTGCGGTGGGCATTCACCTGATACTGGCGACGCAACGGCCACAGGCCAACGTGGTGACGGGTTTGATCAAGGGCAACATGCCCTGTCGTGTGTCGTTCAAGGTGGCATCGGGGCTGGACAGTCGCATCGTGCTGGATCAGAAAGGCGCGGAGCTGTTGTTGGGGCAGGGTGACATGCTGTATTTGTCGCCCCGCAACAGCAAGCTTACAAGGGCACAGGGCACGTTGGTGGACGACCTGGAAATTCGCCGGGTGGTGAAGTTTTTGAAGGAAGTGGCGCAGCAGAACTTTGAACCGCAACTGGTGCAATTGCGCTCCGCGGCCACGGGCGAGGAAGGCGCGGAAGAATTTGAAAAAGACCCGCTGTTTGAGGATGCGGTGCGCATCGTGCTGGAAACCAAGCGTGGCAGCGTGTCGCTGCTTCAACGGCGATTGACCATCGGTTATTCACGAGCTTCACGATTGATTGAGCAAATGGCGCACGCAGGGCTACTCGGTGAATACAAGGGTTCGCAGGCTCGTGAAGTGACGATTTCGCTGGAGGATTGGGAAGCGATGCGTGAGCAGGCGGAAAAGGATGCGGCAGAGGCGGCAGCGGGCACGGTGTTTGATCCGCGCAATGGTGATAAGGGTGACAAAGGCGACAAAGCGGAGCGAACACAAGGGCAACCACGGCTGCGGCTGGCGGGACAGGATGATGTGGTGGATGAGGATGATGAGGGCGTGCCGGATGAAATGCCCGGTGAGCATCGGTACTAGGTTACAAGGCTCTGAACAAAATAACCGCGTGCTTGTACACGGGGTCATGTTGCGAACCGGTTTACCCGATAAATACCGTACCCGGTCGTCATTATTTCAGTCATTGTTCAAGGTCGGGGGGTGTGCGGGTTATGGCTTCTTCAACACCGAAAAAAAGTACGTACATCGACAGCCTTCACCTGAGCGAGAAGGAGCAGCAGGCTTTACTGAATCGATTGCGCGAAGAGGAGGCACAAAAAGCCGACCGTGATCGTCGGACGGATCGACGCCTTGAATACCGCATTTCAGGCGGACTGATTTTGCAGGTGCGTCACCCCGGCGGATCGGTTTCCAATTACCTGGTACACACCCGCAACCTCAGCCGATTTGGGCTGGGGTTTTTGCACGGCAATTTTTTGCATACGGGCACACCCTGCGTCGTTTCCCTGCGCCGCAGTGATAAAAGCATTGCGACGGTGTCGGGGGAGATTCGGCGCTGTCGATTGGTGAGCGGTCGGGTGCATGAAATCGGGGTGCATTTTGCCGGCCCGATTGAACTCAATGATTACGTGACGACGTTGTTGGAGGATAACCACCCGGAAAAGCCGAGCGTGGAAATGCCGTCGCTTGCGGGTCGAGTGTTGTACGTTGATGACTCGATCAACGACTTGGAGTTGATCAAGTTTCAACTGCACACGCTCGGCATGGAAGTGATCACAGTAACCAACGGCCCGGAGGCGCTGATGCGGTCGCAAGCGGAAAAGTTTGACATGATCATGACCGGCGTGTGGCTGGCGGGCATGACCGGGCCGGAGTTGGCGATGAGTCTGCGGGAACGGGGATACAAGGGGCCGATATTGGCGCTGTCGGCTGACACGCGCCCGGAAACTCGCAAACAGGCGATCGAATGGGGCTGCACCCAACTGTTGATCAAGCCCTACCACTTTGAAGACCTGGTCGGATTCATTCATCATCACCTGCACGAAAAAAAATCGGGTGGTAGCGTTGCGCATCAGGTGTTGCGCAGTGCGTATTGGAGCAACCGTTCGATGCGACCGTTGATCATCGCGTTTCTGGAACGGCTGTCGCAACAGATCGAAAGCATGGAAAAGCAACTGACCCCCGGCGGCAACAGGACGGTGCTGGAAAAAATGTGTTTGGATTTGAAAGGCTCGGCAGCCGGTTATGGGTATCCACAAATCACCGAACAGGCGGATGCCCTGTTTCAAAAACTCACCGCAAAAGCCCCCGCTGATCAGTTGCAACAAACCTATCACCAACTGGCACAAACCTGTCGCAAAGCGATTGCCATGCTGACACAGGCGGATGCGGCGTGAGGGCGGTGGGGAAGTGGTCGAGTGGCCAAGTGGCCGAGTGGCCGAGTGACGGAGCATTGTTCGGGTGTTAGCGCCGCGATTGATCGCGTCTGATGTAGCCCAGCCGCCCTCGGCTGGGTGAATGAAAGTCGTCGCTGGTATCGGGGAGCAGTTGTTTGGCAAGTCGTCAAGGACACCGGCAGACAAGCTGCCAGTGTCACACCGTGCGTTTTTGACGCCGTGCCCTTTAGGGCCGGATGGCTGCACTTTCTGCAAGAAATGATCCGGGGCTAAAGCCCTCGGCGTCAATGGTCGTTCATACGTGGAAGATAAAATCACCCAATCGCGAGATCGCCAGATCATGCAAAGCAGAATACCCAAGTCCTCGGCTTGCCAGCCTCGTCCTTGGCTTGGTTCGGCCACTTGGCCACTTCGATATCTGCCTGCGGATGCGGATTTGCCCATCGGGGGCGATTGACGTTATAATTCGTGGCTCGATTCAAAGGGTGGCCGGTAGGCGATCCACGCAGGCAGATACACAGCAAAGGTGACCTATGGCTCATAAGAAAGCAGGCGGCAGCTCACGCAACGGACGCGATTCCAACCCGCAGTACCGGGGCATCAAAGTTTACGGCGGCCAAACCATCAACGCCGGCGGCATCATCGTCCGTCAATGCGGCACGCCCTTCAAGCCCGGCCTGAACGTAGGCTTGGGCAAGGACTACACCCTGTTCGCCCTGACCGATGGCATGGTGGAGTTCAAGGGTCGTAAGGTTAATGTCAAACCGGTTGCGGCAGTGAACTGATTCGTTACAGCGTTGGGGTTGGCTGTGACGTGTGACAAAGCATGAATGAACAGGGGCATCGTGATGATGCCCTTTTTACTTGGTATGCAGTTTTTAGAATTGGTGATACATGCTGATCGACTCAGCCGAGATACGGGTTTACGCGGGCAAGGGCGGCGACGGGAAGGTGTCGTTCCGTCGGGAGAAGTACGTGCCCAAAGGCGGGCCGGATGGCGGCGATGGGGGCAAGGGCGGCAGTGTGTTTTTGGTGGCGACGGCGGGGGTTGACACGTTGCTGGATTTTTCCGGCAAGGCGGACTGGTACGCGGAGGATGGTGTGCCGGGGGATGTCAAACAGTGTGCGGGTCGCAATGGGGATGATTTGGAAATCAAGCTTCCGCCGGGCACGCTGGTTTACGATGGCGACACGGGTGAGTTGGTGGTGGATTTGGATGAGCCGGGCAAAAAGTTTTTAATTGCCAAGGGCGGCCAGGGTGGGTTTGGCAATGAGCATTTCAAGTCACCCACGCACCAGGCCCCGCGTGAATTTGAACCGGGTCAGCCCGGCGAAGAGCGACGGTTGAAGTTGGAATTGAAGCTGATTGCCGACATCGGACTCATCGGCAAACCCAATGCGGGAAAATCGACGCTGCTGTCACGCATCAGCAGAGCACATCCGAAAATCGGGGCGTATCCGTTTACGACATTGGAGCCGCAACTGGGTATTGCGGAACTGTCGAACCAACGGCGGATCGTGTTTGCGGACATACCCGGTTTGATTGAGGGAGCACATCAGGGCGCAGGGCTGGGCATCCAGTTTTTGCGCCATGTCGAGCGCACACGGATATTGGTGCATCTGTTGGAAATCGAACCGACCGACGCGAGCGACCCGGCGGAAAACTATCGCATCATCCGTGAAGAATTGGCGCAGTATTCACCGTTGCTTGCGGAAAAGCATGAGTTGATCGTGGTGACGAAACTGGATTTATTGGCGGATGCGGCGGAGCATCGCGCTGCGGTGGAACTGGTGGAACAGGTACTGGGCAAAAAGGTCATGGCCGTGAGCGCTGCAACCGGAGTTGG
This sequence comes from uncultured Phycisphaeraceae bacterium, assembly GCA_964547135.1. Classification (GTDB taxonomy): domain Bacteria; phylum Planctomycetota; class Phycisphaerae; order Phycisphaerales; family Phycisphaeraceae; genus JAJXSS01. The sequence goes on along the minus strand of CAZJMK010000020.1, from coordinate 25,927 downwards.
GTTGAATGAGTTTTTGGAAGCGTGCTGGAAACTGCTGGTGGAAGTGCGTGCCAATGAAGTAAAAAAAAGTTAAAAAGAAAAAATGACGCCGGGGGCTTCAGCCCCGGATATTCCAGCTATCAACAGCGAGTTCGGAATCATCCGGCCCTGAAGGGCTCGGCGTCATGATTTGTGCCACCACCATTTGTCCGGCCAAACATCGACTTGACATAAGGTCACCCCTATGAACGTCAACCTACTGGCTGTTTCCGTCGGCAACACACGCACCAAACTGGGTGTGTTCATCGACGGCAAACTGGTGCGCACACTGGCATTGACACCCGATCAACTCGACAGCCAATTGCGCGAGTTTGTCGTGGCTGCGTGGAAGGAACTGGTAAGTACCAGGCAACCTGTGGTGCTCATGGCCACGGTCAACCCGAAGGTGTTCCCCAAGGTGGAGGAAATCGTCGGCGAAGCGCTGCTGGAGGATCGACAGGCTCATGTGTTGCGCGTGGAGGAGGATGTCGCCATTGCCATCGGTCGGCAACTGGACCCCGAAGCGATGGTCGGCGAAGACCGATTGCTCAATGCCGCGGCTGCCTACGACACATTGAAACAATCATGCGTGGTTGTGGATGCGGGCACAGCCATCACGGTTGATTTCATCGACGGTTCGGGCACGTTTCATGGCGGCGCCATCGCCCCCGGTGCGAGTTTGATGTTGCGTAGTTTGCATGAACACACGGGGCAGTTGCCGGAGGTGACGCCCGCTGTGCCGGAGGAGGCGATCGGGCATAACACGGTGCAGGCCATGCGCACGGGCATGTACCACGGGCTGCGTGGGCTGGTGCGTGAACTGGTGGAAAAATATGCGGAAAGCGTGGGCAGCTTTCCGATGGTCGTGGCCACCGGCGGTGATGCCGAATTGCTGTTCAAGGATCACGAACTGATCGACCGTATCGTGCCGGACCTGACACTGCTGGGCATCGCCGCCAGCTATCAGCAGGCGTTGGAAAATGAAAAATCGGGGTGAGTGGGAAGATTATTTCGAATTTCGGATTTCGGATTTACCAAATTGTTTAGCGCGAACGCTTTGCGTCGGCGTTGTTGTTAGCGCCGCGATTTATCGCGTATGCAAGAAGTGGTCAAGTGGTCGAGTGGTCAATTGGCGTTTTTGACGCCGTGCCCTTCAGGGCCGGATGGTTAGGGTCGTCGCGTGAAATCCGGGGCTAAAGCCCTCGGCGTCAATGGTCATTCAGGCGTGGAAGATAAAAATCGCCAAATCGCAAATCGCCAGATCACCCAATCACTCCATCAAGCCCTGTTCACAAGGTCCGCAAAAGGTTATATTATTCATCTTCCGGCTGGAAGCTCCCTTTTGCCCGGCAAGGATGCCATCCCTTTTGAGGATGCGCCGTTGGCACACCCACGCTTTCGCTCTACTCTGTTCACCTGCGTCTGGCTTGGCGCTGCCCTGATCCTTTTGGGCAGTGTCATCAGCACCAGCAATGCCACGTCCAACGCCCCGGCACGCGGCAGCGATGTCACTACGCCTTTGGTAAACAGCGCAACAGCCACCGCGCCGGTCATCAAACCCGCACTGAACATCACCGTCACCAAAGCGCAACAAGCCCGTTCATTCAACGACATCAAGCATAGCGGCCCCACCTATCGTGGCCGAGCGTTACGGGTGAAAACCACCCGCTGGATGACCGTCACCGCCTACTGTCCGCGGGCCTGTTGCTGTGGGAAAAGCGACGGCATCACGGCCAGTGGTCAGCATGTGTCACGTCACGACATGAAACTGGTGGCCGGTCCGCCGGGCATGCGCTTCGGCACCATTGTTTCCGTCCCCGGTTATCATCGACAAACACCCGTCCCCGTGCTCGACCGCGGCGGCAAAATCAAAGGTGATCGGCTGGACCTGCTCATGCCCACGCATGAACAGGCGAAAAAGTGGGGTGTCAAACGCCTGCGCGTGACGGTGTGGGAATATGCTGAGTGAAGTGTGATGGATTATGGATCATGGATAAAGGATAATGGATAATGGATAATGGACGGAGAAGGTTTTCGATCACCTTCTCTTGGCTTGAACATTATCCATCATCCATGATCCATCAGCCATTGCTTCACGCCCCCACCCTTCGGCCCTCGGTCGCTTCCAAGCCCGACTCCGGCTCGGCCAAATCAGCCGGGGCGACCCTTGCACGCACATCCGACCACAACTCACCCTCGGGCGCACCCATCGGCCCACGATTGGCTTCGTGCTGATCACGCACATCAATGCTGAACAAGTGCGCCAGGTCGCTGCCCCAGGTTTCCAACGGCACAATCCGCAACCCATTGGTACGCGCTTGCAACGGCACACGAATCAGTCGCTGGTAATTGTCATCCACCTGCGCGATGGTCTGCCACTGACCGTCACTGCTTCGCGATTGCACCGTGAACTTACGCAGCATCATCGGCGGAACCGTTTGGTGATGCCCCTTTTTCGGATAAGTGCAGGGCATCCGTTTGGCGTGATTCAGGTTGCTGTCAGCCACGAGTCGAAGGCTGCGAATGTCGCGCGGCTGGTCCCAGTTCAACTCCATCGGCTGACCCAACGGCCCGGTCCAACCACGTTCACCTTCGCCAATCGGCCGATCATGACCACGACGCAAACCATCAGCGTTGTCACCCGTTGCTGTCAGTTTGGCGCTTTGCGTGAAGGCATGCACCGGTCGTTCCAAGCCCGGCAGCCAAAGGTCATCTTCCATGAGTTGCGTTTGCAGTTCACCGATGCGATGCGGGTAAAGTTCCGCCGGGGTGCATCGCTTTTGAATGCACATGGCCGCTGCGGTGCCTGCCGCCTGTCCGATCAGGCTGCACGTAGCCATGACGCGGGTCGATGAAAGCGCAGCATGGGTCGTGCTGATGTTGCGACCGGCACACATCAGGTTGCTTACATTGCGCGACAACAGGCTGCGATAGGGTAAGCCGTAGGGCGTTGGCGCCGGGTGAAAAATGGTGGGTTTGCCGGGGTAGAGCAGGCCTGCGGGGTGATGATCGTCCATCGACCATCCGCCGTAGGCGATGATGTCGCTGAATTTGCCCCCGTCACGAATGTCGTTCTGCGTGACGGTGTGCAAACCGATGTATCGTCGGTTTTCCCGTTTGCCCGGCAGGGAGCCGAGCCATTCCAGGTCCCAGTTTTTCATGCGCTCCTTGGTGGGCATGTGATTTTTCATGTAATCCCACACGCCAAAACCCACCTTCATCAGTTCATGACGAATCGCCTCGGCATCATGAATCGTGTCGGCCAGCCCGCCCAGTTCGATCCACCAAAAATTGTGCCCGCCCGATTCCACGCCCCGATGCGGCAGGTCCTCCGGCGAGCGAAACTTGTATGCCCACCTCGGCGGTGTGAAGTTCACCGGCTCCTCCACCTCACGCAACTGAAGCAAAAGCGAATTGCCCATTGTTTTACGGTCGGCGTTGCTCGGCTCAATGTCTTCATCAAACTCGCTGCGTGCCTCACGACCCCAGCGCGTGTCCGCCCCACTGATGGGGGCCAACACGCTGTCGCCCGAACAATCGATGAACAGCTTGGCGTGAATCGTGTGCCAGGTCTGACTGGTCAGTTGCCAGGCGGTGATCGACGCCAGTTGGTCGCCCTCTTTGCGACCGTGGCAACAACTGGTGTTGAGCATCAAGGTGAGGTTGGGGCACAGGGCTGCCTTTTCATAAAGCACATTGTCCCAAATCGAGTAAATCAATCCGGGGTTGCGGTGGCAGTTTTCCAGTTGAATTTCTTCAAGGATGCCCGTCTCCTTGGTGTTGCGACCGTGGGCACCGCAAATCCACATGCGAATTTCCGAGGAGGCGTTGCCGCCGAGCACCGGGCGATCGTGTACCAATATCGTGCGTGCCCCGTGCCTGGCGCTGGCGATGGCAGCACATAAACCCGACATGCCCCCGCCCACCACACAGACATCGCATTCGGTTTCCAGTTGACGAAAAGGGGTGCTGTCGGGGTTGAATGGTGAGCCGATGCTAGCCATGCGCCTGGTCTCCGACCGTTGAAGTTATCGTTGAAGTTGAAGTTGTCGTTGCTGTCGTTGTTGTCACCTGGGCAGTTGCATCAGGGGCGACAAGGGTTTCTTTTTCCTGTCGCACGATCCGCTGTGCCGACTTGAACGCCAGCACGGCTACAAAACCGAAAAACACCAGTGCCAGCACCATGCTGTAACGCACCCGCACCACCGCTGCCAGTAAACCCAGCAAGGCCAGTGCCAGTCCAAAAGCATACAGCGACAAGGCCGTCAATTTTACACTCGCTCCCGGCCCCAGTCTGAACCGTTGCCAATGACGCAGCACCTGATGGTGCAGGTGCATTTTATCCGCACTGGATATCGACACACCACGCATTTTACGCCGCATGATCGCCATCGTCGTATCAATGATCGGCAGCGAAAAAACAATCAGCCCCGCCAGCACCAGCCCCGGTCCCTTGCTGGTATGGGCAAACATCAAAATCGTACTCACCGCCAGAAAGCCCAGCAAAAGCGACCCCGCATCGCCCATGAAAATGCTCGCCGGGTTGAAGTTGTAGGGCAGAAACCCCAGCACCGCGCCCAACGTAGCCAGACAAATCACGATCGTCGCCGGTCCGGCTATCGGGTTGTTGCTGTGCAGTTCCGGGTCCATCTCCATCGCCGCCCCCATCACCGCATAGACCGCTATCGCCAGAAAACCAAGGTTCATGATCGCCGCCGAGCCGCCTGCCAATCCGTCAAGCCCGTCGATCAGGTTCATGGCATTGGTCCCGCCCAGCACAAAGAGCGCAATCAGTGCCGCCCCAGCCGTGTAACAAATCCAATAAGGCGCATGGTCAACCCCCAGTATGCCCAGCGTCTGATTCACCAGCACAAGCCCGACCTGTTCACTGGCCAGTGCCGCTGCTGCCAGCAACTGCCCGCCCAGTTTCACCCTCGGCGACGAGCCATACACATCATCAAACAACCCCACCAGCGTGATCACTGCCGCACCGAACACAATGCTGATCGGAATGTTGACCAGCCGGACCATCTCGCCGTGCTGGTTGTATTGATAGGCAAAAAGACAGGCCGCCATGCCCGCCATCCAACCTAGAAAAATCGCCACGCCGCCCAGGTACGGAATCGGTTCGCGGTGCAATTTGCGCTGATTGTCGGGGTTGTCAGTAATGCCGTTGTTGCGTGCCAATTTGCGCATCACCGGCGTCGCCAGCAGGCTCACCACAAACGCCGCCGCAAACACACCCACATACGGCGCGATCACCTCATCAATACTTTGCGGGGACGAATCACCCAGCACCATCTGCCCAAGTTGCATCGGCAACAGGTTCATACACTGCTGCCTTCCACCCGGGCTTGTTGGTTACCACATGCCATCGCAATCAAATCCGCCAGCGTCTGATCGAGTGAGTAACGTGCTTCAAAACCAATCGCTGAGCGGATGCGTGACAAATCAGGCACCCGTCGCACCGGGTCATCGACCCCGCGGTCCGCCGCCTGTTGATAGGGCACAAACTTTTTCATCGACTTGCTGCCCGATATCGCCATCACCTTGTCCGCCAGTTGTTCGATGCTGATTTCCGTATCCGACCCGACGTTGTAAACCCGGCCATGGTGCTTTGCATCCCCCAATAACCTCGGCAGAGCCGTCACCACATCACGTACATCGCAAAAAGACCGCGTCTGTCGACCGTCCCCATGAATCAATATCGGCTCACCACGCACCGCCCAGCCGACAAACCTTGGCACCACCATGCCGTAATGCCCCACCTGGCGCGGGCCGATGGTGTTGAACAAGCGCACCGCCACCGTGCCCAGTCCCTGATGCTGGTGCATTGCCAAAGCAAGGTGTTCATCCAACGCCTTGGCCATGCCGTAGCTCCATCGGCTGCTGCTGGTCGGCCCGAACACCAGTTCCTGTTCCTCCGACAACGGCATCCACGGACTGCGCCCGTAAACCTCCGACGATGAAGTCACCAACACCTTCGCCCCAAACCGCAAAGCCGTCTCCAATACAACGGCTGTCTCCTCCACGTTATTGCGGATCATCGTCGCCGGATCACGCACCACCAGTTCCACCCCCACCGCCGCCGCCAAATGATAAACCTCACCCACCCCCTGCATCACCTCCGGCTGCTGCTTGAGCACATCACCCACCCGGCCTTGAATGAACTCGCACCCCGGCCCGATCAACGAAGTGATGTTTTCCAATCGCCCGGTGGACAGGTCATCAATGACCATTACATCGCGCCCATCCTTGCGCAACAGCGCGGTCAGATGTGAACCAATAAACCCCGCGCCACCCGTCACCATCGTACGCATCAATCCATCATCTCCCAATCACCATCACGCCCTGACTTCTGACGCCGAGGGCTTTAGCCCCGGTTTTTTTCACGCAACCATCCGGCCCTAAAGGGCACGGCGTCAATAACGCCGACGCAAAGCGTCCGCGCTAAACTAATTCAAAAAATCATGCCTTTTCCTTCACCGCAGGCATCGCCTTGTTCGTCGCCGTGTCCGCCTGCTTGCGGTAGCGGTAAAACTCTTCGTAGGTCTGTTTGTAGTACCCGCCGGCACTGGCTTTGGCGCGATTGAGCACCAGCCCCAGCACCACCGCGCGAGCGCCTTCCACCTGACGAATCATGCGGCCGATCATGCCCCGCTTGTCCGTCCCCGCCCGCACCACCACCACCATCGCATCCGCGTGCTTGGCGATCATCTGACAATCGGACGTGAGCAGTGCCGGCGAACAATCAATCACAATCAGGTCATAATTCTTTTCAAGCTGACCGAGCAGCGCCCGAAACGCAGCGCCTTCCAGCATCTCCGGCGGAATGTCGCGCACATCCCCTGCAGGCAGTATGTCCACGCTCGGCTCCACCTTGTGAAAAATCGCCTGTTCCAGCGTCGTCGAACCGCGCAACAATTCCACCAGCCCCGGCTGCTGGGGCATGCCGAAAATGTAATGCTGATTGGGCCGGCGCAGATTGGCGTCCAACAACAGCACCTTGCGCCCGACATAACCCATGCTCATCGACAGGTTGCTGGAAAAGCTCGATGCCCCGCTGCCCGCCGCCGGTGCCACCACCAGCAGTGACTTCTGCCCGCGTTTGTCCATCTGCGCCACCACTGCGGTGCGAATCTGTCGGAACGACTCAGCCATCAGGCCTGCCGGGTCATCCTGTACGACGCTTTCCACCCGTGCCGGCGATGATGGGTCTTCGGTTGCTTCGGGCAATACGCCAAGCAATTCCATGTCGGTGAACAGTTTGATGTCCGTCGGGCTTTTCACGCGCTGGTCGAGCGTTTCCCGCAGGTAAAGCCCGCCGACCACTGCCGCCAGGCACAACATGGTCACACCGGGGATGACGATTTCGTAACGCGGCGAACTGAGTCGTGGGGTCGTGGCTGCCATCTGCAAACGCATACGCACAAAGTCGGGTCGGCTGCGGCGCACACGTTCATCATCCAGCATCAGGTTCGACTTGTCCCGCCGTTCACTGGCAAGGGTGAGTTGCTGCGCCAGGTTGTCATAAGCCTGAATTTTCTGCGAAAGGTCACGCATCCGTTCCCGGGCTTCATCCAACCGCGGACGCAGACCAATGAGCTGCGCCTCCATGCCCTCGGCCTGTTTGCGCGCCTCGGCCAGCATCACCTGTTCACGTTCGAGCAGCAGCCGATCAAACTCACGTTTACGCTCGACCTGCGTGGCAGCGATTTTGTTGTCCAAATCACGAATGTAGTAATGATTTTCACCCATGCGGTAAAGTTGGGTTTCGCGTTCCTCACGAAGCTGACGAATGCGCTCGTCACGGGTGGCCACCGCCGGGTCACGCTCAATCTGGGCGATTTCCTCCGGGGCGTGCGTAAACCGTTTCTGTTGCGTCGCTGCCGTCATGGCACCGTAGGCATCCTTGGCCGCCTGCATGGCAACGCGCAGTTTCGCTTCCTGATCAGCGATCAACTGGTAGGCGATCTGCGATTCGTTGAGCTGCGGTTGCAGGTTGGGCAGGTCGTTTTCCTGCATGAACAACTTGATACGGTTCTGAATTTCCGTGATGTCATCTTCGGCGCGTTTTCGTTCCTGCACGAAAATCTGCCGCAGGCCCGTGGCTGTGTTATCGCTTTCATTCCGCAGTTTGCTCAGGTACACGTTGACAATGATGTCGAGTATTTTGCCCAGCTCTTCCGTTTCCTTGCCGGTGAATGAAACGATGATCGTCGTCGAACCACGAATGTGCGAGGCCCGCAAAGCACCTTTTTCCTGAAGCTGCTCCTTGGCGCGACGGAAACGATCTCCATCCTCCCTGCCCATGGACGTAAACCATGCTGTCTGACGCAATTCCGGGTTGCGCAAAGCATCGGTGATCACGTCGTCGGAGCGCAGACGAATGATCTGATTCTGAATGTAGGAATTCATCGCGTCGGTACTCATGGCCAGACCGCCGACCTCGGCTGCAAGGTCGTACGGCGATGCCAGCGGACTGGTGGCCACGAGCTGCGATTGTGAACTGTACCGCGGCCAGACCAGGTACCAGACGCCCCAGGTGATCACCCCCAGAATGACACCGACAATCGCGGTACCGATGAGCAAAGTCACATGCTGACGCAGCAGCTTGAGGGGGTCCACCGGCGTAAGCCGGGCGGCCATGGGGCCGGCGGCGGGCACGGGCAGGTTCACGGGCATCGGTGCTAAAGGATTGGCAGTCATATCAAACCTCGGTAAACAGTTGCGGTACAACCTGAGCAACGACAACGGCCATATCAGCCGCGCAATTCGGTCAAACGCTTGCGGGCAGCCTCGCCATACTCGGCTTCTTTCTGCTCCTCCGCCAGCTTAATCGCTCTTTCCAGGAAACGCACACCATCGGAACGGTTGCCCGTGGCAATCAGCACTTCCGCCAGATGAAAGTGGTTGGCAGCCAGTTCACTCAGGTCCACGCTCCGCCGAAGCGTGCGCAGGGCTTCGTTGCTTTGACCTACCTTAAACTGCGCCCAGCCCAGGGTATCAAGTACCTGCGGGTCATTGGGTGCCAGTTGCGCCGCTTCCTGCGCGTGCTTCAAGCCTTCACCAGCCTGACCCAGATGCTCCGTGAGCAGGTATGCCAAGTTGTTCAAACTCGCCACGCTGTCCGGGTCCGCTGCCAGAACGCGCTCGTACATCGTGCGTGCCTGTTGAAAGTCACCACTGCGATGATGCGCCAAGGCTATCAGTCGGTCGGCTGCCAGTCGTTCCGCGGTGTTGGGTTTGATCAACAGCTCACTCTTTTTCGCTCGTTCCAGTGCATCCTTGAATCGCGCATCGGCCACCAGGTTGGTCAGCACCGCCAATTCCGCCCACAAGGTGTTGGTTGTGCCCAGCGTGAACGGTTCAAGGAACCCGACCGCCCCGGCAAAGGTCATCGCGTTGGCCAGTTGATCGTTGACAAACATCACCTGACCAAACGACTGCGTCTGGCGCAGGGCACGTTCAAACATCGGTCGCGCCTCCGCCTGTCGATTGAGCGCCCAAAGCGCTCGACCGTTGATCGCCAGCAAACCCGGCTGCGTGTCGCGCAGCGCAGCATTCGTATCCAGCAGCGTCACCGCCTGCTCCGGTTGATTCATGCGCAGGTACTGCATCGCCAGTTCCGCCAGGTTGTCCGGCGAAGGCGAAATACGCACCGCTTCAATCAGTTTGTCCCTTGACAGATTATTGTTGCGTTCCCGTTGTGCCAAACGTGCCTGCAAGCGCAGCCACGATGTATCACGCGGGAACATTTTCACCGACTCATCCAGGTGCGTACGCAGGGCGTCGAACATGTCACTCTGATCGTACAGGTCGGCCAGCATCCGCCGGGCGGGTATCGATTGGGCATCGATTTTCAAGAGCGCGACCAGTTCACGAATCGCTTCGGGAATGTCACGCTGACGCACTCGAATGCGTGCCAAAAGCAGCCGGGCAGGCGTGAGGTTGCGGTCCAGTTCCAACGCCTTGTTGATCGCATCAATCGTCAGCTTGTCACGATCAGTACGGTTGGAAAGGTGCTCCGCCAGTTGATAGTGAAACAATGCCCGCGTTGGTTGCAAAGTAATCGCTTCCTGAAGCGCCCGCACCGCACGGTCGTCCTGATTACGCGCTCGGGCCACCATGCCTTCGAGCACCCAACTGATGGCCTTGGTCGCAGCCGATTCATTCACCTGCCGCTTTTTGATTTCCGCCAGCACCGTTTCCGCCAACTCCGTGTTACCCGCCCGCAACAGCGATTCGGTGTAACGATGGGCCACCCGCAAATCGCTCTTGTCGTTTTCATGCAACTGCTGGTAATAGGTCAACGCATCGCCAAACAACCCACGGTCAAAAAGCAGGTCCGCCAATTCACGACTGGCGGCACGGGTTTTGGGGTCTTCCACCGCAATGGCCTTGCGGAAAGCGTAAAGTGCTTCGTCTTCATTGTTGTTGGCCAGATTGAATTTGGCCAAAAGCACCCAGTCATCAGCCGTGGCCTTGTCGCCCTTTTCACGCAGTTGATCCAGTAAAAGTTGACGGGCCTGATCACGCTGCTCGGCGATCGTCAGCACCGTCACCATGGCCGCCATATTCATGGTGGTTTTGCCTTCGCTCTTGAACAGGCCTTCCATGATGTTGCGGGCCGCATCGATCTGCCGTGTGCGGGCCATCAGAATGGCCGTGGCACGCAGGTTGGCGCCATCGTTGGGGTTGGCCTGTGCCAATCGCTGACGCATCTGCAAAGCACGACCGGCGTCGCCGTGCATTTCCTCGTAAGCCAGATAGGTGCTCAGCAACGCCCGATCGTTGGGGGCCATGTCGATGGCGCGACGCAGGGAATCCAGTGCCCGCACATGGTCTTTTTGCAGGTCATACGTGCCGGCGATGCCGCGTAATGCCGCCACATTGGTGGGTAACTGGTCCAGTGCTGTTCGATAGGCACTTTCCGACTCGGCGATTTCCCCGGCCATGCGCTGGGCATCGCCCATCATCCGCCAACCATCGGAATACACCGGTCGCAACCCCAGCCCTTTACGGAATGCAGCCGTGGCCCGGTCAAAGTTGCCCTGTGCCAAGGCCAGTTGTCCCAGGTAAAAATTGCCCTCCGCCAGGTCGAGGTTCATCGTCGCCGCACGATCCGCAAAACGTTTAGCGTTGTCCCATTCCCTGGTTTCCACCGCCACCGCAAACTGATTTTCGATCACCGCAGGCTCATTCGGCTTGAGCTGCGCCGCCTTGGCCAATTCCTTGCGGGCTTCGTCCACACGACCGGTCTGTCGATACAGGCTGAACCGCTGCATGGCCTGCTGGTACGGGTCGCTCCCACGTTCGATCATGCCTTCGACCACTTCCGCGATGTTGGCCTGCTGGTCGAGTGTCTTTTCCAGCACATCCAGCAAATCGGGGTTGGCACCGGCAGCCCGCGCCTGCGCAATGATCGCCTTGGCCTGTGCCGGCTCATCGGCGGTACGCAACATCAACTGCAACAACCGCGCATCCTTGGGGTCACGCTCAAATCGTGGTTGAATGATTTCACGGGCTTCCTTCAGTTTGCCTGCCTGCAACTGCGCCTGTGCCAGCACCAGTGCCGCTTCCGGGTTTTGATTGGCATCCACCTTCGCCAGCGTCGCCAATGCCTTGTCCGTGTCCCCGGCCTGCATCAGTAGTGCCCCCTGCAACTGCAGCGCTCGCGGATCATTGGGCGTGGCCGCAAGCACCGTCGCCAATTGCGCCTGTGCCTCATCAAACTGACGCAGTTGGATCAGCAGTTGCGCCAGTTCCAACCGCACCGGCAGAATGTTGGGGTGACGTTCCAGTATCGCTCGATACCGTGAAGCCGCTGCACCGGTTTCCCCCGACAACTGTCGCACCCGCGCCGACAGCGCCAGCACTTCGAGGTTTTGGTCCTTGAACTGCGCCGAGGCTCGGTCGATGTACGTCGTGGCCTGTGCCCATTTGCCCTGTGCCATGGCGAGTTTGCCGGCCAGCATGTTGATGAAAGCCGTGTCCGCCCCCAACACCGGCGTCACTTCATCAATGGCCGCCTGCACCTGCGCAAACACCTTCTCGCGCTCGGCTGGTTCACGGATGCGCTCCGCCTGCAAGAGCAGCACTTCCGCACGTTGCAATTTCGAACGCACCTGAATCTGAAAGAACGTCAGTGCCTGCATGGGGGTTCCATACACCGACACCGCCAGCAACTGATCGTAGGTTTTCAGCGCGGTTTCGTATTCGAGTTGCTGCTGATACGCCTGTGCCAGGGCCGACAAAATGCGAATGTCCTGTGTATGCACTTTCGCCGCTGATTCCAGAATGGCCTGTGCCCGCTGCAACCCCGCGGTGATCGGCGGCAGGTTCGGCCCGCGATCCACCGGTTGCCGATCCGAACGCAGCAACGCATCCGCCAAATCGAGCGTCACCTCCGGTGAAGCAGGGCTGTTCTTGAAACTGGTTTCCGCCAGCGCCAGTTCCGCTGCCAGCAACTGCTGATCACCCAGTTCCATCAGCAGACGAACGCGATCCATTTTGCGGGTCAGGTCGTTTTCGTGGTTCTCCATCAGCCGTTGCGCCAGTTCACGTACCTGGGCCTTGAGCTGACGTGAACGTGCCACATTCAGCCCGGCTCGATCCAGCAATTGCGCCTCGTTGAGGTTCCATAGCGCCAGGTGATAGAGCACATCCCGGTCCTCAGGGAATTGCGCCAAGGCTGCCAGCAGGTCTTCCCTCGCCTCATCCCGTTTTTCCGAGGGCACATCCAACACACGAATACGATTGACCTGTGCAATACCCCTGTATTTGAGCGCCAGCGGACTATTGGGTTCGAACTTCAGAAAATTATCCGCACGCTCGATGATGAAGTTGAACGCGCCTGTATCGTTGAGGTCGCGTCCGATGCGCAGATAAAACTCCATCATGCGCTGAAAATATTCCGGGTTGCGCGGGTCGATGGTCGTCAAGCGATCCAACAACACTCGCATCCGTCCCACCGCTTCCTGTGCAGCACGCGAGTCCTTCACCGGTGTCAATTCCGTGGCCGTGATCAGTTTGCTGATGGTGCCAATGTCGCTGCTGCGTTTGTGATACGCACGTCCGTATTGCTCCTGTGCCTCCTCATATTGCTGCTGTGCCATCGCCGCATCACCACGGGCAATGTTCTCCGTCGGGTCTTTGCGCAGCACGAAGTACCAGGCCATGCCCACACCCAGCGCCAGTAACACCAGCACCGAAGCCAGCACCATCACAAATCGCGTATTGACACGAGCAGCCATGAGTTTTCTCCAAACTTCCTTCGTTTCACGATCCGTGACTTCGTTTGACGAACCCCGACTTCGTTTCACGAGCCGCGACCGTCAGGGAGCGGTTCTTTCATGATTTCACTTCGATTCAACCGCAGCGCCCTGACGCTCACGACCGGTTTTCAGCAATGCCTACGGCGCCTCGGCCCCCAAAGGCCAGCGACCGGCCAATACATCATTCCAATCGGGCAGCGCCGCCATGATCTCCGGCATCATGTCCGTGATCAGTGCCGTGGTGCGGGCCGTCGCCTCATCCGCATCGCCTACGCCGCTGAACATCACTTCCACCTTGCAGTAATAGCTGTATTGGTCCCGCGGATCAAAGCCCCGGGCACGTACATCATCCGGCGTCGGATAAAACTGGCCATTGGCCACGAAAAAATAGGTCACCGTCGAAACAAAGTCTTGTCGCCGAGGGTGCGTAAACTGAAACACCGTTACCGGTATCGATAACGCCGGCACATGCACCACGCGCGGCTCTCGTAACCGTTGAACGTTGTAACCCTGCACCGGGTCAGGTTCAAATTGATTCGACTGCATGTTGAGTGCCGATCGGAACGGACTACCCAACGGTATCAGCCCGCCACCCACAAAGCAGCGTTCGGGAACATGCGGCACCGTGTCGGGTGTACCGGTGTAGTAAGCGATATGAAGCAGTGCCATCGCACCGGGCGAATCCGCCGGTTTGGTGCGGTCACGATACAACCGGCGAATGTAGTGCCTGGTGCCCAGCGTCTGAACCTGTTCCTCCGGGAGCGCCGGCAGGTCTTCCTCCATCACCCAGTTGCCCGCCCGTTCCGCCAACGTAAACAACGGTGCCCGCAACGGCACTTCCTTTTTGAAAAGCACCATCCGCGAAGCCTGCACCATCCCGTTCAGCCCCCCAGCCGCCACCAGCAACATCCCCGCACACACCGCCAGGGTGAACGGTTGCAACATGACCCCATGTTGCACCAGCCGTCTGCCCCGATTTGCCAGCATCACCAGTGCCACCAAAAAACCGACGACACTCACCACCAGCAATACCTTCGTCAACGTCACCGGCAGCGGCAGCCCCAACAAATCCGGTCGCAACGTCCCCAAGCCCAACGCATACATCGCGCCGAGCAACCCCGCGATCGCCAGCCCCAACACCGTACCCGTGATGATCAGTGATCGGGGCGAAGTTGATGATGATTGATTCGTTGGCATCGAAGTCACCGCTGCATTTACTGCCGCCGGCTGCACCGGTTCATCGTCGTACACCACCATTTTGTCCAGCACCCAGCCCAGCAGCCAGAACAGTCCCGCAGCCGGTATGAGCATCAACATGCCGATGAGCAGGTGAAAATCGCCCTGCGCCATCTCCGGGTTGCCGTAAACCTTCACAAACGCGAGCACCAGAATGCGCCCGACATTCACCAGCACCGCAATCGGCACGCACATGGCCACCATGATCGCCCGTTGCCACCAAAGCCGCCGACCCATGAACGCCATCGCCACGCCCAGCGCGATGAAGGCCATGAGCATCCGCAACCCCGAACAGGCGTCCTCCACTTCCATCGCCGGCTCAATCTTCCGCATGCCCACCATCAATTCGATGGTCGAACCCTTCAATTCCGCGTGCATGTCCAGCGGCGCACCCAGCAAATTGATGCCGTGGGTGGACAGCCACGCTGCAATCTGACGCAGGTTCCACGCCAGCATGTCCCACCAGCGCGGCGCCACCTTCACCGCCAATGCCAGGTACAAAATCGGAAACCAGAGCACCTTCATCGGCGCCGGCCCAAGGGCGAACATCACCAGCCCGAACAACGCCACGATCATGCTGTACCCCTGCAGCATGTCATTCCGTCCCGGCCCCAGCCACCATGCGTAACTGAACGTCCCCAACAAAAAGAAAAACAAACCCAGTCCCCGCAACAAGCCCGACATCGTCACCTTGAACGCAGCACCCGTCAGCCTTGCAAAAAGCGGTGGCCCGATCAAAAACAAAAGCCCGCATCCGCCTGCGATTGCCAACCCCGTCAGGTAGCGCGGGCTGCTCATCCCTGCCGAGCGTGACAGGTACATCATCGCCACGCCGACCATGCCGATGAAACCCAATGACACACGCATCGCCGGGCCGAACGTTGACGCCGCCGGTTCACGATCCGTTAACAATTTTTTGAGTTCGCCGAGGTTTTGTTTGACAAAATAAAGCGCGATCAGCGGAATCACCAGCGCATGTGACCAGTCGCCCGACACCTTCAGCGTTGCCAGGTTTTTCATCGCTTCCGACCAGGTGTTGCCGTTGCTGGCGATGAAAATCGACCGCTGAACAAACGGCCAGTAAACCAGCAAAAACAGCCCGCCCAACAAAACAAACCACAACCATGTCCGTCCCCCTTGCGTCGCACGGGTGGGCGGTAACGTCGGCGGCAGGGTTGTCGTCGTGCTGCTGCTCATCCCTTGGTCGTTGGACGTGGTTCCATCCGGTCCTGAAAGCGACCTCCTCTTATACGTGTCAAACCCTCTGTCTGTTCATCACCTCAAAGCAAACACGTTCTCCGGGAATTCGCCACCAAGACACGAAGTAAAATGGATGATGGATAATGTTCAGAGATGGTTGACGTTCACTGTCTCTTGGTTTGTACATCATCCATTATCCTTTATCCATGATCCTTTCTGTTTTTCTTCGTGTCTTCGTGGCCAATTCGATTTTGGTGAAAACGCAACACGCTCCTCAAAAAACAACCCCTCAATTGCCAATGCGCGGCCCGAACACCGCCTCATCAAAGTTGCGGTCCAGCACAAACCCGAACCCGTAACTCATACGGAACCCATTGCGGAACACCGCCAGCGGGGTGGCCACGAAGTTGGTGCCGATGTTGATCGTGTCATTGGGCTTGAGGAAAATATCCGGCGCGGTGCCTTGAAAAATCGCCCGCAGGTTGATGCGTACCGTCGCCTGCTGCGTTTTCCCGATGCGTCGGATCAGGTCCACCCGTTCAGGAATCGCCGTCGGCCCAAGGTTCCCCGCTGCGAAAATCAACTGTTGCAGCGTCAGGTCCCTGTCACCGGGCAGTGAATACGTACCCGGACGGTTGATCGCACCACCAATATAAATGTTACCGATCACCGGGGGCGGCACACGAATCACATCACCCGGTCGAATGATGATGTTGTAGCGTGTGTCACCTTCGAGCAGTTTGTCGTACGGAATTTCAATCACTCGCTGCCCACGTGCCTTGGCTTCCAGTATGTCCTTGGGCGTACCCGGCGTCGGTTCCATCGGTACCGCAAACGGATCGGTCACATCAGTAGTCGTCGTCAAACCACCCTCCATCGTCATCGGCGGCTGCGTCACCGGCGTTGTCGTCGGCGCTGTTGCAGGTGTGGTTGTTGAAGCCGTCGGCACAACCGGACCTTGTCCCATCATCGGCACCATCGGTGTCACCGGTGGGGTCGTTGTTGCAGTAGGTGCCGCTGTCGCAGGTTGCGTTGCTGTCGGTTGCGGCACGGGGGTGCCCGGTGCCACGCGCACCCATTTGCCATCGACATTGATATAAGCCGGGGCATCGGTCACAGCACCCGTTTCCGTGGCCGTCTGCGCGGTTTTTTCCACCGGCACATCCGCCTGCGGGTTTTGCATTAATCCATCAATCAGGTCCGCCGGGTTGAGTGTACCTGCGGCAGGCTGTGGTGGTGCTGAAGTTGCCGGCATGGGCAGTGTCGGTTGCGGAGTCACCGCAGCAGGCGCACCTGTACCACGTGCTGCGCTACTGGGGGCTGGTCGAATCACATACAGCTTTTTAATCTGCCCCGGCACACCGCGCGCCAACGACATCGCATCCAGCAACCGAAACTCTTTGCCCATGATCGTGTACGTGCCGATGGCTGTGCTGGCGTACGTCGATTCACCAATCACGCTGAAAGTGTTCTGCCTCTGTTCCTGCACGATCACGCTCACCGTCGGATCACGCAGCACACCCTTTTGCACGAGCGTGTCCGCAATATCGTTTTCCAGTTCGCTGGGCGTGCGACCTTCCACCTGCACCGCCCCGACAATCGGCAAACGAATCTGCCCCAGTTCATCCACCCGTCTTGTCTGCACCGATTCCACTCCGGGCACCAGCAACTGAAACACCGTCACCGTCACCAAATCGCCAGGCCCGACAATGTATTCCTGCACCACCGGCACCAAATCCTCCGGCAGCACCTGCGTCAACCCCGGCGGCTCGGTCGATGGCTCATCAATCACATCCAGCTTTTCCAAAATCGGCAGCACCACCGGCGTCCGCTGCCACCGACCCACCACCGATGGGTCCATCCATGAGTGCATTTCGCAACCGGTACTTGCAAACAACAGCCCGGCCACCAAAGCCGGCAACCCGAGTTTACGAATTTTGCGGTTCATGCGTTTCGTTGCCTCATCTCGCTTGCGCATCATCGATGACACTCCTGGAACCACGCCATTTACGGCGCAAACCCGTACCCACATGATCGTCCGACACGAATACCCATCCTGAGTCAAATACCCCAGTTTCCAACGCGAGGGTCATCTTACAACAAGATTCACCACCGCGTCAGGGATGCAACCATCCCAACCGTTTTTTCACCGACACCCCATCTTTATCGGATGTCTCAGCCGTTCCACTTAGCCCAAAGTGCCATTGTTGCCCCCAAGTACGTATGCCTGGGTGCCACTGGCAGCTTGTCTGCCAGTGATACCCGGTGATTTGTCATTCGTCATACGCCACTTAGCCCCGGTCATT
Source organism: uncultured Phycisphaeraceae bacterium (assembly GCA_964547135.1). Taxonomy (GTDB): domain Bacteria; phylum Planctomycetota; class Phycisphaerae; order Phycisphaerales; family Phycisphaeraceae; genus JAJXSS01. The sequence continues at coordinate 7,890 of CAZJMK010000020.1, read as the reverse complement.
GACCGGGAGCTAAATGACTAAACCATCATCACCATTTTCACTCTTGTAATGCTTGCAGTCGGACCACTTCTCACTATGATCGCCCTTTCCCCTGAGCCGACCGGCTCAGGTTGGCGATCCAATACCATGCGTCATCGACTCGAAACCATTGTGGGGAACATCCCCGGGCTGCAACACGTTCAGGTCCGCCCATGCTCAGCCCTCAAAGCCGCCTGGTCGGAGGGGTACCACGGCAAAGACCTGCGTGCCGACATCATGGCCGGGCTGGTCGTCGGTATCGTCGCCCTGCCTCTGTCCATGGCCCTGGCCATCGCTTCGGGCGTGCCGCCGCAACATGGGCTTTACACCGCCATCATCGCCGGGGGGTTGATCGCCATCCTCGGCGGCTCACGGGTACAGGTATCAGGCCCCACGGCTGCGTTCGTCGTCATACTCGCCCCCATCAGCGCCAAGTTCGGTTTGGCCGGCCTGGCCATCGCCACCGTCATGGCCGGTTTCATACTCATGCTCATGGGCGTGCTGCGCATGGGCCGATTGATCGAGTTCATCCCCAATCCGGTCACCATCGGTTTCACCGCCGGCATCGCCGTCACCATCGCCACCTTGCAACTCAAAGACTTTTTTGGGTTGTCATTTGCCCCCTTCGACCCTGAAGCCAATTACCTGGAAAAGGTACACGTCATCGGTCATGCGCTGTTGCACCACGATTGGATTCACCATTGGCACGATTTGCTCATTGGTGTGCTGACCTTGGCGATGCTCATCAGTTGGACGAAATTCACCAAACGTATTCCCGCAGCTCTGATCGCGCTTTCCGCCGCAGCGATTTTGGGCTACGCCCTGCATCGGGTTTGGCCCTGGTTTGAAATCATCACCATTCAAAGCAAGTTCGGCTCCGCGCTCAACCCGTATGGCATTCCCCAACTGCCACCGCTGCCCGTACTGCCTTGGAACGAACCGGGGCCGGGCGGTGAGCCGTTGAAATTATCACTGGGGTTGATACGTGAACTGGTGCCTTATGCCTTTGCCATTGCCATGCTCGGCGCGATTGAATCGCTGCTGTCAGCCGTGGTGGCCGACGGCATGACCGGTAAAAAACATGACCCCGATGCCGAGTTGCTTGCACAGGGCACGGGCAACCTCATCGCTCCATTCTTTGGCGGGTTTGCCGCCACGGGGGCCATCGCCCGCACAGCCACGGGCATTCGTGCCGGGGCACGCTCACCCATCGCCGCCATTGTGCATGCCGTCTTTGTACTCGCAGCGGTGTTGCTGCTTGCCCCATTGCTGGGTTACCTGCCCATGGCTTCCATGGCTGCGCTGCTACTGGTCGTCGCCTGGAACATGAGCGAAGCCAAACATTTTTTACACACCATCAAGGTCGCTCCGCGCAGTGATGTGCTGGTGCTGCTCTGCTGCTTCGGCTTGACCGTGCTGTTTGACATGACCATTGCCGTGTCCGCGGGAGTGATACTGGCCGCACTGCTTTTCATGCAGCGTATGGCTGCACTGTCAGGCGCCAAATTGATTGGTGATCATCACCCGACCCTTGACGAAGCCCTGCCCAAAAACCTGCTCGTGTATGAAGTGCGTGGGCCGCTCTTTTTCGGAGCAGCTCAGCGGGCCATGAGTCAATTGCAGCAAATCAGCAAGGACGTGAAGGTGGTGGTGATGGACCTGTCGGATGTGCCGGTGATGGACGCAACCGGGCTGACCAACCTCGAATCAGCCGTCGATAAGTTGTACCGCAGCGGGGTGCATGTGGTGATCGCCGGGGTGCAGGACCAACCCGCCGGGGTGCTCGCCAAAGCCCAGTGGAATCAGGGCGACGGCCGCATTGAAATATTCCGTTCCTTCAATCAAGGCCTTGCCACCGCACGGGCGCTGGTACAGCTGTTGTGAGGCGAGGGCGAGTGTTGTACGCCCACACGGCATGCAGATTCGATAAATCGCGGCGCTAACTCCCGAATGCGGTTCCGTCACTTGACCACTTTCCGTCCCCTCTCCCTCCGGGAGAGGGTTAGGGTGAGGGCGGCTTACACTCGTCCACTTCTTACGAACTACCCCGCGAACTTACCTTCAAACACCAACTGTGCCATGGGCTTTCGTCCGGTGGGCACTTCACGACTGCGCAAGTTTTCAGGCAACCCATCAACACGCCCCGGTCTGCCCACCGCCACCATGGCGCAAACCGAGTAATCACTGGGTACGCCCGCTTCCTGTTGAGCCTTGGTCCAATCGAACCCGGCCATGCCGTGAATCACCAGCCCCAGCCGTGCGCCCTGCAGCGCCAGGTTTTGCCACGCCGCCCCGGCATCAAACACATGCACCGCGTTGGGCTTGCCGTTGTGCGTAAACGTTTTTTTGGAAACGATCAGCAACAGCGCCCCGGCATTCGCACACCACACACGGTTGGCTTCCATCAACCAATTCATATACATCGGCCAGTGAGCGCTGTCGCGCATGGCATACAAAAACCGCCAGGGTTGTTCATTGAAACTCGACGGTGCCCAACGGGCTGCTTCGATCAACGTATGCAATTCTTCCCTGCTGATCGGCTCGCCACTCATCGCCCTGGGTGACCATCGATTGACCAGTAATTCATCGACCGGGTACTCCGGCTGCCGATACGACCGCACATCGGTTTGCAATACATGCATGACATCGCTCCTTGTTGCACTCCTTGAACTGTAGTCCGCATGTCACCCACTGCGCTGCTGATAAAAACAATTTGCCTTGATGCCATGTCACTCCCTATTTTTCGCTGCACCGCTTGCCAACGACCATCAACACCAAGGCAGCACCATGACCATCACCACGGAAACCAGTTGCGATATTCAAACCCATGATCAGGGCATCACGATGGAACGTGACGGAACGGACTGGGTGTTACGCTGTGAACTCTGGCTGCCGCATGAGCGGGAAAAAGTGTTTCCGTTTTTCAGTGATGCGTACAACCTCGATGCGATCACCCCGCCCTGGTTGCACTTTCAAATATTGACACCGCGACCGATACCCATGCACACCGGGGCACGCATCGATTACAAGCTTCGCATACATGGTTTGCCGATCCGTTGGCGAACGATTATTTCGGAATGGAACCCGCCGCATCATTTCATTGATGAACAGGAGCGCGGCCCGTACCAACGCTGGCACCACCTGCACACCTTCACCCAGCAAACCCGCCAGGGCACACAAGGCACGCTTTGCCGCGATGTCGTGCATCATCGCGCCCTGGGCGGGGCCTTGGTGTATCGCTGGTTTGTGCGCAACGATGTGCTGCGCATCTTTGCATTTCGTCAGCAGCGATTACGTGAATTGTTTGCCGCCGACAATTCCATCCGACGTTGATTGCGTTGCTGGTCAGTCGGCACATGCGGACAAGCTGCCGGTGACACACAAAGTCAAGCGCTTCTGCGAACGGACCCACCCATACAAAGTAGTCAAGTGGCCAAGTGGCCAAGTGGCCAAGTGGTCAAGTGGTCAAGTGGTCAAGTGGTCAAGTGACGGAATCGTATTCGAAAATTAGCGCCGCGATTGATCGCGTCCGCTCTAAGAAACTATTTCATAACTCAATACACGGTGGGGCGGGCGTCCCGCCTGCCAATGGGCGCAAGCCCATTTCGTGCAACCATTGTCAATCTATATGAGCCTTCGGCTCATTGACAGGCGAGACGCCTGCCCCACCCAAACCAGTTATGAAACAGTTTCTAAACTAGGCCTTACTTATTCGTCCTTTTGACCGTCACCTTTTCCCGCAGCGGCAATGTCAGCTTCACCCCCTGTTTCACCAGCACACGGGCAAACGCATCACGCACCAGTTTGCGCGGGTCACGCAGGTAATCTTCCGCCTCCGCCTGCATCGGCAGGCCCAGTGCCAGCCGTGCCTGAGCCACGGTGTAATGCAATCGCCAACGATGCTCCTCCTGCGTCTGCTGACACATCCAAAACCCGTGCGGGTTCACTGCCGCGTGGTGATGTGCCTCATCGACTTTACCTGTCGCTGCCGCCTGCGCCATCGCCCCCAGCATGCGCTGAGGCGGAACCTGTTCATCAGTAAACGAACCCTTCAACAATCGCTCCAACATCGGCTGCAACCGCGTCGCATCGGTCAGCCGACCTTTTTCAATCAGGCGGTACAGCGTGGACGCGATCGTGGTACGCACGCCGATCACCGGCAAATCCAACGCAATCAGCTTTTCAAGCACCGGCAAACAGGCTGATGTCCCGCAACAACGCACCAGCCCCGTCGCCACCAGCCAGTTGGGCGCGAGCCTGCGGTTTTTCTCCGGCAAAGGTTCCTCACCCGAACGCAATTTCCCCGCCACGACCGCCTGTTCGCCATCAAAACCATATTCCATCGTGGCAATCGCCTGAAGCAGCCTCGGCTCGGCTGCCGGGTCATCCCACATCGCACCAATGCCCGCCGCCAACCACGACACCATCGCCTGCCGGCTGCCCATACGCCTGCGAACTTCCTGCTGCGTCTGTTCACGATGACGATACAACCACCAAATACTTCGACCCGGTTGACCCGCATCCAAATCCGCCAGGGCCTGTTGCATAGTACGTTCGAAATACCCCGGGTGATACACCTCCTGCTCCAACACCCAACCAAAAATCGCCTGCGGACTTTGCTCCGGCGGTTTGAGTGCCCCGCTTGCCATCAACCACTGTTGCAACGTCTGCCGATCTACTTGCCGTGAACCGACTCCCGCCTTGGCGCACAGCGCTGCCGCGATCCCCGATGCCTCGCCGATGCGCTGCATGTCCCGCTGCATCCGCAGGGAATGGTGTGCATCCTGCGAAACCCCCGCACAGCGACTGGCGATCCACACATTCGCCAGGCCCATCGGCAGCAACATGCGATAAGGCATCTGCGCCGCCACCGGATTGCGCCAGTTGCGATTGAGCCAAATCCAGAACATCGCCTCGTCCGATTCCTGATCGTAATCCACCGCGTGATTGTCGTAGTGACAGCCGCTGTAACCGATCACATCGTCGAACCGCCTGCCCATCACCAAATCATCCAGCGACAGCACATGATCGGTCACCACCTGTCGTGATTGTCGCAACCCGATGGCCGGGGCGATGTATGTCGGGCGATCCAGGTTGGTGTAATGGTCCTTGAGGTAGTGCAGCAGGCCGACCATCCGGGCACGGGTCAGGTCCTGGGCGTCGGTGGCATCGCACCAGCCGGCGTCGAAGTTGACGATGAGTGTGCCCATCGTCTGATCCTCCTTGACGCGCAACATGCCGCCCGATTGCGAATAGGCGTGAGGTAAACCGTCGCCACTGCGACCATGGGTGAACTGCGCCCCAGCCAGGGCACACAAATCGCCATCCCCCGTGCCGTCGATATATGCCTTGGCACGCACACGTTGTAACCCGTGATCGTCGGCCACGAGCGCTACGGCGATGGTGTCACCTTCTTTTTCCACTGCTGCCAGCATCGCCCCCAAATGCACCTTCACCCCTGCTTCACGCAGTGATTGTTCGAGCACATATTTTTTCACATCCGGGTGGAACGAGCCGCCGGTGAAAAGTCTTCCGCCGCGATGCATCAGGTCTTTGACCTGCTGATCGATTTGCTGCTGCATGCCGCCGGTGACGCCGTAGTAGTAGGCATTGATGCCCCCACCCGTACCGATGCCGCCGAGAAAGGCAAGCGGCTCGATGCAAAGCGTCGTGGCCCCGGTTTGCGCACTGGCACAGGCCGCCAGCGCACCGCCCGTGCCTCCCCCGGCCACCAGCACATCACTCGTGAGCGCCGGCAAATCATCGGGCACCCGCGGCATCGGCTGATCGAATTGTTGCGTCGAAACTGCAGCGCGTGTCAGTTGCATGACACGATCCGCAGCCGACAGACCGAGCGTAAATCGCTCCGCCAGGTTGGTCAGTGGTGCATTCACCCAACCCGGACTGGCTGCACACAGGTTTGATGGCAATTTTGATGAGTCAAATACCGGGGCCTGTCTGGCGTTGTAAATCGGAAATGGTTGCACACCCATGTGGCTCAACAGCGACTCATGAGCCTGCGCATCGTTCACCAGTGATTCGATCATCGCAGCCCGCGCCATTGAAGCATTCATCGTCGTCACCGGCAGGCGAATCATGCGCTGTGTCTGCCAGAGTGTTGTTTCAAAGCGAGCATTGTTATGGTCGGACCAGTCGGTACGCTGCAAATACGCGGACATGATGCCTTGCGTCGGCTGCCGCGGCGATACACATGGTTGCAACAGACACGCCAGGGTTCCGCTTTCACTGGCATCGATATAGCGTTCCGCCACCACGCGACGAAAACCGGATTTGGTCGCCAGAATTAAACCCGTGATCTTTTCGCCAAGGCGTTCAATCATCACCGGCCGGGCGTAATACAAGGTTGCCAGCTTGGCTTCCACGACCTGTTTCGTGGCCACCACTTCCGCCAGTGCCGGGTCCAGCCATTGCCGCTGCGTGGCAGGCATACGACGCATCACTTCATGCACCAGTGCTTGCCACAAGGGGTGTTCACACGTACCGGCATCGGTGAACATAGCCCGGCCCGATTCCCATGCCAGATCGCCGCACGGTTCGACCAGCAACACCTTGCGTCCCTGATGGCGCAGGTGCAGCGCTGCCGCCAGACCGATATACCCGCCGCCCAGAACGATCACCTCGTAGGTTTGTTGGAAAACATTTTCAAAGGAACCGGAGGTATGCAGCATCGCAGCCGTCATGGCAATCCCTTTCGCAAAGGCACCGGCGAGCCAGTGTGGTTTGATCGACCTTTCACCCCCCTGTCAATTGATTGAATGATCGAACAACAGACGTTTGCCCGCAAGGGATTTATCCGTCAATATTCTGGATTTATCAGCTAATATCGACCGATTTAACTAGAATATCGCCATGGCATCACGACAAAACAACACCAAGCTGACTCGGAGCATCAGCAGGGAACTGGGACGGGTGTTGCATGGCTTTGAGCAGGCGATCGGGCTGTCGATCTGTTTCCGACCACTGGCAGGCGGTTGGCGCGACGCAGAGGGGCAGACTGTGATTCCGCATCCGCTGGGCCTGCATGTCACGCCGTTTTGCCTGAGGGAAAAAGCGCGTCGTCTGCCGGCCTGCCGCAAGTGTGACGTGGACGATCTGCCCCGTGATTGTGCCGGTCGAACCAGCCCGTTTGTGCGACGATGCCATGCCGGAGCCGATGAAATACTGGTTCCCCTCACCCGTCAGGGATCGCTCATCGGTGTGGTTTTCGTCGGGCAGTTTCGCCGTGGTTCCAAAAAACGCACATCATCCGTGCGTCAAGCGGTGGCACCACTCCCTGCACTTACTCCCCAACAGATTCGCCATCGGCTTGCACTGGCGCGACTGTTGCCCGGGTATCTGCTTGCGCTGGATGAACATTGTCGTCAACTGGCGACCGCACAGACCACCGGAACCAAGGCCCGCATTCTGCGCTTTCTGGACGACCATATTCAGAAAGATATTCGCCTTCATGACCTGGCGAAATATCTGAGTTTGTCAGTCTCGCGGACGGGGCATCTGGTCCGCGAACAGACCGGCCAATCGTTTCGACAACTCAAACAAACCCGACTTCTGGCTGCCGCAAGACATATGCTGGCAACATATCCGGGCAAACTTTCGACCGTGGCCGGTCAACTGGGCTTTGACGATGCCAACTACTTCAGCCGATTTTTCCGCAAGCACACCGGCCAATCCCCCGGTGCTTTTCGACGTGGTCAGGGGTGGCAAATCTGGGCGTGAAACCCGTCTTGCCGGGTCTGTCCCGATTGGTTTACGTTTGCCCTGATCATGATTGCCGCATCGTTACCTGTAGCGCGGTACACTAGTGTTTCATTGCATCTATAAGGTAGCAATAGCCGATCCTCATGATATCAC
>CAZJMK010000019.1:0-55102 GCA_964547135.1 uncultured Phycisphaeraceae bacterium | reverse complement strand
GTCGAGTGGTCGAGTGGTCGAGTGGTCGAGTGGTCGAGTGGTCGAGTGGTCGAGTCATTTTATATTTTGCAGGTGATTCAACACCCAATCACATAACAATCACCAGGTCGTTCCATGCAGAATACCCAGGGCCTCATCGCCTGCGGCGATTCGTACCCGGCTTGGTTCTAAATATTCGAAATCCGAAATTCGAAATCCGAAATTCACTTCATTCCACAAACGCGCGGTAAATCGCCTGCATGGCCTTTTCAAAGTCAGCCGTGGTCACACCGATGATGATGTTGATTTCACTGGACCCCTGATCGATCATGCGAATGTTCACCTGTGCCGCTGCTAATGCCCCGAACAACTTTGCTGCCACGCCGGGGGTCGAAGCCATGCCGCGACCCACCGTCGCAATCAGCGCCATGTCCGGCTCGACATCCAATTCCTCCGGCTGACAGCGCGTTTCAATATCCGCCCTGATTTTTTCCAACTTGCCCTCGACCGCCTTGTCCGCCACGACCACGCTCATGGTGTCGATCCCGCTGGGCGTGTGTTCATAGCTGATTCCCTGGTCCTCAAACACAGCCAGCAGTTTGCGACCAAAGCCGATCTCCGCGTTCATCATCGCCTTGTAAACCGTGATGACGGTGAAATCTTTTCGGCCAGCGATACCGGTGATGCCGCCCTTGTGGGTGATTTGCGAGCTTTCATTCACGATCATCGTGCCCGGATGAGCAGGCTCATTGGTGTTGCGAATGTTGACGGGGATGCCCGCTTTGCGCACGGGGAATATGGCCTCATCGTGCAACACGCTGGCACCCATGTACGCCAGTTCACGCAGTTCACGGTAGGTGATGGTGTCGATGTTGCGTGGGTTGTTGATGATGCGCGGGTCAGCCATGAGCAGGCCGTTGACATCGGTCCAGTTTTCATAGACCGAGGCATTGACCCCACGAGCGACGATGGCGCCGCTGATGTCCGAGCCGCCGCGTGAAAAGGTGCGAATGCTGTTGCCGGCCCTGCCGCCGATGGACCCGTAAAACCCCGGCACCACGGCCCGCGAATGTTGCCCCAAACGGGCAGCGATGATGCTTTGCGTTTTTTCACTGTCAAAGCGCCCATGTTCGTCAAATGCGATCACCTCCGCCGCATCGACAAACGCATAGCCGAGCAGGTTGGCCAGTATCACGCCACTGAGGTATTCGCCACGACTGGCGGCAAAGTCGGCACTGCCCCCGGCATCGGCGGTTTCCTGAATCATGCGTTTACTTGCTTCAAGCACCGGGTTCAGGTCGAGTTTCAACCCCAGGTCGCTGACGATTTGCAGGTAACGTTGCGCGATGAGTCGCCAAACGTCATCAAAGGAAATCTCCTGCTGCACATGAGCGTGACAGAGGTAGAGCAGGTCGGTGATTTTTTTGTCATCCTTGTTGCGTTTTCCCGGAGCCGAGGGCACGACATAACGCCGGGTCGCATCGCTTTGAACGATGGCTTGCACTTTGCGAAATTGCGTGGCATCAGCCAGCGAGGTTCCGCCGAACTTACAGACTTTGACGTTCATGATTGGGTTTCCTTCTCCAGCGCGTGCGTCGGAGCACACCGCAACCCCGGCCCCCGGCCCCCGGTCCATCGTGATTCAATGGGCGAATAGTTTAACAGACGTGGCAGGCGCAGGGGGTGATGAATTGTCAGAGCCGAGGGGCGACAAGCAGGCGTGAATCACCATCTTCCAAAAGCATCAAAATGACTTCTTTGAGATTGACACGAACTACAGTCCAACCAACTGATCCATCATTTTTGCTTTCGTCAAAATGCTATTACAATAAAACTGTATCGTTACAATCAACTCTTCCTGCATTGTATGCCATCCTGTCGGGAGATGTCGATGTCACGCAGAGCCTTTTTGATTGGTTTATTGTTTTCATTGTTCATCGCCGGCAGTGCGCATTTCAACGACGCCGTGGTGAATCAAACCCGATTGGCGGGCACATTGCTCCCGGTGATCGTCTTTGCCAGCATCGTGGTGTTGACTCTTTTTGTTATTCCCTGGCGGATCGGGTTTGGTTTAAGGAGCATGCAGCCGAGGGAAATAGCAGTCATCGCCATGATGGCTTTGGCGGTATGCAGTTGGGCGGGTCCGAGCTTCAACCGGTATTTCACCAGCATGATGCTTATGCCCTCGCAGTGGTATCCGACCAAACCCAGTTGGCAGGCGGCCGAAGCGATGTCGTATGTACCCGGCGGCTCAGCCCTGTTGGGTGAAGGTCATCTGCAAAACATACCGCAACTGGCCACCTTACTGCTATCTGCCAAGGAGACAACCGTCACCACGCCCGCCCAGGCGCTTGGCAATCACCTCTGGCAACAATGGAGTGAAGGGCAGCGCGATTTGATCCGCAAAATAGCACAAGCGCAGCGCATCACGCCGCAGGATCGCAGGGCTTTGGTGAAGCAGTTCAACGCCGTGTTAAGTCAACCCTCGTTTGCCGCGCAGTTAATAAACGATCCGGTTTTTGCTTCGATGGTGTCGGTATCTGCACCGCTTGCGCCACTGTATCCGGAAGAATCGCACATCATGATTGCGCGCGCGATGTTGGTGCAATCTTTCCCGGAGCATGTGTTGCCGCCGCCGAGGGGACAAGGGGTGTTGTTATTGGGAGGGCGAAGTCAGCCGGGGGTGACGGATTGGGCGATTCAGGGCGTGGCTCCGCACGCATCCGCAGATGCCCGGCCATGGGAAATTCCCTGGAGTGCATGGTGGCCGTCGATCCGCTTATGGGCGGGGTTGGCGGTGCTGTTTGGTTTGGCGAGTCTGTGCATGTTGCTGATCGTGTATCCGCAATGGTCGGATCGTGAATTGCTGCCGTTTCCGATCGCGCGCTTTACCGAAGACCTGATCGCCCGCCAACCCGGACAGCGCTGGCCGGAGGTCGCCTGTTCACGACTGTTCTGGCTAGGCATCGGCCTGATGGTTCTGTTGCATCTGGTCAACGGTATCAAAGCCTGGTATCCGGGGTTTCTGTTATCGATTCCGCTTAAGTTTGATTTCACCGCCCTGCATGTGCTTTTCCCCAACATGGCGCGAGCGGAAACATCGCAGGGACTTTTCCAACCGATTTTTGTGCCCAGTGTGATCGCGTTCGCTTTTTTTCTGACTCGTGAAGTTTCCTTTTCCGTGGGCGTAGCTTTGCCGTTGTGGGTGGTTTTTTCCAGCGTACTCATGAGTCAGGGCGTGACCCTGCAGGGACGCTTGACGGACACCGGTCAATTGAACCTGTCGCTGGCCGGTGCGTGTCTGGGCATCGTGATCATTTCGTTGTACGCCGGTCGCAGGCATTATTGGGACGTTACCCGTGGCGCATTGGGCGCAACGGTCGCTGCGGGCATGCCGCGATACTGCATCTGGGCAGCTCGGCTGCTGGTACTGCTGATCGCCTCGTCCGTGCTTTGGCTCACACAAGCCGGGCTGGATTGGACGCTCGCACTGCCGCTGGTGTTGCTGATTCTGGCGGACTATCTGGCGATTGCCCGGGTGAACGCGGAGACCGGCGCTTTTGTCATTCAGCCGCGCTGGCTGAGCGTGGCTGTGCTCACCGTGTTACTGGGCATCGAGTCCATCGGGCCGACGGCTTATCTGGTCATGGCCGTCGCCTGTGTGCTGATGCAACTGGACCTGCGCTCGGTCGTCAGCGGCATGTTCATCAACGCCCTGCGTCTGGGTGATCGTGGTGGTCAGGTGCCCATGCCGCGTATCGGCCTGGTGCTCCCCACGATTTTTGTGATGGGCGGAGCCGTGGCCCTGTTCATGTTGCTGACCCTGCAACATCAGCATGGACTTAGCTACAAAGACCGCTGGGTGCATGAATATGTTTCGCCCATGCCGTTGGACCTGATGACCACGCACCTGTCCGATCTGTCGGCCACCGGGCGGCTGGAATCGTCCATGCAGATCAGCGGCCTCAATCGCTGGTGGCAGATGCAGCCGATGGGCGATGCACTGCTTTGGCTGGGGCTGGGTTTGGGGTTGGTGCTGGTCTGTGCGCTGGCACGATTGCGTCTGCCCTGGTGGCCGTTGCACCCGGTGGCGTTTGTGTTTTGGGGCACCTGGCCGGTGGTCGCGTTCGGCTGGTCATTTCTGGCTGGCTGGGCGCTCAAGGCCAGTGTCGTTCGATTGCTCGGCAGCCGGGGTTGTCATCAAATCAAACCGCTACTGGTGGGCGTGATCGCGGGTGAACTGCTCATGTCGTTGGGCTGGATGATCGTGGGGCTGATTTACTATTTCTTCACCGGCGTTTCCCCGCCCATGTATTACGTGATCGACGGATGAAAATAAAGGGTGCCTCTGATAAACCCATCTCCCCTTGGCGGTGGCTTGAATTGTGGCTACGACCCAGCCGGGGGCGGCTGGGCCACAACATTTGAATTAAGGCTACCACCCAGCCGGGGGCGGCTGGGCTACAACATATGAATTAAGGCTACCACCCAGCCGGGGGCGGCTGGGCTACAACATTTGAATTACGGCTACGACCCAGCCGGGGGCGGCTGGGCTACAACATTTGATGCAACATAGTGCCCTCCGGCACGCAGTGTGGCAGCCTGCGATTGTGTACCACCCGGCTCACTCTCGTGCGCTGGTCGTCGGGGTTGCCGTTTGATGACAAATCTGCCCCAGGGCATCGCAGGCGTATTTCACGTCTTGTTTGGAGAGAAACGGGCCGAAGGAAAAACGGGTGGTGCCACCGAGGGGTTGGGTGCCGAGGGTGCGGTGGGCGTGGGGGGCACAGTGAATGCCTGAACGGGTGAGTATGCCGTAGTCGCGTTCGAGCAGGTCGGATAAAGCCTGTGGCTGGGTGATGCCTTCGATGCGCACGGAGAACACGCCACAACGATGATTGATGCCGCGTGGGCCGAAGTACGAAAGCCCGGGCATTTCACCGGTGTCGATGAGTCCGTCGAGCATCACCTTGATGAGTTCGCGTTCGTGTTGCCAAAGTTTTTCGACGGTTTGTTCGAGCAGCCAATTCACCCCAGCGGACAGGCCGATGATGCCGATGGCGTTGTGACTGCCCGGCTCAAAACGATCAGGCAGAAAATCAGGTTGTGTGTCATGATCGCTGACCGAGCCTGTGCCTCCTTCGCGGATGCTGGTCATGCGTTTTTCCATGCCGGGACGGATGTAGAGAAACCCGGTGCCCAGTGGGCCGAGCAACCCCTTGTGGCCGGGGGCGGCGAGAAAGTCGATGTGATCGGTTGCGACGTTCAGGGGCACGTGACCGCAGGTTTGGGCAGCATCGACGATGAAGGGAATGTTGTGCTCACGGGCGATTTTGCCGATGTCGCGGATGGGTTGCAGAGTGCCGGTGACGTTGGAGCCATGCACGACAGCGATCAGACGGGTGTCGGGGCGAATGGCTTTGCGAATGTCATTGGGGTCCACCAAACCGGTCACCGGGTCGATCGGCACACGGGTTTGCCGAATGTGGGCATGTTCACAGAGCGTGCTGAAGGGACGAAGCACGGAATTGTGATCGAGGTCGGTCGTGATCAGGTGGCAGGGTGATGCGTCGGCCCAAACCAATCCGCGAATGGCCAGGTTGAGCGCATCGGTTGTGTTGAGGGTGAAAATAACGTGTTCGGGTTTGCTGACATCAGCCCCGATGAGCCGGGCGATGCGGCCACGGCACTCGTTCATCAACCGCCCTGATTCACGGGCCTCGACATAAGCCCCGCGCCCCGGGCTGGCGCCCAGTTGTGTTGCGTAATGCTGCATCGCCTCCATCACCCCCGGCGGCTTGGGGAAGCTGGTCGCAGCGTTGTCCATGTATAACCGTCGCGGGGCAGTGCTCACAATGATGGCTCTTCCTTTATCGTTGAGTCGTCCAAGTTGGATGGACATTGCATTTTATCGCTGTCAATGGATAAAGGATAAGAGGGCTCTGAAAAATCCCTCTCCCCATGGGAGAGGGTGGCCGAGTCTTCGAGGCCGGGTGAGTCGAAGACCTCGCCGTGGCGGGGGCCGATGAAGTAAAGCACTTGAAATACGGTACGAACATACGCTCTTCCGCCCTCACCCCTAACCCTCTCCCAAGGGGAGAGGGGGTTTCCAGAGCCTTCGATATTTGATCCAAGAACCGGTGTTCGTCGCACCCTCTCTTTCCATTATCCATTATCCATCATCCATGCTTCGCAGCCAACCCCGCCAATCGACCCGTGCACCAGGCCCATTGAAAGTTGTACCCGCCCATGCGTCCGTCCACATCCAGTATTTCACCACACAGGTACAACCCCGGGCACACCTTCGATGCCATTGTGCGCAGGTTCACTTCCTCCAACGGCACACCCCCGGCCGTCACCTCCGCAAACAACCACCCTCGATCACGCTCCATCGGCAGCACCATGTCCGTGAGCGCATGCACCAGTTTTCGCCTTGCCTCCCGCGGCAACTGACCCATCACCAACCCCGGCGCCAGGTTCAATTCATGTTTGGGTAATGCCTCCGCCAACCGTTGCGGCAACGCTGATCGCAACACATTCACCAGCATTTTTTGCGGGTGTCTGGCCGTTTCATCCATCAACCACTGTTCCACTTCCGCAAACGACTTGTCAGGCAGCAACGCACAACGCAAGGTCGTATTCGAGTCAAGTTGATGCGCTGCCACCCAATGCCGACTCACATCCAGCACCACCGGCCCGCTGATGCCAAAATGCGTACATAACATCGACCCGGTCTGTCGCACCAGCACCTTGCCCGATGCCTGTGCCACGGCCAGCGACACCGGCAAACTCAGCCCCGACAACTGCGTCAGCCAATGCCCTGCTCGCAACACCAACGGCACCAGGGACGGAAAAGGCGTGATGATTTTGTGACCCAGTTTGCGGGCCAGTTGATAACCAAAACCATCGCTGCCGGTTTTGGGCAAGCTTTGTCCCCCCGTGGCCAGTATGACTCGTTTGGCGGTGTACGTTTCAGTCACACCCAGCGATGTGTCATTGACATTTACTTCAAACCGGTCGTCACGGCGGGCAATGTCGGTGACGCGATGTCCGGTGCGAATGGTCACGCCTGCTTTTTGGGTGGCTGCAACCAAGGCATCGAGCACGGTGCGGGCATCATCGCTGACGGGGAACAGTTTGCCGGTTGGTTCGTGTTTGAGTTCAACGCCGATGTCATGAAAAAAGTCGATGGTTTGCGCGACGGTCAGCGTGCGCAATACCTTGGCGACGGCATGACGCTCAGTGACGATGCCTTGCGAAGTGACGTAATCGTGCGGGTGGACGACATCGTGCGTGACATTGCACCGACCGCCCCCGGCCACGAGTATTTTCGCCCCCAGCGTTTTGGCGCCATCCAGCAGCAACACCCGTGGCTGTACGTTTGGTTGTTGTTGTTGTTGTTGTGATCGTCCGGCAAAGTTGGCTGCCATGAGTCCCGCGGCCCCGCCGCCGATGATGATGAGGTCGAGCATGCGTGATCAATCAAAAAAAAGATTCATCGCATCGACACAAAGTGGCTTGGTGCTAGTGGCTGGGTGCTGGGCAGAAACGATGGCAACGGTTTTATTTCCAAGCCACCAGCTACTAGCCCCCAGCCCCTTTTCTCTGTGTCTCTGTGGTGAAAACGGATTGGCCTCACAACCGCAATTGCCCCAAGCCCATGCCCATCGCCGCGTTGTCGCCCAAACCGCTCTTCAAATTTTTCGGTTTGACCTTTTTCGGTGCGGGTTTGGCCGGTGCTCCCGGTGTCCCCGGTTTACCTGCCCCCGTCGCCGCCTCAGCTTTGGGGGTTTCATCCACCGGCGGGTTTTTCACCGCCTTGAGTGACAAACGAATCCGCCGATTGGGTTCATCCATTTCCAGCACGCGGAATTCGTGCTTTTCACCCACCTTGATCACATCCGTCACCGCATTGATGCGTTTGTCCGACAATTCGGAAATATGCACCAATCCCTCCACCCCAGCTTCGAGTTCGACAAACGCCCCGAACTCGGTCGTTGACAACACCGTGCCTGAAACGACCGCCAGTTTGGGGTACTTGCCCGCTGCGCCAGCCCACGGGTTGCCGCCCGCCTGTTTCAATGAAAATGTCAGACGACGTTTGCCCGGTTCCAGGGCCATGACCATGAGTTTGAGCGTGTCGCCTTCCTTGACCATTTCCGCAGGCCGTTGGTGCCGGCGCCAGGTCATTTCACTGGCTGGGCAAAGCCCTTCGACGCCCGGTTTCAATTCGACAAAGGCCCCGAAGTCCGCCACGCGAGTGACGCGCCCCGTGATCATTTCACCCACCCGCAAACTGTTTTCAATCCCTTCCCACGGATCGGGGGCCACCTGTTTTAGCCCCAAACTGATGCGTTTCTTTTCCGTGTCAACCTTCAGCACCTTCACCTTCACATCCTGTCCGACTTTGAGCAGGTCCGAAGGTTTGTCCACCCGGCTGTACGACATGTCGCTGACGTGCAACAGCCCGTCGATCCCGCCGATGTCCACGAATGCGCCGTATTCCATCAGGCTGGTGACCTTGCCATCGCGCACCTGGCCGACTTCCAACTGGCCCATCACCTTTTCCGCCGCCCGTTTGCGTTCCATTTCCAGGTACGTGCGTCGTGACAGCACGACCTTGCGGGATTTGCGGTCGATTTCCTGTACCACAGCCGTGAATTTCTGACCCACCAGCGGGGCGAAATCTTCGATGTGATGCAGGTCCACCTGACTGGCGGGCATGAAAGCGCGAATGCCGCCGATCATTTCCAATTCGAGTCCGCCCTTGTTGACGTTGACCACGCGAGCATCGACCACCGCGCCGCGCTGCAACTGTTCCCATGTGGCACGGCTGGCGGCGCCTTCCCGTGACAGGTGCATCAAGCCCTGTGCCTCATCGACGCTCTGCACCACAAATTCCATGATGCTGCCCAGCCGGGGCGGACGCTCAAATTGCGTCACCGGCACCACGCCCTGATTTTTGCCGCCGACTCCGGGCAACTCGACGAACACGTCATCGCCGGAAATACGGATGATGCGTGCCCGCACCAGTTCCTGGTGAAATTCCTGCGGTTCACGACCGCCTTTGCCGCTGCCGGTTGCCTTGGTTGCATCGTCAGCGGGTGCGGTTGTCTGCGGCTTGCTGGCTTCCTCCATCAACTGTTCGATGGTTTTGTCACCGCCCAGGGCCTTGGCCAATTCCTGTTGCAACTCGCTCTGCAATTGCTCGTCACCCGACACGGCAGGCGGCGTGGGCGCTGCCACCGTCGGCACAGCCGGGGCCGGGGGCGGGGCCTGCGTCGCAGGGGCTTGCGGTTGGGTACTGTCGGACGCGGAACCTTGGGGCATGTTGGCGTTCATAAAGCAACCAGCGGCTAGTCATTCATGGTCGTGGTCAATCGTTGACAAACAACTTCGACGCTCACATTGACCCTTGACGGTTAGCCGAACCGCAAGGGGCAGTCCGTGAAATTAGCATTTTACCCGCTTCGCGTCCAACCACCATGCCCAATCCATCGCCCCCAACCAACTTTTAATCGATCATTCGTGCAGTTCAACTGATTCATTGGATGATGTATCGCAATATTCTGTCCCCTCTCCCTCCGGGAGAGGGATTTTTCAGAGCCCTCACTATTCCATCGGCGGCTTGCCCCGGGGCAACGGTTCCGGTTCGGTATGCGTCGCCTGATAAGCCGACCATGCAGCCGCCAGTTCGTCATCATTCATACCCACGCCATCAGGGTTGCGTTCAAAAAGCCCGATATCACTGCAAATCGGCAGCACTTTGTTGTTGTGCCCCAGGGCCAAGCGCCACGCTTGGTCGGTATGTGAGCAGGGTTGTGCGACGCAGGCCATGCCGAATTCCTCGGCTGCGGCAATGGCGCGATAGTGAGCCGAAAGGTCGTCCATATGATGCGGTATTTGCAACACCCGGGCTGGGGTATGTTTTGCAAACCATTCAACCGCCCGCACATCGTCATGCCCCAAACCCAGCCAACGCACCAGCCCACGCGAACGAAAATCAAACACTATTTGCAACGATGACCCCGATTTGAGCGACGAAGGCTCATCACTCACCCACAACGATAAAACATCAATCACTGATCGCCCGAGGCTTTTCATTTTTTGCTCTATCAACCCCGGCAAACGTCGTGTGAACTCCGGCTCACGCACACTCAGCATCACCGCATGTGCAGGCATCGTTTGCAATTGTTCCCCGATACGCAACAAGTCGGCATCGGTGACATCATGATGAATGACCAGCAATGAAGGGTGCGCAGCAATGGTTGGGTATGACTGCGGGTCGAGTAACAGGTTTGCGTCCCACGCCCATGAGCCGACGGCGATATCCGTAGGGGCCAGTTGTCGTTTCGTCCAGGGCATGGGTTTTCATCCGTTGTGTGGGTTGTGACGCATCATCGCCCCGGCTACGTGACCACCAAAGCCCGCAGCAAACACCGCATGATTGGTCACACCAGCGATTGTCTGTTCATTGCGCTGCAAGTTGAACTTTGAATCAATCGGCTGAGTCAACCAGGGCATCGGGGGTATGCGACCGGTTCGTCCACACATGCAGGCCAATACCAGCGACACCAGCCCTGCCGCCCCCAGTCCATGCCCCAACGCCCCCTTGCAGGCATAAACCCTGGTCCGCTCGACATCGTTCAATGCGTGCTGATAAACCCTCATTTCAAGTTCATCATTATCCGGTGTTCCTGTCGCATGGGGGTGCAACACATCCACCTTGCCAGCTTGCGCAAGTTGACGCACCACTTCACACAACGCGGGCATGTTCGGCGAAGGTTGCATCAGGTCATACCCCTCCCCCGCAATGGCTGTGCTTAGCAATTGCCAACGTGATACAGGCCTGATGCTTTCCGCCGCCATGTCAGCCGTTGTCTTTGTTTGATTGCCTTGCACTCGGTCACTTGGCCACTTGGCCACTTGGCCACTTCCATCTTCCGCCACTTGACCACTTGCCTTTTCTTTCACTGGGCCACTTGGCCACTCGGCCACTGGGCCACTTCCATCAACTTCCACCACCACCGCAGCCGCCAGTTCACTGAGCATAAACCCCCGTCGCTGTCGGTCCAGCGGCAGGCCTGCGTATTCACCCCGTCGCAACGCCGGCAACACACCCAGCCTTTTGTAGCTATGCACGAACATCGGCAGCATCGCCGCTTCACTGGTCACCACCAGCACCCGTCTGGGCGCATCGGGTGAATCAGCACACAACGCCAAGCGCGCCAGGTGCAATGCCATCAAACTCGAAGCACACGCACCCATCACCGGTTGCACCAAACCAAGGTTCAACCGCTGACGCAGGTGATACACCAAATAACCCACCGGCCCGGCTGTCGTCGGTGTGATGCCACGGCTCGTCACCGGGTGACCCGTCGTGCTCAGACCTCGTTGTGATGCCTCCAACTCACGCTGCCAGGCAACCATCGCACCCTTACTGACCCCCATGAAACAGGGCACCCCCGGCCAATCGCTTTCCGGTATTCGGGCCATGGCCAATGCTTCACGGGCTGCCCGCTCAGCCAATTCAATACACGGGTCCGTCGCACTGTGCTGGGCGATGCTGCATGAACCCAAGGCCCGCACAAACGAAGTCGGGTCGATTTGAGCCGCATCAGCCGGGTAATCGGCAGCGCGGTCGGCAATGGTTCGCCCTTGCAACAGCGCATGAAACGTAGCCCAGGCTGAATGCCCCAGCGGACTCACCAGGCCCAAGCCGGTGATGTGAACAGGGGGGTGATGTTGTTCGGGTTGCTGCACGGTCATGAGGGAACATCACACTATATCGCATGGGCAATCAAGTGACCGACGTGGCGGAATCGTTTTCGTAGGTTAGCGCCGCGATTTATCGCGTCTGGTCGGAGTGGTGAGTCGGTTGGTCGGGGAGTCATCGAACTGGTTAATCGGTGAGTCGGTGAGTCGGTTAATCGGTCAGAAAAGGCAGATACCATTCCGACCGAGTAACCGAGTAACCGAGTAACCGAGTAACCGAGTAACCGAGTAACCAACGCACCGATCAACCAAACCATACCCGACCCCTCGTCCGCCTGAGGCGAGACTCGTACTCGGCTTGGTTCCGGCACTCGACCACTCGGCCACTCGGCCACTCACACAATTTCAACGGCTCAAGGAGAACGCGGCTACACCGGATATAGTGATGGTGTGAAGTCACCTCGTCACAAACCATCACAACCACGTCACAGGCGTTCACGTGCGAACCCCGCCTTGCCGGACTCGGCACTCACCGATGACATTCAAAGCCTGCTCATGGCCTGGTACCTCGCCCATCACCGCAAACTGCCTTGGCGCGCCAAACCGGGGCGCAAACCCGACCCCTATCACGTGCTGGTCAGCGAGGCAATGTTGCAGCAAACCCAGGTGAGTACCGTCGTCCCCTATTTTCAGCAATTCATCGCCAGGTTTCCGACCATCACCAGTTTGGCTGACGCCGACGAACAGCAGGTGTTGCACCTTTGGCAGGGTTTGGGTTATTACCGACGGGCACGAAGCCTGCATCAGGCAGCACAAAAAGTGGTGCGTGAACTGGACGGGCAATTGCCGCGTGATGTCAAAGGGTTGATGGCTTTGCCGGGTGTGGGGCGATACACCGCCGGGGCGATTGCCTCAATTGCCTTTGGCAAACCCGAACCGGTGGTGGATGGCAACGTCAGTCGTGTATTGGCTCGTCTGTTCGCACTCGAAGCTGCGATTGATCACCCTGATACGATCGATCACCTTTGGTATTTGGCTGGGGCGATGGTGCCGCGTAAGCAGCCGGGTGATTTCAACCAGGCCTTGATGGAACTGGGGGCGACGATTTGCACACCCACTTCGCCGGGGTGTTTGCTCTGCCCGCTGGCGGAGTTGTGTCAAGCTCGGCTGCACGGGTTGGAACAAGTTTTACCCCGTCGTTGGAAACGCCCGGTGCCCAAGGTAGTGCATCATCACTTACTTGCGATTCATGCTGGTGATAAGTACCTGATGGAACAGCGCCGCAGCCGGGGGCTTTGGGCAGGCCTGTGGCAGTTTCCAACCGTCGAATTGAACGATGACACCGATACGTGGTCACAGGTACAGGCCTTGCGTCAGGTGAAGTTGCTCGTGGGTTTGTCGCCCACGGGGGTTGAACAAATCGCGCAATACAACCACGCGACGACCCATCGCAGCATTCGATTTACTTTGTGGTTAACGACGCTGCCGATGTGTGATGAGAAAGTGCTTTCGCAAATCGTCGAACTCAGCAGTGATCAACCCCGCCGCTGGTGTACGATCGAACAAATGCGTGAACTGCCTCAGTCCAACCCGCAGCGCAAAGCGGTGACGCTGGTGAGGGCGAAGTGATGGTATGTAGGGTACACGTCACATTCGTGGGGCGTTGTCGTTGTCACTTGAGGCGGGTAGCTAGTGGCCCGTAGCTAGGGGCTGGGTTGAACAAGTCAATATGATTTGCCTAGCACCTAGCACCCAGCAGCATTCACCGATCGCCCATGATGTATTTTTTCAGATACGCCACGGTGCGACGCGGGCCGATGATGCCGACGATGCCTTCGTTCATGTCCAAAATCGGCACATGTCGGAACCCGGCCACAGCCATGAGGTTCAGGGCTTTGGCGGTGATATCATTTTCATGCACGATGGCCGGGTCGTGCGTCATCACCAGACTCACCGGATGGTCTTTCACCTGTGCGTAGCGATCGGCCACCTTGTTGAGCACATCGCGTTCGGTGAACATGCCCAGCAGGTGCGAACCCTCCGCCACCATCAGGCATGACATATCGCCATCGACCATGATTTTGACTGCCTGCGCAATCGTCGTATCAGGCGTGATGGTTTTATAAGGCTGATGCTGAATCACCGTGACCTGTTCTTCGCAGAGCGATTCTTCAAGGGCATCGCCGTAGGTCGCCGGTTCGAAGCGGTTGACCGGATCGACGAAATCTTCTTTGGGCGGCTCACTTCGTTGGGGGCGCAGCACCATGATTTACGCTCCTTCCTTGGTTTCAAGCGCGATCAGCGGTTTCATGCGCTGAACCTTGACCTGCCGGGGAAAATGGTCCGCGATGTATTCCATCAGCCCTTTTTGACCGGTCAGACCGATGACCGAGCCGTTGGAATCGACCACTGCCAGGTAACGAATTTGTTGCGCACTCATCAATTCAATCAGGCGGCTGATCGGCTCATCAATGCGAATCGTGTCACACTGACGATACATCACGTCCTCCACCGGGCCGTCGAGTTTTTTGGAGTCTTCCACAAGCAGTTTCATGATCTGCCGCTGGGTGAACTTGCCGATGGGTTTGCCCAAAGCGTCAATCACAAACGCACAACCGAGCTGGCGCAAACGCAATTGCGTGGCCACCTGCCGGGCTGACGTTTTGGGGCTGACCAAAATCGGCTGACGCACCGCCAACTCGGCGATGGTGTCCTTGAAAATATTTTCCCGTAAACCCATGGGCACCCCCTTTGGGTGTTGAACAAATGAACGCGCATGACACACACAGGGTCATGCCGGCATGTGAGCATCATAGCCGTTAGCACAGGCAGGGCCAAACATTTTTTTGCTGTCGAGCAATGATGAACGACTCGTGAATGATCAACACTGCTTAATCATCAAATTCGAGCTTCAACGTTTGCCGAGTTTGGTGATGCGCCCGCCGATGATCCACTCGGCGATGTACAGGTCACCGTTCGGGCCGACGGCCATGCCGTGCGGGCTGTTGAACTTACCAGCCGCGACATGTTCGCTGCCCGCCAGGTTCGGCCAACCCTGCACCTTGGTCACCGCATGGTTGTGCCCCAATTGCGCCACAATTTTGTCGTTGCCATCCAGCACCGTCACTACCGCACACAATTCGGGCATGTACAGGTACTCGCCCTGAAACACAAACCCACAGGGGCTGAAGTACGCATCCTTAACCATGCGTTTGTAGTTGCCTTGCGGGTCGTACACCTGCAAACGGTTGTTGCCTCGGTCAGCGATGTACAGTTCCGGTTCACCCTTGCGGTAACTGAACATGATGCCATGCGGACAGTTGAATGCCCCCGCCTGCCCTTCGGTACCGTTGATCGAACCCAGGTACGCGCCCGTCTTGCTGTAACGATGAACAAAGTGTGCCCCGTAACCATCGGTCACCCAAACATCGCCGTTGCCGCCGAAACGTTCCTCGTTCACCGCCGCCCACGTCGGCACATATTTTTTGCCCGATTGATAAATCACATGCGGGGCACGCACGATGCTAAGCATCACTTTGCCGTCGAGGGTGGTTTTGACCACTTCGGTTGAATCTTGATCGACGAGCCACAGGTATTCGATACCGTTTTCCTCCACCAATGTCATGCCATGCGCGCCATGAAAGCGATCGCCCCATGCGCTCACAAGCCGGCCTTGCGGGTTAAAACGCAGCACCCCTGGCTGTGCCTGGTTGAACACCAGTACATCGCCGGTTTTGCTGACAACCACGCCATGCGTTCGACCATTGGTTTTGCCGGTTTCGGTCGCCGGTATGAGTGCCCAGTTTTCAATCCACTCGTAGGTAAACGAACCTTGGCCGATCTGCATGGGTTGCCCTCCCTGTGTCTAAAGATAATTTTCAGGTGGGCATGTTAGCGCGATGGTGATGTGAAGTGAAGCAATCACCCAAACGTGCTTATCACCGTGCAGCGACGATTTGCGGGGTTGGTAACCCTAAAAAATTCGCCAGCAGTCGCGGGCCTTCGACGGTTAGAAAACTTTCGGGGTGAAACTGAACGCCTTCCATCGGGGCCTGATGCGCTGTTCCGCCGAATGCACCGGGCTTGGCGCGTAAACCCATGATTTCGTTTTCGTCCGTCCAGGCTGATATTTCAAACCGGCTTTGATCAAACGTATCACGATAAATCACCAGGCTGTGATATCGCGTGGCCGTGAAAGGGTTGTTCATGCCGGTGAAAATGCCTTTGCCATCGTGATGAATCAGCGAGGTTTTGCCGTGCATGAGCCGATAGTTGCGACCGACGGTCATGCCATGCGAATAGCCCATACACTGATGACCCAAACAAACACCCAAAAGCGGAACCTTGCCGCGAAAAGCGGTGATGATATCGTTGGACACACCACCCTCCGCCGGGGTGCAGGGACCGGGCGAAATGATGATGTGTGACGGGTTGAGCGCCCGCGCCTCATCAACCGTGATTTTATCGTTGCGTACCACCCGAATCGGCAGGCTGTCCGGGTTTTTACCCTGTGCCACCAGCAACTCGCCGATACGCTGCACGAGGTTGTAGGTGAAACTGTCGTAGTTGTCGATGAGCAGAATCATATTGGTTAGTTTAACCGTGCATGTCACGGGTGACCAATCCCGAATGTCACCGCATGACCATAACTGGGCGCATTGGCGACCATTCATCGCTTCACTCATCCAGTTATGATGCACCAGCCATGAAATCGGGCGGAGTGGCGATGACATGCAGGGTGCTTCGTTTTTACAAGACCTGACGATCGTGATGCTCGTGGCCGGGCTGGTCACGGTGCTGTGTCATTGGCTGCGGCAGCCGGTGGTGCTGGGGTACATCATCGCGGGGGTGATCATCGGGCCTTACACCCCGCCGTTTCCGCTGGTGACCGACCCGGGCAGCATTCAAACGCTATCGCAGTTGGGTGTGGTGATGCTGATGTTCACCCTGGGGCTGCAATTTTCATTGAAAGGTTTATTTCGTGTCGGGCCGACGGCTGGGGTGGCCGCCACCCTCGAAATTGTGCTGATGATTTGGCTGGGGTATCAGGTGGGCCGATTTTTCGGTTGGAGTCAGATCGACAGCATTTTTTTGGGTGCGATGCTGCTCAGTTCATCGACGGTCATCATCGTCAAAGCCCTCAACGATTTGAAAATGAGCGAGGAACCGTTCGCTCGTTTTGTGTTTGGTATTTTGGTGATTGATGACATTGCAGCGATCGTCGCCATCGCCGTGCTTTCGGGCATTGCCCTGTCGGGTACGTTCGAAACCTCCGCCATGCTGCTGACCAGTGGCCGCATTGGTTTGTTTTTCACTGCGGTGCTGGTGCTGGGGTTGTTGATACTGCCCAAACTGCTGCGTTTCATCGCCGGGTTCAAAAATGATGAAGTGCTGCTGGTGAGCGTATTGGCCATCGGTTTTGGCATGGCATTGCTGGCAGTCAAACTGGGGTTTTCGACGGCTCTGGGTGCGTTTCTGGTGGGGGCGATCATTGCCGAAACGCGCGAAGGCGGGCGCATTCGCAACCTTGTTGAGCCGGTGCGTGACATGTTCAGCGCGGTGTTTTTCGTGTCGATCGGCTTGCTGCTGGACCCGCGCATGATTATCGATCATTGGGTCGTCGTGTTGGTGGTGACGATGGTGCTGGTGCTGGGTAAAACCTTGACCGGTGCCTTGGGCGCGACGGTGGTGGGTCATGATCGCCGGACGTCGTTGCGCGTCGGCATGGGGCTGGCACAAATCGGTGAGTTTGCCTTCATCATCGCAGCCCTTGGCAAAGACCTGGGCGTCACCAGTGATTTTCTTTACCCGGTGGCAGTGGCTGTTTCAGGCCTGACCACGCTGTCAACACCGTTTCTGATCAAAAATTCAGATCGATTGGCACAGGGTATCGAAGCAATCACACCCAAGGTCGCCAACAACTTTATTGATTTTTACCATCAATGGTTGCAGCGTTATTTGTCAGCACATCGTCAGCCGGACCAGGTGCGTCAGTTACTTCGCCGCTGGGCGATGCAAATGGGTTTGAATGTCATACTCATCACCGCGATTTTCGTCACCGCTTCGACCCTGGCGATTTTCGGTCACGATCATTTCACCTGGGCGCAAAGCGTGCCCGGCGGTGTCAATGCGGTGCTGTTTACCGCAGCCATGTTGTTGTCACTGCCACTGGTGGTGGCCACTCTGCGCAAGCTGCGAGCGGCAGCCATGCTCATGGCTGAGGCCTCGCTCATCGGTCGTAAACCCGAACATTTCGTCACGCTGCGCAACCTGGCGACGCGGGCCGTCACCGGCGGGGGGGTGTTGGCCCTGGTGCTGTACATGCTGATGATCGCCGCGCCGATTGTGCCCGCCTGGCCCGTGCTGTTGGCATTGCTGGGTCTTGCTGCCCTTATCACGGCTGTGTATTGGAGCAGTCTGATCAAACTGTATGCCGGGGCACAGGTCAGCCTGCGCGACACACTGACCACGCAAATGCCCGCACCGACAGCCACCGTGAACATACCGGTCGAAGCCGAAACCGCCTTGAAAAACGCTGTGCTGGAAACGATGTTGATCGAACAGGGGTGCGGGGCCTGCGGCAAGCTGATTCGTGAATTGGAAGTGCGCAGCCGAACCGGTGCCAGCATCGTGGCCATCGAACGCGGCGATGACAGCATCATCAACCCCGGGCCGGATGAAGAACTCAAAGCCGGCGACCGCCTACTGCTCATCGGTGATCAAAAACAAGTCGCTGCCGGTCGGCAGGCGTTGTTGTCGGTGTGATGGCAACCACATTCTGTCATCGAAGCGGGGGCCACAACGATTCATGTGAAATTAACCCTTGACCGCCTTGTCACTGGTGGGTTATACTTACCCGTCTATGGCCATTCGCACATTTGCCAACGCCCTCAACCACACCGATACCGCACAGCGGTCGGCGGTGGTCGTTAGCTGAGCGGATGACCCGCACCTCCCCCGGACGGAGGCTGATATCACCCCGGTTGCTTCACGGTAACCCCCCCTGCCCCTCGCCTCCTTCGCATCGAACTTCAACCAATACCTCGACCTGCCGATGATTTTGCCAACCAGCCTTGTGGTTGTTGGTGTCAAAAAATGGGTGTGTTTCATCCGCCAATCGCGTACACTTGATCCCTGAATATCGCCTAAACGAGTGCGATTCCCCAAAAGGAATTTTTATGTCCCCGAAAACCAAAAGTTTGTCCGCCAGTGGCATCGTGACCGCCGGCAACGGCCCGATGACCGACAAATACCAGGGCATGACCGGTGCCCAGATTTTTCATCAGATGATGATCGAGCATGGCGTTGAAGCCATATTCGGCTACCCCGGCGGAGCGATTTTGCCGGTGTTCGATGCGATTCATGGAAGCAAACAGTTCAAGTTTATTTTGAGCAGGCACGAACAGGGAGCCGGTCACATGGCGGAGGGGTACGCCCGCGCCTGTGGCAAGCCGGGGGTGGTGCTGGTGACCTCAGGGCCTGGGGCGACCAATACGGTGACGCCGTTGCAGGATGCGCTGATGGATGGCACACCCCTGCTGGTGTTTTCCGGTCAGGTGGCCACGTTCGCCGTCGGTACCGATGCATTTCAGGAAGCGGACGTGACGGGCATCACCCGATCATGCACCAAGTGGAACGTGCTGGTGAAGGATGTGCGTGATCTGCCCCGACGCATCAACGAAGCTTTTCACATTGCGACGACCGGCAGGCCCGGACCGGTGCTGGTGGATTTACCCAAGGACGTGACCGCGAGCAAGTTGATGGAATCGGTGCGGGTGGAGCCGAATTTGCCGGGGTATCACGTGCGTGAACTGGCGGCTTCGAGTGAAGTGAGCCGAGCTGCGGCATTGATCAACAAGGCCAAACGGCCGGTGTTTTACGTGGGTCAGGGCGCGATTTTGTCGGGGGCGCATGAGTTGCTGCGAGCCTGCGCAGCGGTGGCACAGATACCGGTGACCACCACGTTGCAGGGCTTGGGTGCGTTTGATGAAACCGACCCGCTGTCGCTGCACATGCTGGGCATGCACGGGTCCGCCTATGCCAACTGGGCGATGCACCAGGCCGATGTGATCATCGCTGTGGGCGCCCGTTTTGATGATCGTGTGACGGGCAACCCCGCCAAGTTTGCCCCGGCTGCCAAGCAGGCCGAGCGTGAAGGGCGCGGCGGGATCATTCACTTTGACATCGCTCCGGAACAGATCAACAAAGTGATACCCTGCACCGTGGCTGTCGAAGGCGATGCCCGTAAAAATTTGGAACTGCTTTTGCCGATGTTGGAACGTCGTGATCGCAGTGAATGGGTGAATCAGGTGAATCAGTGGAAGAGCGAGCACCCGTTCCGTTACAAGGATGACCTTCGCCCCGGTCACACCAAGCCGCAGGCGGTGATCGAGGAGTTGTACCGTCAGACGCAGGGCCACGCGGTGATCACCACCGGCGTGGGGCAGCATCAGATGTGGGGCGCACAGTTTTATCGCTGGTCAAGGCCGCGCCAATGGATCACCTCCGGCGGACTGGGCACCATGGGTTACGGCGTGCCGGCGTCGATCGGCGCCAAACTCGCACTGATGATCGAAGCGGAAAAACGCGGCGGGAAAAACTACCCCGTCATCGACATCGACGGCGACGGTTCGTTCTGCATGACCGGCATGGAAATGTGTACCGCCGCCCAGTACGGCATCCCCGCCAAAATTCTGATTTTGAATAATGATTTTCAGGGCATGGTGAAACAGTGGCAGGACCTGTTCTATCAGGAGCGTTACAGCCACACAGAAATGCACAACCCTGATTTTGTGAAACTGGCCGAGTCGATGCACTGCAAGGGCATTCGTTGCACAAGCAAGGCGGAACTGCCTGAAAAGATGAAGGCATTTTTGGAATGCGATGAGCCGGTGGTGATGGACGCACTGGTGGAAAAACATGAACATGTGTACCCGATGATTCCCGCTGGCAAGAGCGTCGATGAAATGGTGCTGGGCGAGTTTGATTGAGTTTGGAATGTGCGAAAGACAATCAACCTGAACTTCACCGCTGCGTGAGGTTCAGGTTTTTTTATATCATGGTGCAGGTCATTGGGGATTTGTACTGCACATGGAAATTTTCATTGCCATTGTCGTCGTTGGTTTGATGGTGGTGGGCGCGATCTACGCCTTTCAAATGGCGGCCAAACGGCGCGCGGAACTGACGCAATGGGCGGGGCAGCATGGTCTTTCTTTTTCACCGGCGGAAGATGCCGGGTTTGATGATCGTTATCCGATGTTCGCCTGTCTGCGTCGGGGTGATCGGCGGTACGCTTTCAACATCATGCGCGGCCGGTGGGGGCAGCGTGACATGATCGGCTTTGACTATCACTATCAAACCTATTCCACCGACAACAAAGGTCGGCGCCGAACGCATCATCATTATTTTTCGGCAGTGCTGGTGGGCAGTGCGATTCCGCTTGAGCCGCTGTTCATCAGGCCGGAGGGTTTTTTCGACAAGGTGACGGAGTTTTTCGGGGCCGATGACATTGATTTTGAGTCGGCGGAGTTCAGCCGAAGGTTTTTCGTCAAGGCCCCGAATCGCAAATGGGCGTTTGATGTGCTGCATGCCCGCACCATGGAGTTCATGCTCAGTCAGCCGAAGTATCAGTTGCAATTTGATCGGCAATGGGTGCTGGTATGGTCTGGGCGGACGTTTGCCATCGGTGATTATCAAAGCGCGTTGGACGTGGTGACGGGCATTTTGGATCGTTTGCCGGAGTATGTGATTCGCCAGCAAAAGGAGAGTGCGTGATGGGTGCGTTTGAACTGCTGATTCTGGTTGTCGTTTTGGGTGTGCCGTTGTTGGTATTGATCTGGGTGGCGGTGATGTACAACGCACTGGTGAGGTTGCGCAACATGGTGCGTGAATCGTGGGCACAGATTGATACCGAACTCAAACGCCGTTATGACCTGATTCCCAATCTGGTGAACACGGTCAAAGGCTACGCAGCGCACGAGCAGCAAACATTGGAACGGGTGATCGAAGCCCGCAACCGCGCGCTTGCCTCGACCGGTTCGCCGCAGTCGCAAGCCAGTGATGAAAATGTGCTGGTCGGAGCCTTGAAACAATTATTCGCCCTGGCGGAGGCGTACCCGAACCTCAAGGCTGATCAGAACTTCATCCACCTGCAAAAGGAACTGGTGAACACCGAAGACCGCATTCAGGCAGCCCGCCGTTTTTACAACGCCAATGTGCGTGACATGAACACGCGCATCGAAGTGTTTCCCTCCAACCTCATCGCAGGAACTTTTGGCTTCAAAAAAGAGGAATATTTTGAAGTGCAGGAAGCCGCCATCCGCGAAGCCCCGGCGGTGAAGTTTTAGGTTCTGTCTGAAATCGTCTTTTATTGTCACCAACCCCCCACTTCGGCAGGGGCTGTGTGGCATCTGACTGTATTTGTTGTGGCACCGCCGCCCCCGGGGGCTGGGCCACATTCACAGACGCGCAAAATCGCGGCCTAACCTCGTGCGCCGACGCAAAGCGTCCGCGCTAAACGTTGGCAATCAACGACCATGGTTGTTCGCACACAACATCATGCGTTTTCCTGCGACAGAACCCGCTGGAGTCGAGTACTTCAACTGTCGATAATGATGACAGTGAGTCTTCGTCAGCCAACGTTTCATCACGTGTCTGACAAGCGTCGTACCATTGGTTTATTCATCAACCTGAATGACGCGACCCATGCCCCAGCGACACAGCAAATCCGAGCGCAACCTCGAACAGGAACTCGACGACCTGCTGGCGCAGATCGAGTCGAAGGTTCCTGAACTGACCAAAGCGGTGCTCACCAGCAAGCCTGCGTCGGTTGCACCTGTCATCGCAACACCTGCCCCAGCGCCGGTTTCCAATTCAACCGTAACAGCCGAAGCTGCCGCGTCAACCGAGCGTGCGGTTTCCGTCGATGATACCGTGCTCGATTCATCGACGGATACCACTGACGCACCGGCAGCCGGCAATGCCTCGGCGGAGGACATGCTTTCCGCACAGATTCAAGCCCTGCTGGACGACGCGCAAAAGCAGCATAACTCCAACAACGCCGCCTCCGCTTCCGGGAAACCCAAACCCATGGCCGGTGTCCCTGCTTCGATTGCAACTGCTCCGATTGCGTCACCGGTTGCCTCCACCGTTGATGCCGATGACCTTGGTGGTGATTTTGATTCACCGCAAACCGTGCTCGAACAGGCAGCGTTGCCCGAACCAACGACCGCGGAACGTGACACGAGCGAACACCGCGCAGCCTCAACCGCGCAGGCCACCAGCGGGGCACAGGTCAGTGACGATGAAGTGTCGCGTATCCTTGAACAGATTGATGATGATCTGTCGCAACAGGCCGACGAAGCCGTGGGCGGTGAATTTGAAACGGTGCAGGATGTGGTCGGTGTTCCCGCACAGGCTGCCGCTGCCGCGGACGCCAACGCATCACCCGTCGCAGCCGATGCAAACAGCGATACCGATGGTGCGACGGCTGCACAAGTCGCCCGTGAACTGGACGAACAAACGCTTCAGGCAGCCGGTGCTGATGTTGACGATCTGTCAACCCCGATACCGTCGATTCCGCCGGAGGTATTGGCCAAGGCCGCTGCGCTGTCACCTGCACCACCCGCACCGACCCCTGCCGCCACGCCAGCACCTGCCGCGCAAGTTGCTGCAAGCAACGCTGTCGCTGCCACCAACCCGCCACCCAAACCCGCTAAGCCCAAAGTCAATTTCAAATTATCACTGCCGCCGCTGGGTTCGACTCTGCGCGCCGTGCTCACTCTCATCAACGGCCCGCTGCTCAACATCAACCCCACCCTCCGCCAGGCCGTCGGCATCCTCGGTCTGGGCAATGTCATGCTCGGCACGCTCTGGGTCACCTGGCTGCTACTCACACGACATTAACCCAGCGTGGATTCAGAGCCGCGAACGGCAGTGAGCGGTGTATTTGAACAACCACACGCGATTCAGAGCCGCGAACGGTAGTGAGCGGTTTTGGGTTATTCAATGAACCACTCGCTTCCGCTCGTGGCTCTGATCTACACCGATGTCCGCTCGTGGCTCTGAGCCTTCAACTCACCCCTTTTCCACAAAGCCCCGCCCCAAGCCCCGTACATTCGTCATAATACACCCGGCTCAGGGGAACCCATGAACGTTTTGTTCAAACTCATCCTCAACAATGGTCGATAAATTTTGCTGTTGTACCCTGTGCTTCGACCATCCATGAATCAGGGGTTGTCATGCGTTACAGTCTGATCATCGCCGGCGGCTCGGGTACGCGACTCTGGCCCATGAGCCGGGCCACGCTCCCCAAACAACTCATCCCCGTGCTCGACGGCAAAAGCCTGCTCCAATTGGCCATCGACCGGCAGCAGGGCTTGGTGAACCTGGACAACCAGTTCATCTGCGCCGGCGCGGTGCATCGTGAAATCATTCTGCGCAAAGTGCAGGGCACCGCTTCCGATCGTTTTTATGGCGAACCGATGGGCCGTGACACGCTCAATGCCGTGGGCCTGGTGTGTGCCGACCTGGTGCGACGTGACCCCGAAGCCGTCGTCGCCGTGTTCACTGCCGACCACGTGATTCAACCGGTGCAGGAATTTCAGCGCATTGTCAAAATTGGTTTTGAAGTGGCTGAGCAAACCCCCAATGCCCTGGTCACCTTTGGCATCACGCCCAGTCATCCTTCCACCGCTTACGGTTACCTGGAACTGGGTGACTCGATTACCACCAACAACAGCAACAGCGCCGCTGTGCCCGCCACCGCTCAGCCGCGCAAAGTGTCACAGTTTCGTGAAAAACCCGACCTGGTGACCGCCAGTCGTTACCTGACCTCCGGGCCGGACAAGTACCTTTGGAACTCGGGCATGTTCGTCTGGCGTGCGTCCACGCTCATGCACTGCATCCAAAAATACGCGCCCGCCAATTATCAAAGCCTGTCGGAACTGGGCAACGTCTGGCGTACCGATCAGCGGGCGGAAGTGTTGGCTCGTGTTTACCCGACATTGCCCAAAATCAGTGTTGATTACGCCATCATGGAGCCGGCCTCGCGCGACCCGCAGGTGAACGTGATAGCCGTACCGATGCAACTGCAATGGCTGGACATCGGTTCGTGGCCGTCGTTTGCCGCAATCTGCCCCAAGGACGAAGCCGGCAACGCCTTTTCCCCTGCCGACGCCCCGCGTGTGCTTTACGACAGCCGAAATTGCCTGGTGGCTTCCAGCGACCCACGGCACATGATCGCCACCGTCGGCTGCGAAGGCCTGATCATCGTACACACCCCCGATGCCACGCTGATCTGCAAAGCCGACCGCGCCGAAGAAATCAAAAAGGTACACGAATACGTCGGCAAACTTTACGGGCAGGCGCTGGTGTGACCTCGGTTGGCCTTTTTTCACACCAAGCCACGATGATGGATAATGGATAAAGGATGATGGATAATGTTCAAACCATTTCGCGGATGGTTTTTCCGTACATTATCCCTTATCCATGATCCATGATCCTCACTTCTTTTTACCGCTGCGCAGGCTTGCGGTACGATGTACCGACTATGCACGAAACGCCCGAACCGAGTTCCAATTCATCATCCAAGCCGCCTGCCGAAAACGCAACGCAACCCGTCGTCGGGGGTGACCCGATTGCCGACCGTCGCGTCAAACTCGAGCGTATGCGCAACGAACTGGGCATCGACCCCTTCGGCAGCCGGGTCGATGGTTTGATTTCACTTGAACAGGCACGTCAACAATTCGATGCTGCCGCGGATGCCGCGTACAGGGCTTTGGGCAAGGAAGCATCGCCTGAAAAAGACACCCGCCCTGCGGTACACATCACCGGTCGTATCGTGCTGCACCGCGACATCGGCAAACTGATTTTCATGACCCTGCGCGATCACAGCGGCGACCTGCAAATCGCGGTATCGAAAAACAGTGTCGATGATGCAACGTTCAAGCTCGCCAAACTGGTGGATTTGGGCGACATTGTCACCGCCGTCGGCCGACTGGGCACGACCAAAACCGGCGAAGTGACCTTGTGGGTGCAAACGGTCGCTTCCGCCCCCCCTCTCCCCACGGGAGAGGGTAAAGGTGAGGGCGTTCCGCAAATTCGAAATTCGAAATTCGAAATTCGAAATGCTTTTTCCATCGCCGGCAAAGCCCTGCTTCCGCCGCCGGAAAAGTGGCACGGTTTATCCGACCCGGAATTGCGCTATCGTCAGCGTTACGTCGATCTGTGGACCAACCCGCAGGTCATGCGCACCATGAAACTGCGCATCCGCATCGTCCATGAAATTCGCCAATACCTCATCACCCACGGGTTCCTCGAAGTCGAAACCCCGATGCTTCAGCCCATTCATGGCGGAGCCGCTGCCCGTCCTTTTATCACCCATCACAACGCGCTGGACATGCGCCTGTTTCTGCGTATCGCGCCGGAACTTTACTTAAAGCGTTTGCTCGTCGGCGGGTTTGACAAGGTGTTTGAAATCAACCGCAACTTCCGCAACGAAGGCATCAGCCCACGACACAACCCCGAATTCACCATGCTCGAAGCCTACCAGGCCTTCGGGTCGTGGGAGACCATGGCTGACCTGGTCGAGGACATGATCTGCACCGTGGCGATGAAGGTGTTTGGTGATTTGGTCATTCACCACAGAGACACCGAGACACAGAGTCAGAATGAAGGAGTAATACGGAAAACAATCAACCTGACGCGCCCCTGGCGACGGGTACGCATGGTCGATCTGGTGGAGGAACGCACCGGCTGGAAGTTTGCCAAGGTCGCGCTCACGGCTCAGCAAATCGAAAGTTTGCGCAGCAGCCACCCCGGCAAGGATTTGAAACTGGCAGGCAGCCCGGCTGAGCAACTGGTTGAGGTCTATGAAAAACTGATCGAGCCGACGCTGATGGACCCGACGTTTGTCACGCATGTGCCCAGTGTGATCATTCCGCTGGCACGGGAAAACAAGGACGATCCCTTTTTTGCGGATGTGTACGAACTGGCGATCAACGGCCAGGAAATCAGCCCCGGTTACAGTGAACTCAACGACCCGGATGTTCAGGAGCGTCACTTTCGTCATCAGGTGGGCGACCGCGAGGAACAGCAGCAGATTGATGAAGATTTTTTGAACGCTTTGCGTGTGGGCATGCCCCCCGCCGGCGGCATGGGCCTGGGCATCGACCGACTGGTAACCATGCTCACGGGGGAGGCGAGTTTACGTGATGTGATTCTGTTTCCGCTCTTGCGGCAGAAGTAAACAGGAGCTTGGTGCTGGTAGCTGGGAGCTAGGGAAATGCAACCAATAGGTCGCCTCTGCCAAGCCCCCAGCAACTAGCCCCCAGCCACAGGCATCGTGTCTTCGTGGCAAAAAGAAATGTACAAACTCACCCTCATTCTCCGTTACCTGCGCCGCAAGCTTTCGCCGCTGTTTGCAGCGCTGGCGGTGACGTTGTGTACCGCCATGGTGATCATCGTCATCAGCGTCATGGGCGGGTTTCTGGACATGATGCGGCAGGCGGTGCAAACACTCGAAGGGCAGGTCATCATCAAGTCGGACATGAACGGGTTTGGGGATTACCAGCGTTTGATCGATCGGCTGACCAAGTTGCCGGAAGTTCGGGCGGCGACGCCGGTGATCACAACCTATGGGCTGCTGGGGCTTCCCTCGGCGGGTAGTCAGACTTTGCACACCGTCGAACTTTGGGGCATTGAGCCGACGAGTTTTGATGCGGTGGTGAACTATCGCAAAACCCTTTTTTGGACGCAGAAAAATCTGACCGAATCACTGGACCGCACCATCGCGCAGGCAGGTAATTTGGAGGATGCGACCAAACAGGCGTATCAGTCGCTGCGCCAAAGTTACGAAGAAACCGATTTGGTGGATTATGCAATGCGTTTGCAGCCGCCCTCAGCCTGGGGTGATATGCCGGCGATGGTTCCGGGGATTCACGTGAGTCCGTCGAATGTGCGTGATGCAGCGGGGAACTATGACATTTTGAACAATCGCACCCTGGGCAAGGCAGTGACGCTGACGGTGCTGCCGATCACCAGTCGGGGGACTTTTTTGGAACCGGCCAGTCAGTCGATGGTGGTGGTCAATGAGTTCAAAAGCGGGCTGTATGAAATTGATGCCAACCGGGTGTTCGTGCCGCTTTCGGTGTTGCAGCGGATGTTGCGGATGGATGCGCATGACGAAGTGGATGATGAAACCGGTGAGGCAACGGGGCGCAAAATACCGGGGCGATGCTCACAGATACTGGTAGCGATGAACGGGGCACAGCCGGGGGTCACGCTGGAAAAATTGAAGGATGCGGTGCGCGGGGAAACCAGCCGATGGCTGGGGGAAAACAATGTGGCTGCACCGATTTACCTGTACACCTGGGAGGAAAAGCACGCGACGTTTCTGGGGGCGGTGCAGAATGAAAAAATGCTGATCACGATTCTGTTTTGCGTGGTGAGTTTGGTAGCGTTCACGATGATCGCGGTGGTGTTTTATATGATCGTGCTGGAAAAAACCCGTGATATTGGTGTGCTGCGGGCGCTGGGGGCATCACGTTGGGGGATCGCGGGTGTTTTTTTAGGTTATGGGCTGGCGATTGGTATTGTCGGTTCGCTGCTGGGGCTGGCGCTGGCGGCAGGCATCGTGCTGAACCTGAACGAAATACAAACCTTTTTGGGACAAACCATCGGTTGGCAGATGTGGAACCCGCAGGTGTATTACTTTGATCGCATACCGGCTCAGTTGAATGCGATGGATGTGACCTGGGTGGTGCTCGCGTCGATGGCCAGCAGTGTGCTGGGGGCATTGATACCAGCGATTGCCGCTGCGAGATTGAACCCGGTTGAGGCGTTGCGATATGAGTGAGGTTGGAAGTGGTCAAGTGTCGAAACCAAGCCAAGAACGAGGCCGAAGGCCGAGGGCTTGGGTATTCGAAGAAGTGGTCGAGTGAAAATACATGCCCTCACCCGGCAGCGCCATCACGAATGATGAATCACACACTGTCGGAAAACAACCCCGGCTGGGCATCGTGTTTCGCTTTTCGCCGTGGTACGGGCGTTGCTGATCGTGCTTCACCCTCGACACGACTGTGTAATCGGCCTTGCGCCAGCACCGTCGTGATCGCGTCACCGGGTTTGACATCATTCACCTTGCGCACAATCGCGCCGTCAGCGGCAAGGGTGTAACTGAAACCACGTTCCAGCACGCGCTGCGGGGCCAGTGCCTGCAACTGTTTGGCGAGTGAGTCAAGTTGCTGCTGACGTTGCGTCATGTGCGGGCGCAAGGCGTTGTCGAGTCGTTGGGTCAAATTTGTCAGTGGTTGTTTTGCCTGGGTGATTTTCATCGCCGGCTGTTGCTGCAAACGTTGCGCCAGGTTGCTTAGTTGATGTTGTGCCAAGGCCAGTCGCTGCCGGGGCTGTTGTTGCAGGCGTGAGGTGATGGCGGCGAGCAGCGGATATTGCTGCGCAAGTCGCCTTGGTAATGCGGTCTGACAGCGAACTTGCAATTCATTCAAGCGACGCAGCAGCGGGTCAAGTACATTTTGCGGTCGTCGAAAAAGCGGGTTGCGCGCCAATGATTCAACCTGCTGCTTCGATTGCACGAGGTTGCGACGCATGAGTGTGTGCAAGCGATGTTGCGTCTGTGTCAATTGTTCATGAAGCGCCCGGGCATCGGGTAACAAGCGCATCACCGCCTGGGTGGGTGTTGATGCCCGCACGTCGGCCACGAGTTCCGCGACGGTGGTATCGGTTTCATGACCAATGGCTGCCACCACCGGCAAACGACAGCGAAAAAGTGCATCAGCCACGATACGTTCGTTAAAGGCCCACAGGTCTTCGAGCGAACCACCGCCACGGGTCACGATGATCGCCTCAATACCAAGCCCCGGGCCATCGCGTGAAAGCATTTCAATGGCGCGGGCAATGTGCGGTGCAGCCTGTGCGCCCTGCACGAGCACGTCCACCAAATACAATCGGCAACCCGGCCAGCGGTGATGGGCGGTTTTGATCACGTCCTGCAAAGCCGCCCCGCTGCGTGAGGTGACCACAGCCACCTTGCGCGGCAGCAGCGGCAATGGTTTTTTGCGCTGTTCATCAAAGTAACCAGCCAATCGCAATTCTTCGAGCAGCGCCCGCAAGCGCATTTCCAGCGACCCCAGCCCGACGGGTTCGAGCTTATCGACGTAAAGCTGCAAATGGCCCTGTGCTTCGTAGTAGTCGAGCCGACCGGTGGCAACGACGCTGGTGCCATCGCCGGGCACAAAGCCTGCGCGACGTGCAGCCGAGGCAAAACAGACACAGCGAATCGTGGCTTGTTCATCCTTGAGGGAAAAAAACCAGTGCGTGCGATTGGTGAAATTGCTCACTTCGCCGACCACCCGCACCGGCAGCGGGGCGTGCTCAGCCAGCACATGTTTAATGAGCTGCGCCACCTGATACACAGTCATCGGCCGGGGTGTGGGCATTGGGGTCACAATTCGTTATGAGCTTTTCTTCATGCTCAGCAGCTTGCGTTTCAAATCGTCAAAAACCGCGTGCACTGGGCGGGTATTGCCCTGCCGATATTGCTCGTGTGAATTGCGAATCATGGCGATGTCGCGGGTGAGCTGGGCATCGTCCATCAGCTGTTCAAAAGCACCGGGGCTTAATAACACAGCCTTGGCCTGACCGTTCTGGGTGAGTATTTCAGCCTTGCCCGTGCGATTGAGTCGATCGAGCGTTTTTGCGTAATTGGCTTTGAAATCGGAAACGGACTGGGTATGTTTCAGGTTGATCATGGCAGTCACCTTATCGGTCCGAATTCAGTCTGATTATAGACCGATGTGCCGAAGGTATCAAGGCTACCTCACAGGGTAACCTCACGACGAAGCAGGTTCCAGTGTCAACACCGTGATATGCGTGTTGGTGTAAACGCACAGTTCGCCGGCGATGGTGAGTGCATGTTGGGCGATGTCTTTGGGGGGCAGGGTGGTATGCGTGATCAGGGCACGGGCGGCTGCGGTGGCGTAGGCACCCCCGGAACCGATGCCGATGATGCCGTCGGAAGGTTCGATGACATCGCCGGAGCCGGACACCAGTAATGTGCATGAACGGTCGGCCACGACCAGCAAACTTTCCAATCGGCGCAACATGCGGTCGGTGCGCCAAAGTTTGGCCAGTTCGATGGCAGCCTTTTTGATGTTGGCTGGTGAATCCTTGAGTTTGCCTTCGAATTTTTCCAGCAGGGCAAAGGCATCGGCGGCAGCGCCGGCAAAACCAAGCAATACCCCGCCGTGAGCAGCCCCGACATTTTCCAACCGGCGGACCTTCACGGCATCGGCCTTGGCGACGACGTTGTTCATCGTCACCTGACCGTCGCCGGCGATGGCCACCTGCTGATCGCGCCGAACACAGCAAATCGTCGTAGCATGGATGGTGATACTCATGAACCCATTGTAGGGGACATTGCGTGAACGAATCACCTGATCAAAATATCAATCAGCAGTCACCGGCTGCCAATGACGTCGGCCATGTGCCGGTGTTGGCGCAGCAGGTGATGGAATACCTTGCCCCTCAGCCGGGGGAGGTGATGGTTGATGCGACGTTGGGGCGCGGGGGCCATGCGTTCTTGATGGGGCCAAAGTTGACACCGGGCGGGTGGTACGTCGGCCTTGATGTTGATCCGGTGAACTTGAACTACGCGAAGGAGCGATTGTCCGCCTGCACACGGTTGGGTCAGCAGGTTGACATTCATCAAATTGGCCCAGTGGCCCAGTGGCCCAGTGGCCGAGTGCCAAACCCAATCATACAGAACAGTCCTCCGTCAACCAGTTGCGTAACAACGCCCTTGCCATGCCGGGTTGATTGCATTCACGCCAATTTTCAACAGGTGCGGTCGGTGCTCGATGCACTGGGTATTGCACGCATCCACCTGCTATTGGCGGACCTGGGGTTTTCCTCCAATCAGATGGACGACCCGGCTCGCGGCTTTTCGTTTCAACACGACGGCCCGCTGGACATGCGTTTGAACCCCGACCTGCCGACCAGTGCAGCCGACCTGCTGAACCAGTTGCCTGAACGCGAATTGGCGGATTTGATCTATCAATATGGGGAAGAACGCCTGTCACGGCGAATCGCACGGAATATTGTGGAAACCAGACGCCGATCACCGATGTTATTCACATCGCAACTGGCGGATTTGGTGCGCCGCTGTTACGGCCCGGCAGGCAGGCACAGCCGTATCGACCCGGCCACGCGAACGTTCATGGCTTTGCGCATCGCGGTCAATGGCGAACTGGAAGCGTTGGAAAACTTGCTGAAATCGTTGCCGGACATACTGGCACCGGGGGCACGAGCCGGCATCATCAGTTTTCACTCGCTGGAAGATCGACTGGTCAAACGAGCCTGGCAACAATGGCAACGCGAGGGCAAGGCCAAACTGCTCACCAAAAAACCGCTCACGGCCACGGAAGATGAATGTCGAACCAACCCACGCAGTCGTTCCGCCAAAATGCGTGTGCTGGTTTGGCAAGGCACTGGCAGGGAAGCCGGCGCATAGTAAAATGGTTTTGCAATCATCGTCGCCACGGATGACGACGCACCCACCCACCCCCCTACCCACAAGGATGTCAGGGTCATGACTCGTGAAACCAAACTCGGCCTGCTCATCGGCACCGGAATCATTCTGCTGATCGGTATCGTCGTCAGCGATCAACTTTCCGTCAGCAACAAGGATGGCGCCCCGACCGCTGACTACGGCATGGACACCGGTCTGGCCGCAAACCCCAACGCGCCCCGTTACGACCAACCAGCCTTGACCGGCTTGGACCTTGCACCGATACCGGGATCGCCGGGGGTATCGGGGGTTGCGTCGCCCAATCAGGGGCAGCAGGGTTACACGCAGGCCATGCAGCCGACCTATACGGGCGCTGCGGTGACCATTGGTGAACCGGGTGTGGTCGGCAACGTAACCCCACAAGCACCAACGGGTTCGACCTACGGTAATACGCAAACGCCGCCGCACCCAACCCGTTTTGAACCATTGCCCGGTGCGGCATTGACGCAGCAATTCGGTAACCCGGCCCCGGCCATGAGTGTTGCCCAGCAACGTCACAACCCCGAACCGATGCCGTTGGCGCAGGGTTCAACCACCGGCAGTTCAGCCACGCAGCCGATTGGTTTGTTTGACCCGATGCCGCAAGCCCCGACATCGATGAACGCGACGATGAATCAACCCGGCAGCACGGGTGGGCTTGATCTGAGCAACGGCAACAGCAGTGCCTTGAGCAGCCCGGTGATTAAAACTATCAAGGTGCA
This sequence comes from uncultured Phycisphaeraceae bacterium, assembly GCA_964547135.1. GTDB lineage: Bacteria > Planctomycetota > Phycisphaerae > Phycisphaerales > Phycisphaeraceae > JAJXSS01. The sequence continues at coordinate 22,123 of CAZJMK010000019.1, read as the reverse complement.
ACAGGGTGACACGCTCGAGGGTTTGGCAAGAAAGCATTTGGGGGCTGGTAAACACTGGCCGGAATTGCTCAAAGCCAACAGTGACAAACTCAAAAAGCCGACGGAACTTCGCGTGGGCATGGAATTGACGTTACCGACACTGGCTGAAACCAAGTCAACCAATACGACGACGCAAACCAGTGCCAACAGCACCACGTCAATTAGTGATCGAGCCGGTGACAGCCCTCGCAGTTACACGGTGCAAAAAGGTGACACGCTTTTCGGCATCGCGCAAAAACAACTGGGCAACGGCAGCAAATGGAAAACCATCCTTAACGCCAACAAGTCGCTGCTCAAGGGCGATGCGGGCAACTTGAAGCCGGGCATGAAGCTGACCATTCCGTCGGATGTGGCCGGCAGCACCGGTTCGCGTGAAAAGAAAAGCACCACCATCGAGGCGGCCATGCGCGGCACGATGACCGATGTGGCCGGGGTGACAACGACCACCAACCCCACCACCGCCACCACAGACAACATGCCGCTGTTGCTCGATGAACCGGTGGACACCAACACCACTCACGTGGCCAAGCCGATTGGGTGATTGTGTGAGTGCAAGTAAAATTCAGCGCTGAGATCGCAGGGAAACGGGGCTAGGGGCTAGTAGGTTGGTAAAGCATTCATGGCTATCGGTTCTGCCCAGCCCCCAGCCACTAGCACCCAGCCACTTTCTGTGGTGCAACTTGCTTGTGATGGAATCAGATCATGTTCGCCAAACTGGCTGTGGTGATTGTCGGGCTGACCTGCATTGCAGCGGGGCTGATGTCACTGCGTCAGGAGAAAATGGAAATATCGCACGACATCGCGCAGGCTCACCGCGAAATCAACGACCATCGTCAGTCGCTCTGGCGTTTGCAGAGCAAGGTCGCCCGTCAGGTGGAACCGCGAGCCTTGCATGACTCGATCAGCAAGGCTGGGCTGGAACTCGAACCCATCACGCCCAATGCCGTCGAAATAGAGCAGTCAACGCCGCACCCGGTGCGCGGACCACGGGTGGTTGATCGCACCTCCGCCCATCGCTCCACTGCCCCCGGCACCGCCCCACTCCCCGGTGGAGATTAACCCGTGGCACGTCCGGCTCAATGGTTGACTCCGATCACTTCGCGCTGGCGCCATCGTTCCAGCAAGCGTCCGCCTATTGACCCAATGACCCGTCGGGTGCAGTGGGTGGCTCGTATCAGCATCGGCCTCATCACGCTGGCATTGGCTGGCTTGCTGGGGCGTGTGGTTCACTTGCAGATCACCACCCCCCCGCCCGTGGCCGCTTTGGTGGACACCCAGCACAGCACGCAAAACCTGCAAGCCCGACGGGGCGCGATACTGGATCGTCGCGGTCGGGTGATGTCCAGTTCCGATACGGTCAAACGATTGTTCGTGGACCCGGTGGCGATCCGTGATCATGGCTCGTTTACCGAGCGCGTCAGTGAACGCTTCGGCTACGACCCCGCCTGGTTGGAACAAACCATCAACCAAAGGCCCAGCAGTCGATTTGTGGTCATCGATCAATCCCTCACCGACGAAAGATTGGCACGGCTTGCACAAGGTCGCATTCACGGGTTGGGCGTCGAAACCCGCAGCACCCGTCATTACCCGATGGGGTCGCTCGCGGGTCAGGTCATCGGGTTTGTCGGCTACGACGGCGTCGGCATGGAGGGCCTGGAAAAACTTTTCGAGCATCACCTTTCCGGCAGCCCCGGCCAACTGGTGTACCTGCGTGATGCGGCGCGCAATCCGATATGGGTGCAAGGCCCTGAATATCAGCCGCCGACCGATGGCTTGTCGGTGCGCATCAGCCTCGACGCGATCATTCAACACATCGCCGAAACCCAACTGCAAAAAGCATGCGACGAATTCGGCGCGCAAGCCGGGCAGATCGTGGTCATGGACCCGCACACCGGTGAAGTGCTGGCCATGGCCCATTACCCGACGTTCAACCCGCAACAGGTGGGCAGGTCAACCCCGGAACTTCGCCGCAATCGCATCATCACCGACTTTTACGAGCCGGGTTCGATTTTCAAGCCCTTCGTCTGGTCGGCTGCCACGCAGATGGGTTTGGCCACGCCCAGTGAAATGATCGACTGCACCAGCGGTTTGTGGGTGACCTCGGCGGGTCGCAGGCTGCGCGATGCCCACGGCAACGGCATGCAGTCGTGGGAAGGCGTGCTGATGAAGTCCAGCAACATCGGCATGGCCAAGGTCGGCGAACGCATGGGTGCCGCCCGTATGCACCGAGCCGTGACCGCTTTCGGCTTTGGTCAGCAGACCGGCATCGGGCTTGAAGGCGAGTCGTCGGGCATGGTCAACCAGTTGCGTCGCTGGAACCCCTACTCGATCAGCAGCGTACCCATGGGGCAGGAAGTGGGCGTCACCGTGTTGCAGATCACCCGTGCGTTCTGCGCGTTTGCCAACGATGGCTGGCTGGTGAGGCCGACCATTCGCGCCATTGATGATCGCTCACAACTCGGACCGGCTCACGTCGTCGGTCGGGTGATCACGCCTGAAATATCGAAGTTGACGCGCTCGGTGTTACGCCGTGCGGTGGTCGAAGGCACGGGTAAAAAGGCGGACAGCAAAATGTATCAGGTGTTCGGAAAAACCGGCACCGCCCAAGTGGCACAACCCAACCGCGGCGGGTACCTGCCCGGGGCCTACATCGGCTCATTCGTCGGCGGTGCCCCTTACGACAACCCCCGTTTGGTCGTGACCGTCAGCATTCACCGTCCCGACCCGCGTAAAGGTCACTACGGCGGGATCATCGCCGCCCCCGCAGCCAAAAACGTGCTCGAACAATCACTGCTCTACCTGGGCGTACCCCCCGATCAAGCCCCGCCAACCACCCCTGCCGACAACCGAGCACGCATCCTTGCCGCAGCAAATGTTGATGTGCGGGAGTGAATAAAGCGGTCGAGTGGTCGAGTTCATTTTAACTGTTTAGCGCGGATGCTACGCGTCGGCGTGAAGTTAATGATGTGGCACTGCCGCCCTCGGCAGTGAGCGTGAAAGCGGCGGATGGTATCCGCCGTTGACCATGAATCAGGTACTCATTCAAGGAACACCACCGACCGCTGATGGCATCGGCGGCTTTGCAGACCCCAGCCGAGGGCGGCTGGGCTACAACCCAAAAAACACTGATAAACAAGCTGCTAGCGTACACGGCGTCAAATTCGCCGCCTTAATTCCCCAGCCGCTGCCGCACGTCCAGGCGCATCGCTTCCACTTGATCGCGCAGATGTTTCAATGCCACTTCAGCGCCCATGTCGGCCAATGATTGAGCGGACTGCGGCGGGCCGTACATCACGCCGATGCGACCGGTGAGTTTGGGGGATTTGCGATGGCGCGGCCAAACGTCAAATGCCCCTTCAATGGCCACCGGGATCACCGTCGGCATCGCACGCTTGATCAGCAACATCGTACCCGGGGCAAACGTTCCGACGATACCATCGTTCGTGCGCGTGCCTTCGGGGAACACCAGCAGCGCCCGGCCTTGTTTCATCACTTCGATGCAGCGACGCATGGCAGCCATGTCCGCCGAGTTACGCTCCACTGGAATGGCGTTGAGCGAACGAATCAGCCAGGCAAAACCGGGTTGATGAAACAGTGTTGATCGGGCCATGGCACAGAACATTCGCCGGGTACCCACCCCCGCCAGCACCGGGTCCAAAAACGATTGATGATTGCTCACAAGCAACACCGGCCCCTGCGACGGTATGTTTTCCGCGCCCCATGCCCGATAGCGATAACACAAACTCGTGCTGACGATGCAGGGAAACCGAAGCGTCAGCCACCAGGCCCGCCGCAAGCGCGGGTCGGCTGTGACTACCTGATCGTTTGCTTGAACCTGATTTTCACGCATGATGCTTGTCACCGGGCTTTTTTATACACCCCTCTCTCCGCAGGAGAGGGTGACGAGTTCCGCCATGAACTGGCGGACGAGTCGGGTGAGTTGAAAACCTCGCCGTGGCGGGGGCCAAAGAGCGAAAAGGGTATCAAATCGAGGGATCGAAAACAGCCGCGCCCTCATCCCTGCCCTCTACCGGAGGGAGAGGGTGAGTCACGCAGCGCCGCCCCACAGCGCTGACGCACACAGCGTTCGAGCATGTCCACCACTTCATCAAGGCTCATTTCCGAGGTGTCGATGCGCAGGGCGTCGGGCGGACAGATAAGCGGGCCATCGGGGCGGGTCTGATCGCGCTGATCACGGGCGACGATCTGATCGAGTATGACTTTTTCGTCGGCAGCTTTTCCCGCCTGTTGAAGTTGCTCAGCACGACGACGGGCACGCACCTGTGCTTTGGCATCCAAATAAAACTTGGCCTGGGCATCAGGGAACACGACCGAGCCTTGATCACGACCTTCGGTGACGAGCCGGGGGTGAGCCTTGCCGATGGCCTGTTGCAGGCGCACCATCACGGCCCGCACCTGCGGCATGGCGGCAATGTCACTCACCTTGCCCGTCACATCCGGGTCACGCAATCGGTCGGTCACGTCGCGGTCGATGGCGCCCATGTTGCCGTGCAGGCGGGGCGGGTCGCTCTGCCAGTCAAAGTGCAGGTGAGCCGAGTCGAGCAATTCGAGCACACGTTGCGGGTGGGTGGTCGGGTCCACGCCCTGATCAAGGCACAACGCGGTCAGCCCACGGTACATGGCCCCGGTGTCCAGAAATTCAAGCCCCAGTCGTTGTGCCACACGCCGAGCCACGGTTGATTTACCCGACCCCGCCGGTCCGTCGAGGGTGATGAGTAAACTCTGCATGAAGGCAGTGTAACCGATTCGCTGTGATGACAAGTTCATTCAGGGCAGGTTCGTCCAAGGCAAACGCATGTACGAGCCGCAACCGTGACGGAGCGGTGGTTTGATGGTCATTAATGATCGAAGAACCACTCCCTCACGGTCGCGGCTCGTTCAATCAATCCACATGCGTTTGCCCTGCAGGTTCGTTTTTGCGAGTTGCTTGTAAGGTGGTTTCTGGTATGCTTACGGGTCTATACCCAAGCGGAAAAAGGTGAATCATGAGCCAGTCAATCATAGCAGCCGTGGAAAAAGCCCAGCTCAAAAGCGACCTGCCGAAGATGAACGTGGGCGATACTGTCGATGTGCATTACCGCATCATCGAAGGCAACAAGGAACGTGTGCAGGTGTTCGGCGGGGTGTTGATTGCCGAACAAGGCGTCGGCATCAACAAGGTGATCGTGGTCCGCCGAATCGTCGCCAATGAAGGCGTCGAACGCATCATTCCGATTCACTCGCCCAAGGTGGCCAAAATCGAAGTCAAACGTCACGCCCATGTGCGTCGCAGCAAGTTGTATTACCTGCGTGATCGTGTTGGCAAAAGCCGACGATTGCGTGATGCCAAGCGCGGATTGGAAGGCGCCACCGCCCCGGAAACGACGGCGACTGAAACCGCAGCCGTGGCCGAAACCGTCAAGGCCTGAGGCTCGATTTGTCTTTGACAATCTGTTACCCATCACACCCCGTTCATACGGGGTTTTTTTATGGCGCGTTGGGTCGAATCACAACGATGACGCAATATCCGGTGATATATGTTAGCGCTGCGATTGATCGCGTCTGATCGGTGTAGTTAATCGGTGGGTCGGTGAGACGGTTAATCGGTAAGAGCAAAGGCAGTTTTGCCCGAGTAACCGATCAACCGACGCCCCGATCAACCAAACCATACCCAAGCCCTCGGCTTGCCAGCCTCGTTCTTGGCTTGTTTCCGTCACTCGACCACTTCTTCAAGTTGGCAATCGTGCCTGGCTCGCCTATCATCAGGCCCGCAGTTCGGGCACCCCATCGGATCGGCCCGGTGGTGCAAGCCCGTTCATTTACCAAGGGTGTTTTCAATATGGCCAGCCAAGGTGTGATCACACAGGTCATCGGTTCCACATTTGATGCCCGGTTCCCTGAAAAACAGATGCCCGATATTTACAACGCGCTGCGCATCACCGCAGAGCACAAGGGCCTGACCATCAACCTTGTCGGCGAAGTCCAGCAACACCTGGGCGGCGGCGAAGTGCGAGCTGTGGCCCTGGGCACCACCGACGGCCTGACTCGTGGCATGACCGTGCAGGACACCGGTGCCCCCGTCAAAGTGCCGGTCGGCACTGGGGTGCTGGGCAGAGTGTTCAACCTGCTGGGCGAGCCGGTGGACAAAAAAGGCCCGGTCGATAGCAGCGATACCCGTGCGATTCACCAGACGCCGCCGGAGTTTGTGCAGCTCAACCCCAAGGTGGAAATTCTGGAAACGGGCATCAAGGTCATCGACCTGCTCTGTCCGTTCGTGCGTGGCGGGAAAATCGGCTTGTTCGGCGGGGCAGGCGTGGGCAAAACCGTCGTCATTCAGGAAATGATCGCCCGCATCGCCCGTGAGCATGGCGGGTACTCCGTGTTCGCCGGCGTGGGGGAACGCACTCGTGAGGGCAACGACCTTTGGCTGGAAATGAAACACGCCACGTTCAAACAGGCGGATGGCACGGAAACGAGCGTGTTGGATCGCGTGGCCATGGTGTTCGGTCAGATGAACGAGCCGCCGGGTGCGCGTCTGCGGGTGGCGTTGTCGGGGCTGACGATGTGCGAACACTTCCGTGACACCACCGGCAAGGAAACATTGCTGTTCGTCGATAACATTTTCCGCTTCACACAGGCGGGGTCGGAAGTGTCGGCTTTGCTGGGGCGTATGCCCAGTGCGGTGGGTTATCAGCCGACGTTGAGCACGGAAATGGGCGAATTGCAGGAACGCATCACTTCGACGGAAAAGGGCGCGATCACCAGTGTGCAGGCGATTTATGTGCCTGCCGACGACCTGACCGACCCGGCCCCGGCCACGACGTTCAGCCACCTGGACGCCTTCATCGTGTTGTCACGCGGCATTGCGGAAAAAGGCATTTACCCGGCGGTGGACCCGCTGGCTTCGACCAGCCGTATTTTGGACCCGGGCATTCTGGGCGATGAGCATTATGCGGTGGCGCGCAAGGTGCAATCGACGTTGCAACGTTACAAGGATTTGCAGGACATCATCGCCATTCTGGGGGTCGATGAATTGTCGGAAGAGGACAAGTTGATCGTGGCCCGGGCGCGCAAGATTGAACGCTTTTTCAGTCAGCCGTTTTTTGTGGCTGAGCAGTTCACCGGGTTCAAGGGCGTGTACACCACGCTCAAGGAAACGATCGACAGCTTCAAGCGGGTGTGCGAGGGCGAGGGTGACGACCTGCCGGAGAGCGCGTTCATGTACGTGGGCACCCTCGAAGACGCGCGCAAGAAGGCGGAGAAGATGAAGGCCGAGGGGTAAAAGGAAGTGGCCGAGTGGTCAAGCGGCCAAGTGGTCGAGTGACGGAACCGTATTCGGCAGTTAGCGCCGCGATGGGGCGCGTCTTGTTGTAGCCCAGCCGCCCCCGGCTGGGTTGTTAAAGCCGTCGATGGCATCGGTGGTCCGTCATCAATATATCATCAAAGCACTTGCAGACAAGATGCCGGCGACATCCACGTTTTTGACGCCGTGCCCTTTAGGGCCGGATATATGAGTATGAAATCCGGGGCTAAAGCCCTCGGCGTCCATTGTTTGAAAACCCTCCTGAACTTCACGGAGACGTGAAGTTCAGGCGTGATGATATGCGCATGAAAAAAAGGCGACGGCTGGGTTGTTAAAGCCGGCGATGGCATCGGTGGTCCGTCATCGATATATCATCAAAGCACTTGCAGACAAGATGCCGGCGACATCCACGTTTTTGACGCCGTGCCCTTTAGGGCCGGATATATGAGTATGAAATCCGGGGCTAAAGCCCTCGGCGTCCATTGTTTGAAAACCCTCCTGAACTTCACGGAGACGTGAAGTTCAGGCGTGATGATATGCGCATGAAAAAAAGGCGACGGCTGGTTGCCCAGTCGTCGCCCGGAGGGAAAAGAGAGACGCCTTGTGTAAGGCACTGGTTGTCAGTGGTTCGGCAAAACCGTTCACCACATCAACCAATGCGTCGAACCTGAATCATCACCCCGAAATCACCACGAATCATCCCGGCCCGTCGATCAGCAGGGCCATGGCTTCTTCCATTGCCTGGGGCAGGGCTTCGCTTACGCCGGTCAGTCGGTCGGAACTCAGTCCGACTGCGTCCATCACCTGCTGACTCACGTTGCTCGATTCGACGGTTTTTGTGTAACCGATGTTCATGCCCGCGACGGTGATGTCGGCGATGTGTACCAGGCACGCCAGCGTGCGATGGTTTTCCGACAACTCCAGCGGACGATGATGGAAGCCCGTGACGTAGGCAAACGCTGAGGGGAACTTCCATGTTTTGCAAAGGGCTGCACCGAACTGTTCGTGCGTGGCACCCAAAGCGGACAACTCCGCCTGACGCAGGGTCAAGCCGGGGGTGACCGCCATTTTTTCGACGGCTTCGACAAACTTGGGCCGCCGAGCCTGGGCTTCGACGACGATGCCGATGTCGTGAATCAGCCCGGCAAGGAAGGCTTCATCGGGTAACCCCAAACCGACTTCCTTGGAAAGCAGTTGCGTGCAGGTGGCCACGCCGATGGAGTGAACCCACAGGTCGCGTGCGGCAAAATGCTGACTGATCTGACCGCCACGAAAAAGTTTGGCCAGGCTGGCGGCAATGGCGATATTTTTCACGGCATTGAGGCCCAACAGTACGATGGCACGATTGATCGAGCCGATCTGTCCGGGCAGGCCGTAGAAAGCACTGTTGACGACTTTGAGAATGCGGGCACCCAAGGCAGGGTCGTTGGATATGACCTTGTTGAGGTCGCTGGCGGTGGAATTGGGGTCTTCCACCAGTTGAATGATTTTGAGGGTGATCTGCGGCAGCGTGGCGATGTGGCTGATTTCCAGCACTGCGGACTGAACCAGTTTGTCCTGCGACTGCTCAGCGGAGGCTGGGTTCGCGTTGGAAGCAAGCTGCGTCATGAAAAGCGTCCCGTCCATTTTCCCTGATTGCGCTATTCGCCACTAATGGAGTTATCGACAGAGAGAATGGAGCACTTAAGTCACAGCTGAAAAAAACTTGGCAAATGGGGTATTGATTCCCGACTGAACAATCGTCGGAGTGTTTGAAAACGCCGCTGAACAAAATGAAATTTTCAGTACCGCTTGGCGTACAATTGCTCGATCATCGGCAAGAGGGTTTATTTGGTTCCATCCATCATTTTCAGGTCACTTGAATATGAACCATCCAGCCAACGTCAATACGCCGCGTGTGTTGTTACTGGCAGTGGTGGCGGCGGTGGGCGGGTTTCTGTTCGGCTTTGACACGGCTGTCATCAACGGAGCGGTGGTGGCACTGCGGGGCTATTTTGAGATTGACGCCTGGACCACGGGGCTGACGGTTTCTTTTGCACTGCTGGGAGCTGCGCTGGGTGCTTTACTGGCTGGGCCGATGGCGGATCGATTGGGGCGACCCACCACCATGTTCTGGGCGGCGGTGTTGTTCTTCATCAGTGCCATTGGTTCGGGCTTTCCCTTCACGGTGTATGACTTCACTTTTTGGCGCGTCGTCGGCGGCGTCGGTGTCGGCATCGCCAGTGTCATCGCCCCGGCCTACATTGCGGAGATCAGCCCGGCGCACCTGCGCGGTCGGCTGGGGTCGCTGCAACAACTGGCCATCGTCACCGGCATTTTCGTCGCCCTCGTGTGCAACTATGTCATCGCCCAGTCCGCAGGCGGTGCTGCCAATCCCTGGCTGCTGAGCATCGAGGCCTGGCGCTGGATGTTTCTGATCGAGGCACTGCCTGCGCTGCTCTACGGCGTGGGGGCGATGCTGGTACCTGAATCGCCCCGTTACCTGGTGGCAAAACATCGGCTCGACGACGCCAAGGCTGTGCTGGTCTCGGTACTGGGCGGTAACGTGGACGCCAAGTTGGAAGAAATCAAGGCGAGTCTGCAAAGCGATCAGCCGCCGCGGGCTGCGGATGTGCTGGGGCGATATGGTCTGCTGCCGATTGTCTGGGTCGGCGTCGGCCTGTCAGCCCTGCAACAGTTGGTCGGCATCAACGTGATTTTCTACTACAGTTCAATGCTCTGGCAGTCCGTCGGGTTTGATGAATCGCAGGCCCTGTGGGTGACGGTGATCACCGGCGTGGTCAATATCGTGACGACGCTGGTGGCCATCGCTTTGGTGGACCGCATCGGTCGCAAGCCGTTGCTGCTGGCCGGCTCGCTGGGCATGGCTGTTTCCCTGGCGGTGGTGGCGTATCTTTTTGGCACCGCACCGTTGGACGCTGCCGGGCAACCTTCACTGTCAGGCGCGTCAGGCATATTGGCGTTGATTGCAGCCAATGTGTATGTGTTTAGTTTTGGTGCATCGTGGGGGCCGGTGGTGTGGGTGCTGCTGGGGGAAATGTTTTCCAACCGCATTCGGGCGATGGCGCTGTCGATTGCTGCAGGCGTGCAGTGGCTGGCGAATTTTGCGGTGTCAACGACGTTTCCACCCATGGCCAAGTCATGGGGCCTGGGGGTCAGTTACGCGCTGTACGCCACGATGGCGGCGGTGTCGGTGGTGTTTGTGTGGTATCTGGTGCGCGAAACCAAGGGCAGGGAACTGGAGTCGATGCAGGATTGAAGCGTCGGGTCAATCACGATGAAAGCGCATTACCCCCGACGCACTAATCGGGTGCCAAATGGCCAAGCGCCGATGACATCCCATGGGCGCAAGCCCATTTGAAAGTTCCCTCCGGACTCGGAGCCACGAGCGGAAGCGAGTGGTTCTTTGAAAAACCAAGAACCGCTCACTACCGTTCGCGGCTCAGAATAAAGCAAAGGACATCTGCCTCACCCAAACCAGTTATAAAACAGCTTCTTAGCAACCGCCGATGACATCGGCAGCTTTGAATCACACCGCCGAGGGCGGCGGTGCCACAATCAAACCCACCGCCGGGGGCGGCGGTGCCACAATCAAACCCACCGCCGAGGGCGGCGGTGCCACAATCAAACCCACCGCCGGGGGCGGCGGTGCCACATGACACCCGCACCCAGCATCAGCAGCGACAACGTAGCCGGTTCGGGGATGACCGCATTGTTGAGTGATAACAGGGTCAGCGTCGTACCATCGTTGACCAGTTCATACTGCCAGCCGGGCATGATGCCTTCGTACTCGATCATCAACGTATCCGCGAGGTTCATACTCCCTGCGATGATGAGGTCGAATCGATCGTCGGTTTTGGGTGCGTAGGTGCTGAAAATGAGTTTGAGTTTGCCGTTGAGTGAGGCTATGCCACGGACATCCAATCCGTCATATTCGCTGCCGCGTGTCAACCCGGCGATGTCGATGATCAGTGTGCCCTCTTCGTCCTGAAAATACGAACCCATGGCCAGCAGGCCCGGCGAGTGACCGGGTGACACGACACCAAAACCGTTGTACACGTGGCCGGTGATTTCGCCGGTGCCTGACAGCAACCCCTTGTGACCCAATGCCAACGTTTCGCCGTTGTCGATGATGCCCTCATCCAAAAACACGTGCCCTGTGCCCTGATCGACCCAGCCGACCATGATGTCGCGGTTGGTTTTGAGCATCGCCCCGCCGGTGATGGCCACCACGCCCTGCCCATCGGGTTGCTCGCCGATGGTCAGCCGATGCAGGTGTACCATGCCCAAATCATTGATGAATAGCTCGCCCATCCCTGCACGGCCCACCCATGAACCATAATCGTTTTCACCAGCCCCCAAAGCCGTCAGCTTCGACCCATTGCCGGTCACCAGCACCTGGCCCATCGCCCCATTCCAAGTGCCCAGCATCAGGTTGCCCTGCGCCACTTCGACTTGTGCCTTTTCGTACACACTGAGAAAACCCAGGCCCTGGTCGCCGACCATCAGGTCACCCTCTGCGACTTTGAGCAGACTGTTTTCACGCCAGACGGTGACATCACCCACGCCGTCGGTTCGAGAGCCGATGCGCAGGTGATTGACTTCCACCAAGCCGCCATCGTCGATGGTGAGCATGCCCGTGCCCGATCCGCCGATCGCCGAGTCGTATTCGCTTACCTGCACCAGTCGTGAACCGTTGCCTTGAACGATGACCGAGCCGCGTGAGCCTGATTCAACACCGACCCACAATTCACCATGCGGGTTGTGTACCAGGCCGCCGTCGTCGATGGTGAGTTGCCCCTGACCGAAGTTGCCCACCAGCAGCGGGGCATGATCATTTTGAAACACCGAACCGTTGCCGGTGACGTGCAGGTGGCCAACGCCCTGCTCGGTATCACCGATGATCACCCACGCACTGGACGTGGTGGCCTCATAACCTTCAGGCGGATTGCTCGGGTCCGGCGGTTCGGGAACCCAATTGCCCTCACCATCCTGCCAACCACTGACATGATCGACACTGACTGCCTTGCCGCCGTTGCGAACGACCATCAGTCCCTGATCATCCAAACCGATTTTGAACCCTGCGCCGGTGACCCGCAATTCGGACCCTGCATCATCAACGATCACCCGTCCGTTGCCGTTGACCGCATGAGGTTCATCGTTGTCATCACGATATTCGCCGCGACGACCGATCACCAGGTTGGCGATCTCCGCCTGCCCTCCCTGCTGCACATGCAATTGCCCCTCGCCGCCGTTGCCGATGATCGCCAGGTCGTACACCTGCAACTTCGACTGTGGCTGCCCTTGCTCCTCCGCCGCCCCGCGTACCGTCACAATCCCCTGCCCACAATGCACTGCGTAAACTTCCGTACCGTATTCATGCTCAACCTGAAAATTGCCCACATGCAATTGACCGACTTCCACCAAACCGCGTTCTTCGATCATCAAGCCGGGTTCGTCCGGGTTGCCACCCGCATTGCCGGCTACGCCGACCAGCAGGGTTGCATTGGCGATGTTCCACGTGGAACCTACCCCGCTGACCCTGGCGCGACCGGTGCTGCCGACGCCCAGGCCGATGCTCGAATCACCGGTACTGGTGAGTACCCCGCCTGATTCGATATTCAGTTCACCGCGACCTAGCCCGCCCACCACCATGCCGCCGAAGTCGCCGGTGGAAGCCGTGGCCCCGTTACGAACCGTCATCACCCCCAGTCCCTGATTGCCCAGTTCGATCTGATGTTCCATCGTCAGGTCCGAACCGGCACCATCGACCAGAATCGTACCGGTCGGGTTCAACGTGCCGCCTTCGGTGTTGGTTGCGGAGGTGATGTAAGTGCCCAGTACTTTGCCGCCCTGATCGACGATCAAAGAACCCTGCCCGCGTTCCCCGATGAGCATGACCTCATTGAAATTGCAGGTGAGTTGGGCGTTGTTGGTCACATACAATGACCCGTAGGCATTTTCCCACATGCCCAGTTTCACCCAGCGCACCAACGCTTGCGCATGATCGGTGATAATCGCGCTGCCCTGGCCGGAGTTGCCGATTTCCAGGTAACCATGGTCGCCGAAGTCAGCCGAGCCAAGGTCCATGGTGGTGCCCAGCCCGGTGAGTCGGAAACTGCCGACCGCGCCGGGGTCAAACCCCACCTGCACGGATTTGGCAGCGAGCACGTGACCTTCGAACTCAAACCCGGCGGTTTGGTTCGCATACACCCCGACCATCAAACTGAACTCCGGCTGCGTCAGCGTGTACGTATTCCCGCCGGTCTGCAAACGAATCTGATCATTACGCACATACAGCGCCTGATGGGCAATCGATTCGCTAAGATTGATTTCAAACGCAGGGATATTGCCGGCGTTGAAAAACGCTGCGTCACTCGGCCCGGGCACTTGGAATGTGTTCCAATTGGCGGGATTGGTGTATTGATTGTCACCACCACTGCCGGTCCAGTAAACTTCCTCCGCCCGCACCGGTTCAAAAACAAAACCCATCAGCCCCGCACAAACCCCCGTCAACAACAACGCAGACCGTCCCCGCTCACTCAAGGAACAACGCATGATACCCCTCCGTTTTGTCAAGGAACAAACTTCACATCCGCAACAACGCACACAAAGGATGCACAAGTATTTTGAATCAGGTTGTGCCTTCAGGCAATCGGTAATAATCCGCTATTTGCAGAAATGAGACGCGAAGCGAAGAAAGTGGTCGAGTCAATTGTACAGGGTTAGCGCCGCGATTGATCGCGTTTGATCTGAAAGGTTGATCAGTTGGTCGGTGAGTCGGTTAATCGGCCAGTGCAAAGACCATCTCTATCCGAGTAACCGATTCACTGACTCACCGATTAACGACGCCGACAGACGCGATCCATCGCGGCGCTGTAACAACTGACGCCGAGGGCTTTAGCCCCGGATGGTTTTGCTTGGATGAAGAATTGAATCATCCGGCCCTAAAGGGCACGGCATCATTACCGCCGACGCAAAGCGTCCGCGCTAAACGTTTTGAATCACTTGGCCACTGGGCCACTTCTTGTCGCACTCGACCACTTGGCGGTCTCATCAATGGTGCAAATTGCTTTATGATGCACAATCATGGTCCACCAGCAACACATAGCCGTGGTCACCGGTTCGCGTGCTGACTTTGGTTTATTGGCGCCGGTGATGCGCGTCATTGACGCACACCCGCGTCTGCGCTTATCGGTAATTGTCACCGGGGCACACCTGTCCAGTGGTACCTGGCGCGATGTGGTCGAGGCTGGGTTGCCGATCAGTGCGAAGGTGACGATGCAACAGCGCGGGCAGGTGGGTCGTGATACGGATGTGCAGGCTTTGGCACGCGGCATAGCCGGTTTGGGGCGCTGTTTTGCCAAGTTCAAACCGGACGTCGTGCTGGTGCTGGGGGACCGAATCGAAGCCCTTGCAGCAGCGTGCGCAGCCCAGGTGGGTGGTTATCGACTGGGTCACCTGCACGGAGGCGACCGGGCGGAGGGCGTGGCTGATGAATCGATGCGCCATGCCGTGTCGAAACTGGCGCACCTGCATTTTCCAGCGACCCCCAACAGTGCGCGTCGGCTGATTCGTATGGGCGAAAACCCAAAGCAGATTTTCATGGTGGGTTCACCAGCGATCGATGGTTTGCGTGAACTTTCACCCGCTGACGGTGCCGTGTTGCGCGATTTGAAACTCGACCCGACCAAGCCGTTTGTCGTGATCGTCCAACACCCTGTCGGTGCCAGTGATGCGGATGAAAAAGGTTGGATGCAGGCGACCTTGCGGGCGTGTGCATCAGCGTCGGTGCAATCATTGGTGTTGCAGCCCAATGGGGACCCAGGGCGACAGGGCATTGTGCGGGCAATCAATGACATGAAGGTGAATGTCATGGCCCACCTGCCGCGACCGGTGTTTGCGTCGATGTTGATGCGGGCAGTTGCAATCGTGGGTAATTCATCGGCTGGGTTGATCGAAGCGGCAGCGCTGGGGGTGCCTTGTGTGAACATCGGGCCGAGGCAGAACGGACGTGACAAACCGCCGACCGTCATCGATTGCGATTACGGTGAAACGCCGGTCAAACATGCCTTGCAAAAAGCCCTGAACCTGCGCCGACCCATTGCCTACAAAGGCGGTTCGATTTGCTATCGGGGTTATGGCGATGGCCACACCGGCCAGCGTATTGCAAACCACTTGGCAAAACTTAAACTTACGGACGTACCTATACGCAAATGCAATGCGTATTGACTCGCAACGAACTCACGCATTGGGTGATTTCATGAAACGGTGATGATGACACTTCTATGTTTTTGACCGACCCTTGTGCGGGCGATGATGTTTGCCTTCGCCGCGCCCGCAACCCCTTGGTGATTGCTATTGTCAATCAACACCCATGATGCACGCTGTGCATTCTTTGAATGCCGGTGTGAGTGGATAAAGTTTTTATGCTGCGACCGGAAGACGCCAAATTCGCTTCGATTCGGCACATACTCATGTTGGCAGGTCCATTGATTCTGTCCCACATGAGCTTCATGTTCATGAACCTGGTGGACGGGTTGTTTTTATCGCGCTATAGCGAAAACGCCATTGCCGCGATCGGCCCGGCGGGCATGACCTTCTGGCTGCTGGTGGGCATGTTCATCGGTTTATGCGGGTACACCGGCACATTCGTCGCCCAGTATGTCGGTGCCAAACGGTCGCAGCGAGCCGGTGCTGCGGTGTGGCAGGGCATGTACCTGGCCTTGGCCAGTGGCGCGATGATTGCAGCACTCACGCCGATCACGGGCAACATTTTCATGTGGGCGGGTCATGCACCGGCCGTCGCCGAGTTGGAGCGTACTTACTTTCAAATCATGTGCTGGGGGGCGTGTTTCTTTTTGCTGTCGTCGGCCTTGTCGGGTTTTTTTGCCGGTCGCCATGACAATGTCACGCTGATGGTGGTGCATTTAACAGGCGGGGCGATCAACGCGATTTTGGATTACGTTTTGATTTTCGGGTACTGGGGCTTCCCCGAAATGGGCATGGCTGGGGCGGCGTGGGCAACCGTCATCGCCCATGGTTTCATCGTGCTGGCGTTTTTCGTTCTGTTTTTGCAACGCAGACATCAACGCGACTTTGGCACCTGGGTGGACCGCCCGCTTGATTTATCACTCATGTGGCGATTGTGTCGTTTCGGTTTACCCAGCGGCATTCGACTGGTGATTGAAATACTCGCATGGACCCTGTTCATGATGATTCTGGGACGCGGTGACCCGACCGCATTGGCAGCTTCCAACATCGTCTGGCGGCTCAACGGCGTGGCCTTTTTCCCCATCATCGGCTTGTCCGTGGCGGTGGCGATGCTGGTGGGTCAGGCCCAGGGAGCCGATCGGCCCGATCAGTCGGAGCGCGTGATGTGGCGCAGTTTGTGGATCAGTCAGATTTGGATGACCAGTATCGCGGCACTGCTGGTCATCATGCCGGAAACGTTGGTGGCCCCGTTTTTGGATGCCGATCGTCTGACCCCCGAAGCTTACGATCAACTCATGGCCCTGTGCGTGGTGTTGTTGCGGTTCGTGGCGTTGTATTGTCTGCTGGACGGGGTGAACATCATTTTGATTGCAGCCTTGCAGGGGGCGGGCGACACCCGCTGGACGATGATCGTCTCGGTGACGGTGCATTTGCTTTATGCGGTGGTGCTGCTGCTGATCGACTGGTTCAAGGGCGATGTGTATGCGTTTTGGACCTCGGCAACGGTCTTTGTGATGTCGATCGCGGCGTTGTGGGTGTTGCGTGTGCGGGGCGGGAAATGGAAACCGATGAGGGTGATTGAACAAACCCCGATTGAAGTGGAACCAGCCACGCCGACGACGGGGTGAATATGAATCAAGCCACGTGACGAATCACACGCCACGGGGTGTTTAGCGCGGGTGATTTGCTTTTTTGCGGACGTATGACAATTTCGACCTGTTGGCCCACCGCATGAAGGAAACGCAACAATCGATCGGTGGAAAAGCCGCGCAACTGCCCGCGCAACAGGGCGGACACCTTGGGTTGATCAATCCCCAATTGCGTGGCTGCCTGTGCCTGTGTCCAACCGGATTCGTGAATCAAGAGCGCAATTTGCCGGGCCAGTTCCGCCTTGGCCAATCGTTCAGGGGCATGTTCGAGTTGCAGGTCGGCAAACACATTGCCACTGCCCGCGCGGACCGGTTCACTGCCTCCCTGATGATGCTTTTTTCTGCTGTTTTTCATGGCAAGGCTCCGTGATGAACCCCGGCTGATTGCAATCGTTGATGAATGAGTTCGATGTCATGCGCATCGGTGGCGATGCCTGTTTTTGATTTCTTCTGAAACACATGCAGCACATAGACACGTCCCTGCAACCTGACCGTGTACACCGCACGATAGGTGTCGCCGCGATGGTCTTCGACCACTTCCAAAACCCCCGCTCCGCCGAAGCCTTTGAGCGGTTTTGCCTGTGGGTGTTTGTCGCCGCACTGCGCCAGGTAGAGCGCATAACCGAACACTTCGCGGACCGAAGCGGGCATTCGCCGCATGTCCCGCAGGCTCGAACCCACCCATTCAAGCGGCCTGGGTTTGCCTTGATTCATTATGCCAATTTTAGCATAACATGATGGGTTAGCAAGCGTGGAACCAGCCACGCCGACGACGGGGTGAATATGAACGTCCATGATCATTGACTTGCTGACAAAGCGGGTCATAATGAACGAGTTGGACCAGTTGTACGACTCGAACCATTGACAGGGACTTGACGATGACCAGCTTGAAAGCTTCGGAAACCCGTATTCCGCCGGAGGCCTTCAATCGCGTGGCTTATCAGCGTGAACGGGTGCGCATCGAACGCCGCGGTGCCCGGCCGGTGTATCTGATTTCACAGGAAGATTTGGCGTTGCTCGAAGCATTGGAGGACAAGCAACTGGCACGTGAGGCTGCCAAGGCGTTGCAAACCTTTGAAAAATCAGGGCAGCGGGCGATTCCCTGGAAAAAAACCAAAGCCAGGGCCGGGTTGTGATGCGTGAAGTACGAAATATTGCACACCCCGCAGGCGGAACGTGAATTTCTGTCGCTGCCCCAAGCGGTGCAGAAACGCATTGCCCGTTGGTACGACCTGCTTGCGGAAGACCCACGCCGGATTGGCACCAAACAACTGGAAGGCCAGTCGGAATTGCGGCGCGTTCATGCGAGCAAGGACTATGTCGTTTTGTATCAGGTTCGCCATGCGGAGTTGATCGTACTGGTGGTACGCGTGGCTCATCGCCGTGATGTTTATCGACGCTTGTGAAAAGCCGTCATGTACCAGCGTTGGTGACTGTGTTTGCGGCATGGGCAAACACCACCGGCAACTCCGGCTGGGCGGTGATGTCCAACATGCGTTGCAATGACAACCGTGCCAACCCCTTCACCGGTTCATGCACGCGCACCTGATTCACCACCCTGCCTTGAGCCAGTTCATCCAGCACCCAAAGCAGGTGCGGGGCATCGATGCGGTACATGGTGGTGCAAAGGCATTGACAGTCGGACAAAATGCGCACCGTCACGCCGCGCTGGGCAGCCCGCTGTGCCAAGCGGTTGACCAAGTGCACTTCCGTGCCCACCGCCCAGCGTGAGCCGACGGGGGCCGTTTCGATGGTGTGAATGATGCCTTCGGTCGAGCCGATGAGGTCGGCCTGCTGCACCACTTCACGCACACATTCCGGGTGCACCATCACCTTCACGTCCGGCCAAAGCTCGCGCACCTGATCGACATGCTCGGGGCGAAACAACTTATGCACCGAGCAATGCCCCTTCCACAAAATGAACGTACTGTCGCGCAGGGTCTGTTCACGGACGCCGCCCAGCCCCTGCACGGCTTTGGGGTCCCACAAACACATGTCACGCTGCACATCAAAACCCAGTGCCTCGGCTGTGTTTCGGCCCAGGTGTTGATCGGGGAAAAACATCACCTTGATCTGTTCGTCAGGTTGACGCTGTTGCGTTCCGCCGGCCAGTGCCCAGCGCAGAATTTTGTCGGCATTGGAACTGGTGCACACCGCCCCGCCATGTTCGCCGCAAAAGGCTTTGATGGCTGCGGTCGAGTTCATGTACGTGATCGGAATCACGCGGTAACGGGTGTTGCCGTCTGCCGCCAGTACGTCATGAATTTCGCGCCAGGCAAGTACGACTTCATCATGATCCGCCATGTCAGCCATGGAACAACCGGCTGACAAGTCGGGCAGTATCACCACCGTACCCTCGGGGGCCAGCACATCCGCACTTTCAGCCATGAAGTGTACGCCACAGAAAATGACATACTTGGCACCCACTTCACGCACGCGCTGAGCGGCGAGTTGACTGAGTTTGAACGAGTCGCCGGTGTAGTCGGCAAAGGCGATCACCGCATCCTGCTGATAATGGTGACCGAGTATGACCAGCTTGTCGCCCAGTTCGGCCTTGCGCGCCGCAATCGCCTCGGCCAGTGCGGCGGCGGAGCGTTTGGTGTAGGTGTCAGGTAAAGGGGGTTGCCAGAGCATGACTCATTATAGGGGAGGAATGATTTCGAATTTCGAATTTCGAATTTCGGATTTCGGATTTCGAATTGATCAAACCCAAGCCGGGAACGAGCCTCGCCGAAGGCGGGCGAGGGCCCGGGTATCTGTTATGGCTTGCTCATGATCCTTCATCCTTTATCCATCATCCATCAGTTGGCCGTACCCGCCAGTTTGCGCACGGTCTGATCGAACGAGCGCACCATTGATTGAATCATGCTGTACACCAGCAGGCTGAACAGCGCACCGACCAGCAGCATCGCCACGACCAGCATCACCCGATTCACCGCCGGACTGTCGGCAAACCCGGCCACCAATTCCCACGGCGAAAGCAGCATCCACAAACTGGTGGCCGGACTCAGGGCATTGATGAATAACCCCACATAAGGCACGTTCCCTGCCGAGGCAATGCCGCAAAAACCCATGAACACCGTGATCAACCCCACCACGCCCACCGTCGGCACAATCGCCCCCATCACCCCCCTGGCCTTCAAACTCATCCCCAAACCCAACGCCACGCACCAGGCCACGAACGGCACCAGCACCACCGGCCAGAGCAACCCCGCCTCCGGCAAAATCACCGGATGATTCACCTGCACCTGTCCGCCGCTGCCCATCACCAACCCGACCGTCCGCGCCTGTTGCCAGTTGAACAACAAACCCACAGCCGTGTACCCCCCCGCCAGTAACATCGTGCCCAGGGGGGCAAGTAACAGCAGGGTTAAAAAACTGACCAGCCCGCGCAGTTTGCCCCACAGGTATTGCCGGGGCGTGATGGGTGTGGTCAAAAGCAAATCGAGCGTGCCGTCTTCGCGTTCACGACTGACCGCCCCCGCACTCATGTAAATCGCCACGAGCACCACAATCAACAATTCCAACCAGAGCAGCACCGCCAACCCCGCACGCAAATCATTGGCACTGGTCGCCAGCCCGGTCAGCGGGTTGGTCATCCGCCCGTGATACATCAAAAGCAAGCCCAGCGCCAACAGCAGCGCTGCCAATACAAACATCGCCCGCCCCAGTCGCGCCGGCCAGCGGTTGGCACGGGTGTGTGCCTCCTGCCAGGCAATCGGGTTGTGCCAAACGGTGCGGGCCTTGCGCCGTGAACGATGACTGCGAATCGCACCGTCACCCTTGCCCTCACCATTGCCTTCACCTTCGCCGTCGGCTTCATCCAAGCGAAGCCATTGCCGCCACCAGCGGGTGATGAAGTTGCCCTCTTGTTCCGAGGCCGAGCGTAATCGCCATGCTCCGCCCAACACCAAAAACGCACTACCCCCCAAACTCAGCAGCGTAAACGTCAGCAACGGTTGCCCCCGATACAAACGCACCAGTAGCGACGACCCGGCCAATTCCTCCGGCGAAGGGGGACGATAGTTGGCAGTGTTGATGAACGATTCAAGCACCAGCAGCGGGTGCAACGGTGTCAGCCATGTCGTTTGTCGATACCCCCCGGAAGTGAAACCCCCGCCCCCGGTCGTCATGCCCCCGCCCCCGGTGCTCACCCCCAGGTTTTGCATGGTGCGTAAACCATGGTCCAGCGCGTAACTGCCCAAAAGGTATGCCGCGATGATCACCACGAACAAAAACACCGCTTTGCGACCGGCTTTGCGTGACACCGACAACGCTACTGCCACCGACCCGACCACCAAAGCTGTGAGTGCTGCCACGGCAAACGCCACGAACACCGCTTTCACCGGCACGCCCCCGAAAAGCAAGAGCACCGAAAACAACGGCAAACCGCCTGCAAGCAACGCGAGCACAAAAAACAAGCGGCCCGCCAATGACCCCAGCACGATCTGCAAATTCGACATCGGCGTGGTCAGCAAAATGTCAAACGTCTGCCCTGACTGTTCCTCCGACAACGCCCCGGCCATGAAAAGCGGTGCCAGCAAACACACCAATATCACCTGCCCGTAACTCACCACAGCAAAAATGCGTGTGCCCGCCTTGGCCAGGTCGGTGAGGCTTTGCGTGCCCAGTCCGCCGCCCATAAACAAGCCGATCACCACCAGCAGAATCAATGCGCCCAGGTAACCCATGCGCACCCACAAATGCGTCTGCCGACGCGAACCCCCCTGCACCACCCGCACCAAGAGCGGGTTGGCCGGCAGCAAGCGCCAAAACCATTGATACATCGCGGTCATCGTCTCATGAGTTTACCCGTTTGCGTCAGGCACATCTGTTGTGGGCGATTTCACTTGAATGGACCAGGTGGCTAGTGTTTCATTGCATCTATAAGGTAGCAATAGCCGATCCTCATGATATC
>CAZJMK010000018.1:810-56347 GCA_964547135.1 uncultured Phycisphaeraceae bacterium | reverse complement strand
GCCTTGAAATACAGTACGATCAAACGCTCTTCCGCCCTCACTCTACCTGCGAAGCGGGTCTCCTACTGCGAAGCAGGTCTCCTGCCTCTCCCGGAGGGAGAGGGGATTGTTGAGAGGGCTCAATAGTTTATCGTCATGAAGGCAAACAAACCTGAACTTCACGCGGACGTGAAGTACAGGCGTGGGCGAAGAAAATATCCAACAATCACCAAATCGCCAGATCGCCAGATCGCCAGATCATTCAATGCCGAATACCCAAGTCCTCGGTCGCCGCGGCGACCTCGTCCTTGGCTTGGTTTTCCGCACTTGACCACTCGACCACTCGGCGACTGGATCGCTTCATGCAAGTGGTGTCGCTTGACCGACTTGGGTGCTTACGATTTAATGGTGGTTCGTCGTCAGCGATGTTTTTCGTGATTCGTCCATCAGTATCACGACCCTCAAGTCCGGCAGGAGCACGTTATGGCAAGCGGCAGAGACGCCTGGGGTATCGAAGTCGGCGCCAACGCCATCAAGGCGATCCGACTGGTGCAACAGGAAGGCCAGGTCAAACTCGCGGACTACGAAGTCATTCCCTTCAAAAAAATTCTGACCACGCCCGACCTCAATGTCGATGAGGCGATTCAGCTTGGCCTGGATCAACTGCTCTCCAAGCACAACCTTGGCAAAAGCGAAGTGGTGGTTTCGGTGGCCGGTCACCTGGCGTTTGCGCGCTTCGCCAAGCTGCCGCCGGTGGAGCCGAAAAAAATACCGGACATCGTCAAGTTTGAAGCGGTGCAGCAGGTGCCGTTTCCGCTGGAGCAGGTGGAGTGGGATTATCAGGTGTTCACCGAGCCTGATTCGCCGGATGTGGAAGTGGGCATTTTCGCCATCACCAAAGAGCGCGTGGCCAACATTTTGAGCAACTACCGCAAGGTGGGCATTCCGGTGATGGGGCTGACGCTTTCGCCGGTGGCGGTGTACAACGCGATGGCTTATGACCTGGACCTGTCCGAGCAGCCGGAAGGTTTGATCATCATCGACATCGGCACGGTCAGCACGGACATCATCATCGCCGACGGGGGCGACCTGTGGTTGCGCACGTTGCAGATCGGCGGCAACAATTTCACCGAAGCCCTGGTGCGTGCCTTCAAGCTCAGTTTCCCCAAAGCTGAAAAACTCAAACGCGAAGCAGCGACCAGCAAATACGCCAGGCAAATCTTTCAGGCGATGCGTCCGGTGTTTTCCGACCTGGTGCAGGAAGTGCAACGGTCGCTGGGGTATTACCAGAGTTTGAATCGCGATGCGAAGCTGACGCAGGTGTATGGCATTGGTTCGACGTTCCGTCTGCCGGGGTTGCAGAAGTTCCTCAAACAACAGTTGCAGATGGAAGTGATTCGGCCCAACGGTTTCAAAAAGATCAACGCGGAAGGGACCGGTGCTGCGGACTTTGCCGACAATGCGGTGAACCTGGTGACGGCTTACGGGTTGGCGGTGCAGGGGCTTGGGTTGGAACGCATCGAAGCCAACGTGCTGCCCCGACCGATGCTGCGGCAACGATTGTGGAAAGCCAAGCAGCCGATTTTTGCGGCCACGGCTGCGTGCATGGTGCTGGGCGTGGCGGCAGCGGGGGCAAGGCTTTGGGTCGATCACGCCTCGTTCCAGTCGGGGGCAGGCGCGGGCAAGGCACAGACGGTCATCAATCAGGCACGCACGTATTCAACCAAATGGAATGAATTGGCGACGCAGCAAAACCCCTGGCCGCGCATTGATAGTGTTCGCCGGGTGCTGGACTATCGTGATTTGTGGTCGAAGGTGCTGGATGATGTCACCACGGCTGCGCTGAGCGTCAATCCGCAACCGGAATTGCTGGAAGGTGATTATCGGAAAATCACAGCCATTCCGCGTGAGGAGCGTCGCCGACTTTACATTGAAACAGTTCGAGCGGGGTATGGCGGAGCCGACCTTGCACCGATTTCAGGGACTGCGCCAGCAGCCGCTTCACCGATGATGAACATGGGCGGGGCATGGGACCCGGAAACGGGCACGTTCATGGGCGGAGCACCGGGCATGTTCGGAGGCGAAGAATTTGGCATGGGTATGCCCTCGGGTGGAAGTGCCCCGACCAGTTCCGTGGCAGGGGAAGCACGCCCTCCGACCGAGCCGCGCTTTTTCACCATCAAGGTCACCGGCTGGACATCGCACAGCGCTGCTGCGACGCTGGTGGATCAATTCATCACCTGGTTGCAGAAGAACGCGGAACGAGCGGATCGCCCTTACAAAATTGTGGCCGACAAATCGCAGATGACGGTGGTGCGCAAGTTCGCCCAGGGAACCCAGCCGCAACAACAGCAACAACTCGACTTGGCCAACGCATCATTGACGGATGTGCGGGTGCTTTATCCGCAACGTCCGACATTCAATGAATCGCAGGCCAACGATTCCAATTTCGAAGTCACTTTCAAAATCGAATTGCTGCCGCCGGATAAAGCCCGTGCCGCGCAAGCGCCGCAAAAACCTGCCGCCCCCGCCGGCGTTGACAAACCTGCTGATCAACCGACGACACCTGCCCCAGCCGAAAAACCGGCCCCCGCTGCCATGCTGACCGCACCAGCCCCCGCGCTGGCTCAACTTGACAAGCGACAGGCTGCCGCTTCACCGGAGTTACCGCAATGAAAAAAATACTGGCCTGGGTCAAGGCCAACCCCATCATTCTGTTGTCGGTCGTGCTGGCTGTGGTGTCACTGGCCGGGCTGGTGGTCATTCACAGCATGGGTTCGGGCCTGCGCCAGCGCATGAGTGAACGAGCGAGCATTGCCACCAATGCGCACAACGCCAAAACCTCATCGGTCACGCTGCCGGCCACGCGCCCCGACACGCCCGGCGAATCGGTGCGCATGACCATCAACGAGGCTTCCATCAAACACCTGGATCGCATCATGGGCGACATCCAGGCGCAATTCACCAGCATCACGCAGATGGTCGCCCAGTTCAACCAGCGCCCGGTGATGCAGGAAGGCTTGTTCCCCGAGCCACCCGAAGGCGCATTGCGGATCGATATCAAAACCACGTACCGTCGTCTGCTCATGAACATGCTCGGTCGCCCGAAAGCCGATTGGCCCCTGGCAGCCGTGGCTGCCGGCATGCCTCCGACGCAACAGGAAATCATGACCGCCGTCGATGCCGCCACCAAGGAATTTTTGACCGTACAGATTTTTCCGCCCAAGCCGTTGGAACGACTGACCGACCGGGAACGTGAACGCTTGCGGGCCGAGCGACAGAAAAAGTTCATGGAGGTGCTCACCGATCGGGCGCGATCGATTCATATCTATGCAGCCGTACCGCGCGATATCAACCTGATCACCGTGCAGGAGTTTCCGCTGGACATGACTGCCCTGCCGTCGCCCGCCGAACCGATATTGGCCAACGTGGACCAGATTTGGGAAGCACAGATGTCGTTGTGGATTCAATCCGACATTCTGCGCGCGATTGCCAACGTCAATCGTGTGGGGGAAATCGGCGCCAGCGTGCTCGACGCCCCGGTCAAACGGCTGATACGGCTGAAAGTGGTGCCCGGTTACGTCGGCATCGAAAGCGATGGCGCATTCAAGTCACTGCCCGGCGTTGGTGCCCTGGCCGCTTCCGCCGCCCCTGCCGCCACGATCACCGATGACTTTGCCCGTTCGCCCTCCGGTCGTGTGTCCAACCACATGTACGATGTGCGTCACGCCCAGTTGTCGGTGGTGGTTGAAGTTCGTCGGCTGCCTGAGTTCATTGACGCCCTGAGCCGGGTGAACTTCATGAGCGTGTTGAGCGTCGATATTCAGCCGGTGGACGAATATGCCGCATTGCTGGAAGGCTACGTGTACGGATCGGAAGACGTGGCCCAGGTGGAACTGGTGATCGAAACCATCTGGTTCCGTCAATGGACGGAAAAACTAATGCCCAAATCGGTCAAGCAGCGTTTGCAGATACCCCTGCCTGCGGAACCGGCGCCGGCGAATTGATGCTATTTGCACAACAAGCCGGTGACGAGGAGTCCGCCAGAGCGGACGACGAGGACCCGGGTATGCCTTGATGACATTGCAATGATGCCCCATTGATGAATCAACGTATTTTGGTCATGGGTTAACGGTTTCGTGGAGTTGTCGCCTATGAAGATGAAGAATGTCAGCTTCGTCGAAAAGCACGTCGAAAAAGTCGTGCTGGGTGTCGGCGTGCTGTTCCTGTTGGCGGTGATATGGTTCTACGCCGCCTTTGCGCAAAAAATCGAAGTGAAGGTCGGCAACCAAACCACCGTCGCCACGCCCGGCCAGATTGAGCGCCTTGTGCAGCAGGAAACCGACGACTTGGGGCGTCGCCTGCAAAACGCCACGCCCCCCGAGCAACTGGTGAACATGCAGGTGCCCCCTTACGCTGACGAACTCAAAACCAAAATCACCGCCCCCGTCACGACCATCGCCCGCCTGCCCGGCCCGCTGGGTGCCACCGGGTTGGACCGCACCATACTGGGCGTCGGCGGACAGGGCATGGACGCAGCTGTCAAATACAACATCCCCAAACTGCCCGCGTTGGAAAAGCCCGTGGCCCGTGCCGACTTTGCCGTGCTGGCGGAAATCGATCAACCCCGTCTGCGTGCCGCCTGGCTGCGCATCCTCAATCAGGAAGCGCCGGGCGACTTCCGTTACGTAAGCGTGGCCAGTGCGTTTGACATGGGTGAATGGCAAAAATCACTGCGTCAGGGCGGTCAGCCGCGCATCCCCGAAGAATGGTGGCGCGGCCAGTTGCTGGTCACCGAAGTCACGCTCGAACGACAAACCCTCGACCCGGTCACCGGTAAATGGGGCGAAACCAAAGTCGTGCCGCGTATTCCGACCCAGTCTGGTCACGCTGCCAACCAAAGCACACTGGCACCCGAGAACGTCAATTCGCTGCTGACCCGCATTCGTGCCCGTCAGCCCATGATTCTGCGCCCGAGGCTGGAACCGATCACGTTTGATCGCCCCTGGTTCCCGCCTAACATCGACCCCGATGCGCTAAGCCCCCGGCAGCGCGAACAGGCTCGTGAAGTATTGCGGGTGATGCGCGGCATCGAGGAACAAATCGAACGTCAGATCATCGGCGGCAACGAAATCGCCGACGATGAAGAGGTGTTTACCGCACCGGGTACTTCTGCCGGACCTGCCCCGATGATGATGCCACCGGGCGGGTTCTCGGAAGAGTTCGGCATGGGCACGATGCCGCCGGGCATGAGCGGTGAAGGTGGTACGACGACGGACTTCAACATCACCGTCAACCCCACCGATTCCTTTGAAACGCAACTGGATGAATTGCAGAAGCGATTGAACCTGGTGCTGGAGGGCAAAGACCTGACAGCCGTGGACGCTGCTGCCGCCACTGCTGCTGCGACTGCTGCCGCTGCACCGACCGGACCGACCGG
This sequence comes from uncultured Phycisphaeraceae bacterium, assembly GCA_964547135.1. Lineage (GTDB taxonomy): Bacteria > Planctomycetota > Phycisphaerae > Phycisphaerales > Phycisphaeraceae > JAJXSS01. The sequence goes on along the minus strand of CAZJMK010000018.1, from coordinate 50,928 downwards.
CCCGCGTGATATTCGTCGTCTGGCGACCAGTGGTGCCCGGCCATCCGCCGGCGCAACCCCCGGCTCAGCGGCTGCACCGCGTGAAATCGGCAAACTGCAAATCGTGGTTCATGATGTCACGGTGCAACCGGGCAGCACGTATCGATATCGCCTCAAGGTCGGCGTGTACAACCCACTGTTCCGCAAGGCGGGCGTTGCAGCCGAGCAACGAAAAGAACTTTTCGACAAGCTGGCACTGGTCACCAATGCCACCGACTGGACGGAGGCGATTTCGGTGGACCCGGAAAAACGCTTTTACCTGGTGAGCGCATCGCCGGAGCAGCGCGAGAGCCGATGGGAAGTTTGGCGGATACACCGGGGACGCTGGATCAATCAGGATTTTCGCGTTCGACCGGGCGACCCGATCGGTGCGGTGATCGATATTCGACTGCCCGGCGAAATGATGTCGGTGCAACTGGATATGTCCGTCGCAGCGGCGCTGGTGGACGTGCAGGCTTTGGACTACACCCTGGGCGCCACCCAGCGGGCACTGGTGCTCAACACCGGCGACGGGGCACTTTTTGAACGTATCGTGTCACGCGATCGGGATGACAAGGCTCGTGAACGATTGCTGCGCAGCCTGCCTCGCCCGGAAGTGCAACCCCAGCCCGGCGCACAACCCGGTCAGCCCGGCGGACCACCACCGCAACCAGGCTTCGGCCGCAGACCCTTCCCCGGTGGACCCGGCGCACCGGGCATGGGCGAAGAAGAATACGTCGGTGAAGAATTTGGACCGGGCACCGGCCGCGGAGGTCGCCAGCCGCGCAGACCATGAGATTCACCGGCAATTTCGTTTGTTGAATTGAACCATAAAATGGTGCTTTGGTTAGCGCGACGATTTATCGCGTTTTTATGTAGCCCAGCCGCCCCCGGCTGGGTGAATCAAGCAGCCGTTGCTGTCGGCTGTTCGCCGGGTGGCTGTGGGCAGTTTTAGATGACTGCCCACAGCGGCATCACTCTGTGGACTCAGTGCCGCATGTGGTAACGAGCGGTTAAGTGCAAGTACCACGCGCTTCCGCTCGTGGCTCTGAGCAACACCGGCAAAGCGTCCGCGCTAAACATTGCATGTCGCGCGACCACTTGACCACTTCAGTCAGACGCGATAAATCGCGGCGCTAACTTCTGCAAACAACTCTGTCACTTGACGACTTTTTTATCTCACCGAATGTCACTGATCGACAATGCAGCATCACCCAATTGCTCGTTGGCGGCTTGCAATTTTTCACGACTGGACACCACGCAAACCGCAGCGCTTGGCAACCCTTTTTCAAGTGCAGTCAACAACGCCCTTTTGATATTCACGGGTGTGGCGGCTTTCAATTGGTCAAATCGCTTTTCACGCACCGCCGGGGTAATGCCAAGCAAATGACGTGACAGCGACAGGCCCGTCGCTTCACCGGGGCGAATCGGTCGTTCATCGCTTTTGGCTGTACCGATGATGGTGCGGTCGATGTCGGTCTGCGACCAGTCCGCCTGTGCGATGTATTGCGGGGCTTGCAGATACACACCAAGCGTCTGCGTGATGTTGGGGTCACGGTATGAGCCGAATTCAAGCGTCGATGCCAACGGCTCATGACGGAACCACGCCCCGTAAGCATTGCCCTTGAAACGCACCTTGGTCAGCACATGGTCCATGTTCACCAATCGGCACCCCACCGCCAGCAGGGGTTCATCCGGGTGACTGGCATGCGGCGCGGGCATCTGCATCACGCAATAAGCCACCTGCATCGGCCCGGCCAACCCTTCACGCGGGGGCTTGCTGAAAGGTTCATACGTCACCTTCGTCTGACCGATCGTTTGCGTGGGCAGCGAGCCGGACCAATCATTCAAAAACATGCGCAGGTGTGCATACACCGAATCACTGCCCGTGAAACTGGCGGTCAGCCTGGCGCGATTGAGTAGTGCATCACGCACCTGTTCGATGCCTTGAATCACATGGTCGGCTGAGGTGTCGAAATGATCGGTGTATTGTTTGGCGAGGGTCAGTTGTGGCAGGCCGAGCATGAGTTCGGACAGGTGACCGGTGAGCGACAGTCCGCGACCGGCATGATGAGCAGCGGTGGCCGAGCCGTTGTTGACAAGCGACGTTTCGTAGTGGGCACGGGTCTGCGTCAGCACATCACGCAGGCGGGCTTTGTCACGCGGGTTGATGTTGGTGAGCAGTTCGCGCAAAAGGTGAAGCGCAGCCGGGGCCTTGTCATCAAGCATGCGCAGACTGATGCGCAGTGACCAGCAGGGTGATGCGGAAACGTCGGCTGTGCTGGTGAGCAAGGCCGAGGCACCGATACCGCCGGTGTTGGAGGCGATGCGTTGGGCGGTGATTTCAAAACTTTCATCACCGATGCCGAATTTGTTGAGGGCTGCCAGATAACGCGGAACCATGGGCCAAAGTTCGGGCGACAGGTCGTTGAGTCGCCAATCAAGGTGCAGGTAATTGACCCCGTTGGCGAACACTTCGTTGCGAAGCAGCGTCACCCCGCTGGCCAGCGTATCGACCTGTGTGGGTATGTGGCGCGGCTTGGCGGGCAGATCACGCACCATGAGCTGCGGCAGGCTGGCGACCGCTTGTGACGAATTGGGCACCCCCGAACGTTCATCAAGGGCCTGTGCCTCGGCAGCAATCGCATTGCACTGCGCATCACTCAAATTCGCACGCACCTTGTCCAGTCGCTGTGCAAAGGCATCGTCCCATTTTTTCTGCCATTGCGGATCGGGTTGCAGCACGGTGGTCAGTCGATGCGGGTTGTCGATGAGCTGGGTTTGAATCAGGTGGTTGAAGTAGCGCGGCTCGGCCTGCACCTTCCGGCGAAGCTCGGTCAGATGCTCGCTCATGGGCAAAAAGGTGAGCGGGGTTTTGCCGTAACGCCAGCCGCCGATGACGCGGTACAACATGTGCAGCGGGTAGCTGGATTGAATTTCAAGGTAGTGATACGACGCCTGTTGAAACGCAGCGTCGATGCGATTGGGGTCGATCGGCTGGGCAGCGATGTCGCGCAGGGTGTTCATCACCAGGTCGGTGAATGATTGTTGACGATCAGCCTCCGACCCCTTGATGCCCACCATGAAAAGTTGTTCGCGCCCCGCATCGCTGTCGCCGCTGTGAATGAGGTCGGTGCCGAGCTTGGAATCGATGATCGCTTTTTTCAACGGGGCGCCTTCGTTGCCCAGCAGTATCAGCGCGAGTATGTTCCAACCGACCGTTTGCAGTGGGTCCGTCGCATCGCCGACCAGCCAACTGAGGGTGATGAAGGTTTTTTGCGTCATTGCTTCGTCAGCACCGATGGGGTAGGTTTCGATTTGCTGTTTCGCAGTCAACCAGCGGGCCTGCGGCGTCAGTGCTGAGTGATCGCGCGAAGGTTCGAATGACGCCAGACGCGATTCGAGGAATTGCAGGTAAAGAGCGGTGGGTATGTCGCCGTACAAAATGATGTAGCTGTTGCTGGGGTGATAATGTTGCTGGTGAAACTGACGCAAATCTTCATAGGTGAGGTCGGGGATGGCTACCGGGTCGCCGCCGGATTCGTAATGGTAAACCGTGTCGGGCAACAGCGCCCGGCTCATCAATCGATACAACCTTGATTCCGGGCTGGAAAAGTAGCCCTTCATTTCATTGAACACGATGCCCGAAACCGCCAGTTTCCCGGTCGGTTGATCCGGGTCGGCTGGACGCAGATGATGCCCTTCACGCCGAAAGGTTTCCTCCGTCAACAGCGGATGAAACACGGCATCAAAATAAACCTGGGCAAGGTTGAACAGGTCTTTGCGGACATTGCTGCAAACGGGGTAATAGGTCGTGTCCCAGCCGGTCATGGCGTTGATGAACGTGGCCATGCTCATTTTCACCATTTCAAAAAACGGATCGCGTACCGGAAATTGTTTGGACCCCGACAGCACCGCGTGTTCCAGAATGTGCGGCAAACCGGTGTCGTCCGTCGGCGGCGTGGCAAAGCTGATCGAAAAAAGATTTTCCGCGTCATCGTTGGCGATGTGCAACACCCTGGCACCGGTGCGCTGATGCTGAAATTGATATACGACCGAGCGAATCGAAGGCACTGCGTCGGCCTGGGTGAGGGTGAAGCCGTGCAGGGTTGAACCGGGAGTGAGTTGTGGTTGAAGCGTCAAGGTCATGGGTGTTTCCGTTGGATGTTGAGGATTCAATTGTAAGCATGATGGCCGTGCGACTCAGCCGATGGTCGATGATTGAAAATACGGGGTGGTCTGCCTCCCTCTCCCTCCGGGAGAGTAGGAGTGCTCGCTGCGCTCACATTAGGGTGAGGGCGTCTGTGGTTTTCATAGTCACACCCATTCCTTATTTTCAAGGCACGCCCTCACCCGGCCTCGAAGACTCGGCCCCCCTCTCCCGCAGGGAGAGGGGCCTATTCAGATGCCTCAAAATAATCAACGATCCCCAACAACAACAATCACGTAAAACTACCGACGAGCTACATCACCAACCCGGCCAGTGCATGGAGGCCCATCGGCTCACGGGTGAAAAAAGGTTCGGCGTAAGCACAGCCGATGCGGCTGCCCATGTAGCCGTTCATTTGGCGCAACCAGGTGACAATGCCACGATTCTTTTCCGGGACGACGAACTGTGATTCGTAAGCGCGAATACTTTGTTCCTTACGGTCCATCTGCCTGCTGATATCCATACAAAACGACGGATTAGCGACGTGACGCAAGTGCGTGGCATAGTAGTAAAACAACCATTTGGGATAGATCGGTTCCCCCGGCAGATCGATTTTCGTCAGCTTGGCATCGAATCGCGCATCTTCCACAATGCGCGTGACCGCCACGTGATCGGGGTGTGCATCTTCGTAGTAAGGCAGAAAAACAATCGCTGCCTGATGCTGACGGATCACCCCCGCCACTTTGTGACGGGCTTCCAATGTGTGTTGCACCTGCCGGTTGGGTAGGTCGATGCAGGTACGCTCAACCCCTAATATTTCCGCAGCCTTGGCAGCTTCACGGGCACGTATTTCCGGCGAGCCATAGGGCGTTGGTTCGCCATTGGTCATGTCGAGCAACAGCACCTTGTGACCCTGCTCAGCCAGTAGCGCAATGCTGCCGCCCATGCCCAGTTCCTGATCATCGGGGTGCGGGCCTGCGATAAGTATGTTGGCCATGGCATTTTCCTTATCAAGTTCAGTACGGAGGCACGAAGTGGCTGGGTACTAGGGGCTGGTAGCTTGGAAAGACAACCGCATCGACTCTGCCCAGCCACTAGCACCTAGCTACTTGGTGTGTCGAAGCGAATTCTACTGGGTGCTTCCAGCCAGAACCTGCTCATACACCTCTTCCAATTTTCGAATCATGGTGCGATGATCGTAATGCGTGCGGGCAAAAGCCTGTCCCTGTTGCGCCAGTTGCTTACGATACAGCTCATCGCTCAACAATCGATTCACCGCCTGCGTCAATGTCTGCCGATCGCCCAGCGGTACGAGCAACCCGGTTTTTTCATGCTGGCAAACATCCTTGATACCACCTGCGTCGTAACCCACGATCGCACAGCCGCACAACAACGCCTGCACCAAGGTGCGCGGCTGACCCTCCTGATACGAGGGCAACACATGCACATCCATCACCGAAAACATCTCCGGCACCCGCTCCGGTTTCACCAGCCCCGTGAAAATCACCCTGCCCCGCAACTGCAACTGTTCAACCTGTTGCTCCAACGCAACTCGATACCAACCATCGCCCACCAGCACCATGCGCAAATCAGGGTGTGCGGCGAGCAGGGCTGGGGTGATTGCCAGCAAATCTTCCTGCCCTTTGAGTTTGTCGAGTCGCGCGACGATGCCGACGACGGGGGCGTTTTCAGGGATGTTCAATTCTGCACGCACACGTTGGCGAACCAGCGGGTCCGAGCCGGGGGTGAACTCGCCGATGTCCATGCCGCTGGGCGCGACGGTGTATTGCTCCGGGATGCCGATGCGTTGGGTCAGAAACTCGTCGCACATGGCCTGGGTGACGCCGATGATGCGATGACACCGCCGGGCTGCCCAGCGTTCAAGCCCGATGTAAAGCGCATTGACCGGGGCTGGGTTACGCGGGTGAAAAGGCAACCCATGCACGGTATGCACCACACCGGGCACCTTTTCCGCCCATGCCGCCGCCCGACCGACGATGCCCGCCTTGCTGGAATGTGTGTGAACGATGTCGGGTTCGATGTCACGAATCAGTTTTCGCAAAGCGCGATAGCAAAACCAATCATGCACCGGCAGCACGGCTCGGCGCATGCTATTTACTTCATGCAGTTTGCCACCGGTGGCAACGGCGGTGTTGTAAAGTGAACCTTCGGGCCCGTAGATGGGGCCGTAGGCCAGGTGTACCTGATGACCGGCTTTCACCTGGGCACGACAACAGAGCAGGGTGTTCTGCTGGGCCCCGCCGAGTATCAATCGCGTGATGATGTGCAGTATGCGCATGTTTTCAGGTTGAAAGTGTCGTCGCTTAGTTCAACCAATGGCTTGTTGTCGTCAATGGATCATGGATCATGGATAAAGGATGATGTTCAGAACAAGCCGCCAATAATAATCGCCTTGAACATTATCCTTTATCACTTATCCATGATCCATGAATTCTCCGGGTAACGTATCCACTCCAACCACAAGCCCTGCGGTGGAAGCGTCGGCCCAGCCAAACGTCGATCCCTTTCCGCCAATGCCCGTGTAATCTGTTCCACCGGCATCGCCCCACGACCGACTTCCAAAAGCGTGCCCGCCAGAATACGCACCATGTTGTACAGAAAACCGTTGGCGGCCACGACGATCTGAATTTCATCATGACGCACGTCCCTGCTCACATGGCAATGATGAATCGTGCGCACGTTCGACTGTCTGGGTGACCCCGCTCCGGCAAATGCCGTGAAATCATGCGTGCCCAGCAGGCAGGCAGCCGCCTGATTCATTTTTTCGATATCGATTTTCCACCAGCAGTGATACGCATAGCGGCGACGGTGCAGCGGTCGCGGCGAGGCATTGTAAATGTGATAGCGATACTGTTTGGATTGGGCATCACCGATCACGTTGAAATGGCGGACTGCCAGCCGGGCATCGCGCACCTCCACGTCCTCCGGCAAACGGGCGTTGATGGCCTGTGCCAACCGGTTCAACGGAATGCGCGTGAGCGCATCAAACATCACCGTCTGCCCCAACGCATGCACCCCCGCATCGGTTCGACTGGCTCCCACCACGTTCACCGGCTGCTGCAATGCGACCCCTACCGCTTCCTCCAACACACCCTGCACCGTCCGCCGCCAACCCGTGCTGCTGGGCGTGGTGCTGGTGTCTTTCTGTTTCTGCCAACCGGAAAAGGCAAAGCCATCGTAAGCGACGGTCAGACAGTAACGCTGTGGTCGCGGTGGTCGTGGCGGACGTTCGACGGATTGAAGTGCCTCGGTCGTGAGCGCGTCAAGGGTGTCTGTTCCATCCCCTCTCCCTCCGGGAGAGGGTAAGGGTGAGGGCGCGGTTGTATTTGGGTACTCCATCATGAATGGACTTCTCGGTTTTCGACCCCCGCCACGGCGAAGTTTTCAATTCCGCCAAAGGGAGAAGGGTCATCAGTTTATCATGATGAGCCGAGCCTACTCGTTGAAAAGCATCACTTGCAGCCACGCTCGTCATACCGTTGTGGGCCATTGCCAATTTCAAGGTTGACAACGTATCGTGTACGCATGTCGTCAGCACCATCACCCATCGCCCCACGCGCCCAAACCGTTGAGCGTCTCGCGTTGACGCACGGGTTTACCATGGTCGGCATCGCCCCGGCCGAGGCGACGGCTCATGCTGACTACCTCCGTCATTGGCTCCAACAAGGCAGCCATGGACAGATGAACTACATGCTCGACCAATTGGAAGAACGACTGGACCCCTGTCAACTTGTGCCCGGTGCACGCTCCATCATTTGCGTGGCGGATGCGTACCCAAGCCGTCATCATCAACCACAAGCACCAACCGACACACCCGGCCCTGCAAGCGATGTTGCTTTTGATGTCGCCTCCGATAACGCGCAAAGCTCAACAACACCCCTTGGTCGCATTGCGAGTTACGCATGGAGCGGTGATTATCACTGGGTGATCAAAAAGCGTTTGCATCGACTGGCGGACGAGCTGCGCGGGTACTTTCCCGGCCACACCTATCGCAGTTGTGTCGATACCGCACCGACCCTTGAACGTGAACACGCTTTGCGGGCAGGGCTGGGTTGGGTGGGTAAAAACACCATGCTGATTCACCCCAAACTCGGTTCGTATTTTCTGCTGGGGGAAATCATCACCACCCTGCCCCTGGCAACCGCAAGCGACCTGGGCCAGTCGATCAGCGATCACTGCGGCACATGCACCCGATGTATTGATGCCTGTCCGACGCAATGCCTGCAACCCTATCGGATCGACGCCAGCCGATGTATCAGTTACCTGACCATCGAACATCGTGATGCGATCGACCCAGCCTTGCACCCGGCGATGGGTGATTGGCTGGCCGGTTGCGATGTGTGTCAACAGGTCTGTCCTTTCAACGAACGAGCCGAGTCACCACCGACTTATCATCATGAATACACCACACACACGCCCGGTGCTGCCCTGCCCCTTTTGGCTGTGCTGAACTGGAACCAAGACGCTCGGCGACAGGCACTTTTCAAGTCCGCCCTCAAACGTATCAAACTCGACCAGTTCAAACGCAACGCACTGATCGCTGCGGGCAACTGGTTGCATCATCACAAGCATGTTGATTTGCATGAACGCATCAAGGCGATCGCACGCGATCAAAACGAATCACCCATGGTGCGACACACGGCTCAAATCGTGCTGCAAGCAAGTGTCTGACAAACACTCCAGTCAGACAAAGATTTCGCCGCAGAGAACGCAGAGATCGCAAAGAAGCAATCAGATGGACAAAGGATCAACGCCAAGCCACGGCGATACCAAGCGGAGTGAACAATGGTTTTGAACATTATCCATCATCATTTACCATGATCCATGAATCATCCAATGCCACAGCAATTCATCAGCGAACCTTTGCAACCAGCGCCCGGGTCATTTGATGCCTCGGCCATGGCGCGGGGCGAGCCGGGGTTGCCGCGTCAGTTCATCTGGCGTGACAAATCGCATGAGGTTGATGTCATTCTGGAAACATGGGTGACCAGTACGCCCGAATGTGCGGGGGGCGAGTTATACCTTCGCCGACATTGGTGGAAACTGCGCACCACGGAAGGGCTGACCATGACGGTGTATTGTGAACGACAGGCGCGCAGCCGGGCGTCGGCCAAACGTCGCTGGTTTGTTTACAGCATCGAACAACCCTGATTGTGAATTGCCAATGTTTAGCGCGGACGCTTTGCGTCGGCGTTGATGACGCCGTACCACCGGGGCCGCCCCCGGCTGGGTGAACAACCAACGATATACACAACGCCGAGGGCGCCACCAGGGGCGGTGCCACAACGACACACAGCGACCGCCAAGCGGTACGCTGTGTAGCACCCGGCACTTTAAGGATTGGCATCGCCGGTTTGCAGAATCAGATCGTAACGGGCCGAAACGCTGGGCCAGCTCATGTAGTCAGCATCCACCAGATTGAGTGCCAGGGTCGTGTCGTTTTTGTTGGTGTTTTTGAAAGTTTTGGCGTGGCCGTCGGTGTAACCCATGTTCACCGGGTCGGCATCGTGATTGGTGCGCATCGTGCCCGGCCCGGCGTTGGCGATCGAGTTGGAATCAAACACCAGCACGGTCGCAGGTTTACCATCGCTGTTGGTGCCGGGGATGGAAAGTCGGGCACTGCCGCCGTTGTGCAGTTGGCGATACACATACGACGAAAACGCCATCGTCGGCGGAGGCAGAGTCTGACCGATTTTGGCCAGTTCAAGGGTGGGGTCACGGGTGTCATCCCCGGAGCAGAACATGGCGCGGTTGTCGGTGAGGTAACCATTGAGCAGCACGCCGTGAGCGTTGTAGTAGCTGAACACCGGCGTGCCAAACCAGATCATGCTGGAGGCAATTTGGCGTTCGGTGAAGGTGGTCACGCCCCAGTTCTGCGGAGTGACTGCGGTGGTCTCCGGCCCCAGGGGAATGAAGTCCTTGCTATCCGCCGCGTAAGCGTTGACGCCGACCGTCAGTTGTCGCTGGTTGCTCAGACAGACGGAAATGCGTGATTGTTTGCGGGCAGCGGCCAGGGCCGGGAGCAGAATACCCACCAACAGGGCAATGATGCTGATGACCACCAGCAGTTCGATCAGCGTGAACGCAGGGGCTTGGCGCTTCATGGTGAACTCGAAGTTGATTTATGGGGGAATGAACATCACCACGAAGGTGATGCGATCACCATCGATCATAGGCTGGAAGTGATGGATACTGGATAATGGATCAAGGATAATGTTCAGAATCAAAAGCCGTGCGATTCATTGATTTTGTACATCATCACTTTATCCATTCATCGTTTCATTGGGGCAAAACTTGTACTTCAACCCGCTGACCGGAGCCGAGGGCGTCGGTGATGAACTGATCGAATTGGGCGACGCTGCCGATGTGCAAACCAAGGGCTTTGTCCGCGGGAACGAAGAGGCGATACATGCGACCTTGAACCAAAAAAGGTTCGCCCATGACGCCGGGCTGAGCGGCCAGTTCGTCGGGGACGATGACATCAAGGGTGGTAAAACCAGGGTTGCCAACGTGAACCTGGGTTACTTCAAATTTCACTTGCATCATGCTCGGCGCTGGTGCAGCCGCGGCGGAGGCGGCGGCAGGTTTTTGCGATTGGTCATCCGCAGCCTTGGCGTCAGCCTTCGTGTCAGCCTTGGCATCGGCCTTGGCGACATCGGGTTTCACGATACTGATGCAACGGGCATCGACGACGACAGAACTGGTTTGCTGCAAGGTGGTGAACTGCTCCGGCGGAACGATTCGCCCGATGGTGGTCGGTGTTTTGGAAACGCAGCCGAGCATCGAGGCACACAACACCAGCGACAAGCACAAAAGTTTCATGACCGGTCCCCTTGATGAGTTGGAAGATCGTGCCAGCATTATGCCTTGAATCGCATGTCGGGCCAAGTCAAGGTTTGAAAAAGTGGTCAAGTGGTCGAGTGGTCAAGTGGCCGAGTGCTGGAGTCAATATCGGAAGTTAGCGCCGCGATTTATCGCGCCTTATCGGAGTGGTTAATCGGTGAGCCGGTCAATTGTACGGAATCGTAGTTGTCTTTTCTGACCGAATAACCGATTTGCCAATTAACCGATCAACCACTCAGAATACCCGAGCCGTCGGCGAGTACGCCTCCGACACGGCTTGTCTGAACACCTGACCACTCGGCCACTTCATTCCGATGGCTTTGCCCCGTCATCGCACCGCAGCAGCGTAGTACCGCTGGTAATCGTTATACAGCAAATGCAGCGGCGGCTGATCCTCCTCAATGCTCGGAAATCGGCCCACCGGTTCGAAAAAATAATTGTCAACGCGATCATCATTCACACAACTCACCTCGCCCACCAGCACCGTCCCCGCAGCTTCATCGCCCCAAAACTTGTGATACAGCCGTTGCGGCAGACAAACCGACTCGCCCGGTTTGAGCCTGATCGTGCCGCCCGCCTGCACCCGCGTTGTCACCCCATCCACCTGCACCGTCACCAGCGTATCAGCCAGCGTGTTTTGCTCGGTGGAGTTCCAAAGTTGAATCACCAGGTTTCCGCCCCCACGGTTGATGATGTCCTCCATTTTCTGAAAGTGAAAATGGGCAGGGGTGACCTGTCCCGGCTCGACAATCAAAATTTTCTCCGCATAGATTTTGCCCTGCGCTTGATTGATTTTCGAAAGCGTGCCGTTGCGTATGGTGAACAAAAACAAGCCGACCTTGGCGAAGTTGCCGCTGCCAAAGTCGGTAATGTCCCAGCCCAGTTGTGCCGTGACGATTTCACTGCACTCGGGGCCTTGGCGCTGCCAATCCTCCGCCGACCAGTGCGCAAACGGCGGCAAAAGAAAGTTCTGCTGCTGCAAAAACACCAGCGCCCTTTTCATGATGGCGTTGATCTGTGACCGTTTCATCATTGGTTCCTTAAATGACTCATTGCATGAATGTTTTGTACTTGAGTGATTGTCGCATCATCATCGCACCTGTAACCACCGTCAAAACCCGTGTGCCACTGGCAGCTTGTCTGCCTGTGCCAATGACGATGTAGTTGTCACAACCACAGACGCAATCAATCGCGGCGCCAACAACCCTACATCGATCAACCGATTCACCGGGTCACCAACCCGACAACTCACAGCCCGCCCAAACCACACTCCCTCACCACACGCTTCACAAAAGCGCGATGCAGCGTCACACTCATCGGTCCGGGTTCGCCCCTGCCCACCGGTTGCTCGTCAATATGCGTTACCGCCGTCACCTGCGTCGTCGTACCGGTGATGAGCACTTCATCTGCAGCCCGTAGTTGTTTCACGCTCACCGCTTGTTCGGTCACCGCATACCCCAGTTCACTTGCCAGTTCGATCACCACCTGCCGCGTGATGCCCGGCAAAATTCGCCCATCACCGGGGTGCGTGAACAGTTGCCCATTGATCACCGCAAACACGTTGGTGCTCGACCCCTCGGTGATCACTTCGCCCCGATGAAAAATCGCTTCATCCGCTCCGCGGGTCAAGGCTGAGTTTTTCGCCATCGCATTGGGCAGCAGCATCAATGTTTTGTAACAACATCGTTCCCAGCGCACATCCGGGGACAAAATCACCTTCGCCCTCGGCACGCTTGCCTGCACATCAAGGGGTTTACCCGGGTAGGTCATCACCAGTACGGTTGGTTTGGGGTGGGTTGGGTACACATGCTTGCGCACAGCCGGTCCGCGTGACACCTGCCAGTAAACCGAAGCGTCGGGTTGGTTGTTCCGCCGCACCAGTTCATCACTGATCGCAGGCAAATCGCGCACTGCTGCCGGTTCCGCCAGTTCGATACCTGCCAGGCTGTGACGCAACCGGTTCAGGTGAGCCTGCATGGCAAAGGCACGTCCGCCGTAGTAGTGCGTCACTTCATACACACCATCCGCGAACATCGCCGCCCGGTCCTCAATGTCCATCACCGCCCCTGACCTTGGCACAAACGACCCGTTCCAATAAACCTGCAACTCATCCATGAAAGCACCTGATTTATGTTATCAACCCGAACACCAACCGCGTGCCGCAAAGCGTCGCTCGCCGCGGGCGATCATTCATGATGGATCATGGATAATGGATGATGGATAATGTTCGGAGAGGGTGTATGTCAACCAACTCTTGGTTTGAACATCATCCATTATCCTTTATCCATCATCCATGCTTTGCGTGATTGGTGGGTCCGCGCGCAGACTCGCTTGACCCACCCCTACATCACTGCGTTCCTCGTCCTTGGCTTGATTCTGCAAAATCGAAATCACACCTTCAACACCCTCGCCCCCTCCGCGGGTCTGCTCGCAAAAATCGAAGGCTCAATCCCCGTGCGTTTCTGATATTCACTTTGCAGATGGGCCTGCACCTCCGCCAGCTTGTCACTGCGTACCAGGGTCACGGTGCAACCGCCAAAGCCCCCACCGGTCATGCGTGCCCCGTACACGCCGCCGCTGCCTTGCATTTGTCGCGCTAGTTCCACCATCAGGTCCAATTCCTTCGTGCTCACTTCAAAATCATCACGCAGCGAAGCGTGACTTTGGTACATCAATTCGCCGACCTGTGCCCACTGGTTTTTCATCATGAGTTCCGCCGCCAACGGCGTGCGGGCAATTTCACCCACCACATGCCGGGCACGTCGAAAACTCAAGGAATCCATGTTGCCCTCTGCCGCCTTGAGTTGACCATCACTCACATCGCGCAGCGACGCCACACCCAAAGCCCGGGCCGCCGCCTCGCACTGTTGCCTGCGTTCCTTGTACTCGCCGCCGGTGAGCTGGTGCTTTTTATTGGTGTTGGCAATCAGCACGGTCACACTCGTATCCGTCATCGGCACCATCGTCGTCTGTCTGCTGCGACAATCCAGCAACATCGCGTGTCCCTCTTTGCCCTGAGCCGAAATGAACTGGTCCATGATGCCGCAGGGCACGCCCGCATAGGTGTGTTCCGCTTTCACGCCGATCAGCCCCTTGTCCACCACGTTCATGCTGCGTCCGCTCATCGCTTCGATCAGCGTGGCAGTGCTCATTTCCAGGGACGCACTGCTGGACAATCCGCCGCCCAAGGGCACGTTCGAGTCGATCATCGCATCAAAACCGCCGGGGTTGAAACCGGCCTGTAAACTGTGAAAAACCACGCCCTTGACATAATTCGCCCAATCGTGAGCCGGGCCGGGCGTGAGCTTGTCACTCACCACGAACTGTGACGGCTGTGCTTCATGCGTGCTGGCGACGACGGCCTGATCATCGCTGCGTCGATCGGCCACGATCACCGTCTGCCGGGCAATCGCCATGGGCAGCACAAACCCATCGTTGTAATCCGTGTGTTCGCCGATCAGGTTGACCCGCCCCGGCGCCACCGCTGCGAATCGGGGTTTACGTCCGAACTTTTGCACAAACAAGGCCGATACTTTCGTCAAATGTTCCTGCACAGTCATCGCTTGAGTCATCGTCATGTCCTTGCACTGGGTGGGTGAAAAAAAACATCATACACTCAACACATTCCATCATGTCGCTATCGTTTCCCGCTACAATTTCATCATGCTGCGCATCCGCCGAGAAGAAATCGCCCCGCGTTTGGAAATGACACCGATGATCGATGTCATTTTTCTGCTGCTGACCTTTTTCATTTACAGCCTGGCGATGATGATCAGCGCCCAGGTTTTGCCCGTGACCCTGACCACCGTCACCGCAGGTTCCGCCGGTGGAACCACGCAACCCGGGCAGGTGCAGGCCATCACCATCGACCGGCAAGGCTCGCTCTTTTTCAATCGTGAACCGGTCGATATGTCCGCCTTGAACACCCGCCTGCGTGAGCTGTCGCAACGCCCCGATCAACCCACCGTTTACCTGGCGATGGAAGCGCAGGGCACCACCGACCGCGGCCCGATGCTCCTGCAACTCATCGATCAGGTGCGCTCCGCAGGCATCAACCGTTTTGTCATCGTCGGACAAAAACCCGCAGGTGCCGAATCATCCGCCAATCCCTAAGGTTCAATGCCATGATGACGAATGGCCGGTTGATTCTTTTTTTTCAACACTGAGAATGGGTGCTAGGGGCTAGTAGCTTGGGGCTTGGCAATACAATGATGACTGTCGATTATGCCCAGCCCCCAGCACCCAGCCACCGGTTGTCATTGTGTTGAAACGTTGCCTTGTATCTGAATGTGTCATGCTCGAACGCGAAACCATTCTGCCGTTGATGTTGGGCGCGATGTTTGCCCTGGTGATTCATTTGGCAATGCTGCCCGGGGCCATGCTTTGGTGGCAACAGCGATCGATGGTGGTCATGCAGTCAACCACTGCCCACGCTGCCATTAGCCCCCGCATCGCGCCACCCGATCATACCCCGCCCCAAAAAGCCGTTGCTGACAAACCCAAGTCAACCGCAACGCCACCGAAGCTGAATGCGCCCAAACCTGTACCACCGCCAAACACCAAGCCGATCCAACAAGCTGCGACGATCAAACCACCCCTCAAACCGCCACAACCAACCGAACCTTCGCCGCCCAAGGTGCAACTGGGCCGTGATGATGCCGACGAGGTGTATCGCGTCGGTTGGATTTCGTATGACGATTTTCAAAAACTCATCGCCCCACGCAGCACCACCGAACAGCCTGCCTTGCAAGCCCGCATGACCCCGCAACCCAACGCCCCCTTGCGCGGCGACCCAACCCTGCCCGTTGCGCATATTTCGCCCATCGCCCCCACCCCATCACAACCTGCAAAGCCGCCACAACCCCCAAAGCCGTCGATGGCATCGGCGCTGAGCGACAATCGTCATGCTGTCACACAACCACCACCATCCGCAAAGCCACCGATGGTATCGGCGGTCGATGACAAGCGTAACACCGATGATCAACATCAATTACCACCATCCAAAAAGCCGCTGATGTCATCGGCGGTCAATGACACTCATTCCGAAAACCCGCTGATGTCATCAACGATCCGTGATACTCAAAATGCAGTCAACAAGCCTCCGCCCCCACCCATCGAGATCACCCCCGATGCGCTCGCCCTGGCACCAAAACAACTCGCCGAGTTGACTGGCAGCGTCACCGACACGCTCGCACTGGCATCAACACGCATCAAACCCGACGCATCTGCAATATCAACCTCAACGTCGCCCAATCGCACTTCAGCCAACGACCTCAACGCCCCGGCAACAACCTTACCCACAACGCAAACGCAATCACCACCGACATCGCCATCGGCAGCAACTTCACCATCGCAAACATCACCTCAAACACTTCAACCTGCCCCGCCCCTGGTACCCGACCTGCGTATGGTCATCGTTCGGCCCGATTCACCCACCACCCCAGCCGCCTCCACCCCGCGCCCCGCAATCACCGCCGCCGGCTCCGACGATGCCTTTCGTCCCAGTTCAGCCCCGCGTTCCGATCGTGAAAGTCCGCCGGTGAGTCTGACGGATCGCCCTGTCAATGTGCGTTTGCAACCCGGTGCGGTGCTGGTCGGTCGTGGGGTTGAAATCAAAACCGCTCTGCCACGCCTCAGCACCGTTGCCCGGTTCATTCCCCCCAAAAACGCTCGCGCCCGACTCACCTTCGACCGCACCGGTCAGGTGCTGCACGCCCTGTTCCTGCAATCCACCGAAAGCGAATCGTGGGACGGGCCGATCCTCGCCAGCCTTTACCAATGGCGGGCTGCCGGCAAACTCTTCGACGAACACCCCGGCCCGTTTGTCCTCGAAATCAACCTCATCTTTGTCCGTGAATAACCCCATGATTTCACAACGTGTGTTACGTTGCAAAATGAACCCCGGTCAAAAACCGTATATCAATGGGCCACCACCGTACCTTGTTCCACCGTGCTGCGGTCGTGCAGGCGAACCCCCTTGGCGATGAGTGTGCTGCCGACGATGGCGCGTTGCAGGGTGCAATTGGCGCCGATTTCAACATCGTCTTCAATCACCACGTTGCCCGCACTGGGCATGCGTAAACGTCTGCCCTCATGTTCGACAAACACCGTGCCATCGTGGCCGACGATGCTGCCCGAGTGAATCACCACGCGATTGCCGATGATGCAACCATCGTAAACATGCACACCGGGGTAAATGACGCAATCATCGCCCAGCGTTGTGCCCTTGCCGATGTAACTTTGCGGATAAATCACACAACGTTTGCCGATGCGTGCCTGTTTGGCCAGGTATGCAAAGGGTCGAATGGTACACAATTCGCCGACGATGGCGGTTTTGTCCACAAAGGCCTGTTCGTGAATGCCCGGTTCAGGGTGTTCCCGAAAACCATGCAACTCCACCAAGGCCTGTCGAAACGCAAAACGCGGGTCGTCGGCTATCAAAATCACCCGACCATTCATACCCGCTGCCATTGCTGCACTGGTGATCACCACCCCGGCTTTGCTTTCATGCAACACCGCCACGTCATCCGGCTGATTCACCAATACCACATCGTGCACCTCCGCATGATCCAAGGCAGCGCAATGCCGCACCTGATGCTTGCCCTCGCCCTGCACCTTGGCACCAATCCGTTCCGCCAGTTCGTTGACTGTGATGTTCATGCCGTTTTTATAACATAAAAATTGCCCCACGGAACATGGGTTTTCCGTATGTAGCCCAGCCCCCGGGGGCGCCCCCGGCTGGGTGAATCATATTGAACAAACCGACCGACAAGGGCACGCCCGGGCCGGGGGTAGTGCACATCACTTCATGTCAAAGCAGCCTGAACTCCATGCGGACATGAAGTTCAGGCGTGGAAGACGCAAAGTGTTTCCAATCACCAAATCGCCAAAACGCCAAATGATCAGATCGCCCAAGCGCCCAATGATTCACACTCAATCATCCGTGCGTTCGCCCAGCTTGGCGTTGAGCATCAGTATCGCGCTGCGGTTGTCGCCGGCCAGTTCCATCAGGGCGATGACATCGCTGACGCTCTTTTCTTCCTCAATCTGTTCATTGATGAAATAGTGCAGAATCGGCTCAGCCGGGTAATCCTTTTCCTTTTGCACCAGTTCATACAGCGCGTGAATGGCCTTGCTGTTGCCCTGTTCCAATGCCAGGGCACATTCGAACGCTTCCTTGGGGCCTTTGAACTCGGCCACCGGGGCTTCGAGTGCGCCGTAAACCACCTTGCCGCCGCGATCCATCACGTGATCGTAAAACTTCATCGCGTGCTTGAGTTCTTCGCTGTGCTGCACCTTGAACCACTTGGCAAAGCCCTGATAATTTTCCGCTTCGCACCAGGCAGCGATGGCCAGGTAGCTGTACGCAGCCGCCAGTTCATGATTGATCTGTTTCACAAACGCCGCTTCAATTTTTTTGGAAATCGCCATGTTCGAAACTCCTTGTGGTAATTTTCAGTCCCGCGAGCAATGGTAGCCCGCATCGTCCCTTCATATCCATGAAAAACCCACGGCACAAACCGTGGGTCTATTTCAACCAATATCCGGGGCTAAAGCCCTCGGCGTCATCTGCACATTATCCATGATCCATTATCCATTATCACTGCCCCCACTCACACCGTCACAGCCTGTCGGTAGTAGTTGGGCAGGGGTTCGCCCAGCTTTTTCCAATGCGCGATCACCGCGTCAGCCTTACCAGCGCTGTTCAAGCAATGCAGTTTGCGCTTGACCATTTCCACAATGGCGGTGCGCCCGGGGCCGAGGTAGTTACGCGGATCAAACTCGCCGGGCTTGGTGGCGAACACTTCACGGATTTTCGCCGTGAGCGCCAGACGCAGGTCGGTATCGATGTTGACCTTGCACACGCCGTACTTGCGCACCGCCATGGCAATCTGATCCTCCGGCACACCCTTGGCGTTGGGCATGTTCCCGCCGTACTTGTTTACCAAATCGATGAACTCCTGCGGCACGCTCGACGACCCGTGCATCACCAGCGGCAGGCCGGGGCAGGTTTTCATGATCTGTTCAATGCGATCAAAGGCCAATTTGGCTTCATGCTTGAACTTGAACGCGCCGTGACTGGTGCCGATGGCCACCGCCAGGCTGTCGCAACCGGAGCGTTTGCAGAAGTCAGCCGCCTGCACCGGGTCGGTCAGAAACTTTTCGACATTCTTTTCGTATTCGTGTGCGTCCATGCCGACGACATCTTCCTCGATGCCGCCGAGCATGCCCAGTTCAGCTTCGACGACGACGCCCGCAGCGTGGGCGACCTTGACCGCCTCAGCCGTGAGCTTGACGTTTTCTTCGTAGGGGTGGTGCGAACCGTCGATCATGACGCTGGTGAAGCCGTCAGCGATGCAGGTTTTCACCAGGTCCACCGTATCGCCATGGTCCAGGTGAATGGCGATGGGCACCTGCGGGTATTCCTCCACACAGGCTGCGATGATGTGGCGCAGAAAGCGCATGTTGGCGTACTTGCGGGCCCCCTTGGAAATTTGCAGGATACAGGGCGATTTTTCCGCGGCACAGGCTTCGATGATGCCCTGTGTGATTTCCATGTTGTTGACGTTGAAGGCCCCGACGCCGAACCCGCCGTCGTAGGCCAGGTCGAACATCGGCTTGGTGCTCATGAGCATGATCGTGTTCCTTTCGTGGTATGCGTGAACTCGGCAGTCCCCACCGAGCTACGCCAGTATAACATCAAAACGGTGAATTGTCTGATGATTAGGGAAGTAGCGTAGTGTTTGTATTTATTGAGTGCGTAAGCTTGCGCTGGTGTATTTGACGCCGAGCCCTTTAGGGCCGGATGATTGTAAATTGATCCGGGGCTAAAGCCCTCGGCGTCAGCCACTTGGTCACTTCATCAAATACCCAAGCCCTCGGCCTGTCGGCCCCGTTCTTGGCTTGGTTTCTGCCCCCTCTCCCATCGGGAGAGGGTGGGGTGAGGGCGTGTCTTTACACTTGACCACTTGACCACTCGACCACTTGCTTTTCGCCCCTTTGCCCTCGTCCGTACTCCCTGTTACACTGTTGGGCTAAGTCAACGGCGCTGGTTGCCGTTGACGGTTCCGTGTGTCCGATGTGACGAGCCTCGAATTATGACGCTGACTGCAGAAAAGACCAAAACGCTGATCACCACGCACCGCCGCCATGAAAAAGATTCCGGCTCGCCGGAGGTTCAGGTGGCGCTGCTGACGGAAAAAATCAACAGCCTGACCGAGCATCTGCGCGGCCACCGCAAGGACCATCACTCGCGCCGCGGCCTGCTCATCATGGTCAGCAAACGCAATCGCCTGCTGGGCTACCTGGCACGCACCGATCGCAATTGCTACCAGGAACTCATCGGCAAGCTGGGCCTGCGCAAGTAATCCAGAACAATCGGCCTCCGACTCTTCCGCCAAGGGTGCGGAACGGTGGCAGACGGCAGTGGACCCCGTGCATTATTTTTTTCGCCCGTCGTAACCCCCCGACACATTCCAGGCGAAATCAAAACACTGCACGAAGTCATCTGTCTTCTGTTCATCGGATGAGCGGACGCCGGCCAGAGGGACAGGGGTATCACACAGCCACCGGCATCGGCCCCCTGCCATGATGGTGTTTGAAGTCCGCTCAAATACGTCCGATGTCGTTAAGGAACAACTCATGCCCGTGACCCGCGTCGAACTCGAACTGGGTGGTCGCACGTTATCCATTGAAACCGGTCGCATGGCCCGTCAGGCCGACGGAGCCGTGGTCGTCCAATACGGTGAAACCGTCGTACTGGGCACCGTGGTGCGTGCCGAGCCGCGTGAAGGCATCGACTTTTTTCCGCTGACCGTCGATTACCGTGAAAAGCTCAACGCCGCCGGCAAATTCCCCGGAGGCTTCCGCAAACGGGAAGGGGCCCCCAATCAGAAAGAAACGCTGACGATGCGCAACATCGATCGTCCGCTCCGCCCCTTGTTCCCCAAAGGCTTTTTTGACGAGGTGCAGGTGCAATGCTGGGTATTGGCGGTCGATGGCGCCAACGACCCGGACGTGATCGCAGGCATCGCCGCCTCGGCTGCCCTTGCCATCAGCAGCATTCCCTTTGAAGGGCCTACCGCCACCGTGCGCATCGGTCGCATCGAAGGCAACTTCGTGCTCATGCCCACCGTCGCCGAGATGGAATATTCGGAAATGGACCTGGTGCTGTCGGGCCACAAAGACGGGTTGAACATGATCGAAGTCGGTTCTGCACAACTGCCTGAAAATGTCGTCGCCGATGCGATCGCCTTCGGTAACGCGGAACTTCAGAAAATCGTCGCCCTGATCAGCGACCTGGCCGGCAAGGTCGGCAAGCCGAAGGTTTGCAACCTGATTCTGCCCGCTGCGGACATCGTGGAAAAGGTCAACAGCAAACTGACCGATGCATTACGCACCGCCAAGACCACGCCGGGCACGAAATTACAGCGGCAGGAAGCGGTGAGCAAAGCCATTGACGATTTTATTGCCGCCGAGTTCCCGCAACCCGGCGAAAGTGCCACACTGATGCAGGTCAAAAAGTGGCAGCAGGCGGTCAAGGACGCCAAACTGGCGATTGCCGACCTGGAGG
Source organism: uncultured Phycisphaeraceae bacterium (assembly GCA_964547135.1). Taxonomy (GTDB): domain Bacteria; phylum Planctomycetota; class Phycisphaerae; order Phycisphaerales; family Phycisphaeraceae; genus JAJXSS01. The sequence continues at coordinate 29,323 of CAZJMK010000018.1, read as the reverse complement.
AAAAAATCACCAATCAGGTCATATTGGCCGGGACACGCACCGACGGGCGCAAGCAGGACGAGTTGCGCCAGATCGGCTGCGAAGTGGCGGTGTTGCCCCGCGTCCATGGTTCATCGCTATTCACCCGTGGCGAAACGCAGGCTTTGGTGACGGTGACGCTGGGCACGCAGAAAGACGAACAGATTGTCGATGGTTTGTTTGATGAATATGCGGAAAAGTTTTATTTGCACTACAACTTTCCGCCGTTCTCGGTGGGCGAGGTCAAACGCATCACCGGGCCGGGGAGACGCGAAATCGGTCACGGAAAACTGGCGGAAAAAGCATTGGCGGCAGTGCTGCCCCCGGTGGAAAAATTCCCTTATACCGTGCGCGTGGTGTCGGATATTTTGGAATCAAACGGTTCGTCGAGCATGGCCTCGGCCTGCGGTGGAACCCTGGCTTTGATGGATGCGGGCGTGCCCATTCTGGCACCGGTGGCGGGCATATCGATCGGTCGGGTGCATGATGGTGACAAGGAAGCGTACCTGGTCGATATTCAGGGCGAGGAAGACCACTTCGGCGACATGGATTTCAAGGTTTGCGGCACACGCAACGGCATCACCGCCATTCAATTGGATTTGAAAATTCGCGGGCTGACGTTGGAACAGATTCGTCACACCTTTGAACTGGCGCGCAAGACGCGGTTGCAGATCATCGACATGATCGAAGCGGCGATACCCGCGGCTCGCACGACGCTTTCGCCCTATGCCCCGCGCATGCTCACGACCAGCATTCACCCGGAAAAGATCGGCAAGCTCATCGGGCCGGGCGGCAAGACCATTCGCGCGTTGGAGGAGAGCACCGGAGCCACGATCGAAATCGAGGAAGACGGCACGGTGTTCATCAGTGCGGTGGGTGCGGGCAAGGCGGAGGCGGCGCTGGAAGAAGTCGAAAAATTGTGTGCTGAGGTTCAGGTCGGCAAGATTTACACCGGCAAGGTGACGTCGATCAAGGATTTTGGTGCGTTTATTGAAGTGATACCGGGGCAGGACGGCCTGTGCCACATCAGCGAACTGTCGGACCAGTTTGTGAAGAACGTGACCGATGTGGTGCGCATGGGCGATGTGGTGCGCGTGAAGGTGATTTTGATTGATGAACAGGGCCGGGTGAAACTGTCGCGCAAGGCGGCGATGAAAGAGGAAGGCACCAGCGATCAACCGGCGGGTGAAGGTGACGGCGGTGCCGCGGCGGGTGATGCAGCCGGTGGTGATGGCAATGATAACGATGGCGGCGACGACCGGGGGCGCGATTCAGGCGGACGCGGCGGTCAGGGCGGCGGTGGTGACAAACGGCGCGGTTCGCATCAGCGCAGCAAGCCTTCACGTTCATCGGGCGAAGGTTACCGCCGCAAGGAAGATTGATTTTTCAACGTGATGTTTTGGTTGTGATGTTGAAGTGATGTTTTTCAAGGCCCAGGCATGTCCATGCCTGGGCTTTGTTTTTTGAATCAGTATCATGGTTGCATCATGGCAAAGACTCGAAATAAACCGTCACGACAATCGAGCGTAACTCCGCTGACGATTGCCGGGTTTCAAAAGCATATTCATGATCGGTATTACAAGACCGACAAGGCCCGCGGCACGCCGGCGACGTTTCTCTGGCTGGTGGAGGAGGTCGGCGAACTGGCCACGGCCCTGAACACCGCACACAGTCAGGGCAAACCCGACCGGGCGAATATCGAAGAGGAATTCGCCGATGTGATTGCGTGGCTGTGTACCCTGGCCAACATCAACGATATCGACCTGCAAGCTGCGATTGAGCGTAAATATTTCACCAAGGGTGGACCCAAAGGTCATAAGTGATTGGGGTTTCTGAAAACCCCCTCTCCCCGTGGGAGAGGGTGGCTGAGTCTGCGAGGCCGGGTGAGGGCCGATGAACGGATACTCGATGCAGTAAATTACATCCGACAACAAGACGCCCTCACCCCTACCCCCGCCACGGCGAGGTTTTCAACTCTCCCGGAGGGAGAGGGGGCGGAGTCAGATCGATCATGAGTCTAGCCAAGCTCAATCAACTGCCCGAAGCCGACCGAAGGCGGATGTATGGGGACATATTGCCCCCGCGCTTTTGGCAGTACCTGGCCGAGGTGCCCGGCCCCGGTGGCGCAAGTCTGGCGGGCGGCTGTGACAACCCGCTGGCAATGCACTTGATTTGTCCGCCCCAGCGTAACGAGGTTCATATTCGCTGCCCTGCGGAACGCATCGACCGTGACTTTGCCTTTTCGCTGGACCTCGAAGAGGCGGGTATGGGGCAACTGGAACTTTCATTCATCATCGTCAACGATGTCACCAAGGCCCGCTTCAACATCGATGTCGATGGCAAGGGCCACCTCACTTTACTGGGCACGGCTGGGCGCAACATCCCCGAAGAAGCTCGCGCCCTGGCGGCTGGGCTTGGGCCTTGCCAGGTACGCAAAGGGCTGGGGCTGTTCCCCGAACTGCTCCCTCGGCTCGAGTCGCTGGGTTCACGACTGGGCTATGCGAGCATTCAATTGGAGGCGCTGACCTATCACAACGCGATCATGTATGAGCATCATGGGTTTGGTTACCTGACGGGTGAATCGCGGATGAAAGAAATAGATGATGAGTTTTGCGAAGGGGGAAAGTTGTTTGAGCTGCTGGATGGGTCATCGAGCTTTCGTCAGCCGGGGTTTGCGAAAACCGCACACGGACGTAGCTGGGCAATTCACGACGGGTTACTCGAAGATTTCGACGGCGACCGCCACCCGGAATTGAAAATGTTCAAGGTGTTCGGAGTTGATGCAGGGGTACGAACGTTTGAGGGGTGATAGATGATGTTGACTTGATTTGACGCCGAGGGCTTTAGCCCCGGATTGTTTGATCACATGGCAAGCTCAACAATTATCCGGCCCTGAAGGGCACGGCGTCATATTGATATCAACATTAGCCATTCCGTGGCCGTGCGGCCCAGTGCAGTTTTTGTGCCAGCTTTTGCCAGTAACTTCGACTGGGGTGATGCACGAGGCGCAGCGGGTGCTGATAACGCTGGATGAAAACCTGGTGGCCGGGTTGCAATTTGACGTTGGTTTGCCCGTCGATGACCAGGGTTGTGCCGGGGTTGGGTTTATCGATGCGCAGACACAAGCCGCAGTCAGCGCGCACGACGATCGGGCGGAATGACAGGCTGTGCGGGCAGATGGGCGTGACGCAAAGGGCATCGAGGTCGGGGCTGAGGATGGGGCCGCCGGCTGCGAGATTGTAGGCCGTCGAGCCGCTGGGCGTGGCGATGATGACCCCGTCGCCGGCAAAGCGCGTGGCACTTTCACCGCCCCGGCAGGCGTCGGCCACGAGTTCCATGTCGATAAGCCTGTGCGGTTCGCCGGCAGTGATCACTGCATCATTGAGTGCGAGCTTTCGGCAAACCTGACCGGGGGCTGTGTCACGATGCACCCATGGGTCGCCGACGTTGCGGTTGAATAAGCGTACATCGAGCACGACCCGCCGGGCGTGAGGGAATTGCTGGGCGACCAGTTGCGGCCAATGGGTGCGCAGGTCGTCAAGGTTGAACTCGGCAAGGAACCCGAGCTTGCCGAAGTTGATGCCGATGATGGGCAAAGCTTGATCGAGCAGGTGACGTGCCGCAGCGAGCAGTGTGCCATCACCACCAAGGACCAGTGCGACGTCGGCCTGAACGTCGGCAGGGGGGTTGCTTTCACCCCATTGACAGAGATCAGGTTCACCGACGATGCTGGCCCGCTGTGCCAACCAAGGTCGCAGTTCATCGAGGGCAGCGACGACCGCCGGCTTGGAGAGGTTGGCCAAAAGCAACACCCGAGGTTGCCGGGTGGGGGGTGAAGTTGATCGGTAACCTTCGGTCATGCAATCAGTGTAGCGTAATCGGAAAGCCGACGGTGTCGTAAGAAGTGGCCAAGTGGCCGAGTGGCCGAGTGACGGAGCCGTATTCGGAAGTTAGCGCCGCGATTGATCACGTCATAAGAAGTGGCCAAGTGGCCGAGTGGCCGAGTGACGGAGCCATATTCTAAAGTTAGCGCCGCGATTGATCACGTCTGTTGTAGCCCAGCCACCGGGGCGCTCCCGGTGTGGAGTCACATCGTGCTTGTTAATTGCATGTGTCGCAATAAATCATTAATAAATCATGTGAAACCATCTTTGTGGTCTATTTCACTATTTATTTGATAAATAATCATCCAACCCATTGACAACTTATATGTTTTCATATAAGTTTATATGGAATCAGTCACAAGTCACGCGATCATGTAGGTTTTGGTGTTGTCAGGGTTGATGAACGGAGTATGGCATGGCCAAGTACCACCATCTCGCGGAGCTTTTGGAAAAGCGCATTTTGCATGGCGATTATGCCCTGTCGGGGCTGCCCAGTTCCGAGAAACTGGCGGAGGAGACGGGCGTGGTGCCGATGACTGCACGGCGGGCGCTCATTCACCTGGCTGAGCGCGGGTTGGCGATTCGCAGGCCCAATGGTCGCATCGAACTCAATCCTGCTTATGAGCAGACCACCGATCAGCCTTCGCTGGCGTTTCTGGCGCCGGCTTGGATGGCGCCGAATATTGATCGTTGGCGCACGATGTTGAAGCAGGCTTTGGCGCAGACCGGCCACGCACTGCGACCGATCGATTTTGTGCACTGGGACGATCCGGTGATTGGGGAGACGCTGGCCAAGTTTCGCGGGGTGTTTTTGTTGCCCAGTGCCGAGCCGATTCCGCCTTCGATTATGCAACGCTTTGCCGACACGCCGCAGCTGGTGGTGCTGGAGCACGACCTTTCGGCTCACGGCATCGTCTCGGTCAATTTTTATCCGACGCATCAGATGCAGACGCTTTTTGAATATGTCAGCGAACTGGGTTGGCGTGATCTGGCCTGTCTGAATATTCAACCCAACGACAGTGTGATTCAGGCGCGCATCGAGCGTTGGCAGAGTTACTGCTGGCTGAGCAAGGTGGAAGGGCAGTTGCACAATCACCCGGTGCCGCCCAACACGCCGACGCTGGAGCACGCCTACAAGCTGGTCGGGGCGCAAGCACTGCATGAAAAGCTGGCGGGCAGGGCGGTGTTCTGCACCACCATGGCAGCGGCGCTGGGGGCGGGGCGTGCGTTACACGAGGCAGGCCTGAAAATCGGGCGCGATGTCGCACTTTTCACCTTCAACGGCGAAGACTTGCACCGTTACATGACGCCGACGGTCTGTTGCCTGGAACCACAGCAGCCGATGGAGTTGCTGGCCCGCTGTGTGGATTGGCTGGGTTCGCCGCAGCCGCGTGCGTGGGAAGGCCCGCGCCTGCTCGAACCCTTGCAGATGAAGTTGTTCGCGGGGGAATCGGTGACCAGGCGTGTGGCACAGGTGTTCGATGCTCCGTCAGTTTCGATGGCTTCTTTGGTGTGACCCGTTCTCTTTCTGATAGGTGACTTTCGTCGGATTCATTTTGATCACCCGGCCCTTCTGAAAAACTTGGAGACCAACATGAACCTTTCTTTGACAACCTCGCTTCGACCGATCAACCAGCCGCGACGTTCAGCCTTCACATTGATCGAACTGCTGGTGGTGATTTCCATCATTGCCCTGCTGGTGGCGATTTTGCTCCCGGCTTTGCAGGGTGCTCGCAAGGCGGGTGAAAACGTGCAGTGCCTGTCCAACATGAAACAGATGGGCGTGGCTGGGGCAAGCTATTCCTCGGATAACAAGGACTCATACCCGACTCATGAATTCGGCGCCAGCGGTGCAACGTACCCGATTCGAACCACCTGGGATTGGGGACTGGCCCCTTACCTGAGTGCCGAGCACAACAACCCCAACAAGCCTGCGTTCCTCAAAGTCTTTCAATGCCCCAGTGACCCGATGCGCCGCGATTCAGCACGGAGTCAGGACTACAAGTCGTATGTGGGGATTCGTCCCACCAGCGGTCGGCAGTTTGATGGCGTGATTTTCAGCCCTCACTCCCCCGCCAATTATCGGGACACGATCACCCAAGCCTCGATCACCAAACCGGCGTTGACTGTTTTTTTAGTCGAATATCATGGCATCCCCACGACCGGTATTTTCAACCGTCAATATGAACATTCCAACGGTGTTCTCGGCGGTTGGCTGAGCTTGACCGACAACCCCGTGCTCTTTCCGCCGCATGCTCCGACCAACAACTTTTTGTTCTGCGATGGCCACGCTGGAACGCACCGACCGACCGATGCTTTTGTCGGTCTGAGTGGGCCTCCGGTACGCAACTGGTGGCGTCGAGATAAGTGACGAATGTTTCCCAAACCCCTCTCCCCTTGGGAGAGGGTGGCCGAGTCTGCGAGGCCGGGTGAGGGCAGAGGAAGAAAAGGCCATGAATCAATGGGTTTTCAAACACCAGGCACGCCCTCACTCTACCTGTGGAGCAGGTCTCCTGCCTCTCCCGGAGGGAGAGTCGCAGACCTCGCCGTGGCGGGGGGACGGAACAAGGCACACTGTCTTCAAACATTCACGCAAATTGCTCTATTTCAAAGGAAACTTGATGTTGCGATCCCTGCTTTTCATCATGGCCCTGGCGGGATGGTTGCTCATGACTCCGACGCTGCTTGCCAATACGCATCCGATCACCGGCGACCCCATCAGCACCACCTACACCGTCGAAATCGACGGCAAACCCATTCCCGTCACCACCTACGACATGCGCGAGTTTGTCATCTTCAAGTGGGAGAAGCCCGGCCTGGTGCGCATCACCCGGCTGGATGGCAAGCCCATCGCCGAACATCGCATCCGCCCGGTACGCATGGGGCTGGTCGGCAAAGCCAACGGCAACGTCTTTGAATTTCAGATGGATCACCCCAAACCCTGGATCATCAGCCTGGACAAATCACGCAAGCTGGTGATCGTGCCCAAGGTGGACGACCCGGACTTCCCCGATCTGCAAAGCCCGCTGGTTTTCGACATGAAAAAGCTCGGGGCCGATGCCACGGGCAAGCAAGACAACACGCAGTTGATTCAGAAAACCATTGACGCACTGCCGGTGGGGGGCACGATCTATTTTCCGCCGGGCGTTTATCGCAGCGGATCGATCAACCTCAAAAGCGACATGACGTTGTACCTGGATGACAACGCTGTGCTCAAGGGTTCGGCTGACCATAAACAACATCAGTTTCACACCAGTTACCTCTATTTTGTGCGTGCCCAGAAAGCGCAGAATCTGAAAATATTGGGCAACGGGGTGATTGATGCCAATGGTCATGATGTGCGACAGGCCTGGCAGAAAGAGCGGAACGTTCGCAAGATAGCCGGGCGATGTCTGGTGATTCTCGACACGCAGAACCTGACCATCCGCAACGTCACCGTGCGCGAGTCGTATTCATGGAACGTGCAATTGATCCGCTGCGATAACGTGCATGTCGATACCCTGCGCATCTTCAGCAGCGGTCGCAATTCCAACGGCGATGGGTTGAACCCCGACGGCTGCGTCGATGTGCTGATTGAAAATTGTCTGATTCTTTCCGAGGACGATTCCATCAGCCCCAAGGCTGCGTGGAAACCCACCCGCAGCCCGAAAAATTATCACGTGCGCAACTGCATTCTCTGGGCACAGAATGCCACCGGCATCCGCCTGGGTGATGAAACCAACAGCGAAGAGTTCAGCCACATGCTTTTTGAGGATATCGACATTCTGCGTGCCAACACGATGATCCGTTTGTTCGTGTACGACGGGGCTTACATGAGCAACATAACCTGCCGCAACCTCTGGGTGGAAGAGTATTCGATGCACGTGCAGGACCTGGGTTTTGAGGAACTCATCCGCTTTGAGGGAGCCAACAAACGCACTGACGGGCAGACGTATCTGATGCACGCCTACGTGCACAAGCGCAACGACGGCTCGAAGATCGGTCGCATCAGCGATGTGCTTTTGGAAAACATTCACGCCCCGCGAGCGGTCAAAACGGTGCTGACCGGGATGCAACGGCCTGATGGTCATATCAGCATCAGCAACGTGGTCATGCGCAACTGCACCGTGGCCGGGGTGTGTGCCAGGTCGGCGGCGGATTTGAAGGCATCCAATACTCAATTTGCCAATCCGGTACAGGTCGAGTGTACCTGTCCGTAAGTGTGTTTTGAATTGCCACCACTTTTTTTGGAGGGTTTCACATGCATCATGCGAAAGTTTCGTTGGCGTGTCTGGGTTTGTTTGTGAGTCTTGGTTCAACGGCCCATGCGGCGACGACCGTGCATCTGGCCGACGACATGAACAGCTATGCTGACAACACTGCTCTGCGCACGGCGTGGAACAATAGTGGTATGTTTCTGGGTACCAATGCCAATCCCGGCGCGAGTAACCTGCCCGCGGGAGAAAAATTTCTTGCCAGTAACAATGTGGTCGGTTTTCGTGCTCTGACCGATGACGTTTCCGTGGCCGACAACTTCACCGTCACTTTCAAAATCAGCCAAACGAACACTGCTTTCGGTGCTGCCAGAGCACAGGTTCTTTGGCTGGTGGATTACAACGAGACCGACACGTTGAACAGAGGCTATGGCATACGTGTTGATTTCACGGGTACCAATAATCGAGCAACTTCGACGACTGGTACAGCCCGAGTGATCCGATCCGGTTCAGCCACGGATGAATCGGCTGGTGTCGTGATCAGCGGTGGTTCCTCCAGTTCAGGTCCGCCAATCGTCACACGTACCGGTATTTCGCTCTCATCCACCGCCAGTAATGTGTTCACCGTTCCTTCCGCCACCGAGTCCGTCGATATTCCGTTTTACGATGTCAAACTCACCTGGTCGGCTCAGACCAAAACCTTCGATCTTTTCGTCGTGGACATGGTTACGCCTAAAACCAGTGTCGTCGTCGCCAACCCCATCGTGCCGAGTTTTGATCGGGTTTATGTCTTGGGCAATGGTGCCGGCTGGTACGACTCCATCAACGTCACCAGCAGTCTGGTTCCCGAACCGGCGTCGCTGGGTCTGCTGGCCCTGGGTTCAGGCCTGATGCTGCTGCGTCGTCGATCGGCCTGAGTCTGTTTCTCTCTTGAAATTTGTTCCTCCGGCGCGTCCCGGTTTTTCGTACAGGTTTGCCTTGGTGTGTGACCTTGATGTCACCCAGGGCATTCCTGTCGCAAAAACCGGGGCACGCTTTCTCATGCTCTGATATTCAATGGTGAGGTCCCTATGATGCAACAAAGTGCAATTCTGGTGTGTGGTTTGTCGATGCTTTTCACGGCAACCGCACACGCCCAGCCGATCATCCATGGCCCATCCTCGCCGACCGGATTGGGCAACTACAACCTGTTGCCCAACCAGCCCAATCAGACGATCACGATTTTCGTCAAGGGCGGGCAGTTGGTGCAGGGTTTGAATTTCAACATTCAAATAGCCGACGGAGGGCCCGTTGCCGCGGGCAGCATCATCGGGCCGGGCATCAGCGGGGTTGACATTCTCACGGGTACGATCTTCGCCGGAAACAACACCGGGAACCCGCCGGGCAATGGCATCCTCGTCTCGCAGGTGGCGTTCTATTCCACCACCACCGCCTCCGGTTCGGTCGTCGCACAGGGCCTGCTTGCCAGCGTCACGCTCGATACCACGGGCTTGCTGAGCGGAACCTTTGACCTCTTTCTTTCCAACACGCTCAACAGCAGCACCAACTTCGCCTCGATGGACCCCGCACTCACGCCCACGATCATCGACGGCTCACTCACCATCGTGCCCGAACCGGTGAGCCTGATGCTTACGCTCGGCACGGGCTTGATGCTGTTGGGGCGGCGAAATCGGATGATGAAATGATGGGGGGCTTATCAATCCCCTCTCCCTCCGGGAGAGTTGAAAACCTCGCTGTGGTGGGGGTTAGGTTAAGGGCATCTGTCTTTGGTGAATTGACCTTGATTAAATGTTTTTAAAGACACGCCCTCACCCGGCCTCGCCCCCGAGGGACTCGGCCACCCTCTCCCGGAGGGAGAGGGGACCGATCACAGCCCCACCTGATCTGTTTTGAACCAGTCGTCAAGGGTCACACCATGCACCATCCCACGCTGATGATGGAAACGCTCGAACCGCGCTGCCTGCTGGATGGCAGTGTCGGGGTGAATGATCTCACGGTGCAAAACACCTCGGTCAGCAGCCCAGCCGTGGTGGCGCATCTGTTTTACAACAACAGCCGATTTGATGGGTATGACGCACAAGCCAATGCCCGCGACGATGCCGCCATCGCCACGGATAAGCAGGCGCTGCGACCGGGGCAGACAGCCACGTTTGCCAACTACAGCAGTTACCATCGCGGGATTAACGGGTTGATGTTCGATGTGCCCGAGGTCGCAGTTGTGCCTACGAAAAATGCGTTTTTGTTCAAGGTCGGCAACAGCAGCAACCCGGCCGGCTGGTCGGTGTACACCGGGGATGTCACCATCACCGTGCGCCAAGGAGCAGGTGTCGAAGGTCGTGATCGTGTGACGATAGTTTTCCCCGATCATGCGATTCAAAAAACCTGGCTGGAGGTGACCCTGTTTGCCGACCCATGGGGGCAGCATCTGGGCCTCTGGCAGGACGAAGTGTTCTACTTCGGTAATGCCATCGGCGAAACCGGCAACAGCACGGGCAATACCAATGTTGATGCCACCGATGAGTTGGCAGCGCGCAACAATCAGCGTCATTTCCTCCACCCGGCCACGGTCACGGATCGACATGATTTCAACCGTGATGCCCGCGTTGATGCCACTGACGAACTGATCGCCCGTGCGCATCAAACCACTTTTCAAACCCGGCTGACCTTACTTTCAATACCACTGCTGACGATACCAACCGACCCACTGAGCAACCGTTTTACGGTGCAGGTGGATGGGCGCTTTTTGCCGGTGTACACCTATCAGGACATGGACTACGTGAGCGTGCCATGGAACGAGCCGGTGACGCTGACGGTCACCCGGTTGGATGGCAATAACATCACCACCAAGCGCATCCGCCCGGAACGATTGAACCTGCCCGGCACAGTCACCGGCCCCAAGCTCACCTTCACTTTGAGTACACCGCAGCATCTGGTGGTGAGTATTGACAAATTGCGCAAACTGGTGATCGTGCCGCGTCAACCAGACCCGGATCGGCCGAACCTTTACAGCTCGACGGTGATCAACGCCCGCACGCTGGGGGCGGACCCGACGGGCACGCTTGATAACACGACGATTCTGCAGAATGCGATCAACAATCTGCCGACGGGGGGCACGTTGTATGTGCCTGCCGGGGTGTATGTGACCGGTTCGCTCAAACTCAAAAGCAACATGACGCTTTACCTGGAACACGGGGCCATGCTCAAGGGTTCGAGCGACCCATACAAACACCTGTTTCACAGCAACACGTTGTATTTCATCTATGCCCGTGATGTGCAGAACGTGCGCATACTGGGTCATGGCACGCTCGATGCCAATGGCGATGCGATACGTCGCGCCTGGGAGCGGATTAAAAACGTGGACAAGGTGGCGGGGCGGACGTTTTTGTCGGTGAATGCCGATGACATGACGATCAAAAACATCACCGTACGCGAATCGTATTCGTGGAACATGCACTTTGTCAGCAGTGATCGCCTGCATGTCAGCGGTGTCAAGGTGTTCAGCAACATGAACCACGGCAATGGCGACGGCATGGACATTGACGGCTGCGTCGATGTGCTGATTGAAAATTGTCTGATCATCGCCGAAGACGATGCCATTTCCCCCAAGGCTGCATGGACCACCACCAGCCCGAAAAACCTGACGGTGCGCAACAGTGTGCTCTGGTCGCAGAATGCCACGGGCATTCGGCTGGGCGATGAAACCTTTTCCAGCAGTTTCGACAACATGCTGTTTGAAAACATCGACATTCTGCGTGCCAACACGATGATCCGCATTTACAACTACGACGGTGCGGACATGCGCAACATCACCTTCAGCAATCTGTGGACGGAGGAGTTTTCGCTGTATGTGCAGAACCAGGGGTATGAGGAAATCAAGCGACAGACGGCTGTGAGCGGAGAGACCTATTTCTTTTACATCTATGTTCGACCGCGGACCACCGGTTCGCCGATCGGCTTGGTGCGTGATGTGTTGCTGCACAACGTGTACGCACAACGTAAGGTGCAATCGCGTTTGGAGGGGCTGATAAGAGCGGATGGCAGCACCAGCATCCGTCGCGTCACCTTCCACAATTATTTCATCAAGGGTATTTGCTACGACAACGCGGATGACCTGGACATTGCCGTGCGCGGCGCCAGTGAGCAGCCGACGATCATTTGTGATTGATTCGGATATTTCATGAGGGAACACGGATGAACCACGACGATGCGATGTTGATGCGAATCACCCGCCGGGATTGGCTCAAACAGGGCACGCTATTGGCGTCCGCCGGGCTGCTGGGTGCGGCGACGCCTCCAGCCCGCGTGGTTGCCGAGTCGTTGACACCTGCGGCGCCCGACTTGCCCGGTCATGCGTTCACACCGGGAAGTGGGGGTGACCAGTCGTTTTTGTTGAAACCCAAAAAGCCGTTGGTTCAGGCGTTGGGGTATCAGGTGACGACGCATGTTCCGCATGGCAACGCCTGTGATGTTCACGTTTACCGCGATGAGAAGGGGTTGCTGACCGTCGAGTTCGCAGCCGACCCGCAGGGTGATCGGGCGACACTCTGGTTTTGCTTTCGCTTGCAACGGTTGGCCGGCGGTTTGGCCAACAACGATTCAACCCTTCGGCTGGTGTTGCGCCATTACGACAACATGCTCGCCTCGTCGGACACGTCCAACCTGCACCCGGTGGTACGTGACCCCGGCCACGACTGGCGACGATTGCCCGCCCCCGATGCGCATGACCTGCCCGATGGTCGCAAGCATGTCAGTTGGATCACGACCATGCCCGGCGAAAGCCTGGATGTGGCGGCATCGTTTCCCTACGGCTTGCAAGAATTCCAGCAATTGCTCAACGTGACAAGCAAACACTTTCAGATGGACACCATCGGTGTATCACAGGGGGGCCGGCCCATCGTTCGATTGGCCAATGATTACGGGCAACCCGGCGGTACGCGACCGGGCATTTACATGATCGCCCGTCAACATGCCCACGAAACCACCGGCGGATGGGTGCTCGATGGCATTCTCCGCGGCATCGTCGCAGCCGGTGATGCGGCACCGCTGGTGTGGGCGGTTCCGTTTGCTCATATCGACGGTGTCATCGAGGGAGACTTTGGCAAGGATTCCAACCCGGTGGATTTGAATCGCGCCTGGGCGGGACGCACGGATCGCCATGAAATCAGGGTGATTCGCAATGATGTGCTGCGTTGGATGAAACGTTGTCGAGCCGGGCTGTTGCTGGACTCGCATTCCCCGACCTGGAGCCATGGCGGGGGTGCTTTCGTGTTCATCGCCAATAAACATGCTCATCCTGAAAATCATCAGCGCTGCACTTTTTGGACCGACGCGATGGCGGAAAAGTTGGGGGACTATGCCACATCGCCGTTTGTCGCCCCCGAATCATTGGCCCAGCGCAAGCAAGTGGCCGATACCGATGCCCGTACCGAGGCGATCACCGCAACGGCATATGCCAACATGGTTTTGGATATCGCCGGCGTGACGGTTGAAACACCCTATGGCAGTATTCGCGGTCGCATTCTCGAAAAAGAAAACCTGCTGGACATCGGCAAACGCATCGCTGCTGCCTTGGTGGAACAATCGCAGCGTCTGCCTCCCCAAGGTTGATAAGGGATGAACCATAAAGTGACTGTCGCTTGTCGGGTACCACGGGCAGCTTGCCTGCCGGTGCGTAACTGTACATCAATGCACTGGCACCAAGTTGCCAATGGCACTCGAGCGCTAACTACCGCGCACGATTCCTTCATTTGACTACTTGGCCACTTGGCCACTCGACCACTTCTTCAAATACCCAAGTCCTCGTCCGCCTGCGGCGAGACTCGTCCTTGGCTTGAGTCGGCAAATTCGAAATTCGAAATTCGAAATTCGAAGTACGAAATTCGAAATCATGACCGTGGTGGGTCCGCTCGCAGACTCGCTTGACCCACCCTACACCACTTGACCTGCCCTACATCACCATTTCGCCACTTGGCGACTTCGCTGTCAATAACATCACCCCACATCGCCGGCCTGTTGTCGCTGATTCTGATGCAAGCGCGCCTGCTCAATCGGGTATGCAATGCGTGCGTGGTACATCGCGGTCAGGGTGCGAATGATCGCGTCCTGCGCTTTGTGAAACTCCGCCAAGGTCAGGTTGCACTGATCAAACTGCCCATCGCTCTGCCGCTTGGCAGCGAGGTTGTGTACCAGGTCTTCCAGCTTGTGCGCATCGGGTTGAACCATGGCGCGGGCAGCCGACTCGATTGAATCACACAACATCAAAATCGCTGCTTCGCGTGACAACGGTTTGGGGCCGGGGTAACGATAATCGCTCTCCGGCGGAATCATCTGCCCCTTGGCTTCCGCCTGCTGACGGGTAGCGTGATAAAAATATTCGACCAGGGTCGTGCCATGGTGCGACTCGATCATGTGTCGTATCACCGTCGGCAACTTGTGCTGGCGAGCCAGGTTCACGCCATCGGCCACGTGACCGATGATCACCTGACCGCTTTCCATCGGCGACAGCGACAAATGACGGTTCGGCCCTTCTCCCTGATTTTCAACAAAGTGATCGGGGCGCGTCAGTTTGCCCACATCGTGATACATCGCCCCGACCTTGCAGAGCAGTGAATTGCACCCGATTGCGTCGGCTGCCGCCTCCGCCAAATCCGCCAGACGCAGCGAATGCTGGTACGTGCCCGGTGCTTCCTGCGCCAAGCGTCGCAGCAGGGGATGCGCTGCATCGTGCAGGTCTTTCAAGGTCATGGCTGTCGTCACGCGAAACGCTTTTTCAATCGCCGGCAAAAGGCCTTGTACGACCAAACCGGTGAGTACGCCCGCCGCCAGTGCGACGATGGCTTCCAGGCGCAAGGCTCGCCACTGTTCGGGGCTGTCCAGCGGTCGGTCGATCAGTGACACCATGAGGGCACAGGCTGACATTGCCAACCCCGCCCATCCGCCGGTGGTGAGTATTTTGGAACGGGTACGCACCTGATCCAGCAGCGCCGCCGCCACGCCCGCTCCGACGATCAATACAAACGTCTGCCCCAGTGACAAGTGCAATGTGACGGCCACGATCAGCACCGTCGCACAGCCACCCGTCACCGCCAGACGAGGGTCATATGCAATGGCGAGAATGATCGTCGCCAATAGCGTTGCAAACGCAGCAGCCGCCACTGCGTAGCCCGGCCAAAAGTCCGCCAGCAGCAGCGCCAACCCCTGACAAAGCAATATCAAACCTGTCAATGCCAAACCGCGCATCGGGTTGAGCGCGATGCGCACGTTGTAGTGATAAATGTACAACCACAATCCGACGCCCAGCACCAATATCAACCCCGCCAGACTGCATTGACGCAGCCACGTTTCCAGTGCGGTTTGTCCGGCGTGGTACGCACGCTGTTCCTCCACGAGCGCACGCACATCAAAATCGGTCAGCGTTTTGCCCGCTTTGATCAGCACTTCCTGCGCACTGAACCCGCGCTCCACCGCCGGTTCCATTTCAAACGCCAGTTCCTTGCGTCGCCGTGTTTCGTCAAAATTGAAAACATATGTCGGTGCCGGCTTGCTCAGCACCACCGTCAACAAACTGTTCCAAACCGCTCGCGGAAACCCCAGCGCAATCACCATCGCCTGCAACCGTTCCCGCAGTACGCTGACATCTTCATCCACGCTTAATAGCAAATGGTCATATCGTTCAACGGTACGCTGCGATCCGAGGCGCGTGATGATTTTCGGGGCACGCTGAGCCGGGTCGCGTTCCATGCGCGCCTGTGCCCCCTCCAGCACCGGCACCTCCGCCAGTTTTTCCAGCAGGCGATCCACCAACTGGTCCCACGCACCGGCCTGCGTTGTCGCCGTGTTGGTCCCCGCACCACCACCCGCGCTACCTCCACCACCGGCCATCACACCGTCGCTGGCACCCATCGGCCCAGCCCCCGGTTTCACCGTCAGATGAAACACACGCAGTGCATCGAGCACCTCCGGCGTCAGTGCGAACACCTGTCTGGTTTCCAACGGTATCTGTTCAATCCCCGTGATCGAACGATCCGCCCCCAGTCGCCCCAATGCTTTCAAGCGATCGCGTACCTGCTCCAAATACGTCTGATTCAGGTCATACACCGCCGGCTCACGATCACGGGCATCCCCCCGACGCTTTTCCGTTTCCGACGGGTCCACCGCACGAAACGCCACCCGTGCCACGATCGCCTGCGGGGCCACGTAACCCACGGCATATCGGCTGCGCTGTTCCGCCAATAAACCAATCAACCCGCCGCCCATCGCCAGCACCAGCAACAACACCCCCGGCCAAAACAGCCCGACATTGCTGCGACCCATCAGGTCATTGACATGCTTCAGCAAGTTGGAAACCCTGCGATTCATGATGGTTCCATTTTTCAGATATCAGTGCCTTGGTTCACCCCCTCTCCCTCCGGGAGAGGGCGGGGTGAGGGTGTGTCTTTCCCGACCACATAACCACTTGATCACTACAAAACTCTCCGTCTTCGTGGCCAATCTGTTACTTGCCATATGCCTCAACAATCTGCTGCACCAGTGGGTGACGCACAATGTCTGCCCGGTCCAACGTCAGCGCTGCGGCACCCCGTATGTATTTAAGTTTACGCAAGGCGTCGATCAACCCCGATTGCGTCGGCTTGGGTAAGTCGATCTGTGTGGTGTCGCCGGTGATGACCATTTTGCTCCCGTGGCCCAGCCGGGTCAGAAACATCAGCATCTGTGCTGCGGTGGTGTTCTGTGCTTCATCCAAAATGATCATGGCATCATTGAGTGTTCGGCCGCGCATGAACGCCAGCGGAATGATTTCGATCACGTCCACCGCCATGAATCGCTGAATCTGTTCAAACTCCATCATGTCGTGCAACGCATCGAGCAACGGCCTTAAATAGGGGTTGACCTTGGCCTGCAAATCACCGGGTAAAAAGCCCAGCTTTTCGCCCGCTTCCACCGCCGGTCGAACCAATACCAGTTTGCGCACCGCTCCGCGTTTGAGCAGGGCCACAGCCACCGCCACGGCCAGGTAGGTTTTCCCTGTGCCTGCCGGGCCGACGCAAAACGTCAGATCATGTTGCAACATCGCCTCGACATACGCCTTTTGCCCCTTGGTCATCGGGCGCACGGGTTTACCCCGACTGTAAACGTCCAGTGCCTCCGCCGAGGGTTGCGCCCCGTAGCCGGCGCTGCGCCCGTTGCCTGATTGTTTGCCTGCGGCTGCGATCAGGTCGAGCACCTGCGTGCGATTGAGCGACCTGCCTTTTGCTGCTGCACCTGATAATTGTTCAAGCACCCAGGTTGCCTGCCCCACCAGCCGACTTTCTCCGCTGATGTGCAATTCTGAATCGCGTGCCCAAACACTGATACCCAGACTTTCGCGCAGCAGTTTCAAGTGGCGTTCAGCACTGCCCACCATTGCCACGCGCGCCTGACCTTCGGGTAATTGCAAGGTGATTTCCAAAAACAAACCTCCGACGTGCGTACCTCTGCACCCCTCTCCCTACGGGAGAGTTGAAAACCTCGCCGTGGCGGGGGTGGGGGCGTGATTGTTATTTGTATGCTTGGTTCAAATCGGTCATTTGATTTGCCGGCATCACTTCCACAATTTCAAATCATTTTGTCGGTTGCTTGGTCGGTGTCGGCTGAGTAGGCGTTGCCGGTAGCTTGAAAATGGCGGACACCTCCGACTTGCTCGATGGTATCAGCTTACGTCCTTCGCCCAGTTCGCGTTCCAGCAGCCGACCTTTGGCATCGTAGCGCGTCACCTGTTCCGGTTGATCCAGCGTCGGACGACTGCGCACCACATACGACCCGTCTGCTGCCGGTTCGACTTTTTCCGTGCGAAACGCCAACCTGCCTTGATTGGGGTGGTACGCATAAAACCCATATTCCGCAGCCGCATTGCCCGGCAAAAGCGACCCCAGTAAAAACACCTCCACCTGCGACAAATACCCTTCCGACGGTTTGACCCACTCCATCCGTTTGGGGCCTTCCGGGCCTTCGCGTGTCACCTTCACCACCATGTCCGACCGCACCCCCGATTCCGACCAAATGGTTTCATCGGGTTGAGCTGGTTTCTTTTTATTTTGCACCGTCGGCTTACGCGGCAAACCCAATTGCCGACTGGTCGTGCGAATCGACCACACCTCTTCCGCACCGCTCTCGGACATGAAAAATCGGCTCACCGAATCGACCCGCTGCCCCGCCAGTTCCAATCGTGTACCCACCTCCACGCGCAGGCCCGGCAGGTTCATATTGCTGCCCCGCCCCTGCACCACATACAAAAAACCGATATCGCGTCCCGCTTCCACAATGCGAAACCACTGCTCCGGCACGAGCGCAGCACGGATTGCATCAACGGTTAATCCGCGCTTCCAATGCGTGCCCCGGTCGATCAGTGCCCGTCGCTCCTTGTCCAACATCTGCACATCGCGTGCGTCCATTGAAAAGAGCAATGCTTCAAAAATCGGACGACTGCGGGCAAATCGTGCTTCATCGACATCCAATCGCAGCACCGCCAGCGTGGTGAGTGTCACCGGTACCAGGGCTTGCCCCAGCACCAGTTTTTCACCTTTAGGGCTGATGATTTGAAAATAAATCACCGAGCTTCGCCGACCCATCACCGTGGCCTCGGCCTGTTCCAAAATGCGTGCCTGCGGGTGAACATTGGCCACCTGCACCACCGACTGTTGCACCACCTGCTCAAAAAAAATCGGGGCTTTGGTATCGGTGACGGTCAGACTGATTGCATACGCTTTGCGATCCCCGATGATGCGCAGCATGGCATCATCTGCTGACTCACGCACCAATTGACTGCCCAAGGGCGGACGCAGTGACAACCCGTATGTCTGCTCGTCCCATCGGTCGCGTGCCAGCAGGTCATCCAGCGAAGCAGGGGGGGTGAGTTGGCGAACCGGTGCAGTGGTGGTTGCACTTTCACCGGCGGTCGATTCCTCCGCCATGGCTTGACGCGGCCACATGAAAAGCTGCATCGCTAACAACAAACCGAGGCCGATCAACCGTGATGTCAGGCATGTGCATTTTTGCATGAGTGCCGATTACTCCGTGGCGGAATCGAGCTTTATTGTTTTCAACATACGATCAAACAGCAGTACCGTCTGCGGCGGAATCACCGCACGTGAAAAAATGCCCGAATTGGCAATCGTCTCTTCCAGGTAAATCGCCCATATGCGGTCGCCGGTGGTCACCAGTGCCAGTAAATGCAATCGATCCTGTTGCTGTAAAAAATCACGATTCAGCCCCATCAGTTGCAACACGGTGACCGACTGTTCGCCAAGGTTCAGTTGCTGTTTGCTTTTACCAAGGGCAAGGTCCCATCGCCCGGTGAGTTCGCGCGTCACCGTTTGATAGGCTGCATCCGCATCACCTGCCAGGTCGTCACGCAAACGCGCCACGACCAGGCGCATGGGTGAGTGTAGGTCATCCGCCCGTCGCGTCCATTGGCGTGAGGTTTGTATCGCCTCGCCTTTGACTTTCGGTTCCGTCCCCGACCAGCCGGTGGGCACGACCAGTGACAGCCCGCCCACATGGCTGCGTCGTTCGCCGCTGACCGCCCAGGCCAATGCCAGTGAAACCAGCAGCACCAGCATCATGCACAGGGCGATGACCCAGCGCTGCCTTGATTCATTTTGAAAGCGGGGGGGTGGCGGCATCGCTTTTATCGTATCCGATCCGACCGCAAACCGTAACCGACATTCAAGTGTTTTGATGGCATTGGGTTAAACCATTTCGATTCAAGTTCAATCGCCCTCTGGCCGATACTAAACACAGAGGCGCGATCATTGTTATCAGGGTGACTTATGAGCGTCGTTGGCAACCCCATCGCAGCGTCCGTCGTCGCGGGCATGGCTCAGGCCCCGCAGGTATCCCGCCAAAAGCAGGCGCAAGACGGCCAACCACAGCACGAAATCCGCAAACTGCGCGAATCATTTCAATCGCACATGCAGGCCCTCGATGAATCCGACAGCAGCGATTCGCCCACGCACCTGCACATTGATGGTGAACTGCCCGAACATCAATCCCCCGAAGGCAAACGTTCGCGTAAACAGCCCCGTCAAGGCCAACCCGACACCGCTGAATTGAATGTGTTGCCTGCCGACACCCCACCTGCTCAACCTTCTGCATCCGGTTCACCCGATGACACGCTCTACCGCCATTTGGACGTGATCATTTAACGCCGAAAAGCATTTACCACAGAGGCGCAGAGCCATGGAGCTAGGGGCTGGTAGCTAGCACTACAGCGCACCTGCTGCTTCCTGGCAGCGTCGTAAGCGTGAGTGTTTGGCGGCGAGATGACGGTGCTGTTGATAGGTGACGATGTGCGACAGCCGCTGGGCGCGGTCGCGGCGATGCTGGCGGGCATGGCGCTGATCCAGCCAGTTGCGGCACAGGCTGTTGAGCGCCCGCGTCACCTGCTCCATCGTCACCTGCGGATTTTTCCCTCCGAAGCCGGGTGGTTTGCTCGGCCAGGAACAGGATCATCCGTTGGCAGAGCGTCAGGTGTCGTATCAAGCCGACGTAGGAGCGGCCCTCGAAATCAGACAGACCGGCCTCGTGCGTCGCGGTGGACAGGTCGTTGGCACGGCGAATGATGATCGCGGTGTTGGAAGGGTTGTAACCTGAGTTCGGGATAAGCACAGGGCCGTTTAGTTCTCACCTGGGTGGGGCGTTGATCAGGGCCAGGGCTTGATCAGGGTGGGCGGCGTGGCGACGCAGGGCGGCAGCGTGGTTGGGGCAGCGGGCTTGGTGCAGCAAGCTCACCGCCAGGTTACGCAGCATCGCCAGAATACGCGGGGCTTGGCCGGTGCGAACCCGACAGGCGTCTTCGCCGAAGGTCACGTCACGAATAGGGAACAGCCGATGCTCGATCCCCCAGTGTCCCCGCAGCATGTCCAGCAATTCGTCGGCATCCGCCTGCTCGGAGCGCAGACTGGTGACCGCACGGTGATACGCGCAGGTCGCTCTTCGCCCCGTCGGCTGACGGATGGTTTCCAGCAGCATCACCTGTCGGGCGCCGGGCCAGGCCAGTGCAACCGGGTCCACGCTCAGGGCGATCAGACGGCGTCGTTCGATCCGACCGTGCCCCTTGTACCTTTGCTCGGTGCAGCGCAGGTTGGCATCACCCTGGGGCACTTGCCCTTGATGCCAACGCAGCATCGCCGGAGTCAGTCGGGGCAGGATCATCTGCCTGAGCCGGGCCTGATTGTCCTTGACCTTCCAGAGGTAATGCCCCTTTTTTCAAGCACTTTACGGGACAGATCACGCGGACAGAACATGGCATCACCCACCACCACTTTACCCTCCAACGGCAACACGCCCAGCAGTAGCAACGCCGCATTGTGTTCGTTGGTCCCGGCGTCCACCGCCATCGGTCCGATCGCCGTGCGTGCCTCGTGGGCATAGGCCGCCAGCAAATGCACCAGGGTTCGGCCCTGCGCCAGGGTGCGACCACCGTCGGGCTGGATCGTTGTATCAGCATGAGGCCTCCTTGCCGGTTTACTTAACCAGCAGATACACCAGGGAATCGAACGAGACCTGCGCCCGCAGGTACAGCTTGCCGGCATCATCGATGGCCACCGTCAGGCCCCCCTGATCGTGCGGCGCAATGGCCAGCACCTGCGCCTGGGCATCGCCGATCAGCACCGGTCTGGCATTGATCCCAAAATCCGCATCGGGTGCAGCCAGCCATATCTCACGACAAGGGGTCGGCTCGGTGAACAGCGGCACGGCCTGGTGCTCCACCTCCACCGTGCGCACCCCGGCAACCAATTGGGTCGCAGGCGGCTGGATGACCGCCAGCGCACCGCTGATCGGATCAAAGCCCACATCCAGAGATTGCCACCAGCGTCGGATCATGTCAGGCTCCCAGGAGAAGTTTCCAGATCGCCGCCAGGGCCAGGGACACCACCGACCCGGCGATGATCCAGAGCAGTTTCGAACGCACCGCCTCGGCGGATTCCAGTCGATCCAGACGCAGTTGAATGCCCGGTTTGCCGTTGCCGCGAATGGCCTCATCCAGCTTGTCGAGCTTGTTGGCAAGCGCACGGAACTCGCTCTGACACAGCGGATGCTCGGCAGGACAAGGGGACGGATGGGTGGGCAGGTTCATGAGTCGGCTCCGATGTCCTTGGTGTGAATGCGGTAGGTCTGCCGATACGGATCGCTCCATCTCCAGCAACCCTCGCCGCCCAGGTTCATGACCTCATATCTCCGCCCGTTGGCCACGATCACGTCGCCCGGCTCCGGGTCAAAGCCGAGTTCGTCGGCCAGAATCAGGAAGTCCCAGACGTGGGCGTGGATCGTCAGCCCGTCCCTGAGGGTTGAGGCTCGTTAACACAATACACATGCGTTTGCCACTGAATAGAGGCAGTTTTGTCTTGACTGTCACATAATCGGTCCATATAATCTTTTTTAAACTGGCGAGGGGGCGTTCTCCGAGCAAGACAGTGATTGCAGCGGTCTCAAATTGAGAGCTTGGAAGATGAAACGGGGCGGATCGCAAGTCGATTCCGGGGGCGTGCAAATCTCGTAGTTACCCCTTACCCTTAACCCATCACCATCCAAGCCCTTGTTCATGGCCCGCTTGGAATCACATTTCTTATCTGTCGGTGGGAAGAGGAGGTTTCACATGGATCAACGCGTTTTTCGGGTTGGATTTGCCATGGCTGGGGTGTGCTTGCTCACAAGCATGGCGAGTTCGGTGCTGGGCGGTGTAAACCTCAACGTGAGCTTGACCCCCTATGCGTCAGGCGAGTATGTGATCTATGGTAATCCATCTATAGGAGATAACGGCTCACTCAATGTCGTATGGGGCGATACTGGGGAGTCACGAGCTGTGATGGAATACGCGGTGCCGATGCTGCCGCGCGGGTCTGTCATTTCAAGCGCTTCGCTGGTTTTCCATGTGAACGGATTGACAACGATTCACGGCTCTGGCCCCGACCTGAGCTTCCATACTTATCGAGGTGATCTGGTTGCATCGTCAGCCGATGCCCATGTTTCCTTGAACTACGCAGGTTATACATCAAATATCACCACCACAGGCCAGAAAACAGTCTCACTGAATCTTTCCGCGCTGAATGGTATGCTCAACGATCAACCTCGTGGTTTTGGGCTGATGGCTTATGCAGAGTCCTACGGTTTACCCGTGTCGCTGGGAAACTCCGGTTCGGGCAGCACATCGAACAAGGCGAGATTGAATCTGACGGTCGATATTCCCCGGCGAGGTGTGCTGGATATAGCACCTTTTGTCGATGTGCGAGCGGTACGAGATTCGAGCAGCACAAACTTTGTCATCACCGATGGTACGGATACGCTCTTGACTCAGGATGCATTCACCGAGGTTCGCAGGGCCGTGATGGAATTTGATGCACGCGGGTTGCCCCGAAATGGCTTGATCGTCGAGTCGGCAAAGCTTTCATTACATACCTATGTTTATACCAGTAGCTCGGTCAACGGAAATCCGATCGTTCGGCCACGTCTTTATTACGGCCAAGGCTCTATCACCGGGTATCATGCAACAATTGGTGCCGAAGCGTCTGTAACAGAGATCACCGGGCTGGGGCCTGTGGATTTCGATCTGGACCTGGATAAGGTGGAAGAACTTCTCTTATACCAGGCGCCGTTGCTCGGCGTGGTGATCCCGGAACCTGCGAATAATCAACAATTTGGATTCCGGAGTTCCGAGGCCAAGACATTATCGGCTAATTATCCGCCGCGTCTGGCGATCGCTTATGCCCTGACGGCTGGCGCCACGCCCGGTGATGCAGACCTCGACGAGGACGTTGACCTTGAGGACGCAGCCATCCTTGTCGCGGCTTTTACGGGTACGCTGACCGTGGGTCAGCAGGGCATCAACTGGCTGGACGGCGACTTCGACGGCGACGGCGATGTCGATCTCGACGATGCAATGTCGCTTCGCCTTAACTATAACGGGCCGTTGGCGGAGATCGATGCGGCGCTGGCGTCGATCGTGCCCGAACCGGCATCGATGTCTCTTCTGGTCCTCGGCGGCTTGTCGCTGATCCGCCGTCGTCGGGCATAACGGCCGTTGTGATTGCCATCCGATTCTCATACTACCTTGCCATCGGCCTGGGTCCGGTTGCGCAGCCACAGTCCCCACACTGCATCGACAATGGCTTCGGCCGCCCCCATGCCGATCTGGCGCAGGATGTCGGTAAACGCGCCCATGTCATCGTTGATGATCATCTGGCGCGTAAGGGCGAACATGATCCCGTGGGTGTCAGCCCGCTGGCCATACCGCTGCTCGTCGAGTCGGCCATGCTTGAGCTCGCCGTCGGCTCCCACCTGTTCGAACTTGAACGAACCGGTCATGCGGTAGCGGCTGTGCTCTTTAAAATCATTGACGCTGGCAATCTTGGCGATCCGCCGCCAGGCATCCTCGACGTAGTTGTACCCCTCCAGCAGCATCTTGTTGGCGATGTTGCTCAGCACCCCCGGAAGGGACGCGGTGGAGAAGGCCGCCTGCAGCCAGCCCGAGGCATCGCGCGGGTAGCGCGGCAACTGCGCCCCGCAGGCCAGTTCGCAAAACTCCTGGATGCCCACCCCCCGGAGTTTGTCGGCCGCTTCCAGCACCGGCTGGGGATAGATCGCCTCGATCCGGCTGTGGGGCAACCCCGAGGCCATCAGCGCCACCGCCTCAAAAACCTGTGCCCCCGGAAGGTTGCGCGTCCGGGTGTGGACCGCTGGTACCTGCGGACGCGAGGCCCGCAGGATTTGCAGTTCGGTCTGGTTCAAATCCCAACCTTCCTCAATCGCCTGGGCCTCGATCCCCGGATGCTGAGCGCCCCCGGCTGGATTGCAGATTTTGCGGATCGCTTGAATGCGGCGGGACTCGGCGGCCAGGCGCTGACGCATGTCCGTCACCGGATCGCCCCCGGCCCCACCCCCGGCCCCGCCCCCGCCCCCGGAAGTATCGCCAGCAGTGGCTTGGACGGTGGCGGGAATGGGAGCCTGCGGCTTGGGTGCTGGCGTCTGCGTGCCCGCTTGCGGCATGGGGCTTTCGCTGCCTGCATCAGAATGGTTGGGGTTGCCTGCGCTTTGCCCACTTGCCTGCGGGGCCTGATCGTGCGTGATCATGATGGGGGTTTCGTCCATGAACGGGGTCTCCTTGCGAGGGTTGCTCTGAGCGGCGATCCGTGCCGAGGTTGCGGCATCGGCGCCACTGTCGACAAATGAAATTTCCTTGAGGATGGCCTTGCGGACCACATGCAGCGGCCCGTCGAAGGTTCTTCCATTGACGCTGATGCTCTGGCCGCTGGGCACGAACTGGGCATCCACCACGGCCGCGCCGATCGAGGCCTGCCAGGGAAAGCCGTTCACCCCGCTTTTGGCCACGTCCCGCGCCCACGAGGTGTCCCGGCTAACCAGGCCCTCGGCGATGACTTGACCGCCCCCGGAAGTTTTCTCGATCACCACGCTCTGCGTGTGACCAACGCCCTGACGGGGGTTGTGGTCCAGGCGCACGGGAATGTCCTGGCGGTCGATTGACAAACCCTCCAGATCGACCACCACCGGGTGCGGGAAGCCTGCGATTCGCATCGTTCCGCCCGTATAGGCGACCATGCGGAAGCGCGGCATCTGCTTCTCCTGTTCGTTTGCCGCCTCAACCGTGAGAGGGCATCGGAACGTCAGGTACTCAGGCTGCTTGCTTGGGTTCGACATCGACATCGACCTCCTCATTCTCGTCTTCGATGACCGGTTGAGGCTCCTCCATGAGCCCCAATTCGGCCATCAACCGTTTTTCTTTGGCACGCTGATGAAGCTCGACCTCCCAGTCTCTGCCTGCCCGGGCATACTCGGCAGCCAGGGTGGTGGTGTGACTGGCCAGGCGCGTGGCCTGGGCATTGGCTTCCTTGGCCGGATCGACGTGCTCAGTGCCATCAAAGAACCATTGATGAGCGACATGTCGGCTTGACCCGAGCATGGACAATTCCGGCGTGAGCATGGCCTCCTGGACCCAGGCGGCAAAGATGGGGTCCAGGATCGACTGGGCCAGGTGGGCCTGCTCGACACGAATCGATTTGTGGTAAGTCTGGTGATCCAGACGACCCGAGGCGTAGTTGTAGCCTGAGGAATTACAGGCGGCGATGTTGTACGGCAGGTTCAGACAGCGGGCGATTTCGTTGAGAATCTCCCGCTTGAACTCGGCATAACTGGTCGTGGGCTGCTGGGCCTCGATCTGTCCCAAGCGCCAACCATCCGGCAGCACCGTGGCCATGCGCTTTTCCAGCTCGACCACATCCATCGGTTCCAGGGCCTGAGCCTCACCATTGGCCGGGGAATCGGTAAAGAGCACGGCGGCAAAGTCCGCGGCGGTCTCAGCGGCAGCGATCACCGCCAGGGTGTAACGCCGCAATTGGGCGAACAATGGCAAGGCGGGGGTGATCTCCGGGATGCCCCGGTGCTGACCGGGCCGGTCCAGGCGGTACCAGTGGACCACCGCCTCGGCGGGCACCAGCTCATACGAAGTGTTCCAGGTTGACAGATTTTGGGAGCCGGGGGCGGGGTATCCGGGGCTGGGGGCGGGGTCGCCGGGGTGCTGGCACAGGATCGTATAGGTTTGCGGGTTGCCCCAGGCATCGAGCATGATGCCATCGATGTCGCTACCGTTCGGCAGGATATTCAAAAGCGGCGCGGCTACGCGATCCGCCTCCACCAGTTGCACATCCAGCAGCACCGGTGAATCGATCTCCGGGTTGGCGGTAAGGATGGCAAAAGCCTCGCCATCGGTGGCTTTGGCCAGGCGCATGGTGCGGAGTTTTTCGGCCAGGTTGACCGCCTTGGCCCACAGGTTAAATGCCGACTCGACACGGTTGTTAAGGTCACTGTTTTCGGTGAGCAACTGAAGACGCGGTCCGGTACCGATGCAGTCGTTGGCAATGGTCAGCACGATGCCCTTGGCGTAGCTGTTGTTGGCCACTTCGTAGCGGGCCCGCTCGCGCAGCTTTTTACGCACATCCACGGAGGCGGCGCTATCGGCCGACAGGGCATCGGCCATGGCCCAGTGCCGGGCGTTTTCTGCGGTGGTCTGGGCCGCGTCGTATCGCCCGCGAATGGTCCTGGGAATCCCCGCAGCGGACCGGTGGGGTTTTACTTTCTTGGCAAACGGCCACATCAGAGAGTCCCTCCCACACATCCGGGGGGCGAGATTTTCACGAACTTGATGCCCAGTCCCTTGGCCCGGCTGGCCTTTTTGGATTCGAGATATTTGTCAGCAGCAATCTGCTCGGTGAGCTTGTGCTGCTCGACACTGCCCGAATCACCCGTGGCTTTGGCTGGCCCCAAGGCGCTGGTTTTGATCGTGTTGTCAAGGGTAACTTCGGTCTGGTCCACAAAGTGCTCCGGCAAAGGTTCACTCCCTTGGTTACCTATGCCTCGCAGAGCCATGCGTCCCAGGTTGTGTTAGAAAATTCCGTGCCGAGCCGAAAATCGTTCCGCATCTAGAACCTGGTGATCCAAATCGTGCTAAGTCAGGACCCGTGGGGGCCAGACAGAGGCCCAGACAAGGGGCCAGTTGAGACACTGATAAACATGGGGGTTCTGCGGGTTTGCAAGAAATGCAGGCAATGCAAGCCACCGCTCCACTTGATGAAACAGGGCGAAAAAGCCCAGGCGATTGACCCTCACGGTGAATCCCGTCAACTCCCGGGCGTCATAAGTTTTTTAACGCTTGGGTTTCACGCGTGCACGGGAGTCGTCTTGCGATTGACCCTCACGGCGAATCCTGTCAACTCACAAGTGTCATGAGGGTGCAAGAAGGGTGTCGATCTGAGGCCGAAGCTGGCCCCTACCGCTTCTTGGCAGGCTTGGCGTATGGCATCTTCCATGGCTGTGCCGCTGGGCACCTCTTTCGTGCCGGAACAGTGCAGGTCTTCTGAGAAGCGATAGTCTCCAAACCAGCATTTCTTGAGGGCCGTACCACCCTTGAAGACGAGTGTATCACGCAGGGAGGCTGTCTGACCGATACCCGCCAATATCCACGAGAGCAGATAGTCCCGTTCGATAATATCCCAAGGAATCCCCAGGCGCTTGCGGGCCTGCTCAAGTTGGGTGCGCAATGGTTTCATGGTCTGATCATCCCGGGCAGGTTCTCCTGAATCATCCAACGGCGATGACATGGCCCTTTGCGAGGACCGGTCGGGTCCAGGGTTCGATAGCCCTTGACCGGAATCTCCAGAAGCGGCTCCAGCCGAGTAGAGTCAACGCCTTGATGTTCGAGCACCCAACCCAGCCGCTTGATTGTCGCAGTGTCGAGTTTGAGGGCATACACGATGATGCGATTCAGGTTCAAGTCCTCGCCACGTGTCTCGAAAGCATGAAGCACCTCTGCGAAGTCGCCACAATACTGGGGCATCATCAGGCCATCGAGCAATGTACGTTCAGGGCCCG
>CAZJMK010000018.1:0-798 GCA_964547135.1 uncultured Phycisphaeraceae bacterium | reverse complement strand
TGATCGTCACACGGGCTTGGTTAACCCAAAACTTTTCCGTTCCAAAGAACCGTTCGGGCTTGACTTGGATGAACTGGTAGATCGCCGTCCCCACGGGAACCCCGCTTTGCTTCCGCGCAACCTTTTTACCACGGATCTGTGGAATCGGCGTATCGGTCGGGGTCAGGACGAACACCTTCCTTGGCGCTTGCTCGGTCAGGCCGTGGTGGTGCAGGGCGGACCAGTGGCTGACCGCTCCCTGAGGAGCCAAGGCCATCGCGATTTCGAACTCGTGAGCAGGGGACAGGCCGGGAATGGAAGACGCAAGCGCATAAAGACCGCGACGCAGTGAGATGATGCACCCGTTACGGCGCAGATGGTAGAGCGATTCCCAGAGATACGGCTTTTTGATGCCGGCTCGCTCACTCAATTCCCGGGCCCGACTCGTAGAGAATATCCGGTCTCCCTCTTCAGCCAAGAGGCGGACGAGTTCTACGCCCACATTTGACTTTTTTACCTTGTCCTTAGCATTCATTGGACAATCTCCAAGGTTCGCACCATATTAACTACTGCATCGTCCCGTCTTGCCTCGTCACTAGAAATTATTGTGCAATACTTGGATTATGTCAAAGTTAATACGTATTAAATCTATTCCTGCTGTGGTTGAAGTGTGCTTTGCTTACGAACTCACAATTTCATAGGTCGTCACCCGCCGCCCGCAGTGGCGGCACGTGCGACGGCGCAGCAACCGGCCGCCCCAGGCGCGGCGGGTGTAGAGCACGCGGAAGTGCATGCACCCGCAGTCGGGGCATTCCAGGC
>CAZJMK010000017.1:0-56672 GCA_964547135.1 uncultured Phycisphaeraceae bacterium | reverse complement strand
GCATCACAGGAGGTCTTGTTTCGCGCAAGCGCGCGTAACGCGCGCTGTGGCGCGGGCTTATGAATGGCCTTCGCCTAAGTTGATGGCGTTCACTCCCGACCCCTTTTCATCCCCGACGCCCTGGACACGATGCGCCATCAAGGCCCCGCCGCTGCCGTGAACCTCGTCCTGGCCGTGCATCCCGACCGCCCGGGTCGCGACGAACCCCGCGTCATCAAACGCCGCAAGGACCGCTACACCTACATGACCAAACCGCGCGAGGAACTACGAATAGCCCTTGGAATCACGAGGAAAGCAGCGTAAGTTGATGGCGTTCACTCCCGACCCCTTTATTCTCGGCATCGCCGTCGGGTCAACCGCATCCCCAAAGCTGACAGTGCCAGCAACCCGGTGAACGCACTGGCTGGTTCAGGCACCGCACCGCCCGGCGGAGGAGGCACCACATGCGTCACCCGAATCACATCATTCCCACACCCCCACCCAATCTGAAAATCGACCGTGCTGATATTCATCGGCAATTGAAACGTGAACTCGTACAGCCACGTATCCTTCTCATTGTTGTTCTGTCCGTTCTGATTCACCTTGCCATAGTTGAACTTGGCGGTGTTGATGCTGCCGACCGGACCGGTGGGCGTCCCCGACTTCACAAACATTGCAGCGAGTTGCCCCGGTGTGTTATTCACCTGGGTTTCGATGCCCGCATTGCCGAAGTAGCTGTTGCTGACGTTCTGAAGCCCAGCCGTGGTGATGTTCTGATACACCTGCCCTGCCGTCAGCCCCTGCGACGCATTCTGCGTCACCAGGCCCATGTCGAAACCGGGGGCGCCGTTGGTGTTCATGAGCAGGTCGCCCAAAAAGAATTTGTTTTCAGCTTTCCAGAGTGAGCCGGTGACCAGCAACACTTGGAACGTTGAGCCGAAGTTGCGGACGTGCAATTCTTCGTGGTCGTAGGGTTCGCCGCCGCTGGGTCGAAAGCCGATCGATCCGCCGTAGTTGATCGGACTGGTGTTGTTCTGACGCACACTGGTGATGCCGGTGGGCTGCATGGTCGCATCAAAGGGTTTGATGCCCCAGTCGGTGACCGTGCCGATGCCGTTGAGCGTCAGGCCCATGGCCGAGGGACCGGTGACCACGGCGGCCAACACCAATGCGGCACTGCCGAGGTTGCGGAAAAATCGTGCGGGGTGGGTGATCGTGAACATCGTGCTGCTCCTTCGCAATCGGCGGTTGCCCGCCAGGGTTTCTCAAAACCTGGTGGGTGGTCGTCCGTCAAAGGTTGGCAGCCCGGCTTAGAGGGTCGCTCTTTCCACTCAACTTTCGAATCATCCAACTTTGCATCATGACCCGTGCGGCGACACGTTCACGATGGCCCGGCGAAGGCAATGGGTATGAAGCGAGACCCATGCCGACCACGACACGCCCCGGTCCACGCCGGCCGTCGCTGTGAAAAAAACCCTTGTTTGATGGGGTTTGCATAGGGAATGTGAAACCAGGCAAACGGTGCCGGTCGTGCCTGTGGTGGTGAAACAGCAACAGTTTGGGGTGATTGTCTGTGGTCACGGAACCACCAAGCATCATGCGATGACCATGAATGACGCCGTGCCGATGAATGACACCGTCACCATGAATGACGCCGTGCCCTTCAGGGCCGGATTGTTTGTGGTGACATGATGCAATAAATCCGGGGCTGAAGCCCTCGGCGTCATGGGTTCGGGCACTCGACCACTTGCCTGTCCCCTCTCCCTCCGGGAGAGGGCTAGGGTGAGGGCGTGTCCTTACTCGACCACTCGACCACTTCTTTTACACCTTCCAAACACAAATCGCGCACAAACTTAAAACATTTCTACCCAAGCGCAAACATTCGTGGGCTATGGTTATTCACAGGAGAGAAAGTGACCGCTGGTCAGGGGAGCCTGTCTCGAAAACCGAACCGCTGCTGGGAGGCAAGAGAGAGCTTATCAAGCGGGACGGCGGAGGGGAGTTCCTTTACCAAAACAAGCCGAGGGTGTTCACCCACGCACAACACCCCCGGCTTCATGATCGCTCGTGTCCACCATGACACATTCACCGCCACCCGGCGTGTGAGTGCTGTCGCTCGGCATCGCCTGCACACACACCATCACGTTTCACCACGGAGGAACCCGCCATGCTTCGCCCCAACCTGCAACACCGTTTCATGCTCGTGGCCGTCGGCTCCATGACCCTGGCCTTCACCGGTCTGGCCCACGCCCAATACAGCGTCACCGTCCTGCACAACAACGACGGCGAATCACGCCTGGACAGCTACACCAACGCTCAACCCGAATTCGGCGGCATCGCCCGCTTTGCCACCGTCCTGGAAAACACCCGCAACTTCTACGAAGCGCAAAACCATGGCGTCGTCTCCATCTACGCCGGCGACACCTTCCTCGCCGGTGCCCGCTTCCAGGCCAGCCTCGATTCCGGCGCCCCCGGCTCACGCACCTTCTACGATGCCCTGGCCATCAGCCGACTGGGCTACGATGCCTCCATCATCGGCAACCATGAATTCGACTTCGGCCCCGGTGTGCTGGCCGAGTTCATCTCCGACGCGCAAACCCACAACCCCACGACCTACCTGTCTGCCAACCTCAACTTTAGTGGTGAAGCCGCCCTGCAGGCTCACGTCACCAACAACCTCATCGCCCCCTACAAAGTCGTCAGCGTCAACACCGCTGCCGGCGTCAAAACCATCGGCATCGTCGGGGCCACCACCGACAACCTGCCCTTCATCAGTTCGCCCGGCGGGGTCACCGTCAGCAACGTCGCAGCTGCCATCAACAGCCAGGTCACCTTCCTCCGCAACAACCTCAACGTCAATCACGTCATCGTCGGCACCCACCTGCAAGGCCTGTCGCAGGACAACTCGCTCCGCAGCAGCCTGAACCCCGGCATCGACCTCATCGTCGCCGGCGGGGGTGATGAAATCCTTCGTACACTGGGCGCCCCTTCCCCCAAAACCGTTTACAACCCTGCCGCCCCGGCCAGTATCGCTGACACGGGCCTGATCCCCGGTGACTCTGCCGCCAATTTTTCAGGCTCCCTCTCCGGCCAAACCAACACTTACCCCTTGCTGGCCAACGTCACCGACACCGGCGGCAACCTCATCCCCATCGTTACCACCGGTGGCAACTACGGCTACCTCGGCCGAGTCACCCTCAACTTCGATAACACCGGCAACCTCACCGGCATCGACAACTCCTCCGGCCCGCAACGCGTCGCCAGTACCACCATCGACCCCACCAACGGTGTCGCCCCCGACAGCGACATCGTCAATGAATCCGTCACGCCGGTGCAAAACTTCGTCGCCGGCCTGGCCGCCAACAAATTGGCCGAAACCTCCGTGCAATTCCTGCATGGCGGGTCGTCCACCATCCGCTCCCGTGAAACCAACCTGGGCAACCTCGTGGCCGACGGCATTCTCCGTGCCGCTCAGCAACTGGCAGGTACGTTCAACGTCGGCTCGCCCACCATCGCCATGGTCAACGCCGGGGGCATCCGTGCCAACATCAACGCCGGCAACGTCAGCCAATTGTCCACCTTCGACGTTTCACCCTTCGGCAACTTCGTCAGCGTGGTCGAAGATGTGAAACTCTCGGACTTGAAATTGCTTTTGGAAAACGCCTACTCGCGTACCACCGACAGCAACCCCGGTCCGGCCATCACACCCTCTGGTGGCGACGGCCGCTTTGCTCAAATCGCCGGCATGGAAGTTGAATACAACATCCTCGCCCCCGGCTTCCGCTTCGACAACAACGGCAATACCACCGTCGCGCCCAACCGCATCCTCCGACTCACCATCGGTGGCATCGATTACCTCATCGACGGCAACTGGGTCTCCGGTATCGACCCCGACGCCACCACTTTCGACATCGCCACCCTCGCCTTCAGCGCCTCCGGCGGTGACCAGTGGTTCCGCACCGCCATCGGCGGCACAGCCACCTACCTCTCGCAACTTTACACCTGGACCACCCTGGGCATCACCGACCAGAACGCCCTGCAACAGTACATTCAGTTCATGACCGGCGGCGTCAACACCTTTGACGTCTCCACCTTCAAGCCCGAATACAGCATCACGCAAAGCTTTGAAGGGGGTCGCATCTCCGCCATCCCCGAACCCACCAGCTTCGCCCTGCTGGTGCTCAGCGCCGGCCTGATGGGCTTCCGCCGCCACCGCAAGTGAAAAGAATCACCACGCTTGACGCCGTGCCCTTTAGGGCCGGATGGCAGTATCTATATCCGGGGCTAAAGCCCTCGGCGTCAGTTGTAGTTGTCACCAACCCACGCCTGATCTTTGACACCGCCGACCTTGGCGGTGTTTTTTATTGATGGTGATTCACCCAGCCGGGGGCGCCCCCGGGGGCTGGGCTACATAAAGATACGGCCCATGACGCCGTGCCCTTCAGGGCCGGATTGTTTTGCGAATACTGCAAAGAATCCGGGGCTGAAGCCCTCGGCGTCAGTTGTAGTTGTCACCAAACCACGCCTGATCTTTGACACCGCCGACCTTGGCGGTGTTTTTTATTGATGGTGATTCACCCAGCCGGGGGCGCCCCCGGGGGCTGGGCTACATAAAGATACGGCCCATGACGCCGTGCCCTTCAGGGCCGGATGGCAGTATCTATATCCGGGGCTAAAGCCCTCGGCGTCATTTGTGCTTATCAACTACCTGCCTTGAGTTGATACACCTTCGTCAGCAGCATTTGCACTTCCGTCGGGCGGTCCTTCCCGGCCAATGCCTCCTCCACCCAGCGCATCGCCTGCAGCCGATTCTCGCCCAACTGCACCAACACTTCCACCGTCTGCCGCGCCAGTGACCTTGCCCCGACATCGTCACCTTCGCCTGCCGCAGCATCGGCTTGCGCTGCATCATGGGTTGCGGTGACACGGGTGGTCATGGGTTGTAAAAACGTATCGACCTTGCCCGACAGTTCCGCGATGATGGTGTCCGCCGTGCGCCTGCCCACCTCCGGCAGACTTTTCAATAGTGCTGCATCACGATCCGCAATCGCCGCTGCGATCTGTCCCGTGGCCAGTGCCATCGCCCGCAAAGCCTTGCGATTGCCGATGCCCTTGACGGTCGTGAGCAGCTGAAAAAACGCCTTGTCCTCGGCGCTCAAAAACCCCGCCAACCGGGGCACAAAACTGTTGCCCTGATTTTCCGATTGCAGGTAATAGAGCGTGTGCAGCGTGATCGGTTTGCCGATCGA
The DNA here is from genome assembly GCA_964547135.1 of uncultured Phycisphaeraceae bacterium. Classification (GTDB taxonomy): domain Bacteria; phylum Planctomycetota; class Phycisphaerae; order Phycisphaerales; family Phycisphaeraceae; genus JAJXSS01. The sequence goes on along the minus strand of CAZJMK010000017.1, from coordinate 51,444 downwards.
CGCACCAAGTCGCGCCGCGGTGTAAGCCGGGGCGAGCACTTCATAGGTCAACCCGCCTTCGACGCGCACGAGCAGTGCGCCTTCAGCCATGTCTTCCAAAATACCCGTGAGCTTGGCGATCATGACCGGATGATACCACGCTTCCCCCTCTCCCCCCGGGAGAGGGTGGGGTGAGGGCGAAAGTGCTCTTGGTAGTACTTTTTTAAGGCTTTTTCTTCATCGGCCCTCACCCGGCCTCGCGGACTCGGCCACCCTCTCCCAAGGGGAGAGGGATTTTCAGCACGCTCATTTGCCTTTGCCCGCCTTGAGTGTCGCGCGTTTGGCAGCCGCCTTGTCCGCTTCCAACACCGACCCTTCCTTGCCCTTGCGCAGTTCGTCCACGGTTTTCACCTTCAACCGGGCCGAGCCTTTCCAATCCTGCAATTTCACCCGCGTGCCATGGCGTTCATGTTGTGCCAACCGCTGTTTTGCCCTGGTGATTTCCCCCGCTTTTTCATACTGTGGCAGCCACTGCGCCTGCGCCACCAGCATATGGTCGGCCAGTTGCCATATTTCCTCCGGGTTGCACACCGCGGCCACCAGCGGGTCGTGCAGCATCGCCTGTTTGAGCAGCATTCCATCCGCGGTCATCGCCGCCTCTTTGGCCATGCGCTGCACATTGACGCTGGCCTGACACGTTGCGGCACAGGCCAGCGGCAGGTCACCCACCGGGGTCATGTGTATGCCGAACTTGTCCACGTAACCGGGGGCTTCGATGATGCAATCATCCGCGAGGTTGCTGATGATGCCGCGATTGCGCACATTGAAATGGCCGCGATACACCCTGCCGGTCTCCATCGCTTCGATGATGTACGACCCATGTTCGCTGGAGCGCTCCTCCGCCGTGATGGGTTTGCCCGCTTCCGCCAGCCACTTGGGGAAGTCGGTCTTGAACCAGTTGCGACCCTCGGTGCAGACGCGCAGGTATCCGCCGGTTTCGCCATTGATCCACGAGGACATGTCAATCCAGCGTTTGATTTCCTTGGCGCGTTTGCGGTACCAGGGCACATATTCCGACAGGTGGCCGTTCGATTCGGTGGAGTAAAACCCAAAACGACGCAGCACATCGATGCGCACCTTTTCCGTCTTGCTCAGCCCTTCATGTTTTTCAAAGGCTTCCAGCAGTTCGTCGGTTTCGATCTTTCGGCCCTTGTAGCGAATGTCGATGTACCAGGTTTGATGGTTGATGCCCGCACAGATGATTTCCACCAGGTCATGATGTGCGTTCTTGCGTTCCTTGGTCGGGTCGTCGGCGCGTTTCATCAGGTGTTGTTCGCCATGCAGGTTGGCCAGGGCCGTGGCAATCTGCCGCCAGCCGCCTTCGACCCCGTGACACAGGCCCACGGTGTTCACGCCTTTGCCTGCGTCGTACATATCCAGTGCCGCCCAGGTGTTCATGGCCATGGGGTTGGCGTAATTCAAAAACAGCACATCGTTTTTCGACACTTCGTACATGTCACGGACAAAAGCCTGCAACTGGGCGATGTTGCGCTGCCCGTACATGATGCCCCCGGCACAGAGCGTATCGCCCACGCACTGATCGATGCCGTATTGCAGCGGAATGTCGATGTCGGTGGCAAAGGCCTCCAGCCCGCCGATGCGCGTGCAGTTGATCACGTAGTCGGCCTCGTCCAGGGCGCGCCGCCGATCGAGGGTGCCGGTGATCTTGGCAGGCAGTTTGTTGTCGGCGATGTCCTTGGCGCAAAGCTGCTGCACCATGTCCAGGTTGCGCTGATCAATGTCGTGAAAGACAAAATGCGTGTTCTGCAGTTCGGGCACCGTCAGCATGTCACGCATCAATCGACGGGTGAAACCGACACTTCCCGCCCCGATGAACGCGACCTTGATCCCTTGGCCGGCCATGCTTGCTTCTCCGTGGGTAAATGGTGCTATGATGATCGTGCTTGAGCATAACACCCCTTTTAACCGTTGAAAATGGAATGATGTGCGATTGATGGTACTTTTGTGCGGCGTTGGATATGATACGGAAAGACTTCACCACAGAGGTATCAGGGAGCTAGGTGCTAGTAGTTGGGGGCTGGGCAGAATCGATGGCAGTGTTTGTTTTACCTAGCTCCAAGCGACCAGCCCCCAGCCCCTTTCCCCCGGCAACCCAACCATGACTCTGCAACCACCCCTGCGTTTACCCGCCCCATGGTCGTGGGCATCCCGATTACTCAACCAATCGCCCCAGCGACAGGTCAGTCGCTCCATTGCTTTCACCAAGCAACATGCTGCGCTGCATGCCATGCTCACCAATGCCGGCATCGAATCGCGCATCGCCCCCGGTTACGACTGGCACGGCCTGCGTCGCGGCTCGGCCCGCTTTGCCCTCCTGCAATACACCCTCGCCGGCCAGAGTCACCTGCGCTTCGGCACGCAAACCATGACACTGCACCCCGGTCAGGCCATGCTGCTCTACATCCCGCACGATCATCGTTACTGGGTCGAACCCGATCAAAGCTGGACGTTTTTTTACCTTTGCTTGAACGGCTCGGAAGTCATGCGTGCCTGGCATACCGCAGTCACACGCCTTGGCCCGGTGGTCACATTACCCAGCAGTTCGCCCCTGGTGCAGGGGGCTGCGTCGCTCTGTCGCGCTGCGGTGGAAGGCGACTTGGCTTCCCCGTGGGACGCCTCCGCACGGGCGTATGACCTGGCCATGCGTCTGATGGAATTGGCACTGCCGATGGACCCCTCGCGCCGTCGTGAGCCACGTTCCTCCGCGGTGCAGCGGGCGATCGATTATTGTCAAACTCGTTTGCATCAATCCGTTTCCGTCGGTGAACTGGCGGAGGTGGCTGGTTACAGCCGATTTCATTTCACGCGCCTGTTTGAAAAATCCGAAGGCTTATCGCCCGGTGAATATGTGTTGCGCCAGCGTTTGAGCCGGGCCATGCAATCGGTGCAAACCACGAGTGACCCGGTGAAGGTGATCGCCCGTCAATGCGGTTTCCACGACACCGCTTATTTTTGCAAAGCCTTCCGCCGGCAATTCGGCTGCTCCCCCGGCAGCCTGCGTAAAAGCGGCATGTATGGATGAAATTTCGAATTTGTAAAACCAAGCCAAGAACGAGGCTGGCAAGCCGAGGGCTTGGGTATTCTTCATTGCGTGATTTGATTAGCGCGTGGGTGCCTATGGCACGGCTGCGTGCCACAGGTAGGTGATCGAACTGTGGGCAGCCCAAAGCGTCTGCCCACTGGCACCCGGCGGTTTTCTTCTTGTGGCCCAGCCGCCCTCGGCTGGGTGAACAACCAACGACATTCACACCGCCGGGGGCGGCGGTGCTACATCAAATCGTATAATCCTCCGCAAACACCCGCGCCTGTTTGGGCCTTGCAAACACCTTCTGCCCGACCGTCAATGCCAATTCCTGATACCGATCATGCGGCAGCTCGGCCTGCACTGCTCTGCCATCCTCGGTGTTCAACTCCACCTTCACCAGTGACCCCGCCGACTGCACCCGCACCACCTGCGCGACAAAATCCTCCGCATCACCGCGCTGGTGCGACAACGCCAAATCAAACGGCCTGACAAACACTTTCGCCGGCTTGCCCTCCGGGTTGCGCCCGTGAAACAAATTCACATTGCCCAAAAAGTTCACCACAAACTCATTCGCAGGGTGATGAAAAACCTCCTCCGGCGAACCAACCTGCTCAATCCGTCCGCGATTCATCACCACCACCTTGTCCGCCACCTCCAGCGCCTCCTCCTGATCGTGCGTCACAAACAAACTGGTCACGTGAATTTCATCATGCAGCCGTCGCAGCCACCGCCTCAGCTCCAACCGCACTTTCGCATCCAACGCCCCGAACGGTTCATCCAGCAAAAGCACCTTCGGCTCCACCGCCAAGGCTCGCGCCAACGCCACGCGCTGCCGCTGCCCGCCCGACAACTGCTGCGGGTAACGCTTTTCCAAGCCCTCCAGTTGCACCAGCCTTAAAAGCTCCAGCACCTTGCTGCGAATCTGTTCGTTGCTCGGTCGCATGTTCCGAGGCTTGACGCGCAGACCAAAGGCTACGTTTTCAAACACACTCATGTGCCGAAACAGGGCGTAATGTTGAAACACAAACCCGACCTGTCGCTCCTGCACATGACGGTCCGCCACATCCTCTGCGGCAAACAAAATCTGTCCGATAGGTTTGCCGTCGGGCTGCACATCGGCATGTTCCAGCCCGGCGATCAACCGCAGCAGCGTCGTCTTGCCCGAACCCGAAGGCCCCAGCAGCGCGATCAACTCCCCATCGGGCACCTGCAAACTCACATTGTCCAATGCACGAAAGCTGCCGAACGTCTTGCTGATATTGCGAACTTCAATGCTCATGGTGAAACCTTTGCTTCTTACCAAGCCGAGTACGAGCCTCGCCGAAGGCGGGCGAGGGCTCGGGTATGGATGTAGTTAATCAGTGAATTGGTTGATCGGTTAATCGGACAGACCTATTTGTTCGTACCGATTCACTCACTCACCGATGAACGATGCAGAATACCCGAGCCGTCGGCGAGGACGCCTCCGACTCGGCTTGTCTCTGCACTTGGCCACTCGGCCACTTCTCATCTTCATCCCCCCTCCATCTCCCTGGCCAACTTCCATTCCAGTGCGCTTTTCACCACCAGCGTCACCAGGGCCAAAAGCGCCAACAGTGACGCAATCGCAAACGCAGCCACGAACTGGTATTCGTTGTAAAGAATTTCCACGTGCAACGGCAGCGTGTTGGTCTGTCCGCGAATGTGCCCCGACACCACCGACACCGCTCCGAACTCGCCCATCGCCCGTGCATTACTCAATATCACCCCATACAACAGCGCCCACTTCACATTCGGCAGCGTCACCCGCCAAAACGTCTGCCACCCCGATGCCCCCAGCACCAAGGCTGCCTGTTCCTCCTCCGTGCCCTGCTCCTGCATCAACGGAATCAATTCCCTGGCGACAAACGGAAACGTCACGAACACCGTCGCCAGCACGATCCCCGGTACGGCAAAAATAATCTGTATGTCCCGTTCCATCAGCCAAGGCCCCAGCCAGCCTTGTGCCCCGAACACCAGCACAAACACCAACCCCGAAATCACCGGCGAAACCGCAAACGGCAAATCAATCAGCGTCAGCAATAAGTTTTTGCCCCTGAATTCAAACTTGGCAATCGCCCACGCCGCCGCCAGCCCGAACACCAAATTCACCGGCACGGAGATCCCCGCCACCAGCAACGTCAGCTTGATCGCCGACCAGGCGTACTCATCCTTGAAACTCGAAAGGTACGTGCCAACGCCCTGTCGAAACGCCTCAGCGAACACCGCCAGCAAAGGCAGCACCAAAAACAAACCCATGAACGAGAGCGCCACCGTGCATATCAACCAGCGCAGCCACACCGGGTCATGCGCCCCCGCACGACTTGCTCCTTTTCTTTTCGGAATGTGTTTGACGATGGCAGCCATGCGTTCCTTTTGGTTTGCTCACAAGCCGGGTACGAGTCGGAGGTCGCCGCCCCGGGCGACCGACGACGAGGCCCCGGGTATGGTTTGGTTCATGGGTTAACCATTCAGAATACCCGGGCCCTCGTCACTCGCTGCGCTCGTTCCTCGTTCCCGGCTTGGTTCCGTCAATCCGAAATTCGAAATTCGAAATCAACCTCTTCTCCTCTGCCACCATTGCAGCAAATTCAGTGTCAGCAGAATGGCGAACGATGCCACGAGCATCGCTGCCGCGATCGCCGTCGCCCCGGTGTAATCAAACTGTTCGAGCTTGGCCATGATCAGCAGTGGCGCGATTTCCGTTTCCATCGGAATGTTGCCCGCAATGAACACCACTGAACCATACTCCCCCAGTGCTCTTGCAAACGCCAGGGCAAACCCGGTGAGCAGCGCCGGCATCACCGTCGGCAAAATCACCTTCACAAACGTCTGCCAACGGTTGGCACCCAAACTCGCCGCCGCCTCTTCCAATTCCATGTCCAAATCTTCCAGCGCCGGCTGAAGCGTGCGCACCACAAACGGCAAGCCGATGAACGTCAATGCCACCATCACCCCCAGCGACGTAAATGCCACGCGAACCCCCAACGGCTCCAACCAGCGACCAATCCAGCCCGAGTCAGCGTAAATGGCGGTGAGGGCAATGCCTGAAACAGCCGTGGGCATCGCAAAGGGCAAATCCACCAGCGCATCGACCACGCGCTTGCCCGGAAATGAATATCGCACCAGCATCCATGCCACCAAAAAACCGAACACCGCGTTCACCACCGCTGCAATGAGTGACGCGCCAAAGGACAAACGAAACGCAGCCAATACCTGCGCGTCGGTCAGTGTCCCCCAAATGTGTGCCCACGATGCGGTCGCTGTTTTCAGAAACAGACTCGCCAGCGGTATCAGCACAATCAGACTGAGGTAAAAAATCGTGTAGCCCAGGGTCAACCCAAAACCGGGCAACACGCTGCGTTGTTTGGCAAGCCATTTCATGAAAACACAATTCCCTGCAACCATCACGAATGGCGCCGAGCCTTTTTGGGCCGGATGACTGAATGCTTTATCCAATCAATCCGGGGCTGAAGCCCTCGGCGTCATCATGATTTCACCCACCCTTTTCTTCAAAACCCAAAACCAAGCTGTGAACGCAGCACCACCTGATCGCCTTCACTGCTGCGCAACAAGCCCTGCCCAGCGTTGGCCACCGGCACCGGGTCCAAAGCATACACCACATCCACCGTCAGCTTCGCATTGTGTTTGAACAGGTAGTAGTTGAACCCTGCCGTGATGATGTTGAGTTCATCACTGCTCAGGTTCCCGCTGCCGCTCTGCACCGCGCCGCTGTTCTGTCGGTAGTACACGCCATCAAAGTTCACCCATTCGTAGCGACCAAACAACTCCAGCTTGTCGGGAATGATGAAGTAACCACCCTGCACCACCAGCGCCAGTTGATCGGCCCCGGCCAATCGACCCAGGCTGCCGGTGGTCGTGCCGTTGACGATGACACTGCTGCCGTTGAATCCGGGGAAGGTCTGCCCGATGACCGCAGCGAACAGGTTCCATCCGCCGAACTCCGCCGAAACATCCGCCGTCCATTTGAGCACGTCCGGCACATTGTTTCCGCCGCCGTCTTCGCCTTCTTCATACGTCACCGCTCCGCCCACCATCACCGCCACCGGGTCTTTCGACCAACTGGTGAAGTCCGCCAGCTGCGACCAGCCTTGCTTGCTGTAAAGCGAAGGGTCGCCGACCAGCACATATTCCACCCGTCCGGTCAGGGCGTAATTCGTGGCATCGCCGTTAAACTCGGTGCGCATGCCGTATGACCCATCATGCAAAGCCCCGCTGAGCAGCAACCGCTCCTTCCACCACTCGACTTGCAACCCCTGGCTGAAATCGGTCGTGAAATAGTCAGCCGTGTATGAACGCTCCACCGTCAACTGCCGAGTGGAACTCACCAGCTCCTCCCGCAAAAACGGCGGCTTGAATTGCCCCGCCCGCAGCAACAGTTCATCGGTCAACTGATACGCCACCCACGCATGATCCGGGCGCAGCGTTCCGCCCTCGGCATCGGCTGCAAACTGCACGCGATACGTCAAAGCCGGGTCCAGTGCGTGGCCCTGAAAATTGAACTGAATCCGCCGCAGGGTAAATCCGCCTTCGTTCAAGTCCGTGTCACTGCCGCTGCTTCCTGTGTTGCGAAGGTTGAACAGATACCGCACCTGGGCATGAAGGTTCATCCGCAACGCAAACTTGCCCTCACCATCATTAATAAAAAAGCCTCGGTTGTAACCTGCATTCACACGATCCGCTCCCAAACTTTTGCGCGTGTCCGCGTCCGCCAACACTTCCCGCACCAGTGCTTTGATTTCGTCGCTCCGCCGTTGGTCCAACCAGGTTTGATCCTTTTCGCCCCGCAGCCGAGCGATTTCCGCATCCTGTGCATCGAGCCGTTGCTGCATCGCCTGCAACTGCGCCGCCACCCCCAGCCCATCCGCCCCCGCCCCCGGTGCCCCCGGTATCCCCGGTGTCCCCGGTGTCCCCGGTGTCCCCGGTGTCCCCATCGACGATTCTTCCGCCATGACCGCCAACGGACTGCCGCCCGCCAGCACGCTCAACACCATGCCACCCCACACCAGCGCCCGATTGCCGACGTTTCCCTTGATACGCATGCACTACTCCCTGACAGATGGTTTTGTTCCTCGGCGATCACTGCCTTGTGAACCGTGCCGCCGACGCACTTGCTCACACCACACACACCCATTGGTAACAAAACCATAACCACAAGCAAACACCACAACCTTAATAAAACCAATTTCTAACAATCAGCGGAGTTTTCCACCGAGTTATGACGCCGTGCCCTTGCGGGCCGGTTATTTGTCACGGCGATCCGGGGCTGAAGCCCTCGGCGTCAGATTAGACAATCGCCAATTCACCAACCGGACGCGATAAATCGCGGCGCTAACCTCCGAATACCCTTCCGTCACTTGACCACTCGGCCACTCGGCCACTTCTTTCCCTCATCTCACTCTTTCCCGCATGATCTGATCGAACACCCCGCCGTCGGCAAAGTGTTCCGCCTGTGCCCTGGCCCATCCGCCAAACGTGTCATCGATCGTGAACAATTCAATCAACGGAAATTCAGCTCGATACCGATTCAGCACCTCCTGCGACCTTGGCCGAAAAAAGTGCTTGGCCGCCAATTCCTGCCCCACCGGGGTGTACAAAAATTCCAGGTACGCTTCTGCCACCTTCCGCGTCCCCCGTTTGTCCACCACCTTGTCCACCACCGCCACCGTCGGCTCAGCCAGTATGCTCACCCTGGGCATCACGATTTCAAACTTGTCCTTGCCGAATTCCTTGATCGCCAGGTGCGCTTCGTTTTCCCACGACAAAAACACATCCCCCTGCCGCCGCTGGGCAAACGTCGTCAGCGCCGCCCGTGCCCCGGGGTCCAATATCGGCACGTTCCGCAACAAAGCCGTGACAAACTCCCGGGCCTTGATTTCATCGCCCCCCTTCTGCCGTAACGCAAATCCCCACGCCGCCAGGTAATTCCACCTTGCCCCGCCCGAGGTTTTCGGATTGGGCGTAATCACCTTCACCCCCGGCCTCACCAAATCGTCCCAATCCCTGATCCCCTTGGGGTTGCCCTTACGCACCAGAAACACAATCGTCGAGGTGTAAGGCGCACTGTTGTCAGACAAACGCTTCTGCCACTGCGCATCAATCGACTTGGCTTTGTCCGCAATCGCATCAATGTCATACGCCAGGGCCAGCGTCACCACATCCGCCTGCAACCCATCGATGACCGACCGAGCCTGCTTGCCCGATCCGCCATGCGATTGTTTGATCCGCACCGATTGCCCCGTCGTCGCCTTCCAATGCTCAGCAAAGACTTTGTTGAAGTCTTGGTAAAACTCCCGCGTCGGATCGTACGACACGTTGAGCAGTTCCTGTGCCCCCGCCGGCGAACCAACGCCCAGCCACATCGCCGCCAACAATCCCCAAAGTTGCCATCGAATACTCACGCTCATGCTCCCTATTGTTCAATCATGAAGCCACGACTTCGCCGCGTGAAGACCAACCCATGACCTTCAATAATGACGACTTATTTGATAATATATCAAATGATTTTTAATTGTCAACTGTTTAAGTCGATGATATTTTAACTATCATGGGCGATTTTTATAAATAATTATTTTACATGTAAATATATTTTAATTTGCGAAATGGCTTTCCCCACTGGGGGCCACTGGCAGGGCTACAAAAAGACGCGACAAGTCGCGGCGCTAACCGGAACGCCGACGCAAAGCGTCTGCGCTAAACGAAATTCGAAATCCGCAATTCAAAATTCGAAATTCTCTATCCCTCCACCACCCCCAATCCCCTGGCCCACTTCACAAACTGCGGGAATATCTCCTCCGGCTCCGGCAGCGTCTTATGCCACCGTTTCTCATGCTCAAACACCAAATACCCCTCGTACCCATGTTCCTGCAAAATCCGAATCGACCGCTCCAAAGGCAGCACCCCCGTCCCCGGTGCCACGTACCGCCAACCATCCTTGCCCGCATCCTTGTGCCCCGGCTCATGCACCGCATCCTTCACATGCACATAATGCACCCGCTCCCCAATCAGCCGATATGTCTCCTCCGGGGGTTCCTTGGCTACGCGAAACGTATGCCCCGTGTCCCACAAACATCCAAACGCCGGGTTGGCGATGCCATCCAACAGCAGCCGACAGTCCGCCCCGCGCATCCAATCATCATGCGTTTCAAACACCCAACGCACCGAGGTCGCCCCCTCCATCGCCAAAATCTGATTCATGCAATCCAACCCCGCCAAAACCCCCGCTTCCCGTCCGATCTTTTCCACCACACTTCCCCCGAACACCCTCACATACGGCACATCCAACTCCCTTGCCAACCCCACCGTCCGTTTGGCCTCCTCCAAATTCGACTGCAACTTTTCAGGGTTGCACACACTCAAACTCGAACTGATGCAACTGACCTTCAAACCATGGTCCGCGATCATTCGCCGGGTCGTCGCCAGGTGCTGCGTGAAAGCCGGGTGAACGGTGATGTCGAGTATGTCCTGTATGCCGCGAAAGTCCACCGCATGAAAACCATACTCCGCCGCCCGCTTCAAAATCGTCAGCAAATCCCAGTTCGGACACCCCAACGTCATCATGCTCAGTTTCATCTTCGTACTCCCTCAATGTCAGTCACTTTGCCCCACGCCTGAACTTCACGTCCATGTGAAGGTCCGCCATTCTTCCCCGATTCTACTTACTTATTCACTCAACCTGACGGTCCAATCACGTCGCTCTTTCAGATGCAGTGATTTACCAGCACACCACCCAGCATACCCAAGTCCTCGGCTTGCTTCGGCAAATCCGACGGCTTCAACAGCAGGTCTTCCTGCTAAATCCGAAATTCGAAATCCGAAATTCGAAATTTGCATCCCGCGCCCTTTCCCGGCATAATACCCGGCTCGATTCCATCAACCCGACAGGTGTCCCTACCATGGCTCATTCGCTCTCCGCCAAAAAACGTGTCCGTCAAAACGAAAAAAGTCGTCTGCGCAACCGCCGACGCAACACCGCCCTGCGCTCCACGATCAAATCCTTTTTGAACCTCGTGCAGCATGGCAAGGTCGATGAGGCTGAAAAAGCCCTCCCCAAAGTCTGCCAGGCCATCGACAAAGTCGCCGCCAAGGGCACCCTGCACAAAAACACCGCTTCCCGTTACAAGTCCCGCCTCTCCCGCAGGCTCAACGGCGCCAAAAAACCCGCCGCCGCCTGATACGCATCAACACCGACGATTCCGTCGTCACCTGATTCCCAAAAAAAACAACCCGCACCAAACATGGTGTGGGTTTTTTTATTGCGTCGTCGAAATATTGCCACGAAGATGAACAGAAGGGATAATGGATAAAGGATAATGGATGATGTACAAACCAAGAGGCAGTTGACGTAAACCATCTCTGAACATTATCCATTATCCATCATCCATTCTGCCGACCTCACGCCCCCGCACCAGCCACCTTCGGCGAACCCCACGTCCCCGCTTCCGCCCCCTGCGCAGCCGTCTGCCCAGGCTGGCGCATCTGTTCGTAAAACGTCGGCGGCTCATACGTCCAACCTGACTTCAACCGCGCCTCCTCCGCCTGCAACTTACCGTATATGTATCGCCCCACCAGCGGCGCCAGCAATCTCGCCTTCCAACCAAACGCTGCGTACAACCCCTTCAACACCTCATCAATGCGCTGCTGCAACGCCGGGTTATTCGCAAACCACTTGCGCGCCGCCCACAACGCCCCCGCATAATTCGTCGGCAAACCCTCCGCTTCCCATGCATACCGCCGCCGTATCCGCAAATTTTCATGCTTGTGATATCGGTTCCAACCCAGCAAGGTCGTCCGTGCCATACGCACCACGCTCGGCCCATTCACCTCAAAATCACGCCCAAACGCCCGCAACAAAAAGTCGCTCTCGCTCCCCGCAGGCAGATGCGCGTGTCGATAATTAAACTGCAACTGCCCATGCGTGTCCGCGGTCTTTTCACACTGCGCATCGGTCAGCCGACCTTCCTTTTCCATCTGTGCCCACAGCGGCGTGCCCGGTATCGGCGTGTACAACATGAACTGGTGAAACTCCGTGTCATGGCTCACCGCATAATCAATCGCTGCGTCCATGTTCTCCGGCGAATGTTCCTCCAATCCGATGATCGTCGAACCCAGAATGCGAATGCCATGACTCTGCAACGTCTTGATCAGGTCCCGCGTGTCCGCATCCTTCAACTTGCTGTACTGGCTGTTCTTGCCCTCCAAGCCCATCCACACCCACGAAATGCCCAGCCCGACCAGTTGCTCGATCGTGTATGACTGAAGCACATTCGCCGACGAAAACACATACAGCGACCAACTCTTGTCATGTTCTTCCATCAGTTCCAGCAAACGCAAAGCCCGCTTGCGATGAAACAAAAAGTTTTCGTCCATCACAAAGAACGAGCGCACTTTCAAATCGCGTTCCAAGCCGACCATCACTTCGAAAAGCTCATCACCGGTTTTGTAAAAGTCGATGAACTTGCCCTTGCCCCCGAACATCGCACTGGTCGAGCAGAAGTTGCAACCCAGCGGGCAGCCGACCGACGGAATCAAGGTCGCTGCGACATCGCCGGGTTTTTCCCGCAAAGCCACGCCCATGGTGCGTGCCCCGATGCCCGACATGATGCGCGGGTGACGCACCGGGGCATCGACCTTTTCCCCCAAAAACGAACGGAACCAGCGCACACCTTCGCCGCGCACGATGTGGTCGGCATCGATCTGCTGGGGCAATAACGGCATGTTGGCGATGTGTCCGCCGATGACGATCACCGCCTGCGGCTGATGCTCACGGATCAGCTTGCACATGTGCCTGACTTTGCCCATGTTCGGAATGATCGAGCTGATGCCGATGATGTCATACTGCTTGGTGCGAATTTCCGCGATGAAGCGGTCCAGCGTCGGAAAGTCCAGCAAATTACACGGGGCGCTGATGTTTTCCTGAATCAGCATCAACCCCCACGAACGATGAAACATGCGTAAAGAAAACGGCCCCTGCACCCGCGTGACCTGGTTGTGGTACAGCTCCATCGGGTTGATGGTGCGGCTGCCGAATTCATCATCCTGCGCATACGGGCCGAACACACTGGTGAGCAGCACCCGGGCCTTGGTGCCCAGCGGATGCGCGGGCGTCACCAGTTTCTGGGTCGGGTCCGCCATGATGGCAAGCGACACATCGGTGGTCACAGCGTGAGGGACAACGGGGGTCTGGGTGGGCAATGGCAACTCTTTGTGTAAAGGGCGGAATGTCCATGAACCCAGCGAATGAGCCAGCCGACATTCACGCACAGGGAGTGCGAAACTAGAGAGGAAAGTATCCCATGAATCGCGTGTCGTGACAACCGAAATATTGAAGTGGTCAGGTGGACCAGTGGCCAAGTGAAGCAGTTGTTGATATGACGCCGTGCCCTTTAGGGCCGGATGTTGTTGGTGTGTTGATCTGATGTAAACCATCCGGGGCTAAAGCCCTCGGCGTCATCATGCCGGATCGTCCATACTTGGCCGCTTCTTTCCAATGACTCTGGACCTTGAACGTGATCCATCATGTCAACCCAGCCGTGGGCGCCCCGCCTCCGGGGGCTGGGCTACATTGATAACGCCGGGGGCCCACTGACACACATGACACGGCCAGCGCGTCAAATGCGCCGTCGTGACACCACCCGTGCGCCGCCCAAGGCAAGCAAACCCATCAGTGATGCCGGTTCGGGGATCGCCGCCGTGCCGTTGAAACGGAGGTTGTCCATTTCAATGGTGTTGTTGACCGAGCTGCTGTAAACGTAAAACCGGAACTCAATCGGCCCGGTGATCGCGCCGAACATCGGCGCGGCCAGGTTGATGGTGTAACCGGTCAGCGTCGGCCGCTGGGTCGCCAGGGTTTCCGTAGCACTGTCGTTGAGGTTGGCGGTAAAACCATCGAGGCTCGAACGCACACGAAAACCACGGGCGCTGCCACCGCCGCGGGCCGCCTGCAACGTGATGTTTTCCAGGTCCAGTACGTAGCCGGCCTCAGGTGTGAGTATGATGCTGAAATAGTCGGCGGTCGAAAACGCATTGGTTCCCGTGGTGCCGATGACCAGTACCTCACCCTGTGACGGGGCATAGGTCAGATTGTCGTTGCCCAGTCGCACGCCATGGGTGGTTCCCCCGCCGGTGGGGGTCGGGTTGGTCGCCGTCAACCCGGTGGCAACGATCGCGGCAAACTGTGCCGGGGCACCATTGTTTTTCGTCATGTCGTTGTAAAAGTTTTCAACACCATTGAAGTTGTACGACGCCAGACTGATCACATCCGCCCCGACCACGGAAGCCGTCGCGCACAAAACCATCGCTGACAAACATTGAATACGCATGAATCATTCCTCCTGAAAAAAGTGCGTGGTGATACACAGACTTGGTGACGAATGGTTATTGCATGACACGCCGGGATGCCACTGGCAGCTTGTTGTGCTTTGAATTCAACTGGGTGCCTGTGGGCAGACGCTTGGGGCTGTCCACCGTTCGCTTACCAGTGGCACACGCAAAGTCCCTGACAAAATGAATACGTTCAAACCATCCTCAATCCGGCTGAACATGGCGATGTTTGACCGTACCCCGGCGTTTGGTTTCCGCATGACCATCGGCAAACATCAGGTTGGTCGCCTGGTCCCCACCATGTCGCCAACGGAATTTGCCCGCCTGGGTGTCGGTGTTGTTGCCCATCGCATTGGCACTCAGGGGCGCATCCGGGGTGCCCGGTACAGGGTCGCTGATCAATATCCAACTGGGGTAAACATCGTAAGCCACCAGTTCCGCCTGGCCGACATTCGCGCCTGTCTTGCTCTGCGTGCCGTCGGCGTACAGGAACAGTTCACTGGTCCGCAAAATCTGCGACAGCCGATAGGGCACCGTGTATGCACTGGCGGTGTCGGGAATCATCCGCCGATGCGATGAGTAATGCGTATCACCCGACCGAATCACCGCGGAAGGGCATCGGAAAATGGGGCTTCGTGCCTCGGGGTTGCCGGCAAAATCCATCCCGGTGTTGGCCAGGTATCCGTTGATCTGAATGGTCCAGTTGGTCGCACCGGGCGAGGCCTTGGTACCAATGGGCAGACTGCTTTTGAACGCATCGGCATAAGCATGCGTGGCGGTGCCGAACTGTCGCATGTTGCCCAGACATTGCATGTCCTGCGCACTGCGCCGTGCCGAACCCAGCGCCGGCAGAAGGATCGCAATCAGCAGCGCAATGATGCTGATGACCACCAACAATTCAATGAGCGTGAAGGCCTGATTCATTCGATGATGCTCAGCCATGATGGCAAATCCTTATGTGAAAGGTTCAGCGCTTCGAGTACCGAACGACGGACCACGAATTGATTTTGTTGTCCCGGCTCCACCACGCCGAACCAGAGGCTCCAGGGAATGTGCTGCGCGTCCATCGCCTCACGCACATCGCGCAACCACGCCGCACGATGGGTCGGGTCGGCATGAGGCCGATACACCCCGAACTCGGTGCAGATGAGTTTCACCCCATGCTGATCCGCCCAGCTTTGCGCTTTTTGCATATGACTGCGAATACTGTCCGCGTTGAAACGACGCTGACCATACTCAGCCAGTAACTGACGTGAGCGTTGGTTGCTGATGCCTGCCAGTAACGGCTCGACCGCTTCAGGGCTTGACGGATAAGGCACGCGACGCATTTGCTTGTACAACCCGCTGCCCCAGCCGGCGCCCTGATGCGTGAACACCATCGACCGATACATGTGAAAGGCGTACATTACATTCCGATCCGCGATCGGCTGCATTTTCACCAAGTCGTCCACATCCGAGTAACCCAGGCTCGTGAGTATCAATGTGTGCTGCGGTGCTCCCTCACGAGCTGCCTGCGCCAGCGTCGCTTGAATCTGTTCCCACTGTCGGCCGTCTTTTCCGCCCGGCTCATTCACCAGTTGAAAACAAACCTTGCCCGGGTCCGTCCAGGCCAAACGCGATGCCAGGGCCTGCCACCACTGCGCCGCAGCCGTCACCGCCTGCGGGTCGTTGAAGAGCGCTTCCTTGAAAGGCTTGCGCGGATGAGCATCGACAATCACCGCCAGGTCGTGCGCCAGTAATTGTTTGATCGCTTCCTCCAGCAGTGCCAGCGCTTCTTCATTCAACTGACCATGCGCATCCTCCCGCCGGAGGTACTCCGGCTCCACCGGCAAACGCACATGATCAAACCCCAACAAACGTATCAACTCAAAATCACGAGCCGTGTATTTACTTTGTACATACTCGGCCCCGAACTTCGCCCCGCCCTGCAATTGACTGAACCAGTGCCCCAGATTCATGCCCCGCTGTAATTGCACCGTCGGCTGCACCCGGTTCATGTCCCCGCCCCCGCCCCCGGGGCTATGCCCTTGTGCCATGGTGTTTGCAACGTCACCCCCTCCGCCCAGCAACATGATCATCATCACCCCCATCACACGAACGCTTTTCATGATCGATGCCTTTGACATGTCGTCACTCCTGCCAAGCCGGAAAATATTGACCACAGACACAGAGAAAAGGAACCGGGGGCTGGTGGCTTGAAAACACAACGGGCGTCATCGTTTCGGCCCAGCACCCAGCCACGAGCCTCTTTTTCAATTACACCGTCGCCAGTGACTCTGCTTGCGTCGCGCGACCCGTCGGCCTCGGCCCAGCCGTGGTGTGATTCACTTCGAAAATCGTGTTCAAGGTCACCCGACAATCACCGGGCACCATGCCCTGCAAATGTCGGCTCAGCCAGAGCGCCGCTTCCATGCCCAGCTTTTCCGCATCCTGACACACCGCTGTGAACCGCGGGTACGCCATTTGCCGAACCTTGCTGTCATCAAAACCGACGATCGACAAATCACGCGGTATCGACAAACCCAGTTCGTGTGCTCGCCGTAAACCGCCCAGGGTTGATAACGGGTTGGTGAAGTAAACCGCCGTCGGCGGATCGGGCAGATTGATCAATTGGTTGATCGCTGCCGCCCCCCCGGCCACGTCTGACACCAGCGGTATCACCAACGTTGGATCAAACTCAATGCGATGGGCAGCCAGCGCAGCACGGTATCCGTCGTAACGGTCCTGGTGGTCCGCGTTCATGATGTGATGAATGCCCAGCGCGATGCGCCGATGCCCCAGGTGAATCAGGTACTCGACCGCACGCTGACTGTCCGGGCCGGATTGACAACGAATGAAATTGACCTGCGGGTCGTCGTATGCCTCGCCGATGACAATGAGTGGAAACCCCTCGGCTGCAATGCTCAGAGCCAGGGCACGACTTTCCGGTCGCACCCGCAAAATCACCCCCCGCAATCCCTTGCGGACAAAAAGCTGGGTGTAACTTTCA
Source organism: uncultured Phycisphaeraceae bacterium (assembly GCA_964547135.1). GTDB lineage: Bacteria > Planctomycetota > Phycisphaerae > Phycisphaerales > Phycisphaeraceae > JAJXSS01. Next base: position 34,009 of record CAZJMK010000017.1, on the reverse strand, counting down.
TCCGGCAACTTGTCGCGCAACAGATCGATGATCGCCAGGTCGAATTTCTGTTCACGCAGACCTTTCATCACGCCGCTGATGAGCGTGGCATCAAACCCGCCGAATTGGGCGCCCACGTCTTCACTGGTGTACGCCAGACCGATGAGGTTGGCTGTCTGCCGACGCGCCGGCAATTGAAAGCCGCTGGCACCGATGGCCGCCATGACCCGTTCACGCACCTTGGGGCTGGTGCCCGGCAGGTTGTTGAGCACCCGCGACACCGTGGCGGGCGATACACCGCTTTTACGGGCAAGTTGACGAACCGAGGTGGCCATGGTCTGCGCTCCAATGTCTATGAAACAAAATGTAACAAGTACCAAATAAAAATCAAGAGTGTTTCACAAAAAAACGCAGGAAACTGTTTCAACCCACCCACGGCTTTGATCCAGATCAAACAGAATGAAAAGTGAGCGTCCCCTGAAATTGCAGAAGGCGCAAATGTCGATATAATTCTGCGAAATCGTTTTATATTCTGAAAAAAGCTCTGGTACTTCTGATGCCATTCAGGGGTTTATCGGAGAAAGATTCAACCCCCGGCCGTAGTGTACCCCCCACCCCCCCCTCACTCCGGTCGGGGGATTTTTTATACCTGCTGAAATCAAAGCCATAGGTCCCGATGGATGGGTTGTGACGCTGTGCTCACCGGGGGGGCAGGGCTGGATGCTTGTATCATTGCGTCACGAACCATCCGGGGCTGAAGCCCTCGGCGTCAATCAAAACATAATTTATGACGCCGTGCCCTTCAGGGCTGGATGGCTGCATGATTGTGTAATAAATAATCCGGGGCTGAAGCCCTCGGCGTCATCCCGATCTGATTGTTTCGATGAATGAAGGTATTTAAATTCATCATCACCGTAATAACCACTGTCGTTTGGTGGATAACCCCCGGTATTATTTTATAAAATGATATACAACAAGTGTTTACTGTGATTGTTCGAGGGTGAATATTCTGTCTTTTACGACCTTGGAGCGCGGTTCAATATCAACCATCAAGTCGTGAACTTCGATCAGGGATGGCAATCGGTCACTTTCAGCCTTGCGCATGGCTGTCGCACCACAAGGTGTGACATATTGAGCCAGGTTCAAGGAACGTGAGCGCAAGGTTTTGCAGGTGTTATCAACACGATTGAGGACAACCATTTCAGCAATAGGCTCTAATCGACTCACCGACCAACCGATTAACCAATTCAATACCCAAGTCCTCGCCGCAGTCGGCTCGTCCTTGGCTTGATTCCGACACTTGGCCACTTCTTCTTCCTTCATTCGGTTTTCACGCCCAGGCGTTGCATGAGGTCATCGAACTGGTCGAGAGTGTAAAACTCGAGGGTGATGCTGCCGGTGCCTTTTTTGCGCCCTGCACGCAAATAAACCTTGGTCCCCAACTGCTGGCCGATGCGTTGGGCCAGGTCGTCCAGATGGGCGGCTTTGGTCTGTTGACGTGTAGGCTCGGCAGCCTGTTCCAGCGTGGCGCCCTGCATCAGGCTGCGCACCGCGGCTTCCACCTGTCGCACCGACCAATCGCCTCGCACCGCACGCTCAGCCAGTAACTTTTGCTGGTCCGGGTGAACAATCGATACCAAGGCACGAGCCTGCCCGGCAGAAAGAACGTTGTGCTCAACCAAGCCTTGCACAACAGGGTCTAAGTCCAGCAAACGTAAAAGGTTAGTGACGGTTGACCGATCCACACCCACGCGCTCGGCAATCTGTTCATGACTCAAGCGGAATTGATCCGCCAATTGGGCAAAGGCGTGGGCGCGTTCCATGGCATTCAGGTCTTCGCGTTGCAGGTTTTCAATCAGGGCGAATTCCGCGCTCTGCTGATCGGTGAGCGAACGCACCAAGGTGGGCACATGGGTGAGTAGTGCCAGGCGTGCGGCCCGCCAGCGACGTTCCCCAGCCACGAGTTCGTAATGTTTGCCATCGATGGGGGGGTTTAAGGGTCGCACCACAATCGGCTGCATCAACCCGTCGCTGCGGATTGATTGAGCGAGTTGTTCCAACCCAGCGGGATCAAAATGTTGCCTGGGCTGATAGGGGTTGGGGCGAATCAGGTCAATCGACAGGTGATGCAACCCCTCAGCCGAGGTCGGCAAGTCGTTCGCGGGGGTTGGTGAAGCGATGATCGTGTCAGCAGGGGGCATCATCGGGTTGGTGGTGATGGTGGGGGGCGTCGGTGGAGTCGTGGGGTTGACGAAAGGTGATGCGGGGGCTGATACCGGGGGCACCGCCACGGGCACCGGGGTGGTCATCAAACTGCTCAGCCCCCTACCTAAGCGCGATGGTTTGTTTTTACTGGTTGTTGCCACGGTAACCTCCTTGTGACGGGTGAAGTGTGTTTGGTAGTACGTTGCAGTGTACCCGGTGCGATGGAAATCACCAAACGATGTTTCACGTGGAACATGGGCAGAATTTCGAATATCGAATTTCGGATTTCGAATTTATCAAACCAAGTCAAGAACTCAAGCCAAGTACGAGGCCGACAGGCTGAGGGCTTGGGTAATTGACGCCGTGCCCTTCAGGGCCGAATTCTTGCACGATTGCTTTTCAAATAATCCGGGGCTAAAGCCCACGGCGTCAATTATATGAAGAATCAACATTAACCAATTAATCGCTCTGACCCGACGCGACAAGTCGCGGCGCTAACCGGAACGCCGACGCAAAGCGTCTGCGCTAAACGAAATTCGAAATCCGAAATCCGAAATTCGAAATTCCCCCATGTTCCACGTGAAACAATTGTTCAATAAACAGTGAAATATTAATCATCATATATATTCTATGAACTTCACCCAATCGTTACAGACCGACTTAAGCCGGGCGTGGCTTGGGTCGATGATTGCACAACAAGGGCACCACGCAAGCCCTGATATTCACGACCCTTGGCGGAGACGACGCTCATGTTTGATCAACCTTCCGCATCTGCGCCCAAGCCGCAAGGTTCTGGTGATCCTTCTGTCCACCTGCCTGCGGGGCTATCGACGGACATGCCCCCGGAGATGATGCAGGTCGAGCAGTTGCTTGCTCACTTTGCCCAGCTCGAAGCCCAGCTCGCCCAGGTGCGTGAGGGCATCATGCACTCGCATCGCCTGGCCACGCTGGGCACCATCACCAGCATCGTGGCTCACGAATACAACAACATTCTCACGCCGATCATGAGTTACGCCCAGCTTGCCCTGGCCAGCCCTGATGACACGGAGCTGATGAAAAAAGCGGTGGAAAAAGCGTTGTACGGGGCCGAGCGTGCCGCCAAAATCAGTGCCTCGCTTTTGGGGTTTGCCCGTGAAGCCGATCAGCAGCACGTGGCCCGGCTGCCGCAGGTGATTCAGGACGCTGTCTCATGCCTGGCGCGGGACCCCAAACGGGACGGGTTGGACATGACGGTGGACGTACCCGACCTGGCGCTGGCGATCACGCCGATCAATTTGGAACAGGTGCTGGTGAACTTGTTCCTCAACGCCAAGCAGGCGATGCGCCGCACCGGCGGACAACTGCGCGTCACCGCCCGTGTCGAGGGTTCCCTGGCGGTCATCGATGTGCGCGACACCGGGCCTGGCATTCCGCCTGAAATTCAAGACCGATTATTCGAACCCTTTGTCACCCATCGTCACGAGACCGGCCCACTCTCCCCCGGTGAACGCAAAGGCACCGGCCTGGGGTTGTGTCTCTGTCGTGACCTGCTGCGTGCGGCGGGAGGCAACATCGCTTTCACCACCGCACCCGGCCAAGGCACCACGTTTCATCTGACCGTTCCCCTGGCGGACAATCTGTTTGATCTTCCGGTGGCCTGAGGCAGCCAAGCCCCAATACGCCCTCGACTGGACTCAGAGCCGCGAACGGCAGTGAGCGGTTCATCAAAGAACCACTCGCTTCCGCTCGTGGCTCTGAGCAACACCTGTGTCCGCTCGTGGATGAAGTGTTTGCGATAACAACCACGCCATTGACGCCGAGGGCTTCAGCCCCGGATGGTTCTAATCGTATTTACACAATCATCCGGCCCTGAAGGGCACGGCGTCAAAAGGGCAAGGCGTCAAAACAGAGCTGTGGCACGGTCATGCAAGTTACCAATGGCACCCGGCGTTATTGTGCGGCCTTGTGCAGCGAATCAATCACCGCGTCACGATCAACCGCACCAAACAACGCCGATGCCGACACCAGCACATCGCAACCAGCCTGTGCCGCCAAGGGGGCGGTTTGCAGGTTGATGCCCCCGTCGATTTGCAAACGCTGATCGGGGCGCAAACGTGACTTGATCCAGCGTACTTTTTCCAACACGTCATCAATGAATTTTTGCCCGGATCGCCCGGGGTTCACGCTCATCACCAGCACCATGTCCAACGTCGGCAACCAGGGTTCCAGCGACGTGGCCAATGCGGTCAGCGGAGTGGGGGGGTTGACCACCAAACCCACCTGCATGCCCGCAGCCTTGACCGCATCGATCAACTTCGTCGCATTGTGACCGCCCTTGTTGGCAGGCAACCAGGGTTCGCAGACTTCGACGTGAAAGGTGAACATGTTGGCGCCGGCCTGGGCGAACATGTCGATGTAGTCGCCGGGGTGTTCGACCATCAGGTGGACATCGAGGTAGGTTTGCGGGCAATGCTTGCGCAGGGCACGGATCATGTCCACGCCCATGGTGAGGTTGGGGACAAAGTGGCCGTCCATCACGTCGATGTGCAACAGGTCGGCTCCGCGGGCAAGCACATCGTGCACCTCGTCCGCCATGCGCCCGAAATCAGCGGACAAAATCGACGCAGCAATCAAGGGTTGGGTCGGTGGTGTTTTGAGATTGAGCATGAAGGGATGATAACGCAGCGCAAAAAAAGTGGGCGGACATGGGTGCCACTGGCAGCCGGCAGATCCCCTCAACCTGTGACGCCGAGGGCTTCAGCCCCGGATCGTCATCACAATCATCCGGCCCTGAAGGGCACGGCGTCAAAACAGACCTGTGGCACGGTCATGCAAGTTGCCAATCGCACCCGGCGCAAAAAAGTGGGCGGCCCGATTGCTCAGCTACCGCCCTGTTTCAGACTCACGGACAAGTGCCCGTTATCTTTTTCAAAATTCACTCAAGGCTTTTTCTGCCCGACTACCGATTGCACATCACTGCGCACCGAGGTCGCGGAGGTTTTGGCGATCACGGCGGCGGCAAACGGGTAGGTCTTTGCCTGGGTGGTGACTTCATCCTTGCCCGGCCGATTGGCGATGCCCTGCACAAACAATTGCGAACCAGCCGCCTGAACTGCGGTGACCTTGGCCCAGTATCCGCCGGTGGCCTGTTCCCCCAGCGCGATCACGACCAGTGACTCTTTGCTGAAATCGACTTTGCCTGCGGCCAATTCCCTGCCCTTGAGCGCATCGAGTTCCGCTTGTGATTGAATGAGCATCACCGCAGGGAAAATCAAGGCTGGGTCGTTGCCCATGGATTGACGCAACACCGTCACGGGCATGGCGGAGGCAGCGACCGCGCCGGCGCTATTGCCGGTGGTCGTGGTCGTGGTCGATTCACAGGCAAGCATCGTCGCACTGACCAGAAGCACAGCCAACAGTTTGAACGTCGTCATGGGGAAGAACTCCTCAAAGGGAATGGAGGCGAACACTTTGGCCAACCATGTGCCTGCATGGCTGGGCAAACTGTTCGGCAATGTACCGCAAAATGAGAAGTCGAGCCAATGAGGCAATGGGGCTGGGGGCTGGTAGCTGGGGGCTTGGGTATTCTTTATGGTTAATCGGTGAGTCGGTTGATTCGTTAATCGGTCAGAGCTGCCTTTGCTCTTTCCGATGAACCGACTCCCCGACCAACCGATTAACCACCCCGACCAGACGCGCTAAAGCGCGGCGCTAACTTCCGAATACTGTTCCGGCACTTGGCCACTTCTGGTTTTCATACCTCACCCGCGTTGGCACCCAGGGCAATAAACGGTGGTTCGCCCGGCCAGGGTGATGCTGCGCAGTTGGGTTTGGCATTGCAGGCAGGGTTGACCGCTGCGCCCGTAAACCCGCAATTGCATTTGAAATGAACCGGGTTGGTTGTCGCCGCTGACATAATCGCGGACGGTTGATCCGCCGGAGTTGAGTGCTTCGTGCAACACGATTTTCGATTCGTCGGCAATGCGTGCGGCTTGAGTCGGCGTCAGACGATGTGTGAGTTTGCGCGGTGATAGGCCGGCACGAAACAGGGTTTCATCGACATAAATATTGCCAAGCCCGGCCACGAGGTGTTGATCCAGCAGCGCAGCCTTGAGGCAGCGTTTAGTGTGGTGCAAACGGATGAATAAATCATCGGCGGTGATGAGCAGAGCATCGGGGCCGAGTTTGCCCAAACGGGTTGCCTGTGCGGTGGGCAAATCGGGGTAGGTCCATACACCGCCGAAGCGACGCGGATCATGAAACACGATGCAATGGTGATTGTTGAGGTGCCAGATCAGATGCACATGTTTGCGTTGCAAAAGGGGCGAATCATCGGCGGTCAGACAGAGGGCGCCGGTCATACCCAGGTGCAAGCCCAAGGTGGGTTGAGGGTGATGAGGTGATGGGGGTTGGCCGACGAGTAACAATTCTTTGCCGTGACGGTGCAGGGCGGTGAGTGTGCAACCTTCCAGTAAGCTGCCGGCATCACGTTGGCCGGTGACGTAAACAGGGGTGCGTAGTTGGACCTTGACGACTTGTTGGCCCAGCGCAGGGCGCAGGGTTCGCCGGGTGGTTTCGACTTCGGGCAGTTCGGGCATGAGGGAATTGTAGATGAAGCGGCCGAGGGGTGTTGTAGGGTGGGTCAAGCGAGTCTGCGAGCGGACCCACCACCGACATGATGGATGATTTATAAAGGATAATGGATAATGTACAAACCCGGAGTTGATTGACGAACACCCTCTTCGAACATTATCCATCATCCATTATCCAGTATCCATCCATGTGCAACCATCCGGCCCTGAAGGCCACGGCGTCATTGGCCGGGTCTGTTGTAACCCAGCTCCCCGGTGCGCCCCCGGCTGGGCGAATCAAGGCCGCCGATAGTATCGGCGGTCGGTTATGATGAATGAATCATCAATCGTTGATGATATGCTCACGGCGGATACCATCCGCCGCTTTGTCAAACCACCGCCGAGGGCGCCCCGGGGGCGATGCCACATCGATCAACCTCGGCGAAGGATCTGTCGTAAACGATCGCGCACAAAGGCATAGCGCAGCCGCCAGCGCAGACGCTTTAAGTCTTTGTCCTTGGGCGCCAAAGTCAGCGCTTTGCGCATCCAGAAAAACGCGCGTCGCCAGCGCCGCTCGTGCAGGTACGCTAGTACCAGGTTGTGCGGGGCCAGCAGGTGCCTTGGGTTTAACCGGTGGGCACGTTGACAATCACGAATGCCTGCGTGGTATTGTTCATCCAGCAGGCGTGACACCCCTCGGCAAAGCAGCAAGGTCGCGTGCAGTTCAACGGGGTAACCCTGTTCGACGGCTTTGCTGATGAACGATTCGAGCAAACGCGGCACCGGGCCGGGGGTTTGCAATTCGATGAGCAGTCGGCCCAGTTCCAACGCCTGCGACGGGTTCAATCCGGGGGTGGTGATTTCCTCCAGCGCCAGCTCGCGGGCTTTGCTGAGTTTGTCACGTTGAAAAAGCAACTGGGCCTGACGCAGTTTCAACCCCGGCAGATCGGGCTGCTGTTGTGCGGTGCGTTCCAGTAATTTTTGGGCGGCATCGTAATGGCCATCGGCCAGGGCGAGTTCACCCAAATGCAGCAAGGCGCGGGTTTGCGTGGCATCAAATTCGAGGACACGGTTGAATTGTTCGGCTGCCTCGGCACGACGGTCTTCTTCGAGGAGCAGTTGGCCGTATTCGAGGCGCGTGGGTGCGTCGCCGGGGTCTTCGCGGAGGTGTTGCTGGTATTCCTGCTCAGCGCGTTCGCCTCGGCCGGTTTTCCAGTACAGGCGTGCCAGGTTCAGGTGTACGCCGGGGAAGCGGGGTTCGATTTTCACCACCTGCTGCCAGCACCATTGGGCTTTGGTGTAGTTGCCGCGTGTGGCCAGACTTTGCGCCAAATGGTCGAGGCAGACCGGGCACTCGTCGGAGAGTTGCCGGGCGAGGTAAAACATGGTTTCCGCGGCTTCGTGGTCACCCAGTTGGGCATAGGCGGCAATGCGGTAGCAGAAGGATGATTCGCAATCGGGGTCCACCGCAGCGACCTTTTCAAGCACTTCGATGGCGCGTTTTGGTTTGTCAGCCCGGATGAGGTCCACGGAAAGGTGGAGCATGGTTTCGACATCGTCGCCGCGCAACCGCCAGGCTTCTTCGAAACTGGCGACGGCTTCGTCGAACCGGCGGAGGGCATCGAGCGTTAAACCTTTGCCGAAGTGCCAATCACCCTGTTGCGGGTTGGAAGCGATGGCGCGGTTCAGCTCCGCCAGGGCTTTTTCCCATTGGCCGGCCTGGTAAAAGCGTCTGGCGCGCTCGGCGTGATGTTCAGCCTGGTTCCAATCGCTCATAAGGTCACGCAAAACAAAGTCTGCTCAGCGGGGGGTCAAACGTTCGATATTATAAGCATTGATCGTGCAATATCACGCGCTGTTTTTATGAAACCATCATCCAACATCAAGCCTTGGGGCAAAGCCCGCACCTGGTCAAACCTTGGCGTGGGCGTGGTGATGGTGTTGGGGACGATCGGGCCTGTGGCGCGGGTTGAGGCACAAAATGAAACAACACCAGCGCCCGTGACGCAACAACCACCCCCGGGGGCGGGGGTGCTACAGGGGGCGGGGGCGGGGGTGAATCAACAGGGGGCTGATTCGCAGGGGGCAACGGTGACGCAGTTGCTCAACACCCTGCGTGACGGCAAGGCCGATGCCAATGTGCGGGTGCAGGCGGTGCGGGGGTTGTACGAATCGGGGGACGCAGCGGCACGCAATCAATTACGGCTTGAATTGGCGACTTCACCGGACCCGGTGGTGCCCTGGGCGATTTTGCGTGGGGTGGCTTTGAGTTCACAGGGGGCGGCTCCGCCGAGGGAATGGGCCGCGGTGCTGACGGATTTGCTTGCGTCAGCGGAGGAGCCGTTGCTTTCAGAATTGAGTCTGACTTTAGCGCGTTACAACGACCCAACGACCCTGGCACGGGTGTCGGCAGCAGCGCTGGACCCGCGTGTACCTGTCACCGGCAGGGTGGCGGCGATCGGGGCGTTGTCGGCTCAGCGCAGTCGCAATGTGGTCGCCACGTTGATGCAGTTGATTGATCCGCTGCAATCAGCCACGGTGCGTAACGCGGCATACAACGGGCTGATGCGCATCACCGGGCAGAGCAACCTCGGCTACGACCAGGCCCGCTGGCAGCAATGGTGGCTGACGCATCGTGATTTGTCCGCGGAACAGTGGCAACGGCTGATTTTCGATAACCTGGATGAGCAGCGCGATCAGTTGATCAATCAACTTCGGCAGACGGAACTGCGGCTGGTCGAATCACAACGGTTGCTGTATCGCAACAGCCCGGCGGACAAGCGGCCGGCGTTGCTGACAGCCATGTTGAGTGACACCATTGAAGCGGTACGGATGCTGGGCATGAGTTTGTGTGAACTGGCGGTGGGTGAAGCAGGCCCGGCCATGGCGACGCCCGAACTTCGGTTGGCGCTCGTGACCATGATGGACGATGCCTTGCCCGAACTAAGGCAGCGGGCCACGCTGGTGTTGCGCGATTTGGCGGAGCCGGCAGCAGCGGACAAGGCGGCAGCACTGTTGCAATTGCAACAGGAACAGCGGCCCGAATTGCTGCGTGCTTATTTGCTGCTTTTGACACGCATGCCCCGTGCAGCGGCGGTTCAGCCGGTGATTGCATTTTTACAACAAAGCCAATTGCAGCGTGAAGCAGCCGAGTTTTTGACGGTGGCATCGCAGCCGGCCAATGACATGCTCAATGAATCGCAAAAAGGGTTGGTGTTGCAGGCCACGCGTTTGGTGCTTGTGAATAGTGAAACCCCCGAAGCAGCCCTGGTGCGCTTGCTGGCACGGGTCAGCGAAGAAAACGATTGGCAATACATCGAAGGGTTACTGGATCATCGTGACCCGGTGACCCGGCGGACAGCAGCGCGTTTGCTGGCCGAGTCAACCCGTTCACTTCTGCCTTTGGTGCGCAAGGTGGAGGGGGCACAGGCGAATGAACGTGATGAGTTGTATGTGATTTTATTGGATGGGGTGTTGGCACGGGACAACGCCCCTGAATCAGTAAATCAATCGTATGAATCGGGCGTGATGCGGTTTTTGGTGCAAGAGCGGCCGACGGACGCGGTATTGATGGAGCGATGGGAACAGGCGTTGGTGAGTTTGGCGGGACGTGAGTCGGCGGGGACGGTGTTGCGGGTGGCCGAGCAATTGCAGCGTGAGGGTGTTGGGCCTGAGTTGCGTTTGCGGGTGCTGTCGGCTGCGGTGGATCGATTGTTTCCCGGAACCTCGGCTACGACCGGCAATGGCGGCAACCACGGCAACGGCAGTGGCTCGGTCACACATGACACCAGCAAGTGGTCATTGGCACAGGCGCAGACGGCAGGGGCGTTGCTGCTGGCCAGGGCGCAACTTCATGCGGGGGAAAAACAGTGGCGGCCGGCGCTCACGGATGCGCTGAAAATCGAACGGCATCAGTTGCAGGGGTCGATCACGTTGCAACAGCGCAGGCAGTGGGCGCTTTTGGTGACGCAATGCAAACTCATGCTGGCGGATTACGACCTGCTGGGTTCGTATGCGAAACTGGTCACTGCGGTACCTGCGGGGGCAGCGGTTGAAGCCGGCTCGGAAAATGCAGCGACCTCGGACCCGATGGTCAACGAGTTGGTGACGTTGTTTTTGCAGGCAGCGCAGAAACAGTTGCCGGAGAAACCCGAACGCGCCAAGGCGTTGGTGTTGGTGATGCAGGAAGCGCTGGCGGGGCATTTCACGGGGGCATCGCCGGGGGCGTTACCGGGGTCATTGCCGGGGGTGTTGACGGAGGGGCAACGTGCGACGTTGGCGGAGCTGGAAAAGGTGATCGGCCCGGTGAACCCGGTCAACCCGCCGACGGTTCCCCCGGCGACGGCGAATCATGTGGGGGCGGAGGAAAAGAGCATTCCTTGATCATCAAAATGGGGGCTAGAATACCATTTGCTTGGTAATATTGAATCAGCAGGATACAGCGATGCCAAAGACAGCCGACCACGACAAGCTGGCTACGCAGCGGATGCTGGATCAACTGGCGGTTGATTCTGCGCGCACCATGCGTGCGATCAGGCGGTATCACATGGCTCAAAAGCCAAGCATCAGCGTCTATGATCGTTTGCGATTCATGCGGTTGAAAATGGTGTCTTTGTTTAAGCGCTAACAACGCGGCAGCAAACGATTTCCTTGTTGGTGATTTGCATACATTTGACTTTCCCCGGTTTGTGCGTCAGACTTATTGCATGATGTTTTCCGCCGTGTTTTATTTTGCGTACTTTTGGGCCACCCCACGGACAGCCGCGACGGGAACGTAATCCTTCTACCACGAACCAGAAGCACACGAACCCTGACGCGGCTGCGTCGGGGTTTTTTGTTGTTGGTCATCGCCTGTGTCGGGCGGTGTGCCGACCGCAGCCCCAAGGAGCGAGTCATGATTGTCGTGATGCGACCGGATGCCACTGCCATGCAAGTTGAACATGTGAAAGCGTTGATACGGGAAATGGGCCTCAAGGACCACGCCATCGTCGGCACGGAACTGACCGTCGTCGCGGTCATCGGCGATGATCGCAAAAAGGACAAGGACCGACTCGAACAAGCCCCGGGGGTGGACCGGGTCATGCGCATACTCGCCCCTTACAAAATGGCAGCGAAGGAAATGCGCAAGCAGCCGACGTTGGTGAAGGTGAGTGAGCAATGCGTGTTCGGCGGCCAACATGTGCCGGTGGTGGCTGGGCCTTGCAGTGTTGAAAGTCACGACCAATTGTTGCAGGCAGCCGAGCATGTCAAGGCAGCCGGGGCACATGCCTTGCGCGGCGGAGCGTTCAAGCCCCGCACCAATCCGTATGCCTTTCAAGGCCTGGCGGAGGAGGGCTTGAAAATATTGGCTGAGGCCCGCACACAAACCGGCCTGGCGGTGGTGACGGAAGTGGTGACGCCCGGGGATGTCGAACTGGTGGCCCGGTATGCTGACTGTCTGCAAATCGGCACACGCAATGCGCAAAACTTTCGGCTGCTGGAGGTCTGCGGCAAGCAACCCAAACCGGTGCTGCTCAAACGCGGCATGGCCATGACCATTGATGAATACCTGCAGGCCGCCGAGTACATACTCGCCGCAGGCAATCCGAATGTGATTCTGTGCGAACGGGGCATACGGACGTTTGAAGATCACACCCGCAACACGTTGTCATTGTCCGCCATACCCGAACTGCATCAGCGCACGCATTTGCCGGTGATTGTCGATCCGTCGCAGGGCACGGGGCATGCGCGGTTGGTGGCCGACATGTGTCGCGCAGCGGTGGCGGCTGGGGCGGATGGTCTGATCATTGAAGCACACGATGACCCGGAACACGCCATGACCGACGGGGCACAATCGATCACGCCCAAGGCCCTGACGGAATTGATGCAATCACTGGCACGGGTGGCGGCAGCGGTGGACCGAAGTTGCTGAATCGTCCGATATCCAACCGCCAAGGAATTGGCCGAATTAACTTTTGATCGGTATGTTGCGATGCTGGCAAATGTCCGCAAAATCGCCGACGTTGAATGTCCAAAGTTCGGCAATGCGAAGTCTGGAATCGGACAACACCCGTCGTATCACATGGTCCGTTAGGCTTATGGATCGTCGTTGTGTTACTGATGCCGCGAAGGTGTCCGCCAACGCATTTTCACGATACGGGTTGTCGTCCACCACGGCCAGACGTCCGGAGCGCGCGACTTTTGCGAACTCGCTCGTCCAATCATGATGACGAACCACCCGGGTTCTCAATATTTCGTAAAAGAGCGGCCAGGGAAACACAATTGCCACCGGCCCCAACTGGTTATACCAATTCAGTGCTTTGGTGTGATTTGCTCCTTGGCGCTGGTCATACAGGGCAATCCAAAAGCCGGTGTCCGCAAGTACGCCTCGTGCCGTGTTAACCCTCATCGGCCACACTCTCCCCCATGTTGGCGTAACCCACCCAAGCCGGTCGGCGGCGAGTGCCATGAATGAACTTGCCGACGAATTTACCCTGCTTGTCTTTGCAAATGATGTAGATGCGATCACGCTTGCGCAGGTTCACCGCTTTTTTGAGTTCATTCTTGATGGCATCGGCGATGCTCGTATGCCCGGTATTTTCGTAGGTAAAACTCGCACAGGAGTCGCCTCCGCCGCATTCGACCGCCTGATGAGCGTCCAACCACTGATACAAGCCGTCGTAGTCGCCGTCGATGCCTAAGTCATAGGTTAGCCATACACGCTGGTCCGACATGGTGTGACTCCCGTTTGGGCGTTGGTGTGGAATCAACACATTATATCGCGCCTTCTCGGCACTCATGTGAAACGATCATTTATATGATCATGTTCTGCAACAAAGGAGAATAACAACCATGACATTCCGCATCATCACCGCGGTCGGGGCTACAACCGACCTGACAAGTCGCGGGGTGAACCATCATGACGCCGACGCAAAGCGTCCGCGCGAAACATCGGAAATGGAACATTGGAAATGCTTCACCCGCGGGTTGCTGCTTCGGGGGTGGCCATTTCCTGAATCAGGGCTTCACTGACGATCACTTCCACCCGGCGGTTGGGTTCCTGTTCGCCCATGGTGTATTTGCGGGTGACCAGCGGTTCATGGTCGGCCACGGCCATGAGCCGAACCTGTTCGGGTTTGACGCCTTCCTTCACCAGCGTGTCGAGCGCCGCCTTGGCACGGGCGTGTGACAGTGCCCACAGGTCGGCAAAGGGCGAACCTTGCGCCAGGTCCATGGATGATGCGTGGCCGCGCACCTCCACCTTGTTGGCTTTGCCACGGATCAGCCCGGCGATGCCGCGCAACTGGGCGACGGCTTCGGTACTCAACGCAGCCGACCCGGGGGCGAAGGTGATGCGTCCGCCGACGGCAAACTGCAAGCCCTCACGAATCCGCGTCACATTGGGCACCTGACCATCCATGCCCGGGTCTTCCGTTTGGGCGCGGTTGGGTGATTTTTTCTGTTTTTCCATTTCCTGCAACAGCGGAATCAGACTGATTTTCTGATATTCGTTGGAAGTGGTACGTCCGCCTGCGCCCTTGGCCATGCCGAAGCTGTTCATGATCTGGGTGACGATGGCCTGGTATTCATCCTGTCGTTTGAGTTCGGACAGGGCAGCCAGCAGAATGAAGAAGCACAAAAGCAGAGACATCATGTCGCCGTAGGTGACAATCCACATCGGCGCGCCTTCTTCGACTTTTTTGGTTCGTCGAGCCATGTTGGTACCGGATGGATGATGGATCAAGGATGATGGATAATGTTCAGAAGTGTGGTGTCTTTACATTATCTTTGATCCATGATCCATCATCCATTTTCATGCTGCTTCGCGGTCGTCGGCGGAGCCGGGGCGGGTGGGTATGAAGCTGCGTAATTTTTGTTCGACCACGCGCGGGTTATCACCGCTTTGGATGGCCATGATGCCTTTGAGGATGATGGTTTTGACCATGATTTCCTCGGAGGAGCGTTTGGCCAGGCGATCGCCCAGGGGCAGGGCGACGCAGTTGGCGATGATGGCACCATAGAGCGTGGTCAGAATGGCGGTGGCCATGCCGGGGCCGATCATTTTGGGGTCCTGCATGTTTTTGAGCATGACGATCAGGCCGATGAGTGTGCCGATCATGCCGAAGGCCGGGGCGTACTTGGCCATGGTGTCGAAAATGTATTTGCCCAGATCGTGTCGGTCGGCGATGGCGTCGATCTCGGCGTTGAGGACTTGTTCGATGAGTTGCGGGTCGGTGCCGTCGATGGCCAGTTGCAGCCCGCGGACCAGAAAGGGATCGTCGATTTCACGGGTGACCGATTCGAGGCTGAGGATGCCGTTGCGTCGGGCCTGTTCCGCGTAGCGCACCATGTCGGTGATGATTTGTTCGACGTGCAGTTTGGGAGGGAACAGGGATTTGCGGAAGACGCGAAAAAGGTTTTTGAGGTTACGGGTGGGGGCGGCATAAAACATGATGGTGAACGTGCCGCCGAGCACGAGAATGATGCTGGGGATGTCCACGTAATAGCGAATGTCGCCGCTGGACATCAAAGCCCAGATGAGCAACACCCACGTGCCCATGATGCCGAAGATAAGCCCAAGGTCCACCAATCACCTCAACCACAAAATGGTTGTCGAAAATCGCGTTCCGCCTTTGAGTTGTTTATCGGATGAAAGCGCGGGGAAGCGACAGAAAATCGTCCCTTGCCTGAACGTCATCCAACAAATGACGCCGTGCCCTTCAGGGCCGGATGGTTTTCAAAAAGCAATTGATGCCGAGGGCTTTCGCCCCGGATCGTTTGAATCGTACTCATGCAAGAATCCGGCCCTGATGGGCACGGCGTCATAGATGCCGACGCAAAGCGTCCGCGAAACGATCAACATTTGCGCGTTCTTCCACCACCCACGTTCAATCCGCGGTGCTTCTGCGCCGTCACTGTGCAATCGGCAAAACGTTCAAAACGGGTCTTGCGACCCAGTCGCATGACCATGATGTTCAAGTGCCTATTTCGTGGGTATTTATCCGGTCGAGTGCGGGTTTTTGCTAATAAAAGATGAATAAGTGTGAATATTGAATGCGATTTTCGGTTTGGCACGCCGCTCGCATATGTATCAGCGTGACGATGGGAATCAGGTTACAGGCCCACACCTGATTCAAACTTCCGAGACACGACATTACGACTCGGATCGACGAACGAAAAAACCACCGTGACGTGGCAGCCAATGTGACTGCGCGCCGGCCAAACCAACACCCCCCGACAAACTCGAAACCAAATAAGGAGACGCATCATGCGCAAGGTAGCGATCTACGGAAAAGGTGGCATCGGCAAATCCACCACCACTCAGAACACCGTCGCGGCCCTGGCCGAGATGGGCAAAAAGGTCATGGTCGTCGGCTGCGATCCCAAAGCCGACTCCACCCGTTTGCTCCTGCACGGCTTAGCCCAGAAAACCGTGCTCGACACGCTCCGCGAAGAGGGCGAGGACGTCGAACTCGATGACATCCGCAAGTGTGGCTACGGTTCAACCCTCTGCACCGAATCCGGCGGCCCGGAACCCGGTGTCGGTTGCGCTGGTCGCGGCATCATCACCAGCATCAATCTGCTGGAACAACTGGGCGCTTATAAGGAAGACCAGAACCTGGACTACGTCTTTTACGACGTGCTGGGTGACGTGGTGTGCGGCGGGTTTGCCATGCCCATCCGCGAAGGCAAGGCGCAGGAAATTTACATCGTGTGCTCGGGCGAAATGATGGCCATGTACGCGGCCAACAACATCTGCAAGGGCATCGTCAAGTTTGCCGAGGCCGGCGGGGTGCGGTTGGGCGGGCTGATCTGCAACAGCCGAAAGTGCGACAACGAACGGGAAATGATCGAAGCCCTGGCCAAGCGACTGGGCACACAGATGATTCACTTTGTGCCCCGCGACAACGATGTGCAGCGGGCGGAGATTCGCAAGATGACGGTCATCGACTGGAACCCCACCTGCCCGCAGGCGGATGAATACCGCAAGCTGGCGCGCAACATCGACGCCAACGACATGTTCGTGATCCCCAAGCCGTTGGCGATTGCGGAACTCGAAGCGCTGCTGATGGAATTCGGCGTGCTCGAAGGCGCCGCGTGAAAACGAATTGATCCCACAGATATCGGGTAGCTGGGTGCTGGTGGCTAGGGGCTGGGCAAAACCGATGGCATTGGTCGCTTCCCTAGTTCCCAGCTACCAGCCCCCAGCCCCGTTTCTCTGTGCCCTCTGTGTTGAAAAAGATTTGCCGATCCAACCCGACCCAATCAAGACTTGCTCAAGGAGCAAAGTATGTCTCTGGAAAACCTGCCCAACAACAACGACGGTTCCCCCGGTTCCGCGGTGATGACCTCGGAATCCGCCAAGGAAACGCTGCTCAAGAGCTACCCGAAGAAAGTAGCCCGCAAGCGTGAAAAACAGATCATCATCAATGATAAGAACGATGCCGGCACACCGTTGCCGCAGATTCAGGCCAACGTGCGCACCATACCAGGCATCATCACCCAGCGCGGCTGCACCTACGCCGGCTGCAAGGGTGTGGTGCTTGGACCGACGCGCGACATTGTCAACATCACCCATGGCCCCATCGGCTGCGGGTACTACTCGTGGCTGACCCGGCGCAATCAGACCAAACCGCCCACGCAGGAGGATGACAACTACATCCCTTACTGCTTCTCCACCGACATGCAGGAAGAAAACATCATCTTCGGCGGAGAAAAGAAACTGGCGGCGGCGATTCAGGAAGCCTACGACCTGTTTCACCCCAAGGCCATCGCGGTGTTTTCGACCTGTCCGGTCGGGTTGATCGGCGACGATGTGCATCAGGTGGCACGGACGATGAAGGAAAAACTGGGCATCAACGTGTTCGCCTTCTCGTGTGAAGGCTATCGCGGGGTGTCGCAGTCCGCCGGCCACCATATTGCCAACAACGGCGTGTTCAAGCACATACTGGGCAACAACGACCAGCGGCCGCAGGGCAAGTTCCTCGTGAACCTGCTGGGCGAATACAACATCGGCGGCGACGCCTTTGTGATTGAAGACCTGTTTGAACGCTGCGGCATCACGCTGGTGTCCACCTTCAGCGGCAATTCGACGATCGATGCCTTCGAACAGGCACACACGGCTGACCTGAATATGGTCATGTGCCATCGGTCGATCAACTACGTCGCCGACATGATGGAAAAGAAGTTCGGCATACCCTGGATCAAGGTCAACTTCATCGGCACCGATGCCACCGCCAAGAGCCTGCGCAAAATCGGGCAGTACTTCGGCGATCAGGGCCTGATTGAAAAGATTGAAATGGTGTTGTCGGAGGAAATGCCCAAGGTGCTCAAGTACCAGGCGGAGGTGCGGTCACGCTGCGAGGGTAAGACAGCCATGCTTTTCGTGGGCGGATCGCGTGCCCATCACTACCAGGAACTGTTCAAGGAAATCGGTGTGAAGACGGTGGCGGCTGGGTATGAATTCGCTCATCGTGATGATTATGAAGGTCGTCGGGTGTTGCCGGATATACAGATTGATGCGGACAGCCGAAACATTGAGGAACTGACGGTGGATGCGGATGCGGATCGTTACAAGCCGCGCAAGACCGAAGAGGAACTCAAGGCTTTGGAAGCGCAGGGGCTGGCGATGAAGGACTACCCCGGCATGATGGAAGACATGGCCCAGCGGGCGTTGGTGGTGGACGACATCAATCACTATGAAAGTGAAAAGCTGATTGAAATGTACAAGCCCGATGTGTTCTGTGCCGGGATCAAGGAAAAGTATGTGATTCAGAAACTGGGCTTGCCGTGCAAGCAGTTGCACAGTTACGACTACGGCGGACCCTATGCCGGGTTTGCAGGGGCGATGAACTTTTACAAGGACCTGGACCGGATGCTCAACTCGCGTATCTGGCGTCATGTGACCCCGCCCTGGGAACAAGGCGAAACCAGTAACACCCTGGCGCCGGCGCTCAGTGCCGCCAAGGGCGTGAACAAGGGCATCGACCCGGAAGCGGAATGAGGAACGGGGAGCCATGTGCTGGGGGATAGGAGCTGGGAAGAAAATAGACGCAAACAGAGTCTTCCCCAGCCCCTAGAGCAAGTCGCGGAATTATCCAGACGGCTTGGACCCCCGCTCCCTCCGGGAGAGGGTGGCTGAGTCGGCGAGGCCGGGTGAGGGCGCGATGCAGAAAAGACCATGAATCAATGGGTTTTCAAATACCCGGCACGCCCTCACTCTACCTGCGAAGCAGGTCTCCTTCCGCTCCCGGAGGGAGAGGGGACGGAACAAGGCACAGCGTCCTCAAATAATCACGCAAATTGCCCCCAGCCCCTAGCAACCAGCTCCAATGATCGAATCGTGTTTTCAACCCACGCATCACCACGAACCTGAATGGATACCGAACATGCTGCTTCGCCACACCCCCACGGAAGTAATTGAACGTCAGGCTTTGACCATCAACCCGGCCAAGACCTGTCAGCCGATTGGCGCGATGTATGCCGCGCTGGGCATTCATCGTTGTCTGCCGCACAGCCACGGATCGCAGGGCTGCTGCTCGTATCACCGCAGCACGCTGACCCGGCATTACAAGGAACCGGTCATGGCCGGGACCAGTTCGTTCACCGAAGGCTCGTCGGTCTTCGGCGGAGGTGCGAACCTGGAAACCTCGTTCGAAAATATTTTTTCGATTTACAACCCGGATGTCATCGCGGTACACACGACCTGTCTGTCGGAAACCATCGGTGACGATATTCCGCAGATTGTGGACAAGGCGCGCACCGCCGGGAAGATCGGCCCCGATAAGCATGTGATTTACTGCAACACGCCTTCGTATGTCGGGTCGCAGGTGACCGGCTTTGCCAACATGTGCAAGGGCATCGTCAGCGGCTTGGCTGAGAGCACGACCGACAAGAAGATTCAAACCCAGGTGAACGTGATGCCCGGGTGGGTCGAGCCTTCGGACATGCGCGAACTGGGCCGACTGGTAAGGGAAATGGGTTTGTCGCCCATTGTGTACCCGGACACCAGCGATGTGCTGGATGCACCGACCACCGGCAAGTACGACATGTACCCCAAGGGCGGTGCGACGGTGGCACAGGTGAAGGCTTCGGGCGACAGTGCGCTGACCTTGGCGCTTGGGCCGATCGCTTCGGGACCGGCGGCCCGTGAGTTGGAAGCCAAGTGCAACGTGCCCGCCGAGATCATCGGCCTGCCGATCGGCATTCGTGGTACGGATCGTTTCATCGCCGCGCTAAGGAAGCAGAACGGCGGACATGTGCCGCAGTCGATTTTGAACGATCGCGGTCGGCTGATCGACATCATCGCCGACATGCACCAGTACTTTTACGGGAAGACCGTTGCCATGTGGGGCGACCCGGACCAACTGGTGGCCCTGACTGAATTTTTGATTGATATGGACATGCGGCCCAAATACATCGTCACCGGCACCCCGGGCAAAAAGTTTTTGAAACGCATGGCTGACGTGCTGGGCGACAACCACAAGGACGCACAGGTCCGTCAGGGCGGCCAGGCGGACATGTTCCTCATGCACCAGTGGATCAAAAATGAAAAGGTCGATCTGCTCATCGGCAACACCTATGGCAAATACATCGCACGGGATGAAAACATTCCGTTCATCCGTCATGGGTTCCCGATTGTTGATCGCGTGGGTCATTCCTACTTCCCCACGGTGGGCTACCAGGGCGGCATCCGCCTGGCGGAGCAAATACTCAACGTGTTCCTCGATAAGCAGGACCGCGAAAGCCCCGAAGAAACGTTTGAGTTGACGATGTGATGAAAGAAGTGGCCAAGTGATGGAACCAAGCCGGGGCGGTAGGGTGGGTCAAGCGAGTCTGCGAGCGGACCCACCAATCGATGGATTAAAACGCCATCGTGAAACCGTGCATTCATCACGCCAGTCATTGGTAACGGAACCGTGCAACCTGTGGGCAGATGAAAAGCGTCTGCCCACAGGCTTTTTTCCAATTTCAACAACAACCAGCATCCGAGAATAACACGCATGAAAGTCAGCGCACGCAATCAGTTGGCGGGAATGGTCAAGGCATTGAACGTCGGGGTGGTGAATGCGGAAGTGGTGATTGCCTTGCCCGGCGGCATGGAAATTGCAGCCATCATCAGCAAAAGTTCGTGTGAAAGTTTGGGACTGAAGGTGGGTTCGCCGGCTTGTGCGGTGATCAAGGCCAGTGACGTGATGGTGGGTGTGTGCGAGCCGTCGGGCGGTCCGGGATCGTGCGGTTGTCAAACCCCAAGGTGAAGGCCATGACCAGTACGCCGATCCATATCCTCGAAGCCCGCAAGGCTCAGGTGCATCAGGTCGGAGCGCAGCCGTTTGACATGAGCTGCGACAAGGTGAGTGTCGCCGGGTCGGTCAGTCAGCGGGCGTGTGTGTTCTGCGGGTCGCGGGTGGTGCTGTATCCGATCACCGATGCGCTGCATGTGGTGCATGGGCCGATTGGCTGCGCAGCTTACACGTGGGACATTCGCGGGGCCATGTCCAGCGGGGCGCAATTGCATCGCCTTTCGTTTTCGACGGATTTGCAGGAAAAAGATGTCATCTACGGCGGAGCGGAAAAGCTCACCCGTGCCCTGTTCGAACTGATCGCGGAATACAAGCCCAAAGCAGCGTTCGTGTATTCAACCTGCATCGTCGGGCTGATTGGTGACGATGTCGAGGCGGTGTGTAAAAAGGTGTCAGCGGAAACGGGTGTGACGGTGCTGCCGGTGCATAGCGAAGGGTTCAAGGGTACGAAGAAGGATGGTTACGCCGCAGCCTGTCACGCGCTGTCACGATTGATCGGCACGGGCGATACCACGGGCATCCCCAAGGCGAGCATCAACCTGCTGGGCGAGTTCAACCTGGCGGGTGAAACGTGGATGCTGCGCGAGTATTACGAAAAAATGGGTGTGCAGGTGGTGGCCACGATGACCGGGGACGGACGGATTGATGATATTCGCCGGGCACACGGTGCGAGCTTGAATGTGGTGCAGTGTTCCGGGTCGATGACGCACCTGGCCAAACTGATGAAGGAAAAATACAACATTCCGTTCATACGGGCTTCGTACTTTGGCATCGAGGACACGGCCAAGGCGTTGTACGACGTGGCGGAGTACTTCCCCGAACACCCGGACATGATGCACAAGGCCCGCGAGCTGGTGCGCAGTGAAGCGGCGCGGATATTGCCGGAAATCAAAAAGTATCGAAAGGCTTTGCAGGGAAAGAATGCGGCGCTGTATGTGGGCGGGGCGTTCAAGGCATTTTCACTGGTGCGGGCTTTACGCATGTTGGGCATGAAAACCGTGCTGGCCGGTTCGCAGACCGGGAACAAGGACGATTACGCCCAGATGAAGGAATTGTGCGACCCCGGCACGGTGCTGGTGGATGACACCAACCCGCTGGAACTGGCCAAGTTCATCCGTGAAAAGAAAGTGGACCTGTTCATCGGCGGGGTGAAGGAACGGCCCATTGCTTACAAACTGGGGGTGGGCTTCTGCGATCACAATCACGAACGACAAATCGCCCTGGCGGGGTTTGAAGGCATGTTGAACTTCGCCAAAGAGGTGTATGCGTCGGTGAACAGTCCGATTTGGGGGTTGTTAAGAAGTGGCCAAGTGGCCAAGTGCGAAGAAAATTTCGAATGTCGAATTTCGGATTTCGAATTTGCCGAACCAAGCCGGGAACGAATCGCCGAAGGCGATGAGGGCCCGGGTATTCGGGAAAGTGGTCAAGTGAAGGAAGAATCCCCTCTCCCTTCGGGAGAGGGTGGCGAGGTCGCCTTGGCGACCGAGCCGGGTGAGGGCGGAAGAGCGGGTGATGATCACTCAAGCCGTTCACATCAAATGACCCATACAAAAGCGCCCTCACCCCAATGTGAGCCAAGCGAGCACTCCTACTCTCCCGGGGGGAGAGGGGGAATGGTGTCGGAGGTGGCACCATGATGCTGCCGCAGGTGCAAAGCAATTTCACTGCGACGCGCAATGCGTGCAAGTTGTGTACGCCTTTGGGGGCGTGTTTTGTGTTTCGGGGGATTGAAGGGTGCGTGCCGTTTTTGCATGGTTCGCAGGGATGTTCGACATACATTCGTCGCTACATGATCAGCCATTTCAAGGAACCGGTGGACATTGCCAGTTCCAACTTCAGCGAGCACAGCGCGATTTTCGGGGGTGGTGAAAACCTGCGTGTGGGTTTGGCCAACGTGCTCAAGTCGTATCAGCCGCAAATGGTCGGATTGGCGACGACCTGTCTGGCGGAGACGATTGGCGATGATTTGAAAATGCACCTGCATGAGTTCATGCGGGAGAACAAGGGCCAGACGCTTCCGCCGATTGTGCATGTATCGACCGCCAGCTACCGCGGCACGCACATGGACGGTTTTCATGACGCGGTCAAAGCGGTGGTGATGACGCTGGTGGAGGAAAGAAGTGGCCAAGTGGCGGAGTGCGAAGAAAATTTCGAATGTCGAATTTCGGATTTCGAATTTGCCGAACCAAGCCGGGAACGAATCGCCGAAGGCGATGAGGGCCCGGGTATTCGGGAAAGTGGCCAAGTGGCCGAGTGGTCAAGTGGTCAAGTGAAGGGCAAAGAAGGGGGTCGGACGGTCAACGTTTTTCCGAACATGGTGTCGCCGGCGGACCTTCGACATTTGCGGGAAATCGTCGAGGCCTTCGGCATGTCGGCGATCATGTTGCCGGATTACAGCGACACACTGGATGGGCCGACGTGGGACGATTATCACAAACTGCCGCCCGGTGGTACGTCCGTGGCGGACCTGCGGCGGATGAATGAATCAGCTGCGACGATGGAGTTTGGTTCGACGTGGGACGAAAGCAAAACCGCCGGGGCGTGGCTGAGTGAAAAGTGCCGGGTGGAGCGTCATGCGTTGCCGTTGCCGATCGGTGTGCGGGCGACGGATTTGTTGATGCAAACGCTGTCGAAGGTGAGCGGGCAGCCGGTGCCCCAACGGTTCACAGCCGAGCGGGGTCGATTATTGGACTCGTTTGTCGATGCTCATAAACACTGCTTCGATTTGAAAGCCGTGGTGTACGGCGAAGAAGATTTGGTGGTGGGTCTGGCAAGTTTACTGGCGGAAATCGGCATCGTGCCGGTTCTGTGTGCAAGCGGCCAGCGCACCGGTCGATTTGAGACTGAAATTCAAAAGGTCACCGAACACCTCAATCGTCCGATCACCGCCCTCGAAGGGGTTGATTTTCTGGAAATTGAAGCGCAGATCAGTGACATATCGCCTGATCTTTTGATCGGTCACAGCAAGGGTCAGTCGATGGCACGCAAACTGGATGTGCCGCTCGTGCGGGTGGGGTTTCCGATTCACGATCGCGTGGGCGGGGCACGCTTATTGCATATGGGTTATGAGGGAACGCAACGCCTGTTCGACACGATCATCAACACGGTGATCGAAAAGAAACAGGAAAAGAACCCCTGGGGTTACTCGTACATGTGATGGTACGAAATAACCACAGAGGCACAGAGGCACAGAGAAAACAAGGAGCTTGGAGCTGGGGGCTTGGAGCTGGGAAGAAAACGGATTGACCGACAAAAAGTTTCGACCTGGCAACCAGCCACCAGCACCCAGCCCCCCAGCACCCCAGCACCCACAAACAGTGAGTATTCACCATGGCCCTTGAACTTGATAAACATCCCTGTTTCAGTGCCGACGCCAAGGGTAAGTTCGGGCGGGTGCATTTGCCGGTGGCGCCGGCCTGCAACATGCAGTGCAACTTTTGTCACCGCAAGTTTGATTGCGCCAACGAGAGTCGGCCTGGGGTGACCAGTGTGGTGCTCACACCGGAGCAGGCGATTGCGTACCTGCGCAGGGTGGTGAGCAACGATTCGCGGATCAGTGTGGTGGGCATCGCCGGGCCGGGCGATCCGTTTGCCAATGCGGACAAGACGATGCAGACCCTTCGGCTGGTGCGCGAGCACTACCCGGACATGTTGCTCTGCGTGGCGACCAACGGGCTGGCCGTCGGGCCGCATGTGCCTGAATTGGCGGAACTGAAAGTCAGCCACGTGACGATCACGGTCAACGCGGTCGAGCCAGAAATCAGTGCCAGGGTGTATGCGTGGATACGCGATGGGTATCGCCCGTACCGGGGCATCGAGGCGGGGCAACTGCTTTGGGAACGTCAGAAGGAAGCGATTGCCAACCTGTCGGCTCATGGCGTGGTGGTGAAGGTCAACACGATTTTGATGCCGGGGGTCAACGATCATCACATCGGCACGATCGCGCGTACGGTGAAGGAACTGGGCGCGGATGTGCTCAACATCATTCCGCTGTACCCGGTGGCCGACACCCCGTTTGAAAAGATACCCGCCCCCAGCAGCGAGATGATTCACGATCGACGGGCGGAGGCGGGCGAAGTGTTGCCGCTGATGAAACATTGTGCCCGTTGTCGTGCGGATGCAGCAGGCATGCTCAGTGAAGGCACGTCGCAAGTGATATTGGGTTGGCTCAAAGAGACGGCGGACGGGCCGAAGTTCCCGTTGTCACAGGAAGCACCGACCACGCCCCGGCCTTACGTGGCGGTGACCAGTCAGGAAGGCGTGCTGGTGAACCAGCATTTGGGCGAAGCGGGCGAGGTATGGATTTATGGGGAGGACGGCAAGGGGGGTTACAAGCTGGTGGAAAAGCGCAGTACTCCGCCGACGGGTTCGGGAGCGCATCGCTGGATGACGCTGGCACGCAGCCTGAGCGACTGTCGGGCGGTGTTGACGGCTGGTTGCGGGGCCTCGCCGCGGATGGTGCTGGACCACGCCGGGCTGAAGGTGATCATGACCGAATGTCTGATCGACGAAGCGGTCGAAGCGGTGTACCAGGGACAGGAATTGCGCATTCCGGTCAGGGCGTTCAAGTGCGGCAGCGGAACCGGGAGTTGCGCCGGAACGGGAACCGGATGCGGATGATTTCGAATGTCGAATTTCGAATATCGAATTTGAAGACAAGCCAAGGACGAACGGCGCAGCCGTGAGGACTTGGGTATCCGTGAGAAAAGAAAAAAACCGGAACAAGGTGAATCGTCAACGTCAACTTTTCACATAAAGGAGCATTGTCATGCCGATTGCCAAACCTGCTCATCAAGTGTTCGTATGCGCCAGCTTTCGGACCAACGGTTCGCCGGTGGGTGCGTGTCACAAGAAGGGCGCGGTGAATTTGCTGCAATATTTGGAAGAGGGCATTTTGGATCGGGGGATCAATGCCCAGGTGGTGAGCACGGGTTGTTTCAAGGTGTGCGAGAAGGGGCCGGTGATGGTGATTCAGCCGGGGAATCACTGGTACGGGGAGGTGAATGAGGACCGCATCGACGAAATTTTGGATGCCCTGGCGGAAGGGGCGCCGGCGCAACAGTTGTTGCTGGCGTGAGGGGGGCGAGTCTGCGAGGCCGGGTGAGTCGAAGACCTCGCCGTGGTGGGGGCGTGTCTTCAAAAGGCCTAATACGAAAAAATGCGAAAGGAACAGACGCCCTCACCCCTGCCCTCTCCCGGAGGGAGAGGGGGTTTGAAGTTCAGGCGTGGTTGTGAAAATCGAGCCTGTGACGACATCGACCCGGTCGTGAAATTCAGGCGTGGTTGAGTTTATTCAGCATCACGGCATTGACGAATACCATGATCCGCAAAGCGACCTCATGCCCGTACCTGGTGGACACCACGCTGCGTGACGGCGAACAGGCAGCCGGGGTGGCGTTTGCACCCCTGCAACAGCGTTTGCTGGCCAATGCCATTGCGCAGATCGGGGTGCGTGAACTCGAGTTGCCTTCGCCGATGATGGGCGAGGGCGCAGTTGCTTTGCTGCGGGATGTGCTGTCGATGCGATTGCCGGCACGGGTGACGATTTGGAGCCGGGCTTTGCGTGACGATATTGAGCAGGCGGCGCAATTGGTGAACGATCAAATGAAGCGTGCGACTTCGCTGCCAAGCGATGGGGTGGGTCTGCATTTGTCGCTGCCGGCGTCGGAGGTGCAGTTGTCAGCGTTGGGCAGGGACCGTCGCTGGGTGCTTGCGCAATTGCAGGAACTGGTGCCGTTGGCAGCAAGGCATTTCGGGTTTGTCTCCGTCGGCCTGGCGGACAGTTCGCGTTGTGAAGTCGGATTCATTCGGGTGATTGCCCGTGAGTTGTCAGCACTGGGGGCGCAGCGTTTGCGCCTGGCGGACACGGTGGGCGTGTGGGACCCCTGGTCGGTGGAACTGGTGCTGCGTGAGTTGCGGGATGAGGTGGGCCAGTCGCTGGAACTGGGGTTTCACGGACACAACGACCTGGGGCTTGCCACGGCCAATGCGTTGTCAGCACTGCGTGCCGGGGCGGATTGCGTGGATGTGACGGTGAATGGTTTGGGCGAACGTGCGGGCAACGCGGCATTGGAAGAGGTGGTCATGGCTGCGGAGCTGACGCTGGGCATGGACCTGGGCATTGTGAAAAAGCGTTTGGGGTTGTTGTGTGATCAGGTGGCAGCGGCATCGGGGCGGGCGATTCATGAGGGTAAGCCGATTGTGGGTGCGGGGGCGAATCGACATGAGTCGGGCATTCATGTGCACGGGTTGTTGCGTGATGCAAGGACGTATCAGCCGTTTGACCCGGCGGAGGTTGGGCGCGGGCCTTGGGAATTGGTGATCGGTAAACATTCGGGCAAAGCGGCGATCGAACACAGCCTGGCACAACGGGGGGTGAAGGTGTCCGCGGAGCGGGCGCAACAGGTGCTGGTAAAGGTGCGTACCCTGGCGGAAGAAAAGGGCGGGGCGGTGAGCGGCGATGAGTTGGTGAAGTTGTGCGGGTGAAAGGGGAAGTGGTCAAGTGGCCAAGTGAATTTTATGGGTTAGCGCCGCGATTTATCGCGTCTTCTGACTGTGGCCCAGCCCCGGGGGCGCCCCCGGCTGGGTGTAAAAGCCGCCCATGGTACCCTTGTGATGTTGACGCCGTGCCCTTTAGGGCCGGATGGTTGTCTTTTCATTGTGAAAACAATCCGGGGCTGAAGCCCTCGGCGTCAGTGTGGTTAATTGGTTAATTGGACGGAATGTTCGTTGTCTTTTCTGACCGATTAACCGATTTGCCAGATAACCAATCAACCGCTCAGATTACCCAAGCCCTCGGCCTATCGGCCTCGTTCTTGGCTTGATCAATCCGCAATTCAGATCACTCGGCCACTTCACGAAGTGCTGGGGGTTTTGGGAGTTGGTTCGGTGGAAGGGGGCAGTTCTCCGCCGGATTGGCGGGCTTTGAGTTCGGCCAATTCACGTCGATTGATCTGTGTTTCCTTGGGGAAGTCGAACGACAGGCGGACCTTGTCGCCATGAATTTCGACAATGCGAATCACGCCCATGGGTTTGCATGGGTCGCCGATGACGATTTCTTCGCCGACGCGTCGTGTCAATGCGAGCATGCGGAGTGATCCTCCGTGAACCAATCGGCCAGATGATGCCATCGGGGGTAAAAAATTCTGGTGACGGGAACCAGCCGATGGGCCGGGCAGTCCATTGGTATTTGTTATCACCCCCAGCCGGCGGCTTGTTCGTTCACGGTGCTGGACCGACGAGGGGGCAGGCGCGAATCAATATCAGTGTACCTGTTCAACGCTGACGATCTGCGGCACACGTTCGCGGATGTTGCGTTCGATGCCCATTTTGAGGGTGATGGCACTGGAGGGACAGCCGACGCATGCCCCGTGCAGGCGGATGCGGGCGATGTTTTGCGCAGTGACTTCGACCAGTTCGACATCGCCGCCGTCGGATTGCACCGCCGGCCGAATGCGATTGACCACCTGCTGCACGCGCTCAAAAAGATCGCCATCGGCTACGGGGGCCTGCGTGGGGGTTTTGTCACTCATCGTTCACATCCTTGGCGCAGAATATTACAAACATCGGTTCGCACCATGAATGATAGTCGTTGTGTGTGTGCTTGGCCAATGGGGATGAAGTGGCGACTGGTCGAGTGATATGAAATGTTTGGCGCGGACGCTTTGCGTCGGCGGGATCGACGTTGACAAAGCCGCCGATGTCACCCGCTGTGGTTTTGACGCCGTGCCCTTCAGGGCCGGATGTTTGTCTTTTCATTGTGAAAACAATCCGGGGCTGAAGCCCTCGGCGTCAGTGTGGTTAATTGGGTGGTCGGTTAATTGGTTAATTGGACGGAATGTTCGTTGTCTTTTCTGACCGAGTAACCGATTCACTGACTCACCGATCGACCACTCAGATTACCCAAGCCCTCGGCCTGTCGGCCTCGTTCTTGGCTTGATCAATCCGACGGCTTCAACAGCGGGTCTTCCCGCTAAATTCGAAATCCGAAATCCGAAATGCTTCACGCCACTTTGGCGATTTTCTGGGTGAGCAGGTCACGAATGCCTGCGACGTTGAGCGGCTTGGAGAAAAAGTAACCTTGTCCCGCATCGCATTCAAGGGTTTGCAATTGCACCAACTGGTTGCGGGTTTCGATGCCCTCGGCCACGACGTGCATGTTGAGGTTGTGCGCCAGGGCGACGATGGCCTGCACCACCGCCGGGTAATCACGCCGCCGTGCCAGGTTGCCCACAAAAGCGCGGTCGATTTTCAAACCGTCGAGCGGCAGACGATGCAGGTAACTCAGCGATGAGTAGCCGGTGCCAAAGTCATCAATGTCCACCTTCACCCCGATGGAACGCAGACTCTGCAATTGCACGCCTGCAAGTTCGGGGTTGGTCATGATCGCGCTTTCGGTGATTTCCAAATGTAATTGCGAGGGGCGAATGCCGCCTTCGACGATGGCCTGACGGACGAACTGCACCAGGTTGTCCTGCGCACAGAGTTGCCGTTGCGACAGGTTGACATGCACCGCCAGGTCCGCCGCCACCGGGTGAGCCTTGCACCATTGCCCCAATTGGCGACAAGCTTCTTCGACGACCCATTTGCCCAGCGGGACGATCAGGTCGGTTTCCTCCGCCAGGGGGATGAAATCATTGGGCGAAACGTAACTGCCATCGCCGCGTGACCAGCGGACCAGTGCTTCCAATGCCAATACCCTGCCGCTTTCGAGTTCGAAGATCGGCTGATAGTGCAGTTCAAACTGCTGACTATCGATCGCCCGTCGCAGGTCCTGTTCCAGCAGCATGCGCTGGGCAGCCTGCACGTGCATGGCCTGGTCGAAAAACTCATACCGTCCCCGACCGTTGGCCTTGGCACGATACATGGCCGTGTCGGCATCGCGCACCAGGGCTTCGGTATCGGTGTAGCGCGGGTCGCCGAACACGACGCCCATGCTGGCGCTGGTGAACACATCGTGATCGTCGATTTTGAAATGCAGGCCGTCGTCGGGGTGCAGCCGACTGAGTATGTTGCGCATGATCGCCAGCGAAGGCATCTGCTCGAACATCACCATGAACTCATCGCCGCCCTGGCGTGCCACCACGAATGAATCGCCGGGCAGTTCCTGTTCCAGCAGCAGGGCCTGCAATTTTTTCTGCAATGCCCTTGCCGCCTGCTGAAGCATTTTGTCGCCGACGCTGTGGCCCAGGCTGTCGTTGACGTTTTTGAAGTGGTCCAGGTCGATGAACAGCACGGCAAACTGATAGTCGTTGGTCTTTTGGGCCTGTTCCAGCCGGTTTTTGAAGCGATGTTGAAACAGCACGCGGTTGGGCAGGCCGGTGAGTGCATCGTGCATCGAGTCATGCACGGAGCGCATCTCGGCGAGCTTGCGCTGGGTGATGTTGTGATGACCGACCACAGCATACACCTGACCATCGCGTTCAAAACGAGTGACGCGCATGAGGAACCAGCGCTGCTCATGGGGGGCGTGGCAGGGGTATTCGATTTCAAAGTCCCTGCGGCAACCGTCGAGCACTTCGCGCAATAGCTGGGCGACTTCGCGTGCCTGGGGCAATGCTTCGCCCTGTACGCTTTGACAGAGGGTCAGGTAATTGCTGCCCAGTCCGCCGGTGGGGTCGGGGCATTGGTTGTCGGTGGCGAAGGTGCGCCAGGCCTGATTGACATCGATGATCGTGCCGTTGTGATCGAGGATGCACAGATGGGCTGGCAGAGTGTCGAGTACCGAGCGCAGAAAACCGCGCGACCGCTCCAACAGGTCGTTCATCTGCACCTGCGGGCGATGACAGCGCAACAGCATCACACCACCGGGCGCCCCTGCCTCCAAAGGCAAGGGGTTGAAGGTGACTTTCACCGGTTGCGGTGAGCCATCAGCCCGGCGAAGCGACAGGGGTGTCGGGCTGGTCAGGTGACGTGCCTGGGCGATCGTACACATGAGCGACCCAGCCGTGTCGGGCGCATGGGCATCGGGGATGATCAGGTTGTGAAACGATTGACCCACCAGCGTTTCAGGGATGCAACCGAGCAATTCACCTGCTGCCGGGTTGGCGTAGGTGATTTGCCCGTGACGATTCAAACCCAGCACCCCATGGTTGACCGCCGCCAGCAACTGGCTTTCATGACGATGCTGGTTTTCTTCGTGGTGTCGATTTTTACGTGTGGCGGTGACATCCAACCCGTGAATGAAAAGCCCCTGCTGCGTCGGGGTGAGTTGAAAACTGAACCAGCGGTCCAGGCGCGGAAAATAATCCTCCACCTGCACATGCGTGTGGTTGTTCTGTGCCCGCTGGAAGGCGGCGAAAATCGGGCTGCCCAGGGTCTGGGGCAGACTTTGCCAGAAGTCGCATTGAAGCAGCGTATCACGCGATCGGACAAACAATTCCGCCGCTGCGGAGTTGAGGTAGGTGATCCGCCAATGACGGTCCAGTTGCAGCACCGGTTCGGGCAGCGCATCCAGAAAATCACCATCGTGCGGTGCGTCGGCCCCGGCTGCGAGCTTGAGGTTGGGTTTATCTTCCGCCGGCTTGTGCATACAACACCACCCGTGTCCTTCGACACGCTTCCCCGCCGAGGTTTTCAACCCTCCCGCTCCTTACATCGGCATAAAAAGGGGGCGACTGTGGTGAGGTGTTGATGTGTGATGGATAATGGATAAAGGATAATGTTTTAATCATTCAATTCCGTACATCATCCTTTATCCATCATCCATTCTTCGGGCATCCTCCACATGCAACTCCAATCGCCTTTGCCCCTGCCAGGTGGAAATGACCGGACGAAAGACGATGTCCAGGCGTGAGCCGGGGACGAGCTGGTCTTCCAAATCCCCCGCGCCAAACCAGACGGCCTCGGCATGACGACCACCCCCCCCGGCCACCGAACGAAGCAGCAGGCGCAGGTGTTTACCCCCCTGCCCCATCCGTCGCACCGGCCCGGCCAGTATCACGTTGCGTAAACAAAAAAGCGGCGACGGGTTGCCCGCTCCGAATGGTGCCATCTTCTGCACCTGCTCCGCCAGTTTGAAAGACAGATCGTCGAGCGTGCAATCAACATCAATGTCCAGCCAACCGGTCAGGGCCTCGGCAGGCAGTTTGGCATTGATGAACTTCACCAAGGATTGACGGAATACTTCAATGCGTGTGGCATCGAGTTTCAATCCCGCAGCCATGGCATGTCCGCCGAAGGTGGTCAGATGCTCGGCACAGTGGCACAGTGCTTCGTGCATCGACACCCCCGGCACACTGCGCGCCGAACCATGGGCATGACCATCCGCAACGCTGAGCATCACCACCGGGCGATGAAACGCTTCGACCAAACGACTGGCGACAATACCCACCACCCCGGCGTGCCAACCTTCCCTGCCCAGCACGATCGCGCGCTGCTGCGGGTCGTGATACCCATGTTCCTCCACCAACGCCTTGGCCTCGTTGAAAATACTTTTTTCCGTCGCCCGACGCACATCATTCTGCTGACACAAAAACTTCGCTATCGTTTGAGCCTCCTCGGCAGTGGCACTGGTGAGCAGTTGCACCGCCTCGCGGGCATGCCCCATCCGACCGCAGGCGTTGAGCCTTGGCCCCAATACAAACCCGACGTGATACGCATCGATTTTTTCATCACGCAGTTTCGAGGCGTCGATCAAGGCGTTGAGGCCGATGAACTGCGTGCGTTTGATCTGCCCCAAACCAAACGTGGTGATGATGCGGTTTTCGCCCAACAGGGGCACGACATCGGCCACCGTGCCCAGCGCAGCCAGACTCAACAAATCCAGCAGCAACGTTTTGTAATTCGAAGGCACACGGTCGGAACCGTTCCACACCCGGGCAAAGTGCCAGGCCAGTTTGAAGGCAACCCCTGCGCCACATAAATCCGCAAACGGGTACGGCTCAACTTCAGCACGAGGCAAACGAGGGTGAACGAGGCCCTGAGCCGGGGGCAGGTGATCGGGGTTGAACTCATGATGATCGGTGATGATCAGGTCGATGCCATGGTCGCGCATGACTTGGGCGGGTTCGACCGCTGTGATGCCGCAATCCACGGAAACAATCAGCGGGGGCTTGGTCGCCTGGTTGGTGTTGTCAGCGATATCGTTGGCGACATCGTCACCATGACGGTTGTCGTTGGTGATTGTCGGATCATTCACCCCCGCGAGTTTGCACAGGGCCTTGGTGTTCAGGCCGTAGCCTTCGTCAATGCGATGGGGCACGTAGGTGGTGACGATTGCCCCGGCGAGTTTGAGCATGTGCCAAAGGATGGCTGAAGCACAGACCCCATCGACATCGTAATCCCCGTAAATGACGATGGGCTGACCTGCGCGCACGGCTTTAGCCAAACGCTGCGCCGCGGCATCAAGGCCGGGTAACAGGGCGGGGTCATGCAGGTCGGTCAGCTTGGGTTCCAAAAACTTGCGGGCGGCTTCGGGGTCGTGCAACCCGCGTTGATGAAGCAAGGTGGCTAATAATGGTGCTAGTTTTAGCGATTGAATCAACGGGTCAGATGATTTCGGATTTAGCGGGAGGTCCCGCTGTTGAAGCCGTCGGATTTCGAATTTCGGATCTTCAGACGTTGTACCCGATGACGTTAACCTTGATTCAGAACAATTCGAAATTCGAAATTCGAAATTCGAAATGCCCCGCCGTTTCCAACTTTTCCGCATCCCTGCTGCTTGCATGGCTTCATCATAACCCACACAACCGTTACAGGACTTACCCATTTTCCCCAACACGCATAACTGGCCGTGACGGCTTGAAGTTTATAAGCGATCCTTTTCGATAGTCAGCGATGGAACCGTGGTCAGGGTGTGTGCCCCGGCTGCCGCGGGGGAAAGTTCCCGTGAACGGTGATGATGGAGGCTGATGGAAAAAACATTCATGTTGCCACCCCATCGCCCGCTTACGTCGCCCGGAAGGTTTTCGCGCCCCGGCTTGCACCGGTCGGCCCACGCTTTCAGCTATGTAGCGACCTGTCAACCCGGGTCGGGTTGTTCATCGTTGATCG
>CAZJMK010000016.1:0-57954 GCA_964547135.1 uncultured Phycisphaeraceae bacterium | reverse complement strand
GAGGGTGATCGTAACCAATTGTCCCTGTTCGACTTGTAACCGGACACTACTGATAAAAGATAATGGATAATGTTCAGAGAAGGCGTACCGCAACCGCTTCTTGGTTTATACATCATCCATTATCCATCATCCGTTATCCATGGTTGGTAATGAAACCGCTCCCTGCCGGTCGCGGCTCGTAAAAGCCCCTACCGCTTTCATGCCACGACCTGTTCCGGCCGATAATTGTGAATAGTTCATCACAGCAAGGAACAATCTCCGTGCGTGCCATCAGCGTTGTTGACAAGCAGCCCAGGTTCATCACCAATCACCCCGAACCGACGCCCGGCCCCGGTGAGGCGATCATCCGCCCGCGGCGCATGGGCGTCTGCACCACCGACCTGGAACTGTGCAAAGGCTACATGGACTTCACCGGCGTGCTGGGTCACGAGTTCGTCGGCATGGTCGAAAAGGTCGGCTCCAAAACGGATCAAAAATGGGTCGGCAAACGGGTCGTCGGCACGATCAACTGTGTGTGCGGCAAGTGCGACATGTGCAAAGCCGGGCTGCGGGAACACTGCCGAAAGCGCACGGTGCTGGGCATCAGTGGGCGTGATGGATGCTTTGCGGATTGGTTTTTGCTGCCGGTGCACAACCTGCTGGAAGTGCCCTCGACGGTGGACGACGATCAGGCGGTGTTCACCGAACCGCTGGCGGCTGCATATCAGATTTTGCGCCAACTCACCATTGAGGGTCGCCCGTTTGTCACCGTGCTGGGCGATGGTCGATTGGGGCTGCTCTGTGCGCAGGTGATGAGCCAACTCAATGCGACGGTGCGCGTGGTGGGCAAGCACTCGGCCAA
This sequence comes from uncultured Phycisphaeraceae bacterium, assembly GCA_964547135.1. Taxonomy (GTDB): domain Bacteria; phylum Planctomycetota; class Phycisphaerae; order Phycisphaerales; family Phycisphaeraceae; genus JAJXSS01. The sequence goes on along the minus strand of CAZJMK010000016.1, from coordinate 57,113 downwards.
GCTGGCGTTGTGTGAAAAATGGGGCGTGAAGCACCGTTTGTTGTCAGAAGTCGGGCTGCGTGCCGATCAGGATATTGTGGTCGATTGCACGGGACGGGCGGAGGGTTTGCAGGTCGCCCTGAAAATGGTTCGGCCACGCGGCAAAATCGTGATGAAAACGACGGTGGCACATCGGCCTGATAATCCGTTGATGGATTTGTCGCCGCTGGTGATTCATGAAATTCAACTCATCGGCAGCCGCTGCGGCCCGTTCCCTGAGGCGCTCAACGCTCTGGCCACCGGCAAGGTGGACGTGATCAGCCTGATCAGTCGGCGGATGAAACTGGCCGACGGGGTCGAAGCCCTGCGCACGGCTGCACGCAAGGATGTGGTGAAAGTGCTGCTGGAACCGTGATGAGGGGTGATTGACATTTCGGTGATTCATTTCACGAAATGGCTCCTTTCATAAGGATGAGGGTGTTGTTACAATGCTCGGCTCGCGGCTGGAGGGTGTGACCCATCGGCAGGCGGCAACCCGTTTTTTTGTTTGAGGAGTCTTTTCTGTGAAAGCGACCGAAATTCGGCCGGGCATGGCTGTCACCTTCGACAACAAGCTCTACGTCATCAAAGAGTACCAGCACGTCACCCCCGGCAATCTGCGGGCCATGGTGCAATTGAAGCTCAAGGTGGTTCCGTCGGGGGAAATACTCGACAAGCGCATTCGCAGCAATGATGATGTTGAAATCGTGATGCTGGACCGTCGGCAGATGGAATACCTTTACACCGACAACTCCGGCCACGTATTCATGGACAGCGAAAATTACGATCAGACGGCTGTGCCGTTGGATTTGCTGGGCGACCTGATCGGGTATGTCAAACCCAACACGCAGGTCACGGCTTTGATTGCGGAGGGCAAGGTGATTTCGATTGAACTGCCCAAGGTGGTGGACTTGCAGGTGGTGGACACGCCGCCGGGGATCAAAGGGGCGACGGCGACGAACGTTGGCAAGGAAGCGAAGATGGAGACGGGGCTGGTGGTGCGTGTGCCGGACTTTATCAAACCGGGCGAAGTGATCCGTGTGAGCACGGAAACCGGCGAGTATTTGTCGCGGGTTTGAATGGTCAATGATATTGGATTTGGTTAGCGACGCGACTTGTCGCGTCGGACGAAACCGGGGCTAAAGCCCTGGGCGACAAATGAGTGAATGAACGTTTCAAGCGGAGAAAGTGAGCGAGCCATGGCTGATACGACCCCGTTGTTTTTCAAGCAGCGTGTTTTGACCCCCGGGCCGGTGGATGTGCCGCCGCAGGTGCTTTTGGAGATGGCGCAGCCCATCATTCACCATCGCACCAAACAGTTTCAGGCGATTTACGCCGAGATGAGTCAGAAATTGGCAGCGGTGTTTCGTACCAAGGCCCCGGTGGTTTCGATTGCCGGTTCGGGGACCACTGCTTTTGAAGCGGCGCAGATTTCGCTGGCGACGCCCGGCAGCAAGGTCATCAGCATTTCGGGCGGCAAGTTCGGGGAACGCTGGCAGGATATTTACGACAACTACAGCAAGGCCATGGGGCTGACCAACATCAAAATCAATGTGCCCTGGGGTCAGGCGGTGACGGCTGCACAGGTGGAACAAGCCTTGAAGGACAACCCGGGCGTGAGTGTGGTGGTAGTAGTGCATTCGGAAACATCAACGGCCTCGGCCTGCGACCTAAAGGCGATTGCCAGTGTGGTGAGCAAGACCGATGCGCTTTTGGTGGCGGATGGAATCACGGCTGTCGGGGCGCTGCCGGTGGAAATGGATGCCTGGGGCGTGGACTGCATTGTCACCGGTTCGCAAAAGGCGATGATGCTGCCGCCCGGATTGGGTTACGTGGCGGTGGGCGAGCGAGCGGCCAAACGGTTGAGCGAAGGCAAAGCCAGTGGGTATTACAATTTGGATTTACGCCGCTGGCTCAAGAGCGCCAAGGACAATGATGTACCCTTCACCCCCCCACTCACGCTGATGCGCGGACAGTTGGCGGCTTTGAAAATGATGGAGGCACAGGGGCTTGAAAAGATTTGGGCGCGTACGGCCAAGCTAGCGGCGGCGAGTCGTGCGGCTTTCACAGCCATGGGGTTGAAACTGGTCAGCCAATCACCCAGCGATTCGGTCAGCGGTGCGTACTACCCCGAAGGGATTGATGACAAAAAGTTCAGGGCAGCGGTGCGAGATAAGCACGGCCTGCACATTGCCGGCGGACAAAGTGGTCGCGGCGGTGAATGGGAAGGCAAGGTGTTCCGTATCAGTCACATGGGCTATGTTGATGCGGGTGATACGCTGGCTTGCCTGTGCGGCATCGAAGCGGAATTGATCGCCAATGGGTATAAGGTCGCACCCGGCACGGGGCTGACGGCTGCGGCGAAGGTACTGGCCGGGGCTTGAAATGATCGTTGATTCAATCAGCATCACCGTGGGTTGCCACTCGCGGGGGTTGTGCCGTTGGCGGATTACTCGGGGTAGTGCAGGCCTTGGGGGTAAAGGTCACGGGGGTGGTAGTGAATGAGTTGGGCGGCGGTGGAAAGGTCGTAGCCGCCGGGGGGTGTTTGCCGGCTCATGCACCAGAGCGTGGCACAGGTGGACGGGGGCAGGTCGGCTTCGACGGCGGCGATCATGAAACGGGCCATGTCATCGTGACTGATGTACACATTGATGGGTTTTGCGGGATGATTGCGGGCGGCATATGTTTCCTCATGGCGATTGCGAAAGAACCAACCGAGGCGGGCATTGATGACGGTGCGCTGGTGGACCACGGCGTGCATCATGCCCATGGCTTCGAGCATGATTTTGGTGCAGCCGTAGTAGTTGCGGGGGGCGGTGCCGTCGGAGATGGCGAGTGGTTGGCTGTGACGGTGCAGGCCGCCTGCGACCTGCACGGAACTGGCCAGTACCCAGCGCGACACGTTGCATTCCAGCGCTGCTTGCAGCAAGTGATAGGGGCCGACGATGTTGTTGGGGACGAGTTTGGTCAGAAAGTCGGCTTCGTCACTGGTGGCTGCCAGGTGAATGAGTGTGTCGATGCCGGTCAGGGCGGCACGCAATGATGAAGGGTTGAGCAAGTCACCCTGATGGTTTTCATCACAACTGTTTGCAGGCGGCGAGGCAATATCGTAACCACGCACAAAGTGGCCCCGGCGGCGAAGCTGCGGCCCGACGAAGCGACCTATGGCCCCGGCGGAACCGGTGAGCAGAATACGGCGTGGCTGGGTGGTAACGGATGTCAGCGGGTCGGGCAAGTCAGCTACACAATCGTCACTCATAAACCAATGTCCTCGTGCCAAAGGTCGGGTCGGTTTGCGATGAAATCGCGCATCAGGGCGATGCAGCGCGGGTCTTGCAATACGGTCAGTTGCACACCATGCTGACGGAAGAGGGCTTCAGCACCCATGAAGTTCTGGTTTTCGCCGATGATGATGCGCGGAATGCGGTAAAGCAGGCTGGTGCCGGTACACATGATGCAGGGAGACAGGGTTGATACAAGTGTGAGTGAGGGCCAATCACGGCGACGACCGGCGTTGCGCAAACAGACAACCTCGGCATGGGCGGTCGGGTCACCGGTTTGCACACGCAGGTTGTGACCACGGGCGATGATGTTGCCCTGCTCGTCGGCGAGCACGGAACCGATGGGCAGCCCGCCTTGTTGTAGGCTCAGTTGAGCTTGCTGGAGTGCGGCATCGATGAGGGTTTGGGGGTTGAGCATGACTGAGCCTCGTGGTTGGGTGAATATGCTAACGTACAGCGATGGGTTTGTTGTGGCTGCTTTTGTATGGCGGAATGTTTGCGCTGGCAATCGGCATGATGCTGATCGCAGTGGAATTGCTGCGCCCGCGCAGAAAGACGTTCGCATGGGCCTTGGCCAAGGGGTTGGCGACGGACCCGGAGCAGTTGGGTTGGCGGTATGAGCAAGTGAAGTTGCGGTTTGCTGATGCAAGTGAAACGATCGCGTGGGTGATTGATGGGGAAGTGCAAGGTGGGCATCGGGTCGTGGTGTGTCATGGGTGGGGTGAATCGAAGTTGGAGGTGTTGGGGCGAATGAAGCCGGTGGTGCAATCGGCCGGTCAGGTGGTGGTGTATGACCAGCGCGGGCATGGCGAGGCGGAGGCGAAGTTGTGCCGGCTGGGGATGTGGGAAGTGAGTGATTTGGAAGCGGTGCTGCGACAGGTGCGAGAGCGGTACGGTGCGCGTGATTTGGTGTTGCTGGGGTATTCGATGGGCGCGGGGGTGGTGGTGCAGTATGGGGCCAAGCATGTTGATGATGAGTTGAAGGCAGTGGTGGTGGAGGGTGTGTGTCCGAAATTGCGGTATGCGCTGGCGGGGATTTTGTGGTTGTTGCATATGCCACCCTGGCCGATGGCTTGGGTGGTGCCTTGGTTGGTGATGCCCTGGGCGTGGGGCGTGGCTTGGCGTGACCATCGTTATGTCGCTGATAAGGTGCAATGCCCTTTGCTGGTGTTGCATGGGCAAGCGGACCCGATTGCACCGGTGAAGCATGCCCGGACCATGGCGAAACTGGCAGTGCTTGGCACGATGGTGGAATTCGCGGACGCAGGTCATGTGGGGTTGGCGGAAGCGGATGAGGCACGATACGTTGATGCGTTGCAGTCGGTGATGAAAAAAGGTCGATAAATCGATATCAAGCGATTGTATTTGTTTAGCGCGGACGCTTTGCGTCGGCGGATTGGCGATCGAGGCAATTGTTCGTGTCAAAGCACTGGTGGGTTGTCGAAAGTAGAAATCATGCAAACGATACAGATTGAAAATGTGAAGATTGGGCCGGGCGAACCCTTGGCGATCATTGGCGGGCCTTGCGTGGCCGAGTCGCTGGAGTTGTGTTTGAAGGTGGCGTCCGTGATGCAAAAGCATTGCGCGGAACTGGGGCTGGGTTACATTTTCAAAGCCAGTTTCGACAAGGCCAATCGCAGTTCGATTCACAGCTATCGCGGGCCGGGGTTGGAACAGGGTCTGGCGTGGCTGACGCAGGTGAAACGGGAGTTGAATCTGCCGGTGACGACGGATGTGCATGAATCGGCTCAGGTGGCGGCGGTGGGTCGGGTGGTGGACGTGATTCAGGTGCCTGCGTTTTTATGTCGGCAGACCGATTTGCTACTGGCTTGTGCGCAGACGGGCAAAGCGGTGAACGTCAAAAAAGGACAGTTTCTTTCGCCGATGGAAATGCGCAACGTGGTGGACAAACTGGTCGAAAGCGGCGCGGACAAGGCGGGCATCATGCTCACCGAACGCGGTACGTTTTTCGGGTACAACCGGCTGGTGAATGATTTTGTCGGCCTGGCAGACATGATGGAACTCGACTGGCCGGTGTGCTTTGATGTGACCCACTCAACCCAGCAGCCCGGTGGTCAGGGCAGCCAATCAGGCGGTCGGCCCGAACGCGCCCCCATGCTGGCAAAGTGCGCGGTCACCGCCGGCGTCCCCGCCCTTTTCATGGAAGTTCACCCCGAACCGGCGAGGGCCAAGTCGGATGCGGCCACGATGCTCGGATTGGGCGATATACGCAAGTTGTTGGAAAGCCTGGCGGCACTGCATGGGTTTGTGCGAGGCATCAAGTAAACGCACGCCGAGCAAAGAAATCACCACAGAGGCACACAGAAGCAGAAATCAGTTGTTATCAATTGTTTGATACACCCGATCAGCAACGACGAATGTTGCAAACGTAAGCAAAGATAATGTGGGCTGATGCAGGTTTGGCAGCGTATCATTGTATCAATGTATGAGCATCATCCATCATCCTTTATCCATTATCCATCAGTGATAGGGTGATCTGGTGTTCACGACTCAGCGTGTTTATGATTGGGGATATCACCCATGACCCCGATGCAAAAGACATTACACGCAGCCCGCAGTCGATATCGAAGGCAACGGTTCGTCTCGGTACTGGGCTGGTCGTTGCTGACGGCAGTGCTGCTGGCGGTCATACTTGTTTTGATCGAAAGGCTATTGGGTTACCCCTGGCCTTGGCAAACCTATTTGGCGCTGACCGGGCAGGCGTTGCTGGTGGCGGCCATCGCAGCCTGGTGGCGGACGCCGGGGGATCATGCCTTGGCAACGCTCATCGACGATCGGCTGCGGTTGAAAGATCGGCTGGCGACGGCACTTTATGTCACCAACTTGAAGGGTGACGCCTTTGCGGATCAGGTGCGCGATGAAGCGCAACAGGCTGCTGCACAGGTGCAATTGCAACAGGCACTGCCGATGCGTTGGACGCGACCATGGGCGTGGTTGCCGGTGATGATTGCCTTGGTCGTCGGGTTGTATTTCGTGTTGCCCGATGACTGGTTCGGCTTGGGGCAAACACGCATCCAGCAACAGCAACTGGCAGAGCAGCAGGAACAAGCCACCGAGCAAGCCAAAGAGGAACTGGCGAAAACGGTGGAAGTGTTGAACCAGTTGAAAGACCCGGAAAACCTCAGCGAAACCCCAGCGGAGTTGAACGAGGCTTTGCAGGGATTGGCCGACATCACGCAGAAGCAACTCAACACCCCTCAGGCCAAACAGGAAGCGGCGGCACGATTGAGCCAAGTGCAGGAAAAGATCGCCGACCAATTGCAGCAACAGGAACAGACGGCTCAGACCATGCAGTCAGCCCTCAGTCGATTGGATGCACAGCAGCCCGGGCCGGCGGACCGATTTGCCCAGGCATTGCAACGCAGTGATTTTGCCGCTGCCCTCAAGGAATTGGAAAACTTAAGCAAACAACTGGACAACCTCAGCCCGCAGGAACGCGAGGCGATGACTCAGCAATTGCAGAACCTGGCGCAGCAATTGGCACAGGCAGCCCAGGCCCAGGCGCAGCAGCAGGCACAGGCCCAGCAACAGATGCAACAGACGATGCAGAATGCCGGGTTGTCGCAAGAGCAAGCCCAGCAGATTCAACAGCAAATGCAGCAAGGCGCAACGCAGCAGCAGATCGCGCAGCAATTGCAACAGCAAGGCATGTCACAGCAACAGTCACAACAGTTGGCACAACAATTGTCGCAACAGCAGCAACAGTCGCAAAGCAATTCACAGTGTCAGCGTGGTTCACAGCAGATGAGTCAGGCATTGCAACAAATGGCACAGGGGGCGGGGCAACAAGGCCAACAGCAAGGGCAGCAATCAGGGCAGACGGGCCAGCAGGCTCAATCGGGGCAAGGGCAGAATCAAAAGTGGCAGCAGGGTCAGGGGCAGATGAGTCAGCAACTGTCGCAACTGGCGCAGATGCAGCAGCAGTTGCAACAGATGCGTCAGGCTCAGGGGCAGATGCAGCAGGCCATGCAATCATTGGGGCAGGGGCAGAGCGGGGGGCAGGGTGGCATGGGTCAGATGGCACAGAACAATCAAATGCCTTGGATGAACGACCCCTGGCAACAGCAGCCGCAACAGGGTGGCGTTGGGCCGGGGATTGGTGATCAGCCGGGTGGTGACACGATGGGGGCGGAACGGCAGCACACGGGTTATCAAACCGAGGCACAGAGCGAGAACACACAGGGACAGGGTCGGGTGATTGCGTCGTGGCTGACGCCGGGGGAAAACATGGCCGGGCCGGCGCAGGTGCAGTTCAACTCGGCGGTGCGTGAAGCGCGTAGTGATGCGGAGCGGGCGATTACGGAAGATCGCGTGCCGCAACGGTATCACCAGACGATCAAGGAATACTTCAATCAGTTGCCGCAAAACCCCGATGATGTTCGCAAAACCCCGCCGCCGGCACCGAGGTGATTGTAACAGTGGCCGAGTGGTCAAGTGGCCGAGTGGCCAAGTGCCGGAGCAGTACTCGATAGTTAGCGCCGTGATGGATCGCGTTGTTAGAAGTGGTCAAGTAACGCAAATACAGTTTTGTCCGAGTAACCGCGTCGGCGCGCGGACCCACCAATCACGCAAAGATGGATCATGGATAAAGGATAATGGATAATGTTCATACCCAGAGTTAATTGACGTAAACCATCTCTTTACATCATCCATTATCCTTCATCCATCAAGCACCCCGTGCGACCGCATCACATCAGGCATTGCACCCCCATCCTGCTTACAATGCTCGCTTACGACAGGAGCATCATGACGATGAGCGAGTCAACCTTATCACACACAACCGCAACCACGCCCGCGCTGCTGGTGCATGGTACGGTGGCGGAAAAGTCATTGGATAAATTGGTGCTGGCTCTGCCGGGCACGGATTACCGGTTGCTGTTGATGGTGGCAGCGGGTGTCAGTGATCGATTACCCGATGCCGGTTCGCCCACACGGATCGCCGGCACGCTTCACGCCCAGGCTCGACGGATCGACATCGTGCCCCGGGGCGGACGCTACATCGAACCGGTCAACGGGCGACCGCGCCGGGTGCAGGGCCGAGTGGTGGCCATCAACCCCCGACCGGGTACTATCGGTGTGCAATGCGCCCCCGGTTGTGTGGTCATTGTCACGCCCCTGGCGCCGCAAACCGCTGCTCATTTTGCCGATGGTCAATTGGTCAGTTTTGATGTCGAACCCGGCACCCGTTTTGAGCCGATAAACCATTGAAGTGCTGCCATCCCATCGGCACAACCACCCTTCATGCGAGCCATGAAGTTTCATCGTGAAACAAAATGGGGTTAAAGCCCTCGGCGTCATAACGATCAATAACACCATTACCCATCAACAAAAATATGAGCACCATCAAACGCATACTCGTCACCGGCGGCGCAGGCTTTCTGGGCAGTCACATCTGTGAACGGCTGGTCGATGCCGGCCACGATGTCATCTGCCTGGACAACCTGTTCACCAGCCAGAAACAGAACATCACGCACCTGCTGGGCAAACCCAATTTCGAGTTCGTGCGTCACGATGTCACGCGCGAAATCTGGCTCGAAGTCGATCAGATTTTCAACATGGCCTGTCCCGCTTCGCCCGTGCATTACCAGTACAACCCGATCAAAACCATGAAGGTGTCGGTGCTGGGCGCCATCAACGTGCTGGGCATGGCCAAGCGCTGCAAGGCGAAAGTGTTGCAGGCTTCGACCAGCGAAGTTTACGGCGACCCCACCGTTCACCCGCAACCCGAAAGCTATCGCGGCAACGTCAACCCCATCGGCATCCGTGCCTGTTACGACGAAGGCAAACGTGCTGCGGAAACACTCTTCTTTGACTACCACCGGTCCAACAATGTCAACATCCGTGTGGTGCGCATTTTCAATACCTATGGCCCGCGCATGCACCCCTACGACGGACGCGTCGTTTCCAATTTCATTTTGCAGGCTTTGAAAAACGAAGACATCACCCTGTACGGCGACGGCAGCCAGACACGCTCGTTCTGCTACGTCGATGACTTGGTCGAAGGCATTTTGCGCATGATGAACGGCCCGGACACCTTCGTCGGCCCGGTCAACCTGGGCAACCCCGGCGAATTCACCATCAAGCAACTGGCCGAACTGGTCATCGAAATGACCGGTTCCAAATCGAAGCTGGTCACCATGCCCCTGCCAGCCGACGACCCGACGCAGCGCAAGCCCGACATCACCCTCGCCAAGCAGCATTTGCAATGGGAACCCAAGGTCGCCCTGCGTGACGGCTTAGCCAAAACCATTGCCTACTTCAGCAAACTCGACCTCAATCAGTATCGCAAACCCACCCAGCACACAGCGCATAAATCGACTCAGACATGGGTGAAGGGGTGATCAAAGTGGCCGAGTGGCTGACGTGGTGTTCATTTCGAATTTTCCAAGCCAAGAACGAGGCCGATAGGCCGAGGGCTTGGGTATGTGCAGAAGTAGCCAGACACCGGAATGATATCCGAAAGCAATCGCCGCGATTGATCGTATCTAAATTTGTAGCCCAGCCGCCCCAGGCTGCGTCTTGATCATCTTGGACACCACGTCATCCCCTTGAAAATTAAACCACCGCCGAGGGCGGCGGTGCTACATTCACAGACACGACAAATCACGGCGCTAACTCCCGAATACCGTTCCTTCACTTGGCCACTTGGCCACTTGACCACACGGCTACTTCTTCGAATACCCAAGCCCTCGTCCGCCTGCGGAGAGACTCGTTCTTGGCTTGGTTCGGCAAATCGCATTTCGAAATCCGAAATTCGAAATCAACAACCCACTTCCCCCCCGCTCACGGATTTCTTATACTGCAATCCCGTGTGTTCATGACGTTTCCCTTTGCCCTTTCGGAGTGACATCATCATGCCCAGTTACACCACCGCGGACATTCGTAACATTGCCCTGGTCGGTCATGCCGGTTCGGGGAAGACCAGTCTGCTCGAAGCCGTGTTGCAGGAAGCCGGGGCCATTCACCATCGCGGGTTTGTGGAAAAGGGCACCGCTGTGGGCGATTCGACGGACGAGGAAAAACACCACGGGCACAGCATTTTTTCCGCCATTGCGCATTGCGATTACCAGGGCAAACACATCAACCTGATCGACACGCCCGGGTATGCCGACTTCGCGGGTTCAGCCATTGCCGCTCTTGAAGCTGTCGATACCGCTGCGGTGGTGATCAGTGCCGTGGCGGGAATCGAACCCAACGCCCGCAAAATGATGGAACGTGCAGCCGATCGTCAACTGTGTCGCATGATCATCATCAACAAAATCGATCACGACAACATCGACCTGCCCACGCTGGTGACAAACATTCGTGAAACCTTCGGGATGCAATGTCTGCCCGTCAACCTGCCCGCCCAGAACGGCACAACCGTGGTCGATTGCTTTTTCAACCCGCAGGGCGAAAGCGACCTTGGTCCCGTTGAACAGTGGCACAAGTCCATCGTCGAACAGGTGGTCGAAGTCGATGAAGCCCTGATGGAAACGTACCTGGCACAAGGCGATGTCAAGCCCGACCAGTTGCATGAACCCTTTGAAAAAGCCTTGCGTGAAGGTCACTTGGTGCCGATCTGCTTTGTCAGTGCCCGCACCGCACTTGACCCGGTCAAGTCGATCGGCGTCGGTGAACTGTTGCAAGTATTGGTGAAATTGGCGCCCAATCCGCTGGAGAGCAACCCTGAACCGCTGATCAAGGGCAGTGATGTCGAACATGAATTACACGCCCTGCCCGACCCGGCCAAGCACGCTCTGGCGCATGTCTTTCAAATCAGCATCGACCCCTTCGTCGGCAAGCTCTGTGCTTTCCGCGTCCTTCAGGGAACCATTCGCCCCAGTTCACAACTCTACATCGGCGACCCCCGCGGCGGCGAAAGTAAAAAGCCTTTCAAAGTCGGCCACCTGTTCAAGTATCAGGGTAAGGAACATGTCGAAATACCCGAAGCGATACCGGGTGACATCGCAGCCGTGGCGAAAATCGAGGAAATTCATCACGATGCGGTGCTGCACGAATCGCACGATGAAGACAACATCCGCGTCAAGCCGATGAACTTTCCGACGCCCATGTTCGGGTTGGCGATCACGGCTCGCAGCCGGGGCGATGAACAAAAAATCGCTGAGGTGCTGAACAAGCTGGTGGAGGAAGACCCAACCTTCCGCGTGGTGCGTGATGGCTCGACGCATGAAACGGTGATACAAGGTTTGGGCGACTTGCACCTGCGCGTGATTTTGGAACGCATGAAGGCCCGTTACAAAATCGAAGTCGATACCAAGCCCCCGAAAATCGCCTACCGGGAGTCGATTCTCGCCAAGGCTGACGGGCATCATCGCCACAAAAAGCAGACCGGCGGCGCCGGCCAATTTGGTGAAGTGTATTTGCGCGTTGTTCCGCTGGAACGCGGCAAGGGTTTTGAATTCGTCGATGACACCTTCGGCGGCAACCCGCCCAAACAATATCTGCCCGCCATTGAAAAAGGCGTGCGCACGATCATGGAAACCGGGGCCGTGGCCGGGTATCCGCTGCAGGACATTCGCGTCGAGGTGTATGACGGCAAACATCACGAAGTGGACAGCAAGGAAGTCGCCTTCATCACCGCAGGCAAAAAGGCGTTCATCGACGCGGTGCAGAAGGCCCGTCCGTCGCTGCTGGAACCCTGTGTGAACATCGAGGTGACTGTGCCCAGCCGATATGTGGGCGACATCGCGGGTGATTTGTCCGGCAAGCGTGGTCGCATTCAGGGCACCGATATGCTGCCCGGCGATATGGCTGTGGTGAAAGCACTCGTGCCCCTGGCCGAGGTGAGCAATTATCAAAGCCAGTTGAAAAGCGTCACCGGCGGACAGGGCAGTTACACCCTTGAGTTTTCCCATTACGACCCGGTCCCGCCGCAGATTCAGGCACAGATCGTCGCCCAATACAAGCCCAAAGCCGACGAGGATTGATCGGTGTAGTTATCGTTGTAGCCCAGCCGCCCCCGGCTGGGTCATGCATCACTTCAAAACACACCGCCGAGGGCGGCGGTACCACTCATTACGGAGTGGACGGGGTCGTCTGCGGTGTCGGTTGCGAGTTGATACCGATCACGGCATCGGGTTGGGTTTCCGATGAAAGTTTCACGCCGGTGCGCTGCAGTTCGTCCATCACGGTGTCGGTCAGGTCCGTCGCCGGGTCGCTCCAAAAAATCGCATCCGTCGGAAGCACGATTACCGTAAAACCTTTTTGCTCAGCCACGCGACGGGCCACGGGGCGCACCAAATCACGATATTGGCTGATCACCTGTTGACGGGTTTGCTGAGCCTGTAATTGCGACTGGGCTTGCGCCTCCTGCAATTGACGCTGGGCCACCAGTTGCATGGCTGCCAGGCGATCCTGCTGCTCCTGCGTCGGCTTGTCCCCCATGCGGCGCTGTTCATCACGTAGCCTGGTTTCCAACTCCGTACGCAGACTGTCAACTTTGAGCGCCAATTCCTGTTCCGCAGCACCGACCTTACGCTGCATGTCGTCAAACCAGCCCATGCCCTTGGCGATTTTGTCCAAATCAATCGTCGCCACCCCCCCGCCCCCGGCAGCCTTGGCTTGATTCGCATCAACACCTTTGTTTGACGCTGCACCACCATCACAACCCGTCATGAGCGCCAGCGATACCATCAACACCAGTGCGATCACAGCCAGTCGTTTCATGTTACATCCTCAAAAGTTCACCGATGAATTCGCCCCATCACACGGGCTAACGGTAGGCAGCACACCTCCGCCCTGCTACACTTGCTCATCATAACAACCCAAGTCTGACCACTCCGACTTGATCAACCTATTTCCGGCGGACATGGATGTCCGACATGAATCAATCGCCCACCAACTTGTTGCGCATGTGCGTGCTGGGCAGCGGCTCCGGCGGCAACAGCACGGTCATTCAATCCGGCCATCATGCCCTGCTTTTAGACGCAGGCTTCGGCCCCCGCACCACCGCCCAGCGATTGGCCCAACTGGGCATGAAACTTTCCGACCTCAAGGCCATCGTCCTTACGCACCTGGACACCGATCATTTTCGTCCGACATGGATCAATGCCTGCGTTGAACATCAAATACCGGTGTATCTGCATCAATGGCATCAGCCGATGATGAACATGCTGCCTGATGCGGGTGATTTACATGATGCGGGGTTGATGCGATTGATTGACCTCAAAGCTTTTGCGCCCTGTGGTGGTGATGTCATGCAAATCACCCCGGTAGCGCTGCCGCATGATGACAAGGGCACGCTGGGGTATCGGCTTGATTCAGCCGTCGGATCGATCGGTTACGCCACCGACCTGGGGCGCGTGCCCCCGTCCCTGATCGACCTGTTCACCGCGCAGGGCGGGGTTGATCTGCTCGCCATCGAAAGCAATTACGACCCGGTGATGCAACGCTCCAGCAGTCGCCCCTGGTTTTTGAAACAGCGCATCATGGGCGGCCAGGGGCACCTTTCCAACCAGCAGGCTTTCGAACTGGCGCGTACGATTGTGCAGCGCAGTCGAACGGGGAAACCTGCACGCATTGTGCTCTTGCATCGCTCACAACAGTGCAACGGCATCGAAATCGTCCGCCGAACATTTGCGCAGGACCGTGTCCTTTCATCACGGGTGGTACTCACCGAACAACGCAAGCGTACACCCTGGCTCACCGTGACGCCCGAACCGACGATGGTGGCGAATCAATTGGCGCTGACGTTTGAGGATGCGGCAGGTTGAGTATGTTCCTCTGACGCCGAGGGCTTCAGCCCCGGATTTCAATCGAAAACAATCCGGCCCTGAAGGGCACGGCGTCATTTGGGCAAACGATGCGTGTGCCCTCTTTCATCACACCCGTCCCGCGGCAGCCGGGTCCAGGTACCAGACCAGTTCATCACTGTCGAGTTTCAAGCCGGTCACGGGGTATTTAACCGGGTCGGGGCCTTGTTCGTGCAGTTGCTGCGCGATGGTTTGCAGCATGGCTGACTTTCCCGCACCGGTCACGAGTATCGCCAGGCTGCGGGCGGCATTGAGCAACGGGTAAGTCATCGTCAACCGAGCCGGGGGTTTGACACCGGTGCCGTCGTTGTGGGCAACCAATCGTTTGGTTTCGTGCAATGCGACTGAACCGGGAAACAGACTGGCCGTGTGCCCGTCATCGCCCATGCCCAGCAGCACAAAATCGAGCATCGGCACCCCCTGTTGATGATGGCTGGCGTCGATGACCGTTCGCAATTCGTTTTCGTACACCTCGGCTGCATCGGGTTGCATCGCCGGCATCGGGTGCAGTTGTCGCTGCTTGATCGTCACATGATCCGCCAGGGTTTCCCGAATCATTTTCCAATTTGATCTCGCATCATCCGCCGGTACACGCCGTTCATCGACCAACCACAAGTGCGTTTTGGCCCAGGGCAACCCCCGCCAGCGCGGGTCGATCACCAGGTTCATGTAAAAAGGTTCGGGCGTCGATCCGCCTGACAACGCCAGGTGAAACACACCCCGTTCCTCAATGGCTCGCAAAGCCGAACCCAAAAGCGATGAAGCAAGGTCATCATGCAATTGGGCGGTGTCCCGCGCCAGATGCACCTGTCCCAGACTGTCCAGTGAAATATTGGGCATTGCGATCATTCCACGCCTTCATTTTCTTGCCACGCCTGAACTTCGTCGTCTTCGACGAAGTTCAGGATGTTGACTCGCTGATTCAGCACTCAGAATACCCAAGCCCTCGGCTTGCCAGCCTCGTTCTTGGCTTGTTTCTGTAAATCCGAAATTCGATATTCGAAATTCGACATTCATTCACCCCCCATGCCAATGCCTTCCCTCCCTCGCCAGCAATGCCTCCGCTGCCCGCGGCCCCCAAGTTCCCGCAGCGTAATTGGGCAGGTGCGTATCCGGGTGTTTCTGCCAAATGTCCAACACCGGCTGCACCACCCGCCAGGCCAAATCAATTTCATCACGATGCTTGAACAGCGTCTGATCACCGCGCATCGCATCCAGCAGCAACGTCGCATACGCCTCCATCGGCTTGGCGTGAAACTGTTTGGCGTAATCAAAATCCATCAGCACCGATTTGATGTTCATCCCCGTGCCCGGCACCTTTCCTTCAAACCGCAACCTGATGCCCTCATCCGGCTGGACGTTGATCACAATCTGATTCGGTGCCAGGTTCGCACACATCACCTGATCCCGGAACATGCAGTGCGGCGTGGGCTTGAAATAAATCACCACCTCCGTCGTCTTGCGCGGCAGCCTTTTCCCCGAACGCACGTAAAACGGCACGCCCGCCCAGCGCCAGGTATCAATATGCAACTGCAGCGCCGCATACGTATCGGTCTGACTATCTCGTGATACACCCGATTCCTGTCGGTAGCCGCTGACGTTTTTACCATCGACTTTGCCCTCACCATATTGCCCGCGCACGGCAAATCGCTCCACCTCTGCCGGGGCAATTTCCCGTACCGCATGCAACACTTTTGCTTTCTCGGTCCGTATGTCATCGGCATTCATGCTCACCGGCGGCTCCATCGCCACCACCGCCATGACCTGAAGCAAATGACTTTGAATCATGTCCCGCAATGCCCCGCCCGATGGCGAGTCGTAATAACTGCCGCGATTTTCCACCCCCACCGTTTCCGCTGCGGTGATCTGCACATGATCGATATAGTTGCGATTCCACACCGGCTCAAAAATCGCGTTGGCAAAACGAAACACCATCAAATTCTGCACCGTCTCCTTGCCCAGGTAATGATCGATGCGATAAATCGCTTCTTCTTCAAACACCCGCCCCAGCACCCGGTTGAGGTGACCGGCACTCGCGCGATCCGTGCCAAAGGGCTTTTCGATGATGACCCGCTGCCAGGGCCTTGCTTCACGGTTGATGCTGCACCAGGCTTTGCCTTCGGGGATCATCTGGTGATAGCCCAGGTGCACGATCACCGGTTCATAATGTTGCGGCGACAGCGACAGGTAAAACAAAACATTTTCGCCGGTCTGATGCAGCGTGGCCAGTTCCGCCATGCGCACCTTGAGTTTCGGAAAAGTATCCGCACGGGTCGGGTCGGCTATGTGATAGTGAATCAACCGGGCAAACCATTGCCACTTGCCTTCGTCAAAGTGCGTCGCATTTTTTCGCACCCAATCCGACAGGTGATCGCGGAACACCTCATCCGCCATTTCCGTGCGGGCCACGCCCAGCACACTGAACTTGTCGGGCAACTGCCCGGTCGCATACAGGTCGTACAAAGCCGGTATGAGCTTGCGTTTGGTCAGGTCCCCCGACGCCCCGAAAATCACCACCTGACACGCCTGCGGTTTGCTGACACCCATAAAAAACTCCCCATGCTGTCAAAATGGATGATGGATAAGTGATAACGGATAAAGTACGGAAGCAGACACACGATCACGCGACACTGAACATTATCCATGATCCTTTATCCATGATCCATTGATCAATCCCTATCGGTCATTACCATTCATCGACTCGCTACCTACCCAACACAACGGCAAGCAACATCACATCCGCCGGGGTGATGCCCGCCAGTCGCGCTGCCTGCCCCAACGTAGCCGGGCGAAACTGTTGTAACGTCCCCCGTGCCTCGGTGCGCAGCCCGGTGACCCGCTGATAATCAAACCCACTGGGCAAAGTCACATCTTCCAACTGCGCCAATTTGCGCACCTCCCGTTCCTGACGCACCAGGTACCCCGCATATTTGATGTTGGCGACCACCGATTCCACCAGCCGGGGTTGTATTGCTTCACTGGGTAGCTGTGCCCCATTAAACTTACCCATCACCCAATTGGCATCCATCTCCGGCCGTCGCACCCACTCCGCCAACTTCACCCCCTCCTGCTGCTGCGTTTCCAAAAAAGTCCGCAAGCTCGCCCGTGACGCTTCCTTTTTTTCGTACACCCGCCAGCGCTCATCCTTCACCAAACCCCACTCTCTGCCCATCGGCGTCAACCTTTGGTCCGCATTATCCGAACGCAACTGCAACCGAAACTCGGCGCGACTGGTGAACATCCGATACGGCTCCCTCGGAACCTTGGTCACCAAATCATCCATCATCACCCCGATATACGCCTGATCCCGTCGCAGTCGCACCAACTCCAAGCCCCGTGCGTAGCGCACCGCATTCAATCCCGCCACCAGCCCCTGCCCAGCCGCCTCCTCATACCCGCTGGTGCCGTTGATCTGCCCGGCCAAAAACAACCCTTCCACGCGCTTGGTCATCCCCGTGGCATCGATCTGGTGCGGCCAAACCATGTCATATTCCACCGCATACCCATACCGCAAAATCGCCGCCTTCTCACACCCCGGCAGCTGTGCCACCATTCCCTCCTGCACATCCCGTGGCAGCGAGGTACTGATCCCGTTGCAATAAATTTCATGCGTGCCCAGCGATTCCGGCTCCAAAAAAACATGATGACTCGACTTGTCCGCAAACCGATACACCTTGTCCTCAATGCTCGGACAATACCGTGGCCCGGTCGAATCAATCTGCCCATTGAACAGCGGTGCCCGGTCGCGGTTTGCCGCAATCAATTCATGAATCGCGCGGTTGGTCTGCGTGATCCAGCAAGGCCGTTGTTCCAAAACCGGAAACAACCGCTGGTGTAATTGTGATCCGCCATCCAATGACTCCCCAACCACTCCCGTCATATCACTGAACGGCACCGGTGGTTCATCCCCCCATTGCACCGGCAAGCGTTCAAATGCAATCGTCCGTCCGTCCAACCTCGGCGGTGTCCCCGTTTTCAATCGCCCCAGTTCAAACCCCAGTTCACGCAACGCTCCGCTGATACCCACCGCACTGCCTTCCCCAATCCGCCCGCCTTCGGTTTTGCTCGGCCCGGTGTGCATGAGTGCCCGCATAAATGTCCCGGTGGTCAACACCACCGCCTTGGCCTGCAATGCCCGCACCTGCCCATCACCGCCGCGCACCAGCACACCGATGATGCGCCCTTTTTCAACTTGCAACCCATCGACTGTTCCACCGACGATGCTGATTTCATGCCTTGCCCGCAGCATCGCCTGTACGAATGCCGCATATTGATATTTATCGCTCTGACATCGCGGCCCATGCACCGCCGGTCCTTTTGACGCATTCAAAATGCGAAACTGAATACCCGTTGCATCCGCTGCCAAACCCATCAACCCATCCAACGCATCAATTTCGCGGACGATCTGCCCCTTGGCCAGTCCGCCGATGGCCGGGTTGCACGACATCACGCCGATCTTTGTCGGGTCCATCGTCACCAGAGCGGTGCTCGCCCCCATATTGGCGCAGGCCCATGCCGCCTCCACCCCCGCGTGCCCCCCGCCGATGACAATGACTTCGTATCGTTCCTGCATCACCGGCGATTATAGGTTCCCATCACATGAAATGATTGGCACATGGCCTGATTGATTGACTCCGAGGCTGTTCAATGACGCCGAGGGCTTTAGCCCCGGTTCATTTTCACTCATACTGCAAAACCAACTGTCCGGCCCTGAAGGGCACGGCGTCATCAACACTACTCACTTCAATCCAATACCACCGTCTCCCCATACTCCGGCACATGCACCTGCCACCTGCGCACTTCATGCAACGCCTTGGCCAGTGCCTCTGCCGGTTCCGTCTCGCCATGGGTCATAAAAACTTGTTTGGGTGCTTGTTTGATCGCCTGCGTCCAAAGCACCAGCCCTGCTCGATCCGCATGGGCCGACATGCCGTCCAACCGTCTTACCTCTGCCTTGACTTCGTGCATCTGTCCATGAATGCGCACCGTCTTCGCGCCATCGACAATCTGCCGACCCAGCGTTCCCCGCGACTGATACCCCACAAACAACACCGTCGATTCGGGCCTCGGTAGGTTGCGCATCAAATGATGCTTGATGCGACCGCCGGTACACATACCCGACCCCGCCATGATGATCGCACTGCCGCGAAGCTGATTGATCGCCATCGACTGTCTTCGACTGCGCGACAGCACCAGCCCTTCAAATCGGAACGGCGAAGCCTCATCATTGATCATTTCCAATGTCTCTGCATCCAAACATTCCGGGTGACGCTTGAACACTTCCGTCGCATCCACCGCCATCGGGCTGTCCAAAAACACCAGCAGTTTCGGTATGCGGTCCGCCCTCGTCAGCCTGCTGATGTAAAAAAGCAATTCCTGCGCCCGTTCAATCGCAAACGTCGGTATGAGCAAATTGCCCCCGCGTGCCACCGTCTCACCAATCACCTGTTCAAGTTGTTCTTCGATTCCGCGTGACCGATCATGATCCCGGTCGCCGTAGGTCGATTCCAAAATCAGGTAATCCGCCGCCTTGGGCGGCTGCGGGTCACGAATGATCGGCGTATGGTTCTGCCCCACATCCCCCGAAAACACAATCCGTCGTGTCGCCCCCCCTTCCTTCACCACCACCTCCAACGTTGCCGACCCCAATATGTGCCCCGCTTCCTGCCAGGTGACGCTGAACCGATCACCCAAATGCAACGCTTTGCCATACTCCACCCGACGCAGCAGTGACAACGTTCGCTGCGCATCCTCCTCCGTGTATAACGGCTCATACGGATACGGTGACCTGCGCCCTTCCCGTTCATGCCGCTTCTGCTTGAACGCAACATCTTCCTCCTGAATGCGCGCCGCATCCCGCATCACCAGCCCTGCCAATTCCACCGTCGCACTCGTCGCATACACCGGCCCGCCATACCCCTGTCTCACCAATCTCGGCAGCAAGCCCGTGTGATCCAAATGCGCATGCGTCAATAGCACCGCATCAATCTTTTTCACATCCACCGGGCACTGGTCCCAATTGCGCTCTACATACTGACGTTCCTGAAACAACCCGCAGTCAATCAGCACGCGCTTACCCCCCGCTTCCAGGCAATAACGCGACCCGGTCACCTGCTTATTCGCGCCCATGAATGTCAGTTGCATGTGATTCGTTCCCTTGCCATCACGGCTCCAGTTTCACTGCTTCGTGACTCAAAATCACTGTCACCTTCGATGTGAAACGGCGTTGTACCACGTTTTGAATCGCTTGTGCTGTAAGTGCTTCAACCTTGGCCAGCATCAACCGTGAATCATCCAGCGGCAGGCCGTACACCGTGTTCAAGGCTGCATCACCGGCCAGGTCGGCAACGGTTTGCTTGCCGATGAACTCATCGGTCAGCAGTGCAGCCTTGGCGCGTTGCAGGTCCGTTTCAGCAATCGGTTCACGACGCAACCGATCAATGACTTCATCCACCCGTTGCAACGCCGTCGGCACCTGTCCCGGTGATGAATTGAACAGCACCGAAAAATAACCCGGCATCAAACCCGTCGCCTGCCCCGCGCCCACCGCATACACCAGCCCCGGCCCATCACCCCGCAATGCCTGATCCAACCAACCGGTCGGAAAACTTGACAACACCCGTGCCACCACCTGCATGGCGGCGTAGTCATCATCATTTCGCCGAATGCCGGGACCATAACCGATTTGCACCGCAGCCACCGGTTTGCGGGTGCTGTACGCGATCACCTGCGAATCAACCTGCCCCGGCTCACGCATCATCATCCGCTTGATCGCTCGCCCCGGCAATGGTGCAAACACTTTTTCAACCTCAGCAAGTACCACGACAGGTTCGATATCACCGACAATCGCCAGTGCAGCTTGTGACGCATCAAGGTGTTCGTGATGAAACAATCGCAGGTCGTCACTGTTCAGCTCGGTCACCACCTCACGTCGGCCCAGCGGAGTGACTGCCCAGGGGTGACCGGGGTAATAGGTTTGCAAAAAACGCAGACGCAATTCACCCGACCATGAATCACTTTGCCGATCAATGGCTGCGAGTAATCGCGGTTGCAAACGCTGCCATTCGTCGGCTGCAAAGGCCGGGTTCAAAATCACATCCGCCTTGATACGCAGCAGCCGCTGCCAATCATCTTTCAAGCAGACACCCCGGGCAAACCAGGTGTTGTTGCCGGCTGCAAGGTTCAGGCTCGCACCCAGATCGTCCAATTCATTGGCGATTTGTAGCGCACTGCGCGTCGTGGTGCCTTTGAGCAGCATTTCCGCGCTGGCGTAAGCGATGCCTTCACGACCGGGCACGTCAGCCAGTAAACCTCCGATATGAAAAAACTGCATGGCCACGATCGGCAGGCGTGTGTTTCGACCCAGTATCACCCGCAACCCGTTGGGCAGTGTGTGCATTTGTATCGGGTCGGTGACCGCCATTGATGTGGCCTGGTCATTAGTCGTCGGTCGTTGTAAAAAGCGTTGTAAAAGCAGGGCGTTATCGAGTTGCACCGGTTCGTGCGGCAAGGTGTCGGGGGCAACTTCATCAGCCGGTCGCGTGAGTCGAGGCATGGTCGTGCCTTGCGGTTTGGGCAGCAGCGTGATTTGCATTTGTCGATGATGTTGCAGGTATTTTTTGGCAACCCGTTGCACGTCAGCCACGGTGATGTTTTCAATGGCACGCAGGTAAGCATGAAGGTAATCGGGGTCGCCCATGGCGATCATGTCACCGGCCAATCGTCCCGCCAACCCGTTGGCCGTCTGCCCACTCATGATGACCGCCACCTGTGTCTGCCGCTGGGCACGCGCCAGTTCGTCAGCAGTGATGCCTTCGTCCACGATGCGTTGCAATTCCGCAAGCGTGTCGGCACGGGCTTTGGTAATGGCCTGCGCCAGCGCATTGTCGGACGCATCGGTGCTCGTACCCGCGTTTGTTTGACCACCAGCAGCCTGCGGCGGCAAAGCGATTTCCGCATCAATACCGAAAAACCCCTGCCCCCAGTGAAAGCTGGCGTGATAGGCGCTGATGGTAACCACGCTCTGTTTTTGGTTACGCACCGTTTGCACCAGTCGGCTTGATTCGCTTTGCCCCAACACCGCCGCCAATAAATCAAGGGCGTAATCGTCACTTGTGCCCAGTTGCGTCGTCGGCCAGGCCAGGCGCAAACGCGGTCGGCGTACATCTGCCACCCCCGAAGTTTCACGCGCTGCAGTCAATTCAGGTTCAACCGGAAACGACAACCTCGGCAACTCGCCCGGCTGAGCATTCTGCCAAAGTTCCGTCACCTGTTCTGTCACCTTGCGTGGGTTGATGTCGCCGACGACGACAAAAATCATGTTGTTGGGCACGTACATGCGATGATAAAAATCACGGATTTGCTGCGGGGTGATTTTCAAAAATTCATCGAGGTAGCCGATGGTCGGGTGTCGCGCGGGGTGTGCCTGATAACGTGCCTGCTGGGTGAGTTTCCAGAATATTCGCCCCGGTTCGCCATCACCCATCGAAAACTCGTTTTGTATCACCTCGCGTTCGCGGTCGAACTCTTCCTGCGTGATCAGCGAATTCATCATCCAATCCGAAAGCAGTTCGACGGCTGTTTCCGTGTGACTGCTGGTGGTATCAATGTAATACCGCACCGTATCCAACGACGTGGCCGCATTGGTGTTGGCACCCATCCGCCCCAGTATTTCATTGGTCTGCGCTTCGCTGCGGTTTTTTGTCGTGCCCCCGGCCAGCAGGTGTTCCAAAAAGTGCGACAACCCTGCACCGATAAATTCCTGTTCGTAAATCGACCCGGTTTTCACCCAGCACTGCACCGACACCACCGGGGCACTCTTCACCTGCTGCGCGATGATGATCAAACCGTTGGACAACTTGACGATCTGTCGATCAGGCTGATCTTGCAGGGTTTGATTTTGTGCAACGGCGGCTGCGGTTGCCTGGGGTGTGCTGATTGAAGTTGATGAAATATCGGTAGTCAGTTGTGTGCCACAGCCGGACACCCCGGCCAAAATCAGCAGCAGCAAACCATAAAACGTCAAACGTGAATGATTGGTCATAATGGTATCCGTCGTTGGGTGAATGCGTGAATGGTGACATCATAGGTCAAACCAAAGGCCGGTCAGACACATATTCCGCGTCGCTAGCATGGCATTGGTTCGATGCCTTAAAATTCGAAATTCGACATTCGTAATTAAATCATCAACACCCACGGATGCCGAACACTCCGATGGCGCACCAGCCGTTGCCGATGCGGTCACTGATGGCAAAGCCGCGTCGGGCGGGCGTGGCAATGGGGTAACGTCGATCGAGGCAGCGCTGTTGCCAGGCCGTCAGGTCATGCTCGGCTACCGCCTGCTCGGCGGTGAACAACACCAGAAGCAACGCACTGTGACGGATCAAACTATCGTTCCATAACTTTTGCACGTCTTTGGGCACCGGGGCGAGCAGCTCGGCACTGTAACGCGGAAACGGCCCATCACGGGTGAATTGAGCGACGGTTTTCACTTCCAGCCAGAGGGCGTCCTCCGGGTTGACCGCAGGTTGATCGTCAAACAACGTGTCGCGCACTTCCGGGTCACGCAACGGCAGACGATCATGCGTCAACACGAGGTCGCACCGTTTCCCGTGACTCTTTTTGGGGTTGTCACGATCATCGGGGTAGCGCTCTTCCGGCCAGACACCATAGCCCGCCTGCACAAAAATATTTTGCAGCAACGGATGCAAGCCCAGTTCATCCAGCACATCAAACCCATACACCGCCTGTTCGATGTTTTCCAGTTGCGCCTGGTGACGCAAACCTTCGTGCAACACATCCGCGATGTCGGAAACAGACCACATTCAAAGATAGTCCATCATTTCGAAGAAATGACGCCGAGCCCTTCAGGGCTGGATGTTTTGTTTCTTCAAATCGTCATATCCGGGGCTAAAGCCCTCGGCGTCTGTGTTGCTCAATCACACGGGTGGAAACGCCTTGCCCTGAGTGTCCAGATTCTGCCAACGATGTTCACGGATGGCCTGCACGATACGCTGTGCGGCTTCCACCGCCGATAAACCAGCAGCACCATCGACGACCGGTTGTTCACCCTTTTGCACCGCGCTTAAAAAACTGGAAAGTTCCGCGGTGAGCGGATCGAGTTGTTCGGGCGGCAGGTTCATCGTCAGCGGCTGAATGTTCACCAGTTTGCTGTAATCAAGTTTTGATAGGTCCGCCCCTGCGGCGATTTTTTGACGCACATCAGCGAGTGCAGTTGCGTTGCCGTGTTGGGTGATGACCATGCCGGTGCGGTTCTGGTAATCAAGGCTCACGAAAGCCGATTCGCTGAACAACCGCATACGACGTTCGGTTTTCAGGGCCATACGACTGGCGGTGATATTTGCCACACAACCACTGGCGAAGGCGAGTCGTGCGTTGGCGATGTCTTCGTGTGACCCCAGCACGCTGACACCCACCGCTTCGACCGTGACGAGTTGGCTTTGCACCATTGACAGCACGATGTCCAGGTCGTGAATCATCATGTCCATCACCACGCCCACATCCAGCGAGCGAAAGGTCATCGGGCTGACGCGCTGCACTTCGATGAAGCGCGGGGTCAGTTGCATATTGACGAGTGCCCGCAATGCCGGGTTAAAGCGTTCGGTGTGGCCGACCTGAAGCACCGCTTTGTGTGCAGCAGCCAGTTGCACCAGTTCACGGGCTTGTGCGACATCGGGCGCCAGGGGTTTTTCAATCAGACAGGCGATGCCCCGTTCGAGCAGGGGGCGTGCTGCGGCCAGGTGATAAACCGTGGGCACCGCAACACTGACAGCCTTGACCCCCGGGTGATGTTGTAACAACTCGGCGACCGTAGTGTGCGCGCAGCAGTTGTAGGTTTGTGCCACCTCGGCAGCGTTGTTGGCATTGGCATCGACCACGGCCACGAGTGTGGCACCGGGGATCGACTTCCAAATGCGGGCATGATGCCGACCCATGCGACCGACACCGATCACCGCCACTTCCATGGATTGCGCAGAATCCGCACTCATCAATCAACCTAACCTCTCTGAAAAATCAAACACTGAGATGGATAATGGATTGATGGATGATGGATAATGTTCAGCCCTGAAGTACGCTGCATAGGGTTTGTACATCAGCCATGATCCTTTATCCATTATCCATCGAAACAGCATAATGCGTCTGAAAACACCTTGAGCCATAATCAATGTGCATTACCCGCGTGGGCCGGGGCCAATTGTTCGAAAAAATCGTTGCCCTTGTCATCGACGATGATGAACGCAGGGAAATCGACCACTTCGATTTTGCGGATGGCTTCCATGCCTAGGTCCTCGAAATCGACCAGTTCAACTTTTTTGATGTTATTTTGAGCGAGGATCGCAGCCGGTCCGCCGATGGAGCCAAGGTAAAACCCGCCCCATTTTTTGCAGGCGTCGGTGACCTGTCTGGAACGGTTGCCCTTGGCGATCATGACCATCGACCCGCCATGCGATTGGAAAAGATCGACGAACCCGTCCATGCGACCGGCAGTGGTCGGGCCGAAGGAACCCGATGGCATACCCTGCGGCGTTTTGGCGGGTCCTGCGTAGTACACGGGGTATTGCTTGAAATAGTCGGGCATGGGTTTGCCGGCATCGAGCAATTGTTTGAGGCGGGCGTGGGCGGCATCACGGGCGACGATGAGTGTGCCGGTGAGTTCGAGGCGGGTGGTGACGGGGAACTTGGTGAGTATTTGCAGCACACGCTCCATGCCGATGGACAGGTCGATTTTCACGGGTGGCGCCAGTTCGGGGGCCTTGGCGGGCAAAAACTTTTCGGGATGGAATTCGAGTTGTTCGAGGAACACGCCGTCTTTGGTGATTTTGCCCAGAATGTTGCGGTCGGCTGAGCATGAAACGCCAATGGCGATGGGGCAGCTTGCCGCGTGACGGGGCAGGCGGATGACCTTGATGTCGTGCGCCAGGTATTTCCCGCCGAACTGGGCACCGATGCCGCAGCGGTATGAGGCATCGAGGATGCGCTGTTCCCACGCCGGGTCACGGAAAGCACGACCGCCCGCGCTGCCGGTGGTGGGCAGGTGGTCGTAGTAACCGGCAGAGGCGAGCTTCAAGGTTTTCATGCACATTTCGGCACTGGTTCCGCCGACGACGATGGCGACGTGATAGGGAGGACAGGCTGCGGTGCCCAGGTCTTTCAACTTGGAGGCGATGTAGGCCAGCAGGTCTTTATCGTTGAGCACAGCGGGCGTGGCTTGGTGAAGGAACATTTTGTTGGCACTGCCGCCGCCCTTGGCGACAAAGAGAAAGTGATATTCATCATCGTGGGCACCGCTCGAGTCGCTGAAAATATCGACCTGAGCGGGCAGGTTGGTGCCGGTGTTTTTTTCCCTGCACATTTCCAGCGGGGCGATCTGTGAATAGCGCAGGTTTTTTTCCTGGTAGCAGGCCCAGACGCCTTGTGAGACAGCTTCGCTTTCGTCACAGTCGGTGAGCACGTACTTACCTTTTTTGCCGACGATGCAGGCGGTGCCGGTGTCCTGACAGGAGGGTAATTGACCAGCGGCGCTGACGACAGCGTTTTGCAGATGGGTGTAAATGACAAACCGATCGTTGTCGCTGGCCTCCGGGTCGGCCAATTCATTGGCGAGTTGCTGCAGGTGACGGGTGCGGAAGAAAAACTGGATGTCGGCAAAGGCCTGCTGCGTGAGGGTTTTGATGGCTGCGGGTTCGACGTGCAGGTAGGTTTTGCCGTTCACGGCGATGGGTTTGATGCCCTCTTTGCTGAGGCAGCGATAGACGGTGTCATCGTGGCCGAGCTGGAACATCGGTTCGTATTGGAAGGTGGGCATGGGTGAAAGTCCTTGTACGTCGGGGTGTGCAGAAATAGCCGAATAGCGGTACACAGATTAACACGAAAAGTACGGGTGAACCAAGGTGGATGTTCATCATGAATCGGATTGAAGGCAATACCCGATCCCTCGTCCGCCACTTGGCGTGGCGTCCTCGTACTCGGCTTGACGGATTCATTGGTGAGTCACGGTTATGATGGGCGGATCATGCGACGGACGACTTTTTTTGGGCTGGCGCTGATCACGCTGTTGGGCGGAGCGTTGCGGTTTTATGAATTGGGGCAGCCCAGGGTCTGGCTGGATGAGGCACTCACGTTTTCAAGGGTGTGCGGCACGTGGGCGCAATTGTTTGACATATTGAAGCATGATGGCTTTATGCCGCTGCATTATGTGCTGATGTGGCTGCTGGGGCAGGTGACGTATCTGACACCTGAAACGATACGACTGTTGCCTGCGTTGTGCGGGACAATGATGGTGCCTGCGACGTATTTGCTGGCCAGGCAAATGACCGGACGCCAAGAAGCATTGCTGGCGGCGCTGTTCACCGCCTGCTCGGCTTACCTGCTGGCATTTTCACGTGACACGAAAATGTATGTGCAGGCGTGGTCGTTTGCGACTTTGTTTGCAGGGCTGGTGCTGATGTGGATGCGACCGGGTAAAAGCGCAGGTGAAGTTCGGGCACGGCGGTGGTGGTGGCAATGCTTATTGTGGCCGGCGTGGGTGGTTTGCGGCACGATTGCGGTCTGGTTTCATGGGTCGGCGATGGTCGTCGTGGGCATGGCGGTGATTTTCATGCTCACGACCTGGCACGGGCCTTGGTGGCGATGGCTGGGGCGATGGGTGTTTTTCGCGGTGGGCATCGGCATCATCGCGGGCAGTTGCTGGTGGTATTACCAGACGATCAGCCAATGGCATGTACGCACTGGTGGCATCGTGCCGGGTGTGGTGACCCCGGGGGCGGGGGCGGAGGAGGCGGACGATGATGCAGCCAATTGGGAACGCAGCGGGCTGACTTGGATACCACGATTTCATAGCGAGCGCAGCCCGGTGCAGGTGGCACGACATTCGTTATCGAGTTACTTGTTGGGCTGGGAGTGGCCGGCGAGGTTTGAGTTGAATGAAAAAGGCCCGGATGGTGCGTACACGATTCCGCGCTGGACGGTGGCTGTGTATGGCACCACGATGGGGGCGGTGGCACTGGCCTGTTTGCTGGGTTTGTTTCCGTGGCGCAAGCGTCATGAAACAAGTGGGTTGAAGGGCGAGGTGACGCCGCGTAGCTGGCCGTTGACGGCATTGTGGTTGAGTGGTTGGATGCTGCTGCCGATGTATGCGTTTTATTGTCGCTCGTTCCCGGATTTTGCTTCGCCGATGGATTGGGTGCGGCAGGTTTGGGGGTTGTTGGGCTATGGGTGGTGGGTCGTGGTGATCAGCATGTTGGTGTTGGGGGAAGTGATAAAACGTTGGCACTGGTTGCGTGTAGTGACATGGTTGATTGCAGTAGGGTTGATGCTAGTCAGTGTATGGCGCACGCCTGAGTGGATTGAATATGAGTGGTTGGCGGCGTGGTGGCAGGTAGGGTCGCACCCGGTCATGCTCGGCTTGGCGGTGGTCATCATCGGTGCGTTGGCGTGGCAGCGATGTGGTGCAACGTTGTGGCAACGCTGGTGGGCGTTGGTGGCGCTGGTGGGGGTGGTGGTGACGGTATTGCTTTGGTGCGGGGCGGTGTATGAAGTGATCTGGCTGTCGTGGGTGAAGGCGCAGGCGATGAATTTGAAGTGGGTCATCATGTGGTGGCCGAGGTACTTGGGGGTGATTCAACCGGCGATGTGGATTGGCGTGGCGATTTTGCTATTGAGGTTGCCGACGATGGGGCTGCGCTGGGCGGTGATTGGATTGCTGTTGGCGATCAACCTGACGACGTTTTTGGCACGGGTTCATTTGGACACCGATGCCCCCTGGCGTGAGACAGCCAATGATTTATGGTTGGCGCAGAGTGAACGTCAAACGACACGGTTGGTGGGTTACAAGGTACGGGGTGAGCAGCGGGAAGCGTGGTCGATTCAGCCGATGGTGGAGTCGATACACGGGAAGTACTACTACTGCGTCGCAAGTCGGCTGCTGCCTGCGCCGCAGGAACTGCGCGGAGGGCGGTTCAATCGACGGTTGCGGGGGAATTACACGGTCGATTGGGACAAGTTTGCCAACGACATGAAGGCAAAGCCCGGCGTGAACCAATTGATCGTTTGGGAACGATACGAACCGGGACCAAGGCCTGAAATGGGTGATATTGACCCGTACTTGAAGCAACTGGGTGAACGCTGGCGGATGCAGGAAGAACGGTTGTACCGGGTTCGGGAGCATCATTCGCGCAGCAGCCGGGAGTGGAACTGGCAACAGCGCGAGTGGCTGTGGCGGAAGGTGTATGTGAGGCAGTGAAAAGGTCCGGGTTAGCGCCGCGATTGATCGCGTCTGATCGGTGTGGTTAATCGGTGAGTCAGTTAATCGGTTATGAAGTGGCCGAGTGACAGGCACACCTTTATACCGCCACGCGCCGCCAACTTTACTCATAGCGGCTCCATTCGCGGCACGCCCGGCAACCGCGGGTACTGACGCGGCGTGTCATGTTCCTTGCTGATGCGCACGATCGCTGCATCAATCGGCCAACCGTCCGGGTAAGCCTGAAGCAACTCCAACTCGCCCGCCCCCAGCAGCATCAGCGCATCGCCCGCGGCATCCAACTCACGTTCCACCTGTGCCCCCTTCATGGCCAGCAACTGCCCGCCCACCTTCACCAGCGGCAACGTGTACTCCAACAACTCGCGCATCGGCCCAACCGCCCTGCAAACCACCCGGTCATACTTCTGTCGATGGTCACGATCATGACCGACACGCTCCGCCCGTTCATGCACCACCTGCGTATTGGCAAGCGCCAATTCACTCACACAGCGCTGCAAAAACTTCGCCTTTTTTCCGGTGGCCTCCAGCAGCGTCACCTGCACCTGCGGCAGTGCCACGGCCAGCACCACCCCCGGCAACCCGCCGCCCGAACCCACATCCATCAGCTTCGCCCCCTGCCCCGCTACTTGCTGTAAATCATGCAGCAACGGCCAAAGGGTCAGACTGTCGATGATGTGCCGCCGCCAGGCAGTGTCCGTATCTTTGATCGCTGTGAGGTTGAACTGCTGATTGACCTCCAGCAATAACGCCAGGTATCGCGCCAACTGCTCCAGCATCGCTGTTGACAAATGAATGTTCAGTTGTTCAAGTTCATCGGTGACAAAAGTTGGAATGGTGCTGGTCATTAAAATATCGTTATATGTATCACTTGTTTTTATGCCGTGCCCTTCAGGGCCGGATGTTTGCTGAACGGGTGAATAGTTACTCGGTGACTCGGACAAAATTGTTTTTGTCATTTCTGACCGATTAACCACTCCGATAAAGCGCGATCAATCGCGGCGCTAACTTCCGAATACGATTCCGTCACTTGGCCACTCGGCCACTTGACCACTCGACCACTTCGGACATCACCGCGCCATTTCCGCATGATCGTACTCGAAGCTGGGCCAGCTGATGATGGCCGGGTGTTGCCCCGCAAAATTGACAATGATGCCCACCATCACAAACCCCGACACCAGACTCGATCCGCCATACGAAACAAACGGCAAGGTGATGCCGATCACCGGCAAAAGCCCCATCGTCATGCCCAGGTTGACCGTCACCTGAGCTGCCCATATCGCGGTGATACCCACCATCGTCAATCGCACCAGCGGGTCTTTGCTGCTGCCTGCCACCAGCAGCATCGTGCCCAATAGCAGCCCATACAACCCCAATACCAGCAACCCGCCCAGCCACCCCCAGCGACAAATCACCACCGCGAAAATCGTGTCGTTGTGCGCTTCGGGCAGTGCGTTGAATCGAATCAAGGTTTGAGCGCGTTCATACCCATTACCGCGCCAACCACCCGAACCGATCAACGTCATGGCCTTGTCCTGCTGAAACCCTTCACGGTGAATGTATTGCGTGCCACCGGTGGCGCGATCGATCATCGCTCGCACCCGGTTCACCTGATACGGGGCCATGAGCTGCATCGCATCCGGCAAAAACCAGATCACCGCCACATTGATCACCAAAGCCGCCACCGCCAGCCCCGCCAACGTGATCATGTGTCGCATCCGTGCCCCTGCTGCCACGAGCATCGCAAAAACCGCCGGCGGAAACAAAATCGCTGTGCCCAAATCCGGCTCCATCAATATCAACCCCACCGGCACGAACATGATGCCAAAGGGAACCAGCAACCCGCGCAGTGTTCGATAACTGCTGCGATGGCGCAGGTAATATGCCAGTGACAACACTGCCGCCAGCTTGGCAAGTTCCGACGGCTGCACCGTGACAAACTGCAAATTCAACCAGGCGCGATTGCCCTTTTCCCGCGGCACAATCGACTGCGGCATACCCGGTATGATCAAAATCATCAGCAGCACCAAGGCCGCCAGCATCAGCGGATACGCAAGCTGTGCAATCGTTTTGGGGTGTGGTATCAGACACACGAACATGGCCATCAATCCGATGATCAGCCACTGCGTCTGTCGCAGTGCGTAATCGGTCGTACCCGGTCGTGTCGGCACCGTACCAATCGCAGCGATGCCGATGCACGTCAGCCCCAATGCAGCCAACACCACAAACCAACCCAGGTGCGGGCGACAAGCCTGTGTCAATCGTGCCGGCAACGGGTTCACAGATAACCCTCCGCACGCAGGGCAAACAATATTTGATTGGCAATCGGCCCAGCCGTCGCCCCCCCACTGCCCGCATATTCCACCACCACCGCCACGACATACTTCGGCTGCGTCGCCCCCGCCTGCGTCACCACACCGATGAACCACGCATGATCGCCCTGACGCACAATCTGATCATTGCGGGTGATGCGCCCGTCACCGTCCGAATCAATGCGCAAGGGTGCAGCCGTGGCTGTGCCCGATTTACCCGCCACCTTCACTCCCGGTAACGTAAAAACTTTTTCACCCCCCAGTGCCCCCAGCGCATGCCCCGTGCCCCATGGTTCGTTGACCGCCTCATCCATTCCCTGCATCGCTGCTTCAATCGCCTCGCGGGTCAATCCCAAATCCATCGGCTGCCCTGCCGCCGGGTCATGACGACTGTCCGGCAAACCATCACTCATTTCATACAACTTCGCCGGCAACCACACCCCGCCACGCACCAGTGCCGCATACGCACCCGCCGCCTGAAGCACCGTCCAACGCACCGGCCCCTGTCCAATCCCCATCAACCTCGCCTCATGCGTATCGAAACTGCGCCGCAGGTTTCGCTGTGCATCCGTGAACCTCGGCAAATCACCCACCACTTCCTCCAGCAACCCGCTGGCTTGTCGTCTGCCCATGCCGAACTGGTGCAACCAATCGACCACCAGCCCGCCGCCCATCCGCTGACCCAGTGTGTAAAAATAAATGTTGCAACTATGGGCAATCGCCTGGTGCCCCGTCATCGGCCCATGTGTGTGATTGAACTGCTTGTATATCCAGCAACGAAACGCATGGGGGTTGCCCGCATCCATAAATCCGTGACAGGTGATCGTCTCCGTAGCCGTCAGTTTTCTTTCCGCAATCGCCGCTGCCAGCAGCAACGGCTTGAGGGTTGACCCCGGTTCATACGGCATCGCCGCTGCCCGATGCAAAAACGGCCGATTCACCGCATCACCCCACACCGATGCCGGGCTTGTCCGCAATTGTGTTTGCGAAAAACCCGGGGCATTGACCATCGCCAACACCTTGCCCGTGTCAATTTCCATCACCACCGCTGCCCCGCACAACGATTGCCCGATCTGTTCCTCATCGTGTTCGCGTGCGTGCCAGGGTTGCCGCTGCATCAGCCCCAACTCCGGCTTCATCACTGCTTCAATGCGTGCCTGCAATTGTGCATCGAGCGTCAGCCGAACTTCACGCCCTGCCATCGGTTCGATGCGTGTGAATCGACCCGTGTCAAAGTATTCGATCACCTGCCCCATGCTGCCGCGCAGTTCCCGTTCCAACGACCGTTCCAACCCGAAATACCCGATGTTGTCACCGGGCCGATACCCCCCCAAATCAAATACCAACTGTTCGTTTTCATCACGCTGACGAAACGGCCGTTCCTCGAGTTGCGCATCTTCCCGCCAAAGGTTTCGCAACGCTCCAATTGTGTGCGTTGCCACACCTTCGACTTCCACTTCCACCACCTTGTCACTGCGCAACGGTCCCGGAAACGTGCTTCGATCCACCCTCACTTTCACGCGATCCAGCGGGTATCGCCGCTGATGTGATCGTTCAATCGACACCGTTGGCCAAACTTCCAGGCCCGCCACCGCACGAGTGCTGCCGGCGGGTCGCGCTTCGTTCAAACGTCTTTCAATTTCCATCCGTATGCGGTCGTCGATATCCCACAATACCGCATGCGCAGCCACCTGTTCACCAATCGGTCGCACAATCTCCGTGAGTGTGCCCGCCTCATCACTTTCCGCCAGGCGTTGCTGCCACCGGGCCGACCAAACATCACCCGCCATCTGTTCCACCCGTGCCCGAATGGTCTGTTTGCGTCGTTCCAATTCTTCGCGCTCAATGCCCCCCACTTCCGACAGTGTCCGCCAAAGTTCCTCCACCTTCGCATCCACCTCCGGCTGATACCTGGCCACCAACCGTTCCCGCTGCACCGGGTCCAGTTGTCGCCAAATCGTCAAATGCGCCCGCCGCGCAGAGCGCAACGCCTGTTCATACGACCATTGCCCGCTGATCACCGGGTACGTCACCGCCACATCGAAACTGCCCGTGTCCTCCGCCAGCACCCGCCCTTTGACATCGACAATACGACCCCGCACCGTCGGTATGAACCAGCGATCCGTCATCGCTGATTCAGCACGACTCAACCAATATTCATGCTGCGACGCGGTGAGCAGGGTCATCTGCGTACCCAGCACGATCAAAATGCACAGCACCGCCGAGGCGATGAGTAACAATCGCCGGCGAAACATGCTGGGTATCATTTGCCGCAGCCAATGCCGCATGACCAACTCATTGTAAACGATTGACTCCCAAGGCCTCGGCGCCCTGGTGCATGATGTGTGCATTCAACCAAATCAATTGACAAGCAAATCACACGAAGTTTCACGTTGCCTTGCCCTGCCGATCCGCCAATGCCATCATTGCCCTTGCCTTTTTCTGTTGACGATCGCGTTGCGCGGTTTTTTCCTCGCCGACCGCCACGATGCCCGTCGCCTCTTTGAGCATTGCCTGTGCCTTGGCCTTGTCAATTTCCGATGCTTCCTGCGCCTGCTCGGTCAGCAGTGTCAGCTTATTGTCGCGCATCTGCGCAAAACCCCCAGCCACGAAAAACCACCTGCTCTCCCCCCGGGCAAAATCCAACCGCAATGCCCCATCGCCCAGCTTGGCCACCAAGGGTGCCCGCGATGGCGCAATGCCCATCTGTCCGTCAAACACCGGCATATCAACGTACGTCACTTCCTCATCCACCACCTGCTGCGCCGGGGTGATCAGTGTGCAACGAAAGGTGTCAGCCATGACCATCGCTCCTTGTAAAACCTGATTTTAGACACACAATCCAACCATTGCCACCAATCATAAATGACGCCGTGCCCTTCAGGGCCGGATCAACCTGCACCCGATGACCACTCACTCCGATGTATTCTCCGCATCAGGTCACTTGCCTGTCCTCTCCCCTCCGAGATATTTGAAAACCTCGCCGGGGCGGGGTTTAGTGTGAGCGTGCCATTCTTCAATAACAGACGCGACAAGTCGCGGCGCTAACCAAATTCGAAATCCGAAATCATATCGCCACTTGGCCACTCGACCACTTCTTCATTCGAACGCCCTAACATTGCCCATGATTTCACCCCGCTTACCCAAAAACGTGCTGGGCACGGAACTGCAAACCTGTTCACTGCGTCCGCGCACCGGGTTTTACCGTGACGGCTGCTGTCGCACCGGGCCCGATGACCATGGCCTGCACCTGGTCTGTGCCCGCATGACCGCCGAGTTCCTCGCCTTCAGCGTCTCCCGCGGCAACGACCTGGTCACGCCTCACCCCGAATACGACTTTCCCGGCTTGAAGCCCGGCGACCGCTGGTGCCTTTGCGTTCAACGCTGGAAGGAAGCCCTCGACGCCGGCGTCGCACCCCAAGTCGTCCTCGAAGCCACGCACATCTCCGCCCTTGAATTCGTCACCCTTGAAGACCTGCAAGCCCACGCCCTGCCCGCCACCTGAAAATGGACTTACTACCCAGCAGCGCGCTATCCCTGCAAATGCCCCCGTAAATACCGCCCCGTGTACGACCCCTCACATTTCGCCACCTCCTCCGGCGTGCCCGTTGCCACCACCGTCCCCCCGCGATCGCCCCCCTCGGGCCCCAAATCGATCAACCAATCCGCGCTTTTGATCACATCCAAATTGTGCTCGATCACCACAATCGTGTTCCCCGCATCCGCCAGTCGATGCAGCACGCTCAGCAACTTGTCAATGTCCGCAAAATGCAACCCCGTCGTCGGCTCATCCAACACATACAACGTATGCCCCGTCGGTCGTTTGCCCAGTTCCGTCGCCAGTTTCACGCGCTGGGCCTCGCCCCCCGACAGCGTCGTCGCCGGCTGCCCCAACTGCATGTATGACAACCCCACATCATTGATCGCCGCGAGCAACTGTCTGATCTGCGGGTAGTTTTCGAAAAACGTCACCGCCTCCTCCACCGTCATCGCCAGCACATCCGCAATCGATTTGCCCTTGTAATGCACCTCCAACGTCTCCCGGTTGTACCGCGTGCCTTTGCACGACTCGCAGGCCACGTAAACATCCGGCAAAAAGTGCATTTCAATTTTGCGCGTCCCCTGACCTTGACACGCTTCGCACCTGCCCCCCTTCACGTTGAAGGAAAAACGCCCCGGCTGATACCCCCGCACTTTTGCTTCCTTGGTCTGCGCAAACAAATTGCGAATCAAATCAAACACCCCCACATACGTTGCCGGGTTGCTGCGCGGCGTCCTTCCAATCGGCGACTGGTCCACCTCAATCACCCGGTCCACCTTCTTCAACCCCACCACATCGTCATGCAGTCCCGGTTTG
Source organism: uncultured Phycisphaeraceae bacterium (assembly GCA_964547135.1). GTDB lineage: Bacteria > Planctomycetota > Phycisphaerae > Phycisphaerales > Phycisphaeraceae > JAJXSS01. The sequence goes on along the minus strand of CAZJMK010000016.1, from coordinate 21,090 downwards.
TCCGCGACAATGCCCAGCGACCGCTTGGCTGCCCGTAATAAAATCTGATTCACCAGTGAGCTTTTCCCCGAACCCGAAACCCCCGTCACACAGATAAAGCCCCCCAACGGAAACGCCACATCTATTTTTTTGAGGTTGTTGGCCGCTGCCCCTTTGACAATCACCGGGTGAACATGATCGAGCACCCGTCGCCTACCCGGCGTTTCAATTTTCATCAACCCCGACAAATACTGCCCCGTCAGCGACTCCGGTTTGTTTTCAATTTCCTTGAGCGTTCCTTCCGCCACGACCTGTCCGCCATGTTTGCCAGGCCCCGGGCCGATGTCGATCACCCAGTCCGCCGCCTTGATCGTGTCTTCATCATGCTCCACCACCAGCACACTGTTGCCGATGTCGCATAAATGCCTCAGTGTCGCAATCAATCGATCATTATCGCGCTGATGCAAACCGATCGTCGGCTCATCCAGCACGTAACAACAACCCACCAGTCCCGAACCCACCTGCGTGGCCAATCGAATGCGCTGCGATTCACCCCCCGACAGCGAACCCGTGGTTCGACTCAGCGACAGGTACCCCAATCCGACATCAAGCATGAAACCCAACCGGGCACGCACTTCTTTCAAAATCGGTGCCGCGATGGTGGTTTGTTCCTTATCCAATTGCAGGTTGCCGAAAAACTCAACCGCCTTTTCGATGGTGAGCGTGGTGACCTTGTGAATGTTGAACGTGGTTTGTGCAGGCCCGGCACTGCTGACAAATACATTCAATGCTTCGGGCTTGAGTCGTGCCCCGTGACATTTTTCACAGGGTGCTTCCGACAAATATTTTTGCAATCGCTCTTTGACGAACTCGCTTTCGGTGTTTTGCCAGCGACGTTGCAGGTTGGGTATGACACCTTCGAAATGTTCACCGAACTTGGCCTCGTCAGCCGGGCTGGTTCCATACAACAAAATGCGGCGTTTGCCGGCTGGTATTTTTTTGAACGGTTGCTCGGCATCGACTTCAAACTCACGGCAAAACTTCCGCAAAATCTGCGCATACCAGATGTTCATGTCCTTGCCCTGATGCCGCCAGGCGTCAATCGCCCCCTTGGTCAGACTCAGCGTCGCATCGGGCACAATCAAATCGGGGTCGAATTCCAAAATCGTGCCCAAACCGTGACACGATGGGCACGCCCCATACGGGCTGTTGAATGAAAACAGCCGGGGTTCCAGTTCCTCCAGCGAACATTCCGGGTGCAACGGACATGAATATTTTTCACTGTAAATCGTATCGTGCCATTGGCCTTCACCACCGGTTGATGATGTTTGTTCCGCACTGACAATCACCATGCCGCCCGACTGTTTGAGCGCCAGTTCGATCGAGTCCGCCAGGCGTGCCCGGTCCTTGTCGAGTTCAGCCTTGCGTATCACCACCCGGTCCACCACCGCTTCGATGTCGTGCGTTTCGTAGCGTGCCATGGCCTTGGTCGCTTCTTTCACCGCCTTGGCATCACGCAAATCGACCATCGCCCCATCGACTCGGGCACGCACGAAGCCCTGCCGAATCATGGCGTCAAATATTTCCTTGTGATGCCCTTTTTTGCCGCGCACCAGTGGCGCCAAAATGAGTAACCGTGTACCGTCGGCTTGCGCCTGCACCGCATCGACAATCTGCGTCGCTGACTGGCTGGCAATCGGCCGACCGCACACTTCCAGCACGTTGCCCTTGTCATCGGTTTTCATCGGGTGCCAGCAGCGCGGCTGACCCACCCGTGCAAACAACAACCGCAGGTAATCGTAAATTTCCGTCGTCGTCGCCACCGTCGAACGCGGGTTGTGACTGGCGGACCGCTGCTCAATCGCGATTGTCGGCGGAAGCCCTTCAATCGAATCAATGTCCGGCTTCTGCAACTGGTCCAAAAACTGCCGGGCGTAAGCCGACAGCGATTCGATGTACTTGCGCTGCCCCTCCGCATAAATGGTGTCAAACGCCAATGACGATTTGCCGCTGCCGGATAAACCCGTGATGACCACGAGCTTGTCACGGGGTATATCGAGGTCGATACCGCGCAGGTTGTGCTCACGAGCGCCACGGATACTAATGAACGATGGTGCCATAGGGCGGATTATACGCTGTTAGGTTATTGTTCGTAATGTGAAAAATAAAAAACCGCAGGCTTGCGGCCTACGGCGATGCAATACTGGTTTTATTGACGGATCGAACGACGCGATTGCGATACACCCATCACAGCGTCGCGCTGGTGAAGGGCAAAAGCGCCATGAAACGAGCGCGTTTGATTGCAGCAGCGGCAATGCGTTGTTCGGCTGCGGTCATGCCGGTGCGTTTACGCGACTGAATTTTGCCGTTGGGCGTCATCAAACGACGCAGTTCATCGGTGTTCTTGTAATCAACAAACAGCACGCCCGTGCTGGATTTTTTGGCGATACGGTACTGGGCTTTGGACGTGGGCTGAAAACGTGTGAACTCGGCCATGAATTAAACTCCGTCATGGGTTGTGCAGCCCTGCATCACGTACAGGGCGACGGTTGCGAGTCAAATACTTTACAACGAACACATCCGACCGGCAAGTGACGGGTTGAATCGATCATTGGTCAAACATGGCTTTCATGCCACTAAACGCCCATGGGCATGAACCTTGACCATTTGTGAGACGTAAGTTAAACCGTTGTCACTTGATCGGGGTAACGTTGATACCCTATGTACGCAATGTGATTCTGTTTATTGTCATCAGGGGTACCGCCATCCATGATTCAAGCTTATCAACTCGTCAAATACTACGGCCCCGCATTGGCTGTGAATCAGGTGAGTTTCAACATCCCGCAAGGCCAGGTGGTCGGGTTCCTCGGCCCCAACGGTGCGGGTAAATCGACGACCTTGCGCATACTGACGGGTTACCTGCCGCCGACCTCGGGGCGAGCGACGATTGCCGGTCATGATGTGCTGACCGCGCCGGAGTCAGCTCGTGCGGGCATCGGTTACCTTCCGGAAAATAACCCGCTGTACCCGGAAATGCGCGTCACTGAATACCTTGACTACCGTGGCCGCCTGTATCACCTGCCAAAAAACAAGCGACGTGAGCGCACGGGTTACGTGATTGATCGTTGCGGGTTGGCACCGGTGCAGCGCAAGTTGATTGGTCAATTGTCCAAGGGCAATCGTCAACGTGTGGGTTTGGCGCAGGCGTTGTTGCATGAACCCCCGGTGCTGATTTTGGACGAACCCACGGCTGGGCTGGACCCCAATCAGGTGACACTGTTCCGCGACTTGATTCGTGATTTACGGGGCAAGCACACGATTCTGCTTTCGACGCACATTTTGCCGGAGGTGGAAAAACTGGCGGACCAGGTGATCATCATCGCCGGGGGTCGTATCGCAGCCGAGGGTACGATTCAGCAACTGCGGCAAAAAGTGGCAACCGGTTCACGAGTGGTACTTGAAGTGAAAGCTGACCCGGCGACAGTGCAACAGTTATTGCAGCAGGTGCCGGGGGTGGGTGTAGTCGAAGTAACGCAAAGTGAAGGGTGGTGTCGCGCTTTGATTGCACCCAAAGATCAAAGCGATTTGCGTGAAGCATTGGGGCAGGCCGTCGCTGCCCAAAACTGGATTTTGCGTGAAATGCGTTTTGAAACCGCCAGCCTGGAACAGTTTTTCATTCAAATCACCGCAGCGCAAAGTCAGGCGGCGTGAGGGCGTGTTTAACGTAAACACAGTCAGAACTCACGGAAAATCGTTGTGAACCAAGTAACCGATTAACCGACTCACCGATTAACCAAATACAGAGAATGATTCATGACACCGATGTGCGTGATTGCCAGGCGTGAGTTGTCGAGTCTGTTTTTTTCACCCATTGCCTACGTGGTGCTGGGGCTGTTCAGTCTGGGTACGTCGCTGATTTTTTTAATGAGTTACGCGCCCGGTCAACCGGCGAGCATGCGACCGACATTTGACGGCGTCATCTGGCTGATGATTTTTTTGGTGCCCGCCATCAGCATGCGTTTGATCTCGGAAGAATTGCGCAGCGGAACCATTGAACTGCTGATGACCTCGCCCATCAACGACACACAGGTGGTCGTCGGCAAATGGCTGGGGGCGATGGGCTTTTTAATGGCACTGATGCTGCCGCTGCTGATACTGGTCGGCGTGCTGCAATTGACGGCCCGGCCTGATTACGGGCCGATTGTCACCGGGTTCATCGGACTGCTGCTGGTCGGCGGGTTGTACCTGGCCATCGGCACGTTTGCCTCCGCCATTTCACAAAATCAGATCATTTCATTTTTGCTGACGGTGTTTGTCATCTGCATGTTGACGTTCGTACTCTTTTTTCTGCCCCAGGCTGCGTTCGTGCGCGACGAGTGGCGAGGGTTTATGTATCACCTGAACGTGAACATGCAGTTTGACAATTTCAACAAAGGGCTGATCGATTGGCCGAATTTGGTTTACTTCATCAGCCTGATCGGTTTGTTTCTGTTTCTGGCGGTGCAGTTGGTGCAAAGCAAACGATGGCGATGAGAATTTCGAATGTCGGATTTCGAATTTCGGATTTACAAACCAATTGACTGGCTGCACAAGGTAATGCGGTAATGCATCGGAGCAAGCAATGACCAATGCGGACGAGCGTATGAATGATGTCAAGCAAAACCCGACGCAGGCGCAACGGCGGACACGGTATGGTTTGAACGTGACCATTGCCGTCGTTGCTGCACTGGGGGTGGTGGTGTTACTCAACCTGTTGGCGTTCACGTACCTCAAACAGGTTCGGCCCATCGACCTCACAGCCACGGGGCAGTACAGCCTGTCACCGCAGACACGCAAGGTGTTGACGTCGATACAAGCTGATCATGAAATTGTCACGTTGTTCGGGTCAGCCGATCCGGAACTGGACCCGGCGGAAATCACCCGTGCCCGTGATTTGGTGGACCAATACGCACGCTTTGGCAATCGCTTGAAAGTCGATCATATCAACGCCGACCTGCAAACCACCCGCGTCGAAGCCTTTTTAGCACGGCTGCACGGACGGTTTCAAACGCAATTGTCACCCATCAAAACCGCCATCGAAAAGGCGCAGCACGAACTCACCCAACTGCGCGAACCCATGGCCCAGCAGCAGGCCTTGCTTACCGCAGCCGCCACCGATGCCGCTTTACAAGACGAAACCACCCAACAATTTTTGACCCTGGCGGGGCAGGCATTCACCCGGCTGGATGGTGATATCGAATCGGTCAATCAACAAGTCAGCAAAGCCCTGTCGGGTGCGTTGCCCGCATACACCAGCGCCAAGGACGCAATTGAAGATGTGCTGGTTCGGCTTGACGAGCGCTTCTATCGACCGATGACCACGGAAACCCAACGGCTGATTCAAACCAATAAGCTGCCTGCTTCCGTGAAGGAAAAAATGCTGGCAATGGTTGAAAGAATCACCCCGACACGGGCGGTGCTGCAATCAGCTTTGGGGCAATTGCGCGTGGTGCAACCAGTGTTGGAATACGACCAGGTACGTGAACAGATCACCAATAACCCCAACCCGATCGTGTTGATGGGCACGGACAAGGTGCGCGTGCTTTGGTTATCGCAAATGTTTCGTCGTGCAGCCTTGCCACCGGGGCAGGAATTGCCCGCGGGTGAACGCCCGGAGCGATTGTTTCAGGGGGAAGAACATTTAACGGGTGCGTTGTTGGCGATGCAGATGGATCAAATGCCGATGGTGGTGTTCATCAGTACGGGGCAGCGGCCTGCTACCGGGCCGGGGGGCGAATACAGCCTCGTGGCAGAGCGTTTGACGACAATGAATTACACGGTGCGATCGTGGAACCCGATGGGGCAGATGATGGCCATGGGCCAACGAACGCCACCCATGCCGCCGCCGGAACCTTTACCGGGGCAGAAGGTGGTGTGGGTGCTCACGCCGTCGGAGCAGGCCGGCCCGATGGGGTTTGGTGTGTCACCGGGCGAAGAACAGGCTGTGCAATTTTTACAGGAACGGTTGAATCAGCAAGGTGAGTCAGCGATGGTGATCATCGGGGCATCGATGGCGCAGCGATTCGGGCAGGTCAGTCCGGTATTGGCGATGTTGAAGGACTGGGGCATGTCGGTGCAGAACGAGCAGGTGATTTTTCGTGAAGTGACCGGGCCGGATGGAAGAGCACGGGCACAGGCACAATTTCAGATTGATGATTGGGCCGACACCCTGCCGATCACGCAGGCCATGGCCGGGTTGCGCGGGGTGTTTTTGCAGGTCAGCCCGATTGAGCTGGGCAAGGTGACCAACGCACCGGATCAAGCCAATGATGCAACCATGTCGGTGATTGATTCAAAGGGTAAGGCAGAACCGGCGAATTCGACGAGCGATGTAAAGCATTGGCCTTTGGTGGAAATCACCGGGCGCGATGTTTGGGCCGATGCCCAGTTTGAGCGTTTCCCGGACATTCGTCGTGACCCGGCCAAGGCCAAAGACCGTTACATCGTCGCGGCGGCAGCGCAAAAGGGTGAGCAACGTTTGACCGTGTTTGCCGACCCGGCGTGGGCAACTGACTCAATCATCGATTACGGGGCATTGGGGCCGGGCACTGCACGACTTACCCGTGCGGTGTTTCCGGCCAATGCGGAGTTGTTTGTCAACAGCGTGCAATGGTTGGCGGGGTTGGAAAACCTGATCGCAGCCGGGGCACGCACGCAGGACATTCGCCGGGTGATGGCCTTGACCGACACGCAACGACTGACGATCAACTGGGTGTTGTTGGGGGGGTTACCTGCGGTGGTCATTGTCGCAGGTATGACCGTCGGACTGATGCGCCGCAAGGCGTGAAATGCTTCGGTGAACAAGCGGTGGACAATCGTTTCAAATGATTCACCACAGAGACACAGAGGTAACAGAGGTTGATAGCCGAGGGTTCTGAAAAAGCCCTCTCCCCATGGGAGAGTGTGGCCAAGTCTTCGAGGCCGGGTGAGTCGAAGACCTCGCCGTGGCGGGGGCCGATGATAAAAAGCTTGAAATACAATACCACCAATCGTTCTTCCGCCCTCACCCCAACCCTCTCCCGGAGGGAGAGGGGGTTAATCAGAGCCTCCGCGAATGAATCATATTGGCTACTTACTCTGCGCTCTCTGCGTTCTCGGCGGTGAATCATTGGCAATGATTTATCACGGATCATCTGTAACCGCTCGTAACGATTAACTAGGACTCAACCATGAACTACAAAACCACCTTTTTTTTACTGGTCATGCTGCTGGCGGTCGGTGGGTTTTTCTTTTACCTGAAACAAACTAGTCCGCCGACGGGGACGACTGCCACGACGACGACCGCCAACGTTCGCAGTGAAGGGCAGCCGCTTTGGGCAACCGCACCGATAACCGCTGATGAAGTCACCTCGCTGACCATCACCCGCAGTGGGCAAACGTACCGTTTCGTCAAAGAGGGAACCGACTGGTGGCAGGTGCAACCGGTGCGCTTTGCACTTAACAATTGGTCGGCCCGTGAAATGATCGACGCTGCCCTGAACCTGCGCCAGGTCGAAAAGTTTATACCCGATGGTAAAAACAACCCGGCTTTGACTGACCTTTCATTGCAACCGCCTGCGGTGACGGTCACACTGGCCGGTGACAATTCAGCAAAGAAACCAGTGACCCTGCAACTGGGGCGCACCACCGTCGGCGGACGCGGCTACCTGATGATCGAAGGCGACCCCTCCGTCTATGTAGTCAACAATCGACTGCACACGCCGCTCTTCGAAGGCAACCTCGCTGATTGGCGGCGCAAAACCATCACGATGCCCGCGTTGGCAGAGGCAACAGCATTATCGCTGACGACCCCCGAAGGTGTGATTGAACTGGCCAAGCGTGATGAACAGTGGGTGTTTGTCGGTGCTAGCACAGGGCGTGCCGACGGCGATGCGCTGGCCGGGCTGGTCGGTTCGGTCACCGGCATGTTCATCAGCAAGTTTGTCAGCGACAACCCCAATGACATTGCCGTGTACGGACTCGACAAGCCGTTTTATCAATTAGTGATTGATGCAGTCGAACCCCCATTGAAAACAGCGTTCGATGAAAGTGAAAAATCATCAACCGGTGCGGGCACGGTGACGCATCGTTTCCTTGTCGGCGGGCCGACGGACATGTCGATGGAAAAGTTTTTCGCCACGCTGTCGCGCACCGGCAACAGTGATGTCGTGGTGTTTGAAGTCAGCAAAACCGATGTCGAAAAGCTGCGTAAAAAAGTGGACGAACTGCGCGACCCCCGGCTGGTGACTTTGCCCGCCGGCGACATCACAGCGCTGAAATTCAGCATGAATCAAGGCTCATCGGTGATGATCGCCAAATCGCCGGAGGGTTGGGTATTTGCTTCACCGCAACCGCCCTACAACCTGGACCGGGTTGAAGTTTCACGATTGCTGGATCGGCTTGTCAACCTGCGGGCGACTTCGTTTATCAACCAACCCAACTGGCCGACGACAGCGACCGCTGTGGTTGAGTTGTCATCGGAAACGACAACCGAGCCGATGCGCCTGTCACTTTACCCGGCTGATAATGATGAGCATTGGCTGGTGCAACGCACAGGTGAAACGTTGGGGTATGTGGTTGAAAAAACCGCCCTGCCGCTGCCGACGTCGGCCCTGGCGCTGCGCGATCGCGTGGTTGCCGACATCAACGCAGCGGAACTGGCACGCATTGAAATCATCCGCCCCGGCAAGGTCACGGTCATACTGGAACGAACCACCCGCGGTGATGCCGCCAACCCGCAGCACAGCCCATGGCAACTACGCGGTCACGCAAGTTTTGAACCCTTTGCCCTCGAAGAATTGACCAAGCAACTGTCACCCTTGCGCGCCCAAAACTGGGTTGAAGGTGATGCAACGCAAGTCGATGAGGCGACGGTGTTGCGTATGAATGTGACTACGATGCAAGGTCAAACATGGTCGTTGCAGGTGGACCCTGCCACGCGACAGGCACGGGTGACAGGGGTTGATGCCGCGTTCATCATCATGCCCGAACTGCTCACCGCGTTGCAGGCGGAGTTCGGCAAAACCGCGATGACAACTGACACACCCGTTATGCAGAAGTGACTGGTATGTAGTCACGATGATGTATGAAAAAACCATCATGATTGACGCCGAGCCCTTCAGGGCCGGATGAATATGAATCTATATTTAAAAATAATCCGGGGCTAAAGCCCTCGGCGTCATCGAGCTTCTTCACGTAAACATTTTCAACTGATCGCGTTCGAGGCTCAGTTTGCTCACCGGTTTGTTCACATTCAGACGATACTCACCACTGAAACAGGCTGTGCAATAGTGACCGGCCGGCCGGGTGACGCAACTGAGCATGCCGTCGATCGAAAGGTAATGCAGGCTGTCAACCTCAAGGTACTGGCGAATTTCCTCCACCGTTCGTTCATGAGCCACGAGCTTGCTTTTTTCCGGGAAATCAACCCCGAAGTAGCACCCATGACGGATCGGCGGACATGAAATGCGCAGGTGAATTTCCTTCGCACCCGCCCGACGGAGTTGCGCCATTTTGCCCCGAGTCGTCGTGCCGCGCACGATCGAATCATCGACCACCACCAGTCGTTTGCCCGCCACCACATCACGCACCACGTTGAGTTTCACCTGCACCGCTGCGTCACGCTGCGTTTGCGTCGGTTGAATGAAGGTTCGACCGACGTATCGATTGGGCACGATCCCTTCACGAAACGGAATACCACTACGCCGGGCATACCCCAGTGCCGCGGAGCGACCCGAATCGGGCATGGGTATTACATAGTCAGCATCGACGCGCGATTCCTCCGCCAGTTTTTCCCCCAATCGTTCACGCACAATTTGTACCGTGTCGCCGAACACGTTCGAACTGGGGTTGGCAAAATAAACATGTTCGAATATGCAGTGCGCAGGCTGCTGCCTGTCGGCATACACACGACTCGACAACCCCTTGTCACTGATCGTCACAATTTCGCCCGGTTCAACCTCACGAATGTAACTGGCGCCCAGCACATCCAACGCCACCGTTTCCGAAGCCACGCAATAACAACCCTCCGGCGTACGACCGATGACCAGCGGCCGCCAACCCCAGGGGTCGCGCACCGCTTCAATCCGATCATGAAACAAAAACACCAGACTGTAAGCCCCCTGCAAATGCTGCAGCGCAGCCGCCAATGGGTCCGCTTTGGTCAGGTGATGCGCCGCCAATAGGTGAATGATGATTTCCGTGTCGGTGGTGGTGTGAAATATGTGGCCGCGTTCTTCGTAATCACGCCGCAGCAGGTGCGCATTGATCAGGTTGCCGTTGTGCGCCACCGCCACCGCCCCGCCGATGTACTCTTCCAGCAGCGGCTGGGCATTGCAGGCCCGTGATGAACCGGTCGTCGAATAACGATTGTGGCCGATGCCCCCGAACCCGTGCTGCAATTTGGCGAGCGTTTCATCGTCGAACACTTCAGGGACCAGGCCCATGCCGGTGTGGGCGCGCAGGGTGATGCCGTCGGTCACTGCAATGCCGGCTGATTCCTGTCCGCGATGTTGCAGGGCAAACAGGGCTGTGTAAATACGATGAGCCGCTTGCGGTGCGCCCCATAGGCCGAACACGCCGCATTTTTCTTTGGGTGGTTGATTCATGGTGGCAGCCATGCCCGGTGTGTTGGATCGAAACCGCCACGTTACCGCTGGCTTCGCCATGGGTCAAGGGCAATCGTGAAATGGCGTTGTGACTGCTTAAAGTTTAGCGCGGACGCTTTGCGTCGGCGTTTGATTCACCGATCACTTTTTCACCCGCCTCCGGCACCATTCCAGCAACTGTGTCACCAATTGTTCGATGCCGACGTGTACCTCACGAATCGACCGGTCGTACATGTACGCCGGTGTGCTGAGCATGTGCTCTTGCGGGTCGGCGATCACCGCCTCCACCTCACAATTCACATGCCTGGCGCCCATGATCACCAAAGCCTTGGCCGTGTCTGCATCATTACCAATGGTGAGTGTCGGGTGAATTGTCGAGCCAAACAACTTCGCTGCCAGTGCTGGTGCGATGCATATGAAACCCAACGGCAAATCCGCCCCGTGAGCTTCGGTCAACACCCGTTGCACATGCGGGTCGATGCTGCACCCCGGCCCTTCATACGCAAACGTACATAAATTTTTCGCTGCACCAAACCCGCCGGGCAGAACAAAACCATCGTAATCAGCCACTTTCACCTGCGCCAGGTCCGCAATATCACCACGGGCAATGCGGGCTGCTTCGGTCAGCACATCGCGCTTTTCACCGGTCGGTTTGCGGGTGACATGGTCGATCACTTCGAGTGGTTTGCGCGGTGCCAAACATTTGTAGGTTGCTCCCTGCTGGGCAAGGCAAAGCAGTGTCAGCACCGCTTCATGAATTTCACTGCCATCGTACACGCCGCAGCCGCTGAGTATGACGCCGATATGAGGGTGTTTGCGCATGACCTTGCTCCTTGTAACCAGCCCGATTACATGACGATCAACGACCTTCGCAATATACCCGATACAAGAGCGTCACCGGGTGTACGACATCGAGTTTCATGTTCATCCGCCGGGCTTGCGCATCGATCTGCATCGCACAGCCGACGTTGCCCGTGATGCAAATGCTCGCACCGGTCTGTCCGATCATCTGCAATTTGCGCTCGGCCAGTTGTTGTGACATCACCGGCTGCGTCAGGTTGTACGTTCCCGCTGCCCCGCAGCACATGTCCGCCTCCGGCAGATTGACCAACTTCAACCCCGGTATCACCGAAAGCAACAATCGCGGTGCGTCCGTGATTTTCTGCGCATGCGCCAGGTGACACGCATCGTGATACGTGGCTGTCGCTTTGATTTCACCCGCCGGCTTTTGTGATGACAACCCCAGTTCATACAAAGCCTGACTGATGTCGCGCACCTTGCTGGTGAACTGTCTGGCCAGATCGTGTTCCGCATGGTCGCGCAATAGGTGGTCATATTCCTTGAGCATCGCCCCGCAACCGGCAATGCTGGTGACAATCATGTCCACATCATTCATCAATGCCCGCATGTTGGCCAGCGCCAATTGCTTTGCCTCATGCTCACGAGCTGCGTGATGATGAATCGCCCCGCAGCACCCTTGCCCCGATGGCACGATCACTTCACAACCAGCCCGCTGCAACAGGGCGATGCTCTGTCGATTCACTTCCTGAAAAAGTACACTACCGACACACCCGGCGAAAAACGCCACGCGCTGATGCGTTCTGCCATCCGGTGAAGTCGATGGGTAATGCCCTTGCAACGGCTGTTCCCACATCGGCCCATCCTCCGGCAACATCTGCCGCATCTGCGCCAGCTTGTCCGGCAACTTCACCTTCTTCAACAGCGACCAAACTCCCGTTTTCTGCATCAACCTGGCCGGCAACAGCGCCAGCTTCAACCGCAACGGCTGCGTGAATACATGCAAAAACATCGCCTCCACCAAACGATCCGTCACTGTGCGCCGGGGCGCAGCAGGCAACTTCGTCCGCGTGTCGTGCAACAACTCGTGATACACCACCCCCGACGGGCACGCTGTTTCACAAGCGCGACAATCGAGGCACAAATCCAAATGCTTGCGCACCGATTCGGTTGGTGACACCTTGCCGTCCGCCAGCGCCTTCATCAAATGAATTCGGCCGCGCGGCGAGTCAGCTTCAAGCCCGTTTGTCGTGTACGTCGGACAAGCAGGCAAACACAAACCGCAATGCACACAATCCAATGCGCGGTCGTACGCATGTTGATCCAGTTTCAACACCGACCTCGGCTGATCATCGCCTGACTGATGCGGGCAAGCCGTATCGCCCAAACCTGAAATCACCGTATGTGAATGCTCATTGGCAGGTCGATTCATCAGTGCGCCTCCACTGCGTCGTTCAAGGTCGCACTTAAAAATCGACCGGGGTTGAACAGGTTCTGCGGGTCCATCGTCTTTTTAATTCTGCGCAAAATGCTCCAATCCGTCGGCAATGGTGCAATCGGTTTGACAGCTTCAAGTGTTTCACCAGGGCGCTGGTACCACACGCGAAAACCAGTCAAACCCTGCAAACCCTCGTTGATGAACCGATCCAGTTGCGCCACCTGCGTTGCATCAAGCTTTCCGCCGACCCACAAACACCCATGCGCCGGGTAAGTTTCAATATGCAAACTCGATTGATGCTGACGAAGTCTTTTCACCCACGCCCCGGTCTGATTCGCCGGCACCACCAGTTTCGCCAGCGCGGTCAATTGATGTCGCCACGCACGCAGTTCACTTCGTATTTGCGCATCCGACTGAAAATCACCGGTGGTTTCATTTTCAAACTCAACACCCGGCAAATGAATCAACTGTTCGCTCATTGCCCTGCTTTGGCGGGTGCACGCCTTTTCCGAGCCGTGATACCCCACATGCAATCGCCAACCATCATCGCTTGCCTGCATCAGCAACCACGTCGGCTTGGCATCACTGAGTAGCCATCGGGTTAATCCGCGATCCACCATCAGCGGGTCGTCGCAACTCAACGTGGTGTGCAGGGTATGCGACGGTATCGCATAGGTTCGCAGGGTGGTCTGATGAAGCAAACCCAGTTCGTTGAGGTTGCCGACCATGAAGCGCGACACGTCATACCCCGCCACGTTTTTCACTGTCCGTCCGCCGGTGACGATGCTGTTACCCTGTGCATCGATAAACGCCAGCCCCAGCACCAAGTCGCGCAGCGAACCATACCCCAATCGCATCGGCCCATACACATTATGCGCGATACATTCCCCCAGCGTCATCGCTTCATCACCATCCATCGGCAAAAATTGCCCGTCATTGGCCAGTTGTTGCCCCAACCTGCCCAGTGTCATGCCGGTATCGACGCGCACCGTGAAATCGCTGGTGAAGTGTTCAACCTGCTCCCCGCGATATTCAATCACCGTCCCGCGTCGTACTGGTGCATGGCCAACCCCCCGATGCCACCGCCCATAATCAATCACCGGCTCACCCCTGGCCGCCTGTTCACGCACCACCTCCGCCAGCGCCGCAGCGCAGGGTATTTGCACTTCCGAATGATTCGACCATGTCACGTTCATTTTCGTTCTCTGCAACCATTCACCATTCGACAGACGCGAAAAGTCGCGGTGCTCACCAAACACTTGGTTCTGACACTTGACCACTTTTCCATCCCCTCTCCCACCGGGAGAGGGTTAGGGTGAGGGCGTCTTTCGCCAACCAGTGTCACGACAAGTCGCGGTGCTAACCAAAACTTGGTGCTGACACTTGACCACTTGACCACTTCATCTCCCTCACATCGCCCCGCCCGGCACATTCACCGCCACGGGCTTGATCAACTGAATTTCCAGCGTCGTACTGGGTATCAACTTGCCATCATTCAATAAATGGTGCGGGTCAAAGCAATCCTTGATTTTTCGAAACCACTCGATCGTCGCTGGGGTGAACTGCTTCTTCATTAAATGCAATTTCTCCACGCCCACCCCATGTTCCCCCGTAATCGTTCCCCCGATGCTGATGCAGTAATTCAACATTTCCTCACTGGCGCGCAGCGCTCTTTGCACATCCTCCGGGTCGTCTTCATCAAACAACAAAATCGGATGCACATTGCCGTCGCCTGCGTGAAACACACTGGTGATTTTCAAACCATGGGCTGCCCCGATTTCACTGATCCGCGCCATCGCCACCGGCAGCATCGACCTGGGTACGCACGCATCCTGCGTACAGTAACTTCGGCTGATCCTTCCAATCGCCCCGAACGCCTTCTTCCTCGCACTCCACAATTCCATCCGTCGCCTGGGGTCGCTGCAAAACTCCACCTTCTGTGCCCGATGCTTTTGACACAACATCACAATGCGTTGCAACTCATCGTCCAACACTTCCGCCAGCCCGTCGATTTCAATCAGCAGCAACGCCTGCGCCTCTGCTGGAAATCCGTAATGAAAAGCATCCTCCACCACCTTGATCATCGCCCCGTCCATCATTTCCATCGACGTCGGCAACATCCCCGCTGCGATCGTATCCGCCACCGTCTGACATGCCGCCTGTGTCGAATCAAACACCGCATACAGCGTTCGTGTATGTACCGGTTTGGGTACCAGGCGACACCACAATTTTGTGATGATGCCCAGCGTGCCCTCGCTCCCACATAAAAGCGCCGGCAAATCCGGTCCCAGGCTGTCACACAACCCGCCCGCATGCGTCAACATGATTTGCCCATCAGCCGTGACCAGTTCCATGCCGATGATGTGATTGGTCGAAAACCCGTGCTTCAGCGTGTTGATGCCACCCGCGTTGGTCGCTGCGTTGCCCCCGATGGTCGAAGCTCTTTGACTCGACGGGTCCGGTGAAAAATGCAGCACCTCCGACAACCTCGCTTGCGCACACGCAGCTGCCACCGCCTCCGACAGCGCCAGGTTGCGCACCCCTGCCTGCACACAAGCCACGCGATTTTCCAAATCAATCGACTCGATCCGCATCATGCGACTGGTGCTGACGATGATGCCGTTGCCATACGCCACCGCACCGCCTGCCAACCCCGTACCGCTGCCGCGTGCGACGATCTGCCCGCCATGCTGCCCAATCGCCTGCACACATTGCGCCACCTGCCCGGTATCCGTCGGAAACACCACCGCCCAGGGCCGACCCTTGGCCACCGGAAACCCGTCACACTCATACACAATCAGTTCATCCGGGTCCGCCAGCACCCCCTGCGCTCCGAGTATCGCCCGCAGTTGTTCCAACAGTTGATGGGTTGCAGTGTACGTTGTATTCACACCACTATTTTACATGATCGTTTGCGCACTTGATGGACATTTCGCTTGTAAAGTGATAACGACGCAATTCGACGCAACTCAACGTAAAGCAACTCAACGTAAAGCAACTCAACGCCAATCAACCGGCCTACCCGCTCACCGTCGCCAATTGCTTGCCCACCCACACCGCCAATAGCCCGACCGTGACGCTCGCCAGCACATTGACACCAGCCGCCCAATACGCGCGGTTGTCCACCAATTGCATCGTCTCCCAACCGAACGCTGAAAACGTCGTGTACCCGCCCAGCAGCCCCGCCATGATCGCAAACCGGTAATCCTCATGCACCGGCCTCGCCCCCAAAAACCATCCGCCCAACAACCCAATCGCAAAACACCCCGACACATTCACCAAAAGCGTCCCCCACGGATACCCCGGCCCGGCAAAACGCTGTGTCCCGTGCTGCAACAAATAACGCAACACCGACCCCGCACCACCCGCCATGAAAATCAAAACCAATCGAAACATTTGATCGTTCGTCCCATTGCATCAGCCCAGCAATTCCATCGCCTCCGCCACCGTTCGCACCGCCAGCCAATGCGCCCCAGCCGGGCTTTTCAATTTACTCGGCGGGCCGATGATCCGTGTAAACCCCAGCCTCGCTGCCTCATTCATGCGCTGCCCCATTGCCTGCGTGTGCCTGATTTCACCCCCCAAACCAATTTCACCCACCGCGCACATGCCTGCTTCCAATTTCCGATTCAGGTGCGCCCCTGCAATCGCCAATGCCAGCGCCAGGTCCGCCGCAGGCTCCACCACCTTCATCCCCGCCACGGTACTCACAAAAATATCCTGGTCCGCCAACCGCAGCCCGCCCCGCTTTTCCAACACCGCAATCAACATCGCCAACCGGTTCGCATCCACCCCGCTGGTCTTCCGCTTGGCAGCCCCCAAAAAACCCGTGGCTGTCAAAGCCTGCAATTCCACCATCAAACACCGCGACCCCTGAAGTGCCGGACACACCACCGACCCCGCCATCGGCTTATACTCCGCCGCCAGCAGCCCCGAACCATCCGCCACCTCACGCAATCCGCCATCCCCCATTTCAAACAACCCCACCTCCAGCGTCGTCCCGTAACGATTTTTTACCGCCCGCACAATCCGATGCTGATGATACCGGTCCCCCTCAAAATAAAGCACCGTATCCACCATGTGTTCCAGCAACCTCGGCCCCGCCAGCTGCCCTTCCTTGGTCACATGCCCCACCAAAAAAACCGCCACGCCCCCCGCCTTGGCCAAATACACCAATTCCTGGCAACACACCCGCAGTTGCGTCACGCTGCCCGGTGCCGCGGGCAGATCACTTTTATAAATCATCTGAATTGAATCGATCACCACCACCGCCGGATTGACCTTGGCAATCTGTTCCACAATCCGCGCCAGGTTCGTGTCCGCCAATACATACAACTCATCGGCTGTCGCGCCCAATCGTGCCGCCCGCAACCGCGTCTGCCGGGCTGATTCCTCACTGGTCACATACAACACCCGCACCCCCCGTTGCCCCAACCCCTGCGCCGCTTGCAACAACAACGTTGACTTGCCGATGCCCGGGTCACCACCGAGCAACACCACCGAACCGGGCACAATGCCGACGTTGGCTGATGTCACCTTGACGGGTGTTTCACTACCAACCGCACCATTGCCGGCGCTTTCCCCCGACACACCCAGCACGCGATCCAGTTCACCAATGCCCGTGGCGATCCGCAGCAAATCATTTTCTTCCACCGTGCCGATGGGTTGTGCCTGCGGGGCGCTGGTCGATGCGCTGGTGAACTGCGCCGCGGTGCCGCGCTGTGCATCCTTCTGCGCACCGACATCCGGGGCGCGATATTCCTCCAATGAATCCCACATCCCGCAATCCGGGCACTTACCCATCCACTTGACCTGTATCGCCCCGCACGATCGGCACACAAACCTGGTCTGCTGCTTGGCCATGGCGTGAGTATAACCCGTGGCCGAGTGGCCACCATTTCGAATTTCGGATTTCGAATTTTCAGGATCACGAAAATGTAAGGACAGTTCATCAACTATTTCATTTTCATCACGACTTGAATACTTCTTCAACAAACTCACTGAACATATCCGGGCCCTCGATGCTCCATGGATGGCTCCGTAAATTCGAAATCCGAAATTCTAAATTCGAAATTCTTTTCGTTTGGCCACTTCCTCCCCAACGGCGTATCATGTCACCACTATGAGTGAAACAACTTCCAGTCGTCACGTGATTGCCGCCCTGGTCACCAACGAACCCGGCGTACTCGCCCAGGTCGCGGGCATGTTTGCCGCCCGTGGTTTCAACATCGACAGCCTGGTCGTCGGTCGCACCGAAAACCCCGAACTGTCACGCATGACCATCGTTGTCAACGGCAGCGATGCCGTGATGGAACAGGTCCGCAAGCAACTGGGCCGGGTCACGCCTGTCGTCAAAGTCGTCGATTACAAAGACATACCCTACGTCGAACGCGACCTCATGCTCGTGCAGGTTTCCACCGCCGGCTCCGACAACACCAACCGGCGCACCGAAATCATCGAACTGGTCAACCTCTTCCGTGGCCGAATCGTCGATGTCAGCCCCGACAAACTCATGATCGAACTCTCCGGCACCGAAGACAAAATGGAAGCCTTCATCGACCTGATGTCCCCCTTCGGCATCCTCGAACTGGCACGCACCGGCGTCATCGCCATGCCCCGTGGTTCCAGCATCGGTGACATCCAGGCCGTCGCCATGCCCGCCCGCCCCAAAGGTTCCAATCCTTCCGGCCCGACCACCGGTATCGACCCCAGCCAGTTGCCGCCGGGCTGATCTTTGCTCAAAACAAGCCGAGTACGAGGAGTCACCGAAGGTGACGACGAGGGCTCGGGTATCGTTTCGGTTCAAACTCGGAGGTCAAAGGTCAACCGTTCACCGGCCATGACAACCAATACCCAAGCCCTGGGCACACGCTTTGCTGTTACCTCGTTCCCGGCTTTTATTGATTGATGGTGATTCTCTGTGCCTCTGTGTCTCTGTGGTGAAAAATAAACAAGGATTCGCCCCATGCCCCGTCCGAAAAAAAACGCTTCCACCGCCCCCACCACCGCTGCCTCCGCCCTGGCCAAAGCACGAGCCGACGATCGACTCACTCTCGCGCACGTCACCCACGAAGCCGTCGAACAACTCGGCGGCATCGGCACCGTGCTCGAAGGCATGATCATCAGCCCCGTCTATCAACAACAAGTCAAACGCACCATCCTCGTCGGCCCAACCTCCACCCATGCCGTCGTCGATCCGCAAACGCGCCTCGGCGATCACGGCGAAGTCCTTTACAGTTCCGTTGACAACATCGACAAACTCAACCTGGCCGACAAACTTCGTCCCATCGAGTGGGCCTTCAACACCGCCATCGTTTACGGCAAGCGCCACTACAACCCCCCCGGCCTCAACCTCACCGGTCAAGCCGAGGTCCTGCTGATCGACACCTTTCGTATCAACCCCGATCGCCTCAACCGCTTCAAATTCAAACTGTGGGACCGCTTCGGCCTGCCCAGTTGGAAGTACGAAAGCGCCTGGGATTACGAAGAATACATGCGCCTCGCTGAACCCTGCTACTACGCACTGTTAGCCATCCTGCACCGCGAGGATTTACCCTGCGTCATGTTCTCGCATGAGTTCATGGGCATGCCCGCTGTGCTGCAAGCCATTCACGATGGTCCGACCAAATTCCGCACCGTGTTCCATGCCCACGAATGTTCCACCGTGCGTCGCCTCGTCGAAGACCACCCCGGCCACGACACCATGTTCTACAACGTGCTCCATCAGGCTCGCCAACTCAAACTGCACGTGGACGATGTCTTCGGCTCCGTGGACAGCTATTTCCGTCACGGCCTGATCTCCCGCACTCACCTCTGCGACGGCCTCATCGCCGTCGGCGATTACGTCCGTGATGAGTTCCGCTTCCTTGGCCCCAAGTTCGACGACATTCCGATTGACGTGGTTTACAACGGCCTGCCGGTGATTCCCTGCACCATGAAAACCAAGCAGGCCAGTCGATCCATGTTGCAGGACTATTCCGAAAAACTACTGGGCTACCGACCCGATGTGCTCATGACCCACATCACCCGTCCGGTCATCAGCAAGGGCATGTGGCGCGACCTGCGCGTCTGCCACGAACTCGACCGCCTGCTGGGCGAAGAACATCGCAAAGGCGTGCTTTACATACTCACCACCGGCGGCGGCGTGCGCCGTCCGCAAGACATCATCAGCATGGAAGAGCACTACGGCTGGCCGCGCAATCATCGGGAAGGCTACCCCGACCTCGTCGGCCCCGAAGTCGGCCTCGGTCATGATGCCGATGAGTTCAACGCCCGGCACAGCAACATTCAGGTCGTGCTCGTCAACCAGTTCGGCTGGTCACAGGCACGCATCGGCAAACGACTGCCCGCCAAAATGGACATCGCCGACCTCCGCCGAGGCACCGATGTCGAGTTCGGCATGGCCACCTACGAACCCTTCGGCATCAGCCCGTTGGAACCGCTCTCCTGCGGCGCCATCTGTGTGGTTTCGAACGTCTGCGGCTGCAAGGGTTTTGTCGATCACGTCACCGGCAACAAAGGCACACCCAACGTCATCGTTGCCGACTTCACCCAACTCGATCACGAACAGAGCATTGATGAACTGAAATCGATGAGTCAGGCTCAGCGTGATGCGTTGGAATGGAAGGTGGCCGCCGAGGTGGCGCGTCATTTGGCGCAACGCCTGCCGCGCAACGAGCAACAGATGCAGGAACTCATCGACACCGGGAAAAAACTGGTATCGCGCATGGGCTGGGACCAGGTGCTCGAAGAAGGCATGATTCCGATGCTGCAACGCATCCGCGCCATGCCCGTGAACCATGAACGGTGATGCTATAACCACTCTGCTTCCACGCCTGCCACTCACACCTGCCCCCCACACCTGCCGCCACGCCTGATCTTCATGTCCGCATGAAGATCAGGTTTGCCTCACTTCACGTACCAACCACCATTTTCCACTACCCTGCCCATTCAACCCATAAAACAATCCCGCGCTTGAAACTTTTCGCCAACAGGCTAATCTATGGGGCCACATGGATGCCGAGTCGATGTGGCTGCATCGGGTCCAACTCGATGCCTCGGTGTCGAAGCCGATTCGACGCCCCGGCCGGTCGTGGCCTGCACTTGCACCCACCGACCACCGCGTTTCCTCGATAGCTCAATCGGTAGAGCGAGCGGCTGTTAACCGCTAGGTTGCTGGTTCGAGTCCAGCTCGAGGAGCTTCTTTCAACCAGTCGAACTAATCTGGCTGGTTGAGTTAACAAAAACGCC
>CAZJMK010000015.1:0-59881 GCA_964547135.1 uncultured Phycisphaeraceae bacterium | reverse complement strand
ACTTCCACTGTGGCGGACTGGACCTTTACCCACGCTGATTCCGGAAGGACCCAATATTGTTCAGCGGCACAGCCCAGTCGGCGCTGGTGATACATTGGATGCTTGATGAAAGCAGCGGAACAACGGCCAATGACAGTGTCGGTACTGCACAGAACGGTACGTTGTTTAATCCTGCTGGTGGCAATCCAAATTGGGTGCCGGGACTGTTCGGCAATGCCTATGGTTTCACAGGCTCGGCCAATGAGGTTATTGCTGTAACCGGGTTGACGAATAATGCCGGCCCCTTTGTCACCTGGTCGGCGTGGATCAATAAATCTTCCGCCGCCACCGGCATGATTGCGGGAAACATCAGCGGTACTACAACCATCTTTAACGAATATGCCGGTATTTATGCTACTACCAACGCCCGTATACTTAAGCGAAATAATGCGGCGACCGTAACCAATCCAATAGGCACTTCCACCATCAACAACGGGGAATGGCGGCATATCGTCGGCACGATTGATTGGATTGATGCAAATTCCAATGGACTGGTGGATACAAGTGAGCAGACACGACGCCTTTATGTTGATGGTATTCTCGAAGGCACATATCCCGAAACACAACCTCGCTTGAATTTAAGCCGATTCAGTGTGGGGGCAAATGCCAGAGGGAATTTTATATCTAATCCCAACGATATCATTGACGAGTTTAACGGTCAGATCGATGATGTGGGCTATTGGAATAACGCAATCGATGGCGTAGACATCGCCCTGATTCATGGACTGGGCCGGTTCAGTGGTGTAACGCTCAGCGATGCGGCCATTGCCGCCGTCCGGGCGGCTTGGGCGGCCGGTGCCGGCAATTCCGCGACGGCTGGCGCTCATACATGGTATCACACCTCCGGCCTGACCGGCGTGACCGGCAGCATCGGAGGTTCTGTGCTCAGTGGAGATGCATACATTGTGCTTGATGAAACCCTGGGTACCGGTGTGACAATCCTTATTCCTGAACCGGCTTCTTTGGCATTACTGGCACTCACCGCATCGACGCTATTGCTGCGTCGTCGCTAACAGCATGGTTCTTTCATACTCGTTAAACAACATCGCCATACACATCGTGATGAGGGTGATTACCTCATCACGGTCTTCTTCTCGGAGTACCATATGTATCAGTCAAGTCCATTCGTACTGATGAGATTCCATCATCATATCCATCAACTTGTGGCCATGGGGCTTCCGGTGTTCATGGGAATCCTATTCATGCTCCATCCTTGTGATACCATCGCGCAAACTACCGCTCCTTCGCATTGGCATCAGGCTGCTCAATGGCGTTGGGATCGCCTCTGGCCTGACGATCCATGGAATCCCAATGCCTACATACCCATGGTATTCAAGGATGGTCGCTGGGAGGGTTCCGACCGTATGTTCGAAGGTCTTCCGCATGGTATTGTCGACGAGAAAAGTATCATTCTGGGAGCTGGTGCCAGTCGCTTTGGTGCAGAATATCATCGTGCACCCGTTTTGGCCTTCAGGATTACCGAATCAGGAATATATGGTTTGACCGGGTTGGCCATGGGTGTTGAGCGCACCGGGCCGATGGAATTGATCATCGCACGGCGAACCGCCGACAAAGTCGAGCCCATAGTTCGACGTGGCATTCAGCCCGGCATAACGATCAAGCTTGATGGCATTGCCGTGGAGATGGTTGCAGGAGATGAATTGGTGATCATCGCCTGGGTTCGTCTTGCCAACACCAAGGCGTTCGTTCGCCTGGTCGATCTGCGCGTTTCCACAGATTCGGCGGATCAGACTTTTTTGGAACGACGGCGCGAACTGGACGCTATGCCGCGAAAAGCGCTGATCGCCGCGCCCAATGCTCAAGCCATGAGTGCTGCGAATCAGGCCGTTGTGGATGCTGGCGAGCAAGGCGTACTGTTTCCAGCGGACAGCGGGGTTGTGAACGTCAGGGCTTTTGGAGCCGTCGGGGATGGTGTGCATGATGATACGCAGGCACTTCGTCGGGCGTATCGTCATACCGGGCTGGTTTATATCCCAAATGGAACATATCTTGTCACCGGCATGATTGAGCCGCCGACGAAGCCGGGGCGCGTTCCATCGCGCCGGATACTTCAGGGCCAGAGTCGGGATAAGACCATTATCAGGCTGGTGGACAACGCGCCGGGTTTCGACCGTGGTGATCAGCCGTTTCCGGTGCTGATCACTTCGTGGGGAGCTGCCCAGGCGTTTCGCAATGCGGTGCGTGATCTGACCATTGATGTCGGATCGGGAAATCCGGGGGCGGTCGCTCTGGACTTTTTCGCCAACAACCAGGGGGCGATACAGAACGTTCGGCTGATCTCTTCCGATCCGCAGCGCATCGGTGCGGTTGGGTTGCGCATCGATGGTCATGCCGGACCGCTGTTGGTCAGTGATCTGGAGGTCATCGGATTTGAAACCGGCATTCACTCGAACCCGGATGAGTCGGCAACCTTTGAGAATATCAAACTCCGTGAACAGCGACAGGTTGGTTTTAATATTACGGAACGTAGTTTTGTCCGTCGGCTGGCCAGTCAGAATAGTGTGCCGGCGGTACGCGCACGTGGTTCATTGCTGGTCTTGATGGATGCAATACTCGATGGCTCCGCTTCTGCCGGAGCCGCCATTGAAATGAACGGGCAGGGACTGCTGCGCGATATTCAGGTGACAGGTTATCCAATATCGCTGCAAACCTCGACTCTGAGCCTGCGCGATGCGCAGATTACGGAATGGACCAGTAAAGAGCCGGTGGCACTGGAATCACCGGTGCGATTGACCATGCGTTTGCCCATTGAGGAAACGCCGACGATTCCATGGGGTGATCTTTCCGGTTGGACCAGCATTGCCAGGTATGCTCCGCAAAAGATTACCATTACGCATGAAGGTAAACCGCGACAGGTAACCGATTGGACCCCGGCTATGCAGGCAGCCATCGATTCCGGGGCACATACGGTTTACTTCCCCGTGCATCAGAAAATCGACATTTATGGTACTGTCATTCTCCGCGGGAAAGTACAACGACTGATTGGTTTGGAATGTCTACTTGAGCCTGGGCCGCTGAAATCATTGCATCGGGATTGGACCGAACCCAGACCGAGACTGGTTCTGGAGGATGGTGAATCACCAGTTGTGATCATTGAACGATTTGATTCGATCTATGGAAATCTTGTTCTCGAACACAAATCATCCCGTTATCTTGTTGTACGCAATATGACTTGCGAGCGGATCGGATCTCACCCCGGGGCTGGCGATCTATTTCTGGATGACACCATTCCCGGTTATGTGACAATGCAGGGCGGTCGGCTGTTTGCCCGACAGATGAACGTGGAAGTCGGTTTCAATGATAAGTTTCTACCCCGTGAGCGATTTGCCACGCAGATATTCAACAACTCAAAGGCATGGATATTCGGCTTAAAGACCGAACAATCGCGCGGGAAAATACTGGTGACCGGGGGCAGTAGAGCTGAAGTATATGCCTATATCTATTCGCATACCTCAGACAATCCGTTTCCAATGTTTCAGGTGGAATCGGCTGATATGACCGTGACGGTGATGGAAATACTTCTGCGTAATGCCCCGCATGTTGCCGTGTTGCGCCGCATCACGCCCCAAGGACCGGTGGATTATGTTCGCCCGAATACCACCATACCATTGCTGACCTGTGTTCGGCAGTAAGAATCAGGTCGGTTTGGTATAAAGGAAGATGCCTGGTGGAGCAGTGCAAGTCAGTCTATATATCCATCAAAAGGATAATACGTAGGCGAGTATGTTGAGCATGATGGCCTGTGCGTTCAATATTTCACTTCCGCCGCAGCAGCAGCAATCGGGGGCGTTGTCCGTGTCATTGAGGCCGTCGGGGGCGTAAATGAGCACAAGGCGATCATTCAACCAAAGCCCTTGCAATGGTCGGGCGATACCTGTTTTGGTGTTCAGCGATTCGATGGTCGTGATGAGGTGAAATAACGGGTGGTCCGACGGAATCGGTTTGAGCAATATTTCCGGGAATAGCTCAGCGATTTCACGACGAAACGAGCGGTCAAATTGTGCGGAGGAACAGCCGGCGGAAGCGAGAATAAACCCGCCTTGTTCGAGGTAACGCTTCAGGTTGGTACGTTCGTCGAGCGTGAGTGTAAAGGCGTTTTCACCTGCCATGATGGTAAAGGGATAGTCAACCAGTTGATTGCCGGATAAACGTAGCGGGTGAAGTTGCCCGGTGGTTTTGATGGTGGTGTCACGATGGGCTAGTTCAAGGAAACCGGTGGAAAAACAGCGGGCAAATTGATGACGTGCATAAACCAGATTACCGACGCGGACCACGGTTTCGTCGGGGATTGATGGTATTGCGGTTTCAACCGGTGCCAGATCGGGTAACTCGTCATTATTTTGCGCATGGGTTGGTTGCGGAATGGTTGTTGTAAATACCAACAAGGCGAACCATGCAACGATGATTCGATAGGTGTTTGGCTTCATGGAGGGGTACTGCCATCGGATGGAGGCGTGGTAGTATTGGGGGTGAGTGTACGAGCCGAATCAATAGCCAATTGTGTCAGGTAGGCGTTGGTCATTTCACGATAGCGCAGTGGCACCTCCGGCACGGATTCGATGGTGATGGTTGGAGCGGATGGCGTCGTCGGAGTGACAAGTTCGCCGGAGGCCAACGAGTTTGTAGTATGTATGGTTGGCAGCATGGGGTGTTGCGAGACGGTTTGATTTGTACTTGTGTTGGAATGACCCGCTGGCGATGAAGAGCCGCCCGAATTACCCTGGTTTTGCCCTGATCCCTGATGGTTTGCAGCAAATGACGAAGGCGCGTTCGTAATGGTGGCTGACTGTGATTCATGGATTGATTGAATGTGTATGACCTGGGGTTGTGATTCGACCCATTGTGATGTATTGGCGGAACGTATTTGCATACGTGCTGTGAGGGCCAGTTGATCGCCGGGGTTGAGGTTGAGTTCTGATAGTGAGATCGCGTGTTCGTATTGCTTTGCATCGGCGGTCATCAGTGTGCCGGCAGTTGGCAGTGGCAGGCACGTCGGTGGCAGATGGTTGATGCTTATCGCCAATTGCAGGTTGGCAATCAGTTCGTCGGCGGAGACATTTGCTTCCATGATCAACGACAATGTTGTATCGCTGTTAACGGATTCGACATGGTGTGGGGCGTGTAATATCAATCGTTGGTCATTATTGAATGCAACTGCAGTGTCGTTGTCGATCGACGATTGGATTGGCAACTGTTGTATATACCATGGTGCTGTTTGCCGGCAAATATATGCGGTCATGAGTAGTGAAACAAGCAACATACCAGCGCGAATAAGCAGGCCGTGTGAGGGTAACAATCGCGTAATATCAAGCCGGGTAAGTTGCTTGAAGGTATGTTGGCATACATGTTCAACAAGCTTGCCTTGAATGTCATCATGAGCAAGCGATTGTTGAGCAAGTTCAATGCCTAAAGTAGCCTCTGAAAAACCCCTCTCCCCTTGGCAGAGGGTGGCCGAGTCAGCGAGGACGGGTGAGGGCCGAAGAGCGAAAAGGTCTTGAAGCGTCGGGTATCCAAAAACAGCCACGCCCTCACCCCTGCCCTCTCCCGAAGGGAGAGGGGGTCTTTCAGAGGCACCTAAAGGCAACCGTTCGCGTTCAGTGGATTGTGCGTTGATTTTCGAAATGATACGACTCACAATGAACCAACGCTTTTGACGTAACCGGTGAAGCCAACGCAAGTATTGCACCAGCAAAATTGAAAATATCATAAATACAGTCATCGACCATGAAAACCATGGACCTGCCTGGCTCAGGGCGGAAACCATGACGGCCAACCATAAGCTTGCAGATAACAGCAACAAACAATCAAGGATCAAGTTCGTGCGAAAGATGAACCGTTTACGTTGCGCGTAGGTGTGTAACCAGAACAGCACTTGTTGTGCCGAACTGGTTTTGTCGGCGATTTGAATTGGCTGGTTGTGATCGTTCACGCAATGCCCTCGCGGCGTCGTAACCACCATGTCAGACTGAACATACCCAGAATAGTAAGCAACACCCACCAGCGATCCCACAAAGTGATGACGGGTGATGATTCGCGTTGATGACGAATATGCTGCTCATTTAAGGTATCAACCAGTGATTCGATGTCGCCCGGCGGTAGCGCTAATCCGCCGGTGTGTCGTGACAGGGTTTGAAGCGGCAATGCCCGAGGCTCAAGCTCGATCATTTCATGGTTGATGTTTAATACCTCAAATACGGTATATGCGTGAACATTGTCATCATGCCCCCGCACCACAGCATGATACAAACCAGTTTTCATCGGTTTCAAAGTAAATGTTTGTAGATTGGCTGTTGGCGGATTATCAGCAGTAACAAGCGTGACAGGTATTGAAGCGTCATCAAGTGAACCTACAACTACCGAAAATGTATGCTTCGTCGCGTCATGAATGGTCCGTAATTCGAGCACAATGTTCTCATCATTGGCATAGGTGAGTTTGGAACTGCGCAGACTGACCGGTACGATGGCATGTTCACGTTGCAGCGCGAGTTGATGAATCGTGTTTATGATTGATGTAACACGAGTGTCGCCAGTAATGATGTTGGCAGTGAGGTCGTTGTTTCCGCCATAACACATCAGGCCAAGTGATCGGTCACGCACAACTCGCAACAAGTGATCAGCCAGCGTGGTACTGAACAACGCTTCAATCGGCTGGCTGATCAGTAACACGTCTGTTTCAGACTTGATATTGTCTTTGATGATTTGTTCAACACGCGATTGATCAATCACCGACCAGCCCTCATTCGCTGTAGTGAATGATCGTATTGATGGTGTTGTATCGCCTTGCGGTTCTGTATGTGCGCGAATGTAGCGATAAAGCCAACGTTGTTTATCAAGACGAGCCAGTGATGTCACCTCCAGTAACGGATCAGCCTGTAACAATCGAACAAGTGATTGGTGCCGCCAATTGGGTTGACCTTCGATGATGAGTACCTTTACGGGTTTATCAAGCACGCGCACCAACATCGTGGCTGTGGGTCGTCCGTGCTGTGAAGGCAATGGTATATTGTCCAGTTGCATCTGATAGAGGTGCAACCCCGGCTGATCAGGCTGTACGGTCCACGACCAGCGTTGTTGTGAGGGTGATTCGATGGTGATCGATTGCCGGGCGATGATGCGGCCGTTTAAACGCAGCATGGCGCGTAGCTGTTGTCTGTTAAAACCCTCTGTTTGCAATCGCCCCTGTAGTTTGAGTTGCTGACCCGGTCTGGCGGTGATCTGCGAATGGTCCGTATAAACATGCACACTGCTTGCGCCATCATGGTTACCAAGAGCCATCGTATGTATATTCACGCCACGATTCCGAGCCAATCGGATGATATCGTTGAAACGAGCTTCCGCGTTCGCTTGACTGTGATCGATGCCATCGGTCAGAAGAAGTATGTGTTGTGGTGGCGGTTCTGTGACGAGTAAAGGTTTAAGTGCGTCGTATATGCGTGTCGTTTGACCGATGTGGTGCATGGGCGGCGATGACAGGTCGATTGGTCTGAGTGTATCAGCGAAGGCATAGGCTTGCAGTTCAATGTCGTTGTGGGTTATTGCCTGCAGGTCGATGATTGCATTTGCGGCAACGCTAAGCCTTGAAAGCCGACCCTTGGTATCCGTTGTCATCATGCTCGGCGATACGTCCATTAACACCGCAAGGTTGATTCGAGGTGTTTCTGTTGGTAGGCGCTCACTGGTCGATATAGGCACCGGGTTTAGTAATAACATCCATGTGATCACGAGTGCGATAAAAGCCGGTATGTGCATGAGCCACCAACGATATCGGCGAATATGAACCGGTCGATACCAAATACCAACCGACACACATACAAGCATGATGGCGCATAATACCAACCCATTGGTTGTTGTCATGACGGGTTGAAACCACCAGTGAATCATATTGGTTCCATGTGATTCAATTCGTTGCATACAGGCGTGTGAGCAGTGACTCGATACACACACATGTCAATGCTGCAACAATCAGAATAACCCATGGCTGAGTACTCTCTGTTGACCGTTGGCTGGTATTGGTTGACGGTGCGGGGGTATGTGCGAAATGTACTTGATCTGCAATCGGTCGATGAGTTAGGTCGTTCACACATTCGCTGATCAAGGGCAACCATGCGGGGTGTTTCAACCAGCGTGAGTCATGGCCGTCGATATTCAATATCATCAACCGACCCGACGCGATCATTGTTTCATATAAAACGGGCGGGCCATTGTCACTGACGATGATCGACTGGTATGAATCATCCGATGCGGGCGAAATGGCAATCACCCCTGGTTTTGCTCGCACGGATTCAATCAATTCAATCCAATCATGATGGCGATACGCGGCAAACGGGACCATACGGTTAACGATCAGTCGTTGCGCATCGGTGTTGGGTTGCGTGGCAATAAAATGAATGCTTTTATGCAGGGGGTCGTTGACAGCCTTGAGCAGCCTGTTGAGGTTGTCAGCATCGTCCGATTCGGTAGCCAGATACAAAACATTGGTTCCATGTTTCAACCTATCCGCCAGTACGCTGACGGTCGAAGGATGCAATCGTCCGGGTTCGACAATAATCAACAACGGTGGATTAATATGAGCGAGGTGGACCTGTGATAACCCCAATGGCGTAACCATGTCGTACCTGAAGTCTGCATGGGCTGCGAGTAATGCTAACACTCGATCAATCGCGTGGGCGGGTGCCCCCGGCTGCCAGCTCGCAGATGAGTCGTTAGTATGTTGGGTCATGACAATGACATCACCATCGAATGAGGCATCGCTCGATGATGTCTGTAAACGATCAATCGACGCTGGCGCGGATGGTTGCTGCATCGCTGCAGGTATATCAGCATCGTTCCAATTCGGTTGTGCAAACGCGGTGACGATCAGTGTCAAAGTTGTGAGCCGTAACAGGTATAACAGCCAGTGACGCAGTTTGCGGTGTCGTCGCTGGGCAACATGGTTTTCAGGGATGAGTAAGCGTACTGCTGAAAACATCACCAGCCGTTGACGACTCTGGCCGCGCCAGTGCAGCCAGGTCACCAGTATCAGCACCGGCGGCAAAAACCAGAGTGCCCATGGGTTTGCCCATTGCATTTAACGTGCCTCTGAAGTCAACATGTTTTCGACCGCAAGCAGCCAAGGCTCATCGGTCACCCACCGATGATACGTTCCACCCAAGGCCCATGTTTTGCTTTGCATGGTATGCAGGTGTTTGGTCATACGGCTTTGGTAATCAGCACGAAGTTTCATGGGTGAGCCGTGCAAGGTCGTGCCGGTTTCCATATCGACCCATTGCACGGGCAGGTTGCCGGGTAAGGCAAGTTCATCGGGGTGATTGACGTGGCCGAGCACCAGTGACCAGCCGGCGTTTTTGAATTGTTGCAACGTCGCCCAAATTGTCGCAACATCGTCGCAAAGAAAATCACTCATCAGCACCAGCACCCCCGGCTGCTGCGTTCGATGAAACAATTGGGTGAGGGCGGCGGTCAGTTGTGCAGTGGGTTTGGGCTGCAATGTGTGTAAACGTTCATGCAGGTGATGCAAGTGTGTGCGACTGCATGAGGGTGGTAATGCTTCCATCAAGCGATCAGCCAACAGTGCAATACCTACTTGGTCGTGTTGCCAGGTGATGATCTGACAGAGTGCCATGGCCACGCTTTGACAATACGCCAATTTGCTCAATGGGTGGTTGACGTGTTGCGGTTGGGTGGTTGTCGATGGTTGAACAAGTGACTCACGACCGCGCAACCACGAGGGCAACCCGGCGAAGGTCATGCTGCTGCTCACATCCAGCGCCAGCCAGTAACGCTGTTGGGTGTGCGTTTCATATCGTCGCGTGAACAGTCGGCCGGTGCGTGCCACGATCGGCCAATCGATGCGGCGCAGATCGTCGCCGCCGGTGTAGGGTTGATGTGTGACAAAAGCACCGATGCTGCCGGGGTGGTGCGAACGGTGGTGCCCGGGTTGCATGGGTCGATGAAGCTGTGACGTTGCAGGTTGAAATCGGCGATGACGGAACCTGGCCAACACGGCTGAATCAAAGTTCACCACGCTGTCAGCGAATTCATTCATGGCACGACCGCATGGGTTCATTCAACCAGTCAGCGACCTGCAACACCATTGGGTGTGGTTTGAAGCAGGTGCTCGATGATGGTTGCTGGGGTAATGCCCTGGGCCAGGGCGCGATGATTGACCAGCACACGATGACTCAGCACCGGCGGAGCAACTTGACGGACATCATGCGTGGTGGGTGTGGCGCGTCCGTCAAAAAGCGCACGCACCTTGGCGGCACGAATCAGGTTTTGCGAACCACGCGGGCCGGCCCCCCATGCCACGTAATCGCGCACCATGGCCGAGGTATTTGATTCAAGGGGTCGGGTTGCAGCACACAGTTTCACCGCATACGCAATCACCGAGTCGGCGACGGGCACGGCTCGTACCAGTTCACGTAAACCCAAAAAATCATTTTGCGTCATGATGGGTTGAGGCAAGGGTATTTCCGTGCCGCGTGTGGCTTGCACGATCAATTGCTCATCACTGACGGAAGGGTAACCCAGTTCAATGCGCATCATGAAACGGTCCAGTTGCGCTTCGGGCAGGGGGTGGGTGCCTTCGTGTTCGATGGGGTTTTGGGTGGCGACGACGAGGAAGGGGTCGGGGAGGGGGTGGGCGATGCCGCCGAGGGTGGCCTGGTGCTCAGCCATGGCTTCGAGCAGGGCGGATTGGGTGCGTGGCGAGGCACGATTGATTTCGTCGGCCAGTATGAGGTTGGCGAAAATCGGGCCGGGGCGAAAGGCCATTTTCATTTCGCCGGTGAGTTCATCACGGCCCAATAGTTCATAGCCGGTGACATCGGCGGGCATCAGGTCGGGCGTGAATTGAATGCGTGAAAACTTCCAATCAAGCACCCGCGAAAGGGTTTTGACCAGCAATGTTTTGGCAACGCCCGGCGGGCCGACGAGCAGGGCATGTGAATCGGTCAGACAACAGGTCAGCAGCAAATCAATGGCATCACGCTGACCGATGATGACGCGCAGCAAGCCCTGGCGCAGGGTTTGAATATGTTGTGAAAAATGAGCAAGCAACTGCGCCCCGTTCATCTGACTGAACCGGGGTGAAGTCGGGTTGGCGATGGGCGTGTTTGAGTGCATCCGTCACCGATGGGTGACCGATCACAGGGGTGAAAAGTCACGAGGCTTTGGGTTCGAGCAGGTCCTGCGCGATGGCGATGAGTCGTTCCAGGCGAACGGGTTTGAGCAGGTAGCCATCGACGCCCAGGTTTTCAGCGTACTGTTGATGGCGTTTGCCTTCGTTGGCGGTCACCATGATGACGCGCGGTGCCTGGGGCAGTTGTTTGATTTTTTCCAGTACGAGGAAGCCGCTGCGTTTGGGCAGCATCATGTCGAGCACTACCAGGTCCGGGGGGTCGGCTTCGCAAATGCGAACCGCGGTGTTGCCATCGCCACAGGTCTGGGTGAGCGCCCCTTCGGATTGCATGGCTTGGTCAATGCTGGCCATGACTTCGGGGTCATCGTCCACGATCAACACTTTTTTGTCACGCAAACGCATTTCGGTTTCGGGCGAGTTCATGCCAATAACTCCTTCTTGCGGTGGGATACCAACAGGTGTGAAGTCAGATTGTCGGCGAAAACAAGGCATCGGTCAAACTTCATGATTAAATAGGTCGCAATCCGTAATTTTCCCGTTGCTGCGAATCAAAAAGTACGGTATTTGTTAGGTATTGTCAGGGTTGAAAAAACGACTTTGCGGGAGCATAGCCGTGCTGCGTTACTTGTTTGTCGATATGAACAGTTTTTTCGCCTCGGTGGAGCAGCAGGAGCAGCCGAGCCTGCGCAGCCGACCGGTGGGCATTGTGCCGGTGGTCGCCAACACCACCTGCTGTCTGGCAGCCAGTTACGAGGCCAAGGCCCTGGGCATCAAAACCGGCACACCCGTGTACGAGGCCAAGCGCCGATGTCCGCGGATTGCGTTGGTCGTTGCCCGGCCCAGTGTGTACGTCACTTATCATCATCGCATCATCGCAGCCGTCGAATCGTGCCTGCATGTCGATCAGGTTTGTTCGATCGACGAAATGTACGGGCGGCTGCTGGGCGAAGAACGTGAACCCGAAAAGGCGGCTGGCATCGCTCATCAGGTCAAGGCGGCCATCCGTGAACAGGTCGGCGAATTTGTGCGCTGTTCCATCGGCATCGCCCCCAACCCCTGGCTGGCCAAGGTCGCTTCCGACATGCAAAAACCTGATGGGCTGACGATGATTCTGCCCCAGCAGATGCCCGAGGCGATTTACAAACTGGAACTGACCGACCTGCCGGGCATCGCGCGCAACATGCAGGCCCGTTTGCACACTCACGGCATCGAACAGGTTCATCAACTGTGCCGGC
This sequence comes from uncultured Phycisphaeraceae bacterium, assembly GCA_964547135.1. GTDB lineage: Bacteria > Planctomycetota > Phycisphaerae > Phycisphaerales > Phycisphaeraceae > JAJXSS01. The sequence goes on along the minus strand of CAZJMK010000015.1, from coordinate 47,446 downwards.
TTTCGTTGGAGGAATTGTCGAAAATTTGGGGCAGCAAGGTGCTGGGGTCGATCTGGTGGCATCAGTTGCGGGGGTGTGATTTACCCTGGCGACCGACGCGCAGGCGAACAGTGGGGCATTCACATGTGCTGCCGCCGCAGTGGCGCAGTACGGTCAAGGCTTATGCGGTGCTGGTGCGTTTGATTCACAAGGTGGCACAGCGTCTGCGGCGCATCGGTTACTGGGCAAGGTCGATGACGGTGGCGGTGCAGTTGTACGATGGGCCGGGGTGGGCAAGGCGGGCGTCGCTGGGTTTATGTCGTGACACGTTGACGATGTTGCAGGCCCTGGCGAAGTTGTGGGAAGAAAGGCCGGAGGGTACGCCGTACCACGTGAGTGTGGTGCTGACGGATTTGGTGGCACAGGGCAGTGCGCCGCTGCCGTTGTACCCGGATCAGGTGCGTCGCAATGCGCTGGCGGACGTGATGGATCGTTTGGAACACAAATACGGCAAAGACACGCTCTACTTCGCCGGTATGCACGGTGCCAGACACACCGCCCCGACCCGCATCAGTTTCACGCAGATACCCGATGCCCAGGAATTGGAGGCCATCGAACGATTGACGGAGGGGCCTGTTGGTTTGTGACATATGACCGGATCGCCGACGGAACCTAGACTATGTGTCAACGTATGAATGACAAAGCATGATTGAAAGATCATCATTTCGAAGTGGTCGGCTGCACCTGTGGCGGTGGGTGTTGATGATCGCGTTGGCGGTGGTCATGGCGGGTTTACCGAGAGTGGTGCATGCACAGGCGGCACTGCCGGAGATGGTGACGCCCGAAGCGCAGCGAGCGATTCAACGGGGGCTGGAATATTTGGTGCGTACGCAGGGGGTGGACGGTTCATGGCGATCACGGGGTACGTTCGGGGCGTATCCCTGTGCGCTGACGAGTCTGGCGGGGCTGGCGCTGTTGTCGGGCGGGCATACGCCGGTGGAGGGCGAATATTCGCCACAGGTGCGCAAAGCGGTGCAGTATGTGTTGTCGTGCGCCAACCCCAGCGGACTGATCGGGCGGATTGATGAGGAACAGCGGCCGATGTTCGGGCATGGTTTTGCGCTGCTGTTTCTGGCGCAGGTGTACGGCATGGAACGTGACCCGGTGCAGTTGGAGCGGATTCGCCGGGTGGTGGAAAAAGGCATTGAACTGACTGCTCGGAGTCAATCGCGGGACGGGGGCTGGTTGTACACGCCGGATGCGGGAGGCGATGAGGGGGCGGTGACGGTGACGCAGATTCAGGGGTTGCGGGCAGCGCGCAATGTGGGGTTTGATGTGCCCAAAACGACGATTGACCGGGCGTTGCAGTACATTGAAAAAAGCACCAACCCGGATGGGGGCATCAGGTACACGGCTCGTGATCGTGGGCCGAGTCGTCCGCCGATCACAGCGGCGGCGGTGGCGACGTTGTACAACGCCGGGGCGTATGAACACCCGGCGGCGCAGCGCTGTCTGGCATACATCAAACGGTTGCTGGAAACCAGTCGCGGAGGTACGGCTGCGATTTATTCAGGGCATGAGTTTTATGCGATTTTGTACACGGGGCAGGCGATGTATTTATCGAGCGAAGACAATTGGCGATTTTTCTTTCCGCGCATGCGTGATGAGTTGATCAGCCGGCAGAGTGCGGAGGGCAGTTGGAACGGCGATGGTGTCGGTGAGGCCTATGGCACGGCGATTGCGCTGCTCACGTTGCAGTTGCCGTATAAGTATTTGCCGATTTTGCAGAGGTGAGGAAAAGGGAGCTAGGTGCTGGGAGCTTGGTGCTAGGTCAAACATACAAATGAAAATGTCTGCCTAGCCACGAGCCACTAGCACCCAGCCCCAATCGAACGCCTTTACACTGTGATGTCAGGGGGTCTTCCGGTGGGAGTGGGGACAGACATGGACACGGTGTCAAAAAAACTTTGATCGGGAGTAAGCAACGTGAATGATGTCAATACCAACGCGACAGGTGCGCAAGACGATTTGGCGTTGCTGGCGGAACTCAAGGCAGCGCGGGACAGGGTGCGGGCGGAGTTGGGCAAGGTGATCATCGGGCAGAGCGAGGTGGTGGATCAACTGCTCATGGCGGTGTTTGCGCAGGGGCATGTGTTGTTGGAGGGTGTGCCGGGGTTGGCTAAAACGTTGATGGTGAGCACATTGGCAAAATGTTTCGGGCTGACGTTCAGTCGGATACAGTTCACCCCGGATTTGATGCCTGCGGACATCACGGGGACGGAAGTGATACAGGAGGATAAAAGCACGGGACAGAGGGCGTTTCGATTTTTGCAGGGGCCGGTGTTTGCGCATGTGATTTTGGCGGATGAAATCAACCGTACACCGCCCAAAACGCAGGCGGCGCTTTTGGAGGCGATGCAGGAAAAGCAGGTGACCATCGGCGGGACACGTCACGCATTGCCCGCGCCGTTTTTTGTGCTGGCGACGCAGAACCCGATTGAGCAGGAAGGTACGTACCCGTTGCCGGAGGCGCAGCAGGACCGGTTCATGTTCAAGGTGTTTGTGCGTTACCCAAGCTATGCGGAGGAGTTTGCGATTGCGGAGGCGACCACAAGTGGGGCGAGGGCGGGGGTGCAGGCGGTGTTGTCGCAGGAACAAGTGATTCGTATGCAGGGGTTGGTGAGACAGGTGCCTGTGCCGCCGACGGTGATTCATTATGCGTTGCGGCTGGTGCGGGCGACACGGGCGCAGGAACCGGGTGCAGCGGAGTTTGCCAGACAGTGGGTGTCGTGGGGGGCTGGGCCGCGCGGTGTGCAGTGTTTGTTATTGGGCGCCAAGGCGAAAGCCGCATTGGAAGGGCGGACATTTGTGACGTTGGAGGATGTGCGAGCGGTGGTGCATCCAGTTTTAAGGCATCGTGTGATCACCAATTTCAATGCGGAGAGTCAGGGTGTTTCGCCGGACAAGGTGGTGGACCAGTTGTTGGCGACGGTGAGCGATAAGGAAACGGGGGAAGCGGTTTCGCCGGAGTTGGCCAAGGCGTTTGGGTGACACGATCAAAGTGGTCAAGTGGTCAAGTGAATCATGGATAATGGATCAATGATAATGGATAATGTTCAAGACCCTGTCGCAGCGGGCTTTTTTTGAACATTATCCTTTATCCATTAACCATCATCCATCGTGCTTGTCGCCTGATTGATATTGAGATTTTCGGTTGGAAGCGGTTGAACGATGAGTGTAAAGCAATACCTTGATGCGCGGGTGCTGGCACGGATTACCCGGCTGGACCTGCGCGCCAGGTTGGTGGTCGAAGGGTTTATCACCGGCGGACATCGCAGCCCGTATCACGGGTTTGCCGTCGAGTTTGCCAGTCATCGTGAATATGTGCCCGGCGATGAAATTCGGCATATCGACTGGAAGGTATGGGCACGACAGGACCGTTTGTACATCAAGGAATATGAGGAAGAAACCAACCTGAGATGCACGCTGGTATTGGATGCCAGCAGGTCGATGGCCTACGGCGGCGGATCAGCGGGTGAGTCGGCGGAAGCATGGTCGAAGTTTGATCATGCGGCGACGACGGTGGCAAGTTTGGCGTACCTGTTACAACAGCAGCAGGATGCGGTGGGTTTGGTGACTTTTGACAGCAAGGTGCGACAGAATTTGCCTGCGTCGGCCCATGGGTCGCATTTGAAACAGTTGTTTGCGACGTTACAGGATACTCAGCCTGAGGCGCAGACGGATGTGGCAGGGGTGTTTATGCAATTGGTGGAGGCGGTGGGTCGGCGAGGACTGGTGGCGCTGGTGTCGGATTTACTGGTGGACACAAATGCACTGCGGCAGGCCCTGGCGATGATGCGACGCAAACGGCATGAGGTCATCGTGTTTCATGTGCTGCATGAGGATGAACTTGCCTTTCCGTTTCAGGACCCGACGCAGTTTGAAGGGTTGGAAGTGAGCATGGAAGTGCGTGCGGATCCGACAGCACTTCGGCGGTCATATCTGAAAGTGTTGCAACGATACCTGGCGGAGGTGAAAACGATTTGCGCGGAATTGGGGATCGATTATGTGCTATTGAATACGAGCGAGTCGCTGGATGCGGCACTGACGGGGTATTTGACGTTTCGGCAAAAGGTGGCACGGGTTCGGCGGAGGTAGTCAGGGATGATGGATAATGGATAAAGGATGATGGATGATGGACAGCCAAATGAAGCGGAGATTGCCGCAGAGAACGCGGAGAACGCAGAGAAGAAAAAGCGTTTTCAACACGGAGGGCACGGAGGTCACAGAGCGGAATGAATCATTGTGCCTGACGCGATTGGCTGACAGGCGGTTGAGTAAAAAACGAAATAAACCGGTGGCGCGGACTCAATCGTTGAATTGCTGTTGATTGACAGGGTTGGTAGGTGGCTAACCGTGGTTTTGATCGCACTGCTTCTCTGTGTACTCTGTGACCTCTGTGTTGAAAATCACGTCTTTTTCAGAGGTTGATTTGCGGGTATAGTCACTTCCAATTCATTCACACCATGAGTCAAATGACGACGCCAACTGTGAAGCCGATGTTGAAGCAGAAATTGCGCGGGGAATTGCCGCCCTGGTTTGGGCCGATGGTGGCGTTGGTGGTGTTGATGGTGTTTACGGTGAGCTTTGAGTTTTATCGCAGCGGGGAAAGTGCGTTTTTACGGCCACAGAATTTGATCAACATTCCGTATCAGTGGTCGTTCGTGGGCATCATCGCGGTGGGCATGACACTGGCGATCACACTGGGGGGCATCGATTTGTCGGTGGGGTCGCTGGCGGCGTTGGTGGGTGGGCTGGGCATTTGGTGCATGAACACGGTGATCACAGCCCCGGGTATCGTGGAGTCGGTCAATGAAGCGGCAACGATTGGTATCGCAGCCGAGCATGGTGCTGTGCGTGTGCAATTGGCGCGGATGTGCATGGGTTTGGGGATTGCGGGGAGTGAAGGGTGGGGGTTGGTGGTGGGGTTGTTGGTGATGATGGCGGCTGGGCCGACGGCGGGGCTGGTAAATGGGTTGTTGATCGCCAAGGGGCGCATCGCGCCGTTGATTGTGACGCTGGGCGGGTTGGCAGCGTATCGGTCACTGGCGTTGGCATTAGCGGATGGGGGTGAGTTTCGATCATCGAGTGCGACGCTGTTTGGGTTCATTGGGCAGAAGGGGGTGGGGGTGCCCTTTACGGATTTACGTTTACCGTACCCGATTTTGATTTTCGCGCTGGTGGCTGTGATCGGGCATTTGATTTTGCATCGCATGAGGCTGGGGCGGTACATCATTGCGATTGGATGCAATCAGCGGGCGGCGGAGTACTCGGCTGTGCCGGTGGACCGGGTGAAGGTATTGACGTACACATTGGTCGGAGCAACCACGGCTGTGTCGGCGATTTTGATTTCGAGTCGGATGAATTCGGTGTCGAGCGGGCAGACGGGGTTGTTTTACGAGTTGGACGCGATTGCAGCAGTGGTCATCGGCGGGACACGCATGACCGGCGGATCGGGCACGGTGATTGGTACGGTGATCGGGGTGCTGATGCTGGGGGTGATCGGTAATATGCTCAACATGCTCGATGCACCGATTTATTTGCAGGGATTGGTGAAGGGCGTGATTATCATTGGTGCGGTGTTGATACAACGGCCCAAGCGACAATGAGGTTCAGGGGGCAATTCGAGAATGTTCAACACAGAGGGAACAGAGCAGAATGGAGCTGGGAGCTAGGGGCTGGGTTTGTCAATGCATCATGGTTTGAATCATTGCTGCGAACAGATTTCAGCGGCCAATCAATTGAGGACCACGGCGATGAAAACGGATTGATTCAATCAACGTATTTGATGCAGCAGATTAAAGCGTAAAAGAAGGAGTTTTTTTCATGCGACAGATGCAACATCGCTGGCTGGATGTCACGCTGGGGTTGATGGTGGTATTGGCACTGGGTTTGGTGTTGATGCAGGGGTTGGGGGGGCAGTCGGAAGCGCAAGCCCAGACGGTGGCGCAGGGACAGACGACGGCAAAGGCTGGGGAGGCGGCGGGGAAGAAGTTGCGTATCGGGGTGTCGGTGCCGGCGGCGGACCATGGGTGGACGGCAGGCATCGGCTGGTGGGCGAGGCGGGCGATGGCGATGTATCCGCAGGTGGAATGGCGGTATGCCACGGCTGACAAACCGGAAAAGCAGATTGCGGATATCGAGGACATGCTGGCACGCGGGGTGGATGCGATTGTGGTGCTTGCGACGGAGAGTGCGCCACTGACGCCGATTGCGAAGAAGGTGCATGAAAAGGGGGTGTATTTGGTGAATGTGGATCGTGGGTTTTTGGAACCCGTAGCCGATGTTTTTTTGGAAGGGGACAATCGCGCCTTTGGACGCAAGAGTGCTGAGTTTATTGTGCAGAAGACCGGGGGCAATGCCAACATCGTCATTTTGCGGGGCATACCCTCGACGGTGGATACGGATCGGTATCAGGCGGCGATGGAGGTGTTTCGTGCGCACCCGGGGATTAAGGTACTGGCGGAGCAGCCGGGGTTTTGGAACAGGCAGAAGGCACTTGAAGTGATGCAGAACATGCTCAATAAACACGCGAAGATTGATGTGGTGTGGGCCAGTGATGATGACATGGCCTTGGGCGCGGAGCAGGCGATTCGGGAAGCTCGAAGGGAAAAGCAAATGTGGATTTTTCCGGGTGCGGGGATGAAGGACATTGTGAAAAAAGTGATGGACAAGGACCCGATGTACCCGGCCAACATCACGTACCCGCCTTCGATGATTGCGACGGGGATTCATATGGCGGTGTCGAACCTGCGGGATGGGCATCGGCAAAGGGTGAGTCAGTTTTTTCCGCGACACATGGTGATCGATGTCGATTTGATCACACCGGAGAATGCGAGCGAGTTTTACTTTCCGGATTCGGTGTATTGAGTTTTCACCACAGAGACACAGAGGCACAGAGAAAGCGCAGCAGAGTGATTGACACGAGTTAGCGCCGCGACTTGTCGCGTCTTTGTTTTCAGGAAAACGCCCTCACCCTACCCCCGCCACGGCGAGGTTTTCAACACTCCCGGAGGGAGAGGGGACAGAACTCGATCCGCGTCGTCTGCATTGAATCCGCTCTAGCCGAACTGAGCACCGACGCAAAGCGTCCGCGCTCAACATATGAAATGATTCGACTACTTGACCACTTCATTACGATACGACATTGCGATCCACCCAGCCGCTGATGCCCCGATGGGCTGTGCGAATAAATTCCGTCAACTCGGCGCACAACGCATCGTTGCCCAGTTCATGCGTCAACAGTTCCACCGCGCGGTCGTTGGTGTGACGCTGGCGAAACAAAATGTCGAATGCCTGTTTCAAATTTTCGATGTGATTGCGATAACCTGCACGGCGCAGGCCGACGAGGTTCAAACAACTCACCCGTCGCATGTCGATCACCATGCAGAACGGCGGAATGTCACGCACCACTCCGATGGCCCCGGATAAAAACGCCAATCGTCCGACCCGGCAGTGCTGTTGCACAGCGGAATTACCCCCCAGCGTCGCCATGTCGTGCACATGCACATGCCCGCCGACCATCGCACTGTTCACGAAGGTGACATGGTTGCCGATGACGCAATCGTGGGCCACGTGACTGGCAGCCATGAACATGTTCGCATGACCGATGCGCGTGGATTGCGCCCCCGTGCTGCGGTGAATCGTCACGCCCTCACGAAATATGTTGTCATCACCAATCACCAGCCCCGGCTCACGCGGGTCCATCGCCTCCGATTTGTATTTACGGTCCTGCGGTTCACTACCCAGCACCGCAAAAGGGTAAATGATATTGCGCTGCCCCAGTACCGTCGTGCCGCGCAAATGCACCTGGGCAATCAGCCTCGTACCGGCCCCGATCACCACCGGCCCATCGATCACGCAGCCCGGCCCGATCACCACATCGTCAGCCAATTGTGCCTGCTTATCCACAAACGAAGAAGCGTGTATCTGCGCCACAGCGGGTGTCCCTGGTGAATGATTGCAGTCCGGTATGATAAGTGATTCAGCCCATGATGCCAGTAACCCCCCAACCCGAACTGCCCCCCGGCAACACCGGCGACAACCTTACCCCCACGATCATCGATCTGGGTCGCCTGGCCTATCAGCCTGCGTACCAGGTGCAGTTGGAGCATCATCAGCGACTGGTTGATCGCATTGCAGGCCCTGTGATACTGCTCGTCGAGCATGACCCGGTCATCACTGTCAGTCGTCGGCCCAACGCGGCGCAACACCTCATTGCATCACCAGCCTGCTTGCAACAACTGGGCATCGATGTCCAACCCACCGACCGCGGCGGCGATGTCACCTACCACGGCCCGGGGCAACTGGTCGTGTACCCCATTTTCCGCCTGACCGACCTGCACATGAACGTCGGTGCTTACATGCGCTTTCTCGAAGAAGTCGTCATTCAAACCGTGGCGAACTTTGGCATCACCGCCCGACGTGACAAAGCCAACACCGGCGTGTGGGTTGATGATGATGGCATGACCCCAGCCTCGCCCCGACCTGCGAAGTTATGTGCCATGGGTATTCGTGTTCGTCGCAATGTCACGCTGCACGGCCTGGCGCTCAACGTCACCACCAACCTGCAACATTTTCAAACCATCGTCCCCTGCGGACTGGCAGGCTTGGGCGTCACCAGCCTGGCACAGTTACTGGGCGAACACACCCCCGACATGGCACTGGTGAAAACCTCACTGACAGCAACCATGTTGCGGTTGTATCGTGAACATCAAGCCTGATGCATTGTTCGTGTCAATCGTATTGTTTAGCGCCGCGACTTGTCGCGTGGCAAGAAGTGGTCAAGTGGAAAAGTGGCCAAGTGACGGAACCGTGGTCGGATGTTAGCGCCGCGATTTATCGCGTCTGTGAATGTGGCACCGCCGCCCTCGGCGGTGTGAGCGACCATGGTGGTTCACCCAGCCGGGGGCGGCTGGGCTACAAAAACGATTCCACACAGCGATCAATCACATCGCTAACCTTCGAATACATTTCCGTCACTTGACAGCTTGACCACTCGGTCACTTCTCTCCGAATACCCGAGCCGTCGGCGAAAACGCCTCCGACTCGGCTTGTCTGAGCAGTTGCCACAACATGACTTGATCATCCGGCGTGTTTCGTCGTTCGGTTGCTTGTGGTAGATTTCATTGCTGCGGGCCTGGTGGCGGAATGGCAGACGCAGGGGACTTAAAATCCCCTGACCCGTTAAGGGTCGTGCGGGTTCGAGTCCCGCCCAGGCCATTGTCAACACATCGGTAAATTCATTGCACCCGTGCGGTCAGGCTGTCCCTGATTTTTTCACCGAGCATGCGGGCCTGGGCTTGTAGGTCGGGTTCGGTGTCAAATTTGTGTACGCCGGTGGAGGCGACGGTGGCATCAGGCCCCATGAGCATTTTGATGCCGCTCATACCGCAGTCGTCGCCGTGACCGCATTTGATGCAGGGGACGTTACCGAGAATGACCATGCCGCTCAGGTGGTTCATGCCTTCCTCCATCATCCAAAAGGCGATCTGATTGGACGCGGTTTGCACGGCTGGGGGCAGGCCGGGGGCATCGGGCGGACAGGCACTGGTGATGACGCTGACGCCGAGTTTGCCCTTGTTCAAGCCGGTCTGATGACGCAGGCAGTACATGCGTTCCATGAACATTTTGGTGCGGGCATCAAGGCTGCTGTAAGGCGTGAACGCACCGAGCACAAAGGCGTCAGCCTGGCGAAACTTTTCCGCAAGCATTTGCGCATCGTCCTTCACCACGCAATGATTGTCCTTGACGCAACCCAGGCACGCCCGGCAGGGTTCCATCGTCAACTCGCTGAGCTTGATGAACTCATGGCTCATGCCCGTGGCATCAAGCACGGCTTGCACGGCTTTGTCCGTGTTGCTGTTGCGAACCGGGCTGCCGCTGATCCCCAAAACTTGTGCGCTCATGGGTTGCTCCCGTAAAAGGAATTTTCAGTGGTGAAAGGTGACGAATTGTAGCGCCATTCAAAAGCGGGGCGAACTGTGATTGTTTGTTTCTCTATAATGATGGTTTGAATTGGGAGCCAAGCCGTATGAAGCCGATTGATGAAGCGTCCGCCCCCGCAGGCAATTTTATTCACGAAATCGTCGAAGCAGACATGCGCAGCAACAGCAATGGCGCAGGCGGACTGGTGGTGACACGTTTTCCGCCTGAACCCAATGCGTTTTTACACATCGGTCACGCCAAGGCCATCTGCCTGGATTTTGGCACTGCTTTGAAATACGGCGGACGTTGCCATCTGCGCATGGATGACACCAACCCCGTGAAGGAAAAGCAGGAATACATCGACGCCATCAAGGCCGATGTGCAATGGCTGGGGTTTGATTGGGGCACGCATGAATACCATGCGTCGGATTACTTTGAACAGCTTTACCAGTGGGCACAGTTGCTCATCAAGGCGGGTAAGGCGTTTGTCTGTGACCTGTCACCCGATGAAGTCAGTCGCACCCGCGGCACGCTGACAACGCCCGGTTCACCCAGCCCGTTTCGGGAACGGTCGGTGGTGGAAAACCTTGATTTGTTTGCCCGCATGAAGGCAGGCGAGTACCCCGACGGCACACGCACGCTGCGCGCCAAAATCGACATGGCTCACCCCAACATCACCATGCGCGACCCGGTGATGTATCGTATTTTGCACGCCGAGCACCCACGCACCGGCAATCAGTGGTGCATTTATCCGATGTACGACTGGGCACACGGGCAGAGCGATTGGATCGAAGGCGTGACGCATTCGCTCTGCGATCAGGCTTACGAAGAACATCGCCCGTTGTACGACTGGTTTTTGGATCAGTTGATTGCGTTGGGGGCCAAATCACCGAATGCGAATTATCGACCCAAGCAGCGTGAGTTTGCACGACTGAACCTGCCCTTCACGGTGCTGAGCAAAAGGCGGTTTTTGGATTGGGTCGAAGGCGGGTATGTCAAGGGATTGGACGACCCGCGTATGCCGACGCTTTCGGGGTTTCGTCGGCGCGGTTACACGGCTGCGGCGATCCGCGATTTCTGCGAACGCATCGGCATCGCCAAGCGTGAAAATGTGATCGAGTATGCGCTGCTGGAACATTGCCTGCGGGAGGATTTGAATAAAAAAGCGCAAAGAGCCATGGCGGTGATGAAGCCGATCCGCATGGTGATCGACAACTACCCGGCTGGTCAGGTCGAAATGATGGACGCCGTCAACAACCCGGAAGACCCGGCTGCGGGGAGTCGTAAAGTGCCGTTTTCAGGCGAACTGTTCATCGAGCGCGATGATTTCATGGAAGTGCCCGCCCCCAAATATTTTCGTCTCTACCCCGGCAATGAGGTGCGCTTGCGGTATGCGTACCTGGTGAAATGCGTGAGCGTGGAAAAGGATGCGGAAGGTAATGTCACGACCGTGCATTGCACCTACGACCCGGCAACCAAAGGCGGCAACACACCCGATGGTCGCAAGGTCAAGGCGACGATTCACTGGGTGAGTGCGCATCATGCGGTCGATGCGGAGGTGCGGTTGTACGATCACCTGTTCAGCAAGGAAGACCCCGACGATGCACCCGCAGGCAAGGATTGGCGGGCGAACCTCAATCCGAATTCGTTACAGGTGGTCATGGCAAAGGTGGAGCCGTCGCTGTTGAAAGGCAAGCCGGGTGACAAGTATCAATTTGAACGACTTGCGTATTTCTGTGTGGACCCGGACACCACCGCTGATAAACCGGTGTTTAATCGGACGGTGACACTCAAGGATACGTGGACGAAGATTGCGAAAAAATCGGGCTGAACCGCTATGGATGATGGATAAAGGATTATGGATAATGTTCAGAATCAAGGCAATGCAATCATGAAGGCTCTGAAAAATCCCTCTCCCCATGGGAGAGGGTGGCCGAGTCCGCGATACCGGGTGAGGGCCGATGAAGAATATGCCTTGAAATACGGTACGACCATACGCTCTTCCGCCCTCACTCTACCTGCGAAGCAGGTCTCCTACTGCGAAGCAGGTCTCCTTCCTCTCCCGGGGGGAGAGGGGATTGTTCAGAGGGCTCTCATGACTTGTTAACTTAATCCATTATCCATTATCCATTATCCATTATCAATGCCTCCCCACGGATCGTTGCTCAGTTCATCGCTCATCAAGCCGGTGGTTCGCAGTTGGCCCAGTTTTTGGCTGGTGGTGAACAGCAGCCAGAGCACGGGCAGATAGAGGATGGCACTGAACACCAGCCCGATGATATCGCGCTGAATCACCAAACCCACAACATTCAGAAGCATGAGTAACGCCAACAACACCAACTGCACCAGCATCAACAGCCGGGTGAATTTGATGGATGCAGGTCCGCCGACGCGGACACCGAAGCCGGTGAACAGGTAAATCAGTGCGGGCAGAAACCCAACCGCAAATACACCGATGGTCAGCGGCACGAGCAGTGGTTGAATTTGTTGAAAATGATCGAGCTGGGCTTGCGGAACACTTGTGCCCGCGGCCTTGGTCAATTCGTCAATGGGTGTGATCGCTGCCACCGTGAGCGTGGTCACGCAGCAACCCATCAGCAGCACCAGCACGCCCCCGGTCACCCAAACCCAAAGCGCAGCTCGACGGTGGCCGGCGTGTGGTTGTGCAGGTTGTGATGTCGTCGAGGTCTGCCCGGTGAAATAGGGTTGCGGGTGATTCATGATGAAAGTGTATCGCGCCGGGGAAGTAAAGAAGTGGCCCAGTGGTCAAGTGACGGAGCCGTATTCGGGTGTTAGCGCCGCGATTTATTGCGCTGCCGGAAGTGGTCAAGTGGACGAGTGATGTAACATTTTGCAGTTGATTGGTCGTCCAATTCCGTCAATCACCAAATCGCCAGATCACCAGATCGCCAAATCACCGGCCAGACGCGATAAATCGCGGCGCTAACCGATACAATTGACTCGGCCACTCGCTCACATCTTCAAGCTGCCCTATCATGCGTACCCATGGCTGACATTCTTCGCAAAATCATCGCCACCAAGCGCGTCGAAGTGGCGCAGGCAATGCAACTCGAATCACTCGATGCGTTGCGTGAGCGTGCCCTTGCTTCGCCCAAACCGCGCAACTTTTTCACAGCCGTGACACGACCGCGCACGGAATTACGGGTGATTGCCGAGGTCAAACGCGCCAGTCCGTCAGCGGGTTTGATTCGCCCCGATTTTGACCCGCTGGCCATTGCCCGTGCGTATCACGACAACGGTGCTGCTGCGATCAGTTGTCTGACCGATGAAAAGTTTTTTCAAGGTTCGCTTGCGTACATCGCACAGATCAAGGAAGCGGTGGCGCTGCCGGTGTTGCGGAAGGATTTTATGGTGGACCCGTATCAGTTGTATGAAGCGCGTGCAGCCGGGGCTGATGCGGTGCTGCTGATCGCCGAGTGCCTTGATGAGGCGGAGTTGATCGACCTGTTGATATTGGCGACCGAGTTGGGGCTGACGACCTTGGTGGAAGTGCATGAGGTGGAAAGTTTGCTGCGTATTCGGCCGCACATCGGCTTTCCGCACCCCAAGTACACACTGCTGGGCATCAACAATCGCAACCTCAAAACCATGCAGGTGGATTTGAGTCACACCTTGCGCATGTTGGAAATGATCGAGGACCGCGACATTGTGGTGAGTGAGTCGGGCATTCGAACTTATGCGGATGTGGAGCGATTGCAACGGGAAGGGGTGCATCGCATTCTGGTGGGGGAACATTTGATGCGTCAGCCGGATGTGGGCAGGGCGCTGCGTGAACTCATGGGTCAGCCGGTATAACGATAAGTCGAGTGGCCAAGTGGTCAAGTGACGGAAATTTCGAAATTCGATATTTACATCGCTTGACCACTTCCCATTTTCGAATCTTTCACAACCGCCCCCATCGCCCGGACGAATTCCCCCGGTAGAGCCGACTCAAATTGCAACGGCAGCCCGCTCACCGGATGCACAAATCCCAGTACCGCCGCATGCAGCGCCAACCTTCGATACGGCCAACAGGGCAGCTTTGCCAAGTCCTTGCGATAACGCGGATCGCCCAGCACCGGGTGACCAGCCTCCGCCAAATGCACACGAATCTGATTCCGCCGCCCGGTTTCCAGTCGGCAGCGCAAAAGCGTGATGCCCTGCAAACGTTGTTGCACCTTGAAATGCGTGACCGCCAGTTCGCCCTGATCTTCGCGCTTGGTGGAATAGCGAGACAGGTCAAAAGCCGTGGCCAGGTGCGAACGAAACGTGCCGTCGTTTTTTTTCATCACACCGCTGACCAGCGCCAGGTATTCGCGTTTGGGTTTGTGCTGGGCAAACTGGTTCCACAAACGGTCGGCCACGTCCTGCGACTTGGCGAACACCAACAGCCCCGACGTGCCGCGATCCAGCCGATGCACCACCACCGGGCGACGCCCCTTGCCGCTGCGTTCCATGTACCGGCGAATCGCTTCGACCACGGTTTTCGCCTTGGCCAGATCGTCATCATCGTCCTCCGGCACGGTCAGCGCCCATGCCGCCTTGTCCACCACCAGCAGATGCTCATCTTCAAACACCAGGCGAAAGGTCGAATCCTTCCACGGTTTGGGTTTTTCCTTGCGCAGATTTTGCGGATCAAAACCGATCGTCACCACATCGCCGGGTTGCACTCGCGTGAAATCATCTTCGCACCATTGCCCGTTGATTTTCACGCTGCGATGGTCGATCAGTCCGCGCACCTTGGCGCGTGACAGGCCGGTCATCTGCGCCACCACTTTGTCCACCCGACCGGCAGTGGTTTCGTCGATCACTTGTTTTTTGCTTGTTTTGGGCATGGTTGGGTTATACTTTGACAAATACCCGAGCCCTCATTCGCCGTCATTGACGGCTCATTCGTACTCGGCTTGGTTCATGCAATTCGAAATCCGAAATTCGAAATTCGAAATCAAATTCACACAATCACCTTCAATCCGTCGTATGACAGAAACACATTCGCGGGCAACTCTTTTTCCAAATCAGCATGGCGAATATCGTGGGCAATGTGCGTGAAGTAACTGCGCCCCGGTTTGATTTTTTCGATTTCCGCCAGGGCCTGTTCGACGGTCAGGTGCGTCGGGTGTGGCCGATAGCGCAGGGCATCGATCACCAGCACATCCACTTTTTCAAGCAGCGGGTACGACGCCTGCGGAATGCTGCTCACATCGGTGCAGTAGGCCAGGCTATGCGTTTGCTGGTCGTTGGGGTTGGTCCAGTCGATGCGCAGGCCGACAATCGGCAGGTTGCCGTGCATCAACCGAATCGGCGTCCAGCAAGCCCCGTGCATCACAAACGATTCGCCCGGTTTGATTTCATGCGGCACCAGCGTGGCCACGAAGGAATTGTTTTCGTTGCGCTCCGGTGCGAACACGTATTCAAAGGTTTGATGCAACTTGCGCAACGTCGCGGTTTCCGCAAACAGGTCAAGGGGCCGCTTCATTACTGCATTGAATCGTCGCAGATCGTCCAACCCGAAAATATGGTCGGCATGCGCGTGTGTGTAAATCACGCCGTCGATGCGCGCAATGCCTTCACGCACCATCTGCAAGCGCAATTCCTGACTGGTGTCGATCAGGTATTGTCGTTGCATGACACCCTGATGTTGATCTGGTTCCACGTTTTTGGGTTGATAAATCTCGCTGGATTGACTGCGCAGTTTTGTATGCTGATTCGGTGCATTATCATCATCGTCACTGGTGTTGCCGCCGGGGTAGGCAATCAGCACACTGGGCCGGGTACGCTGATCACGCGGGTCACTGGAACGACAGACCGGGCAGGCGCAGCCGATCATCGGCACACCCGCACTGGTCCCGGTTCCAAGAAAAATCAACTCAAGCGACATGGCGATATTCTAACGGTTCGGTGACCGGTGAATATTTCGCCGTGGTGTCGTGCTGTGCGAAAGGGTGATTGGGTGAGCTCGTATGAACTTCGATGACATTGATGCAGCCTCAGGCTGGGGGTATAACGCAGCGCATGACTGGGGTGAAACCAACATCATCACGGCAACAGCCAAGCAAGGGCAGCGATTCGGTTGGACGGTTCAACGCGACGCGCTGGAGTGTTGTATTGTCGGCAGCAGGGGCGAGCAACGACAGCCCATCACACGCTGAGCAGCATCGTGGCGCATTGGAAGAACTGATCCGCGTTTATTGGTTTCCGCTTTATGCTTTTCTGAGACGCAAGGGTAACACTCGGCAGGCGGCGGAAGATTTAACGCAAGGTTTTTTTACGCACCTGCTCGAAAAGCGGAGCCTTGCCAGTGTGGACCCCGCCAAGGGCAAGTTTCGCACGTTTCTGCTCACCGCTCTGACACACTTCATCGCCGATGAACACGACAGAGCCAACGCCCTCAAACGCGGCGGCAACCGGGTGATCATTTCTTTGGATTGCGCTGACGCTGAGGCACGATACAACCGCGAACCAATCGACACCCTGACGCCCCAGCGACTTTACGAACGTAGCTGGGCGCTGGCGGTGTTGAATCAGGTGTTGCAGCGTCTGGAACAGGATTACATCCGGCGGGGCAAGTCGGCTGAGTTTACGGCCTTACGGCATGTCTTGGATGGGCAATCGTCGGAGATTACCGCGGCAAAGATCGGTCAACAGCTTGGCATGAGCGAGCAGGCGGTACGGGTGGCCACGCATCGACTGCGAAGGCGTTACCGTGAATTGTTGCGTGAACAGATCATGCAAACCGTCGGTCAAGCGGACAAGGTGGATGACGAAATCCGATATTTGCTCAGTTGCCTGTAACGTTTGTGATTTGTTTCCGTTGATAGAGGTAGCAGCGGCATGTCGGTTCGCAGCCGACGGTGACGGAGTTGTTTATGGACGATGTCATGCAGTGCAACCAGTGCGGCACCAGGGTGAATACAGCCTCTCTGCGCGGCGGGTTGTGTCCTGTTTGTCTGCTCAAACGCGGACTGGAGAGCAACACCATTGGTTTAACTTCGCTGGATCAGTCCGATGCGATCAAAGGCTGGTCGCCTCCGACGGTGGAAGAATTGACATCGTGGTTCCCCGAACTGGACATTTTGGAGTTGATCGGTCGGGGCGGTATGGGGGCAGTGTACAAGGCTCGTGAAAAGCAGCTTGATCGATGGGTGGCGTTGAAAATAATGCCGCCGGAGATCGGTCGTGAACAGGCCTTTGCCCAGCGTTTTGCCCGCGAAGCACAGGCCATGGCAAAACTGAGCCATTCCAACATCGTCGCCATTTTCAGCTTCGGCAAGCGTGAAGCACAGGGCAGCGGCCCCGGCAGCGATTTGTATTTCTTCATCATGGAGTTCGTGGACGGTGTATCGTTGCGGCAACTGCTGGATGCCGGCACGGTCAGCCCACGGGAAGCGCTGGCCATCGTGCCGCAGATTTGTGATGCCCTGCAATATGCCCATGATCGCGGGGTGGTGCATCGTGACATCAAGCCGGAGAACATTCTGCTGATGCGCAGCGGTCAGGTGAAAATTGCCGACTTCGGTCTGGCAAAGTTGATAGGCGTGCATCAGGATGCACCATCCATCGCAACGACGAGTACGCCGGAGCAGGACCATGCCCGGCAGTCGGCCCCGCCCAGCGTTACACAACCCGGCATGAAGGTGATGGGAACACCCCAGTACATGGCCCCCGAACAGGCCGTCAGCCCTTCCATGGTGGATCACCGTGCCGACATTTACGCGCTGGGGGTGGTGTTTTATCAAATGCTCACTGGGGAACTTCCCAAGGAGAATCTCGCACCACCCTCGCAAAAGGTTGTGATTGATGTGCGATTGGATGAGGTGGTGTTGCGTGCTTTGGAGAGGGAACCGACCCGCCGATACCAGCAGGCCAGTGAGTTGAAGACGCAGGTGGAGACGATTGCGACGACATCGGTGCAGGCAGTAACAGTTGATTCGACCGCCAACTCGTCACCACCGCAAGGACCGATTGCATCGACCGGATCGCCCGCAACGTCGCGGCATCGTCAGCACAAGCGTTGGTGGGTGGCGGGCTTTACGTTTACCGCAATTTGCGCACTTGCCAACGCGATGATCAACTTCAGCCGTTACGCAAATTGGGGCTCACATGACTACGCCATCATGGGTACGCTGTGGCTCATCGGCATGAGCGGTTTTCTTTTGGGCGCATGGCGACATTACCAACCAGCGACCAGCGCTGCTTGGGCAACGTCATCTGCGAATACGCCGACAGTTGCGCCGAAAACGACCCATCAATCAGCACCTTCCATGACTGACGGCGATACCCCGGCACGGGTATCACGTCAGGCGGTCATTGGCGCGATGTGGTCGCCCTGGTGCGTGATCATGTTGTTCATGACGATGGGTATCAGAAATGTTGTCAGCACAGCACCGTATCAAGGCCCAACTTGGTGGCAGATTGTCATGGCGGTGGTGATCAGTGGCGTGGGGGTGACGGCTCCGTTGGGTACCACACTGTTGGGCGTGATCGCCATTGCACACATTCGTCGCTCCGCCGGTCGGCTTTACGGTATGGGCTTGGCGCTGTTTGACGCTTTGCTATACCCGTTGCTGATTTTGACCGCTTTGATCATCTGGCTCTGGTATCACCTGTACGCCATATTGGCAAGTGCGCCCAACCTCGGCTGGGGTGCGATCACCCAGCCAAGCTATTGGCTGGCTCAACAAAACTTTGGACTGGTGTTTGCGTTGGGCATGACGACCGCGCTGCCCATTCAGTTATTGATTTGTCTGCTGCTGTGGAGAAAAGTGCGTCAACCAATTGTTGGTGACGCCTTGAACAACCTGCAAAGGAGCAAAGCCGTGCGTACCAACAATATTGTCAAGTGGGGGATGATTTCGACCATCGTCATGGTGCTGCCGCTGATGGTGTGGGCAGCGACCACTGCCACCAAAGAGAATGAATCGCCCCCGGCAGATGTCGCCACGGTTGTGCGTAAGGCGGTGCAGGACATATCGACACTCAACGATCGTGATCCCCAGGTACTGGAGTTGCTCAAGTCGGTGAAGCGATTGCCCGAGTCGGAGACTGTGAGCGAGGTGGCCAAGTACCTGGAGTCGGATCGTAACACGATTCGCCGGGCGGCCATTTTCGTTTTGTGGAAGGCAGGTTTTGCTGACATTTCATCAGCGGTGCCGATGTTGAAAAAATTTCTTGCTCATGAGGAAAACTATACACGTTCGATGTCATCATTGGCCCTGGGACAGGCGAAAGCGGCAGATGCCTTCGATGACCTTGTAAAACTGGCAACCAAGGATGAAAGCAGCATGGTTCGGCGCAGTGCTGTGTATGCGCTGGGCTTGTTTGGCGATCAACGCGCCAAGCCGACCCTGCAGGAAGCACTCAAAGATGCGGATCATCTGGTGCGTAACAATGCAGAAGCCGCGTTAACACTGTTGGAAAAATCAGGCGGTGAAAACGCTGCGCAAAGTGTGCCACGGGTGATCGAAACCACGCCGGCGGCATTCCATGATCAGGTGGACCCGGCGCTGGACAAACTGACGGTGACCTTCGATCAGCCGATGATGGACAAAAGCTGGTCATGGACGGGCGGCGGCGACACCTTTCCGCAACGAACCGGCGATATCTTTTACGACTCGACGCGCACCATTTGCACGATGCCCGTGAAGCTCGAAGCGGGCAGGGTGTATTGGGTAGGCATCAACAGCCCCAGTCATCATAATTTCAAGACAGAAGAGCGCGTGCCCGCCAGGCGATATGTGATTTTGTTTGCCACTCGGTCAAGCGATGGCCAACCCACACCGATACCCGAGAGCATGATTCAGCGTGCCAGACAGATTAATGTTATGGCATCATCAACCACCCATGCAGCGACAAAACCGGATCAAGCCGCCGTTCAGGCTGCCGCAGGTCAAGTCCTCGCTGCTATCGCCGCAAGCAACGATACGGCCCTCGAAGAACTGTCATCCGATCGCATTCGTGGTTGGAGCGATGCGCTGCCCATATTTGCGAAAGAAATGCGCCAGCAGTTTCAGCGCATGGCTGGCAAGCCGTTCAACATGCATGTGAGCGAGTCACGGATCGACGCGAACTGGGCGATGGTCCGCTGTGATGGGCCAGCGGAACTCAAAGGTGCCTGTCTGATACTGACTTTCTTCAAGGCAGCCGATGGTTGGCAACTTTACGGACTGAACAATGCCCCCGCTGGCACATCTTTGGAAAAACAACTACATGCGTTGTTGGCCAGTCCGGCAGTGAAGTTTCCCGAAATAGCCCTGGCGTTTGTCGAGCAACTGATCAGGAGCGAATTTCAGGCAGCAACCGAATCATTTGACAAGGCGATGCTTGAGGCGATTCCCGCTGAGAAATTGGAGGCACTTTGGAAGCAACTGAGCGACGCTGGGGGCCAGTTTGTCAGTCATGGCCGATCGCCACAGATAAAGCCCCAAACCGAATACATCGTAGTTTATGTACCCTGTGTGTGGGAGAGGAATGCTCTGGATTTGAAAGTGGTTTACCATAAGCATACGACTCAAATTGCCGGACTGTGGCTGGTGAAACCGGGCGAGGATTGAGGAGCGAATTTAGGGTATGGCCTGCGAGATATTCTGGTGGTTGGCAAATCAATCAGTCGCAAGCGACTGCGATTCAAAACGAATCACCGAAACGAGATGCGGAGAAATGATTTACAACAGCGCCGCGGGGTTGATGGCAAAATGCTTGGCGAGGGTGCGGATGTGAGCCTTGCTCAATTCCCTTTCGCCTTTGAGGATGCGATGGCCCAGGCTACGGTCGCCCAGCAGACGACCCAGGTCCGACTCGGTCATGTCGTGTTCACGCAGCAGACTCTGCAAAAGTTTCGCTGGTGACAGGGCAGGTGGTCGAATCGCATGATGTTCGCTTTCGTATTTTTCGACGAAGGTGGCGATGGCGTCAAAGTAATCTTCCTGATCGACGTTGAATTGGAAACCAGCCATGGTATCCAGCACGGCCAGGGCGTTGCTGTAATCCACCTCGTCATGCAGGGGACGGGGCATGAACATGCCAACCAACTCCGCATAGGTGCCAGGTATTTTTTCAGAGGCGAGTGATTTACTTTTCATAGCTTCTGCTTCCAATGATTACGGTCGTATTCCTTATGCGTCAGAATTTTCAGGGTATAAACGATTTTCCGGTTGTAATGCACCGCAGCGATGAGTCGATAGCGATTGTACGCAATGTTGAAAATCACCACGGTTCGACCACTGGCGACCGTCACCTGATCGGCCGCAGGAAAAGTCCGACGTAATTGAGCAAAATCATGCCACTGAGCCGACCTGACCAGTTGCACCCAGTTTTGCAGCGAGGCCTCGGCTTCCCGATGGCTTTCCCAGAACGCACGGAGCATACTTGTTTTGATGATGCGCACTTTTTATGATTATTGTCACGCGATGACGAAATGTCAACAATTGTTTTGGCGGGCTTTCAAAACTGAATAACACCGCCTTCGTCAACCCATCGCTTGCAGTGGCTTTCGGGTACAATGAACCCCTTGTTTCATGGACGAAAAACCACCCCTTGCGAGGTGTTTGACGTATGGCCACCCCCCCTGATCAGAACCCTGAAAATACAGGTCAAAACGAGCAAAGCGGGCCGATCATTTCACCGGATACATCGGGGGTGCCGATTGCCGGTCGGATGATTGACACCGCCATCGAACGCGAATTGGCCGACAGCTATCTGACCTATGCGATGTCCACGATTGTGGACCGTGCGCTGCCGGATGTGCGTGATGGGCTGAAACCCAGTCAACGGCGGATTTTGGTGGCCATGCACGACCTGAACCTCACTCCCGGTCGCAAACACAGCAAGTGTGCGGGCATCGTGGGTGAAACGATGAAGAAGTATCACCCGCACGGCGACCAGGCCATTTACCCCACACTGGTCAACCTGGCGCAGGAATGGAAGACGCGCTACCTATTGATCGACAAGCAGGGCAACTTCGGCTCGATCGACCCGGACCCCCCGGCTGCGATGCGTTACACCGAAGCACGTCTGCATCGACATGCCGTTGAGTTGCTTGAAGACCTTGATCAGGACACGGTCGATTGGCAGCCGAACTTTGATGAAACGGTGAATGAACCCAAGGTGTTGCCTGCCAAGTTCCCCAACCTGCTGGTAAACGGGTCAACGGGCATCGCGGTGGGCATGGCCTGTTCGATGGCGCCGCACCACCTGGGTGAAATCTGTGATGCCATTCTGGCGATGCTCGACAACCCGGCTTTGAGTCTGCTGGAACTGATCAAGCATGTGCCCGGCCCTGACTTTCCGACCGGCGGGGTGATCATGGGCCAGCGCGGCATTTTGGAGGCTTACGCCACGGGGCGAGGTCGGGTGACCCTGCGCGGCAAGGTACACCTGGAAGAAACCAAAACCGGTCGTCAGCGGTTGGTCATCACCGAAATTCCGTTTCAGGTGTCCAAGAACGAAAGCCTGATCGCCAAAATCGTGGAGTGTCGTAAGGAAGAGCGCATCACCGATGTGAGCGATATCGTCGATGAATCATCGGGGCGGACGGGGATGCGGGTGGTGGTGGAATTGAAGAAAGGTTCGGACCCGGTCGTCGTTGAAAATCAGTTGTATGAACTGACGCCGTTGCAGTCGAATTTTTCGATATTGAATATTGCGTTGGTGCGAGGTCAGCCGCGCACGTTGGGGTTAAAGGATTTACTGCAACTTTACATCGATCATCGCATCGACGTGATTCGTCGCCGCACTGCGTTCCGCTTGCGCAAAGCCCAGCAGGAAGCACATCGCGTGGAAGGGTTGATTTACGCGGTGTGCGATATCGATGAAGTGATCAAGCTGATTCGTTCGAGTCGCACTCGTGACGAGGCCATTGAAAAACTGATGGTGCGCGGTTTCCGTATCGCCCCCGATCATGCCTATGCCCCGCGGATACCAGCCCGATTCATGCAGCGCAGTGCTGCGGGGGAAATTCGTTTGACCCGCACCCAGGCCGAGGCCATCGGGCGCTTGCAACTGATTCAACTGGTCGGCTTGGAAATCGACAAACTGGTGGAGGACTATTCCAAGCTCGTGGCCCAGATCGACGAATTCGAAGCGATTCTGGCCAGCGAAGAACGGGTGAAACAGATCATTCGTGATGACACGCTCGATTTGAAAGCTCGCTACGCGGATGCCAGACGAACCGTGATTTCACAGGCGGAGGCGGAGACACTGGACCTTGGGGCACTCACGCCGCAGCAGCAGGTGGTGGTGACGATCAGTCATGCCGGTTACATCAAACGCACGCCGGTGGATACATATCGAACCCAGGGGCGCGGCGGGAAGGGCGTCATCGGGGCGGACATCAAGGACGAAGATTTCACCGAGCAACTGTTTGTCGCCTCGACGCATGATGATCTGCTTTGTTTCACCAACACCGGGCGGGTGTATTGCATCAAGGTTTACGATGTGCCCGAAGCCCCGCGCACCAGCCGGGGCAGGGCGATTGTCAATTTGCTGGAACTCAAGGAGGGCGAGCGGGTCTGCCAGTTCATGCCCATTGAGGACTTTGAAAAAAACGAAGCGTTTTTGTGTTTCGCCACGCAGCAGGGAGTGGTGAAGCGCACGCCCCTGGCGGACTATCGCAATGTGAACAAGGGGGGCATCATTGCCATCGGCTTGCGCGAGGGCGATGCCCTGGTGAGCGTCACCTGGACCAATGGCGACGATCATTTACTGCTGGGCACCGGCGACGGCTTGGCCATTCGATTCCACGAAAACGATGCACGGGCGATGGGGCGCGGTGCATCGGGCGTGCGCGGCATCGACCTGGGCGAAGGCGATCAGGTGGTGGGCATGGTGCGTTGCACGGCTGACGATGCGCGTAACCTGTTGACGGTCACCGCCAACGGCTTTGGCAAACGTACACCCCTGGCGGAATACCTCGTGCAGCAGGAAGACGGCAGCACCCGTGTGCAGTCACGCGGCGGCAAAGGGCGCAAGGACATTGCGGTCACCGATCGCAACGGCAAGGTGGTCGGCTTGCTGGGCGTGGCGGAGGGCGATGACCTGATGCTGATTTCCGAACGGGGCAAAATCGTGCGTATCAGTTGCGACACCGTGCGCCAGACCGGGCGCGGCGCCAAGGGCGTGAAGGTGATTGAAATTGAAGACGGCGACCTGCTGGCCGGCGTGGCCCGCGTGGCGGAGGAGGATGAGAAAGTCGAACAGGTGGGAACAATGGAATGACTTATGAGCACGATACGCGTCGAAACCGGATTATTTCATGATGATGCAACGGTTATCGCAGATCGTTACGATGCCAATGCCGATGTCGTTTTTGCGTTAGGCGATTCATATCAAACACTTGGTCAATGCCCCGATGGCTTTGCGCGTCTGGTGGTCACCTCGCCGCCTTATAACATTGGTAAGGAATACGAAACACAAACCAAGCTGCAACACTACCTTGAATCGATGACAGGAGTGTTGGAACAGATCGTACGGGTGCTTGATCATCGCGGTTCCTTATGCTGGCAGGTAGGTAATTACGTCGAGGATGGCGAAGTATTTCCGTTGGATTTGTATTTCCATCCGATATTCAAAAAACTTGGATTGCACTTACGAAATCGAATCATTTGGACATTTGACCACGGGTTGCATTGCTCGCAAAGATTTTCCGGTCGTTATGAAACCATGCTTTGGTTTACCAAAAGCAATGACTACATTTTCAATCTGGATCCGGTTCGCATTCCCTCCAAGTATCCGGGGAAAACCAATTTCCGACCGGGACCGAATTATGGAAAGCCATCCGGCAACCCGCTTGGTAAAAACCCAAGTGATGTATGGAAACTGATGGCCAGGGAATGGGAAACCGGTTTGTGGAACATCCCCAATGTCAAGGCGAATCATCCCGAAAAAACCCTGCACCCCTGTCAGTTTCCGATAGAACTGGTGGAGCGTTGCGTGTTGGCGCTGACCCATAAAGGCGACTGGGTGCTTGATCCCTTCAGCGGGGTGGGTTCAGCCATGCTTGCTGCGGTTCGGCACAATCGCAAAGCAATGGGTTGCGACAAGGAAGCCGGGTATGTCCATGAAGCTCGCAGACGTATGGGATTGCTTCTTTCGGGGCAATTGCCGTACAGACCCCTTGGCAAACCGGTGTATCAACCCACGGGCCGTGAGAAGGTAGCCCAAGTGCCCAAGGAATGGTTGAACGGAGAAAAACCATAATGCGAATTGCGGGGATTTACTCGTTCAACAAAGGTGTCGAGGTTGTCAACAGGCAATACCCGGATTTACTTGATGAAATCAGGCAATGTATTGCACAGATTGATGCGGCCCTGTGCAAAACCAAGTCGAGCAAAGAAAAGACCATGCCCGGTGCGCTGTTGTATTCCCCTGTGGATTTGAATCAACAATTCAAAAAGGTACTTTACGCAATGAAATGGGAATCGGTGCGTGTTGCCTGTGAATATTCAACTGCGCACTATACCACAGAATACAATCCGCAAAAATTACGCAAAGGCGCATATCGAGAAATGGACTTTGTGAAGCGCAAGCTCGGTGTCGAAGTTCAGTTTGGTAAGTATTCATTCATGGTTTATAACGTTGCCGCCAAGATGACCATCTTCAAAAACCTCGGCCACATTGACACAGGCATTGAAATTGTTCCGGTGAAGTCCCTGGCTGATCAGATGAGCAGCGGGGTGAGTTACTTCGAACAGTTTGTTTGGGATTTGGACCATCGGGGCATATCCAACATCGACGTGCCGGTGATGATTCTTGGAATTGATGCGTAAGCATAGCGCTGCTGCTGATGGATCAAGGTGACGGTGAAATAGAAACGTTGGCAGGCAGAATCAACCGTGGCGTTGGGCGCGGTAACGGGCGGGGGGCAGGCCGAGGGTTTGGCGAAACTGGCGCGAGAAAAAAAACACATCACGGTAACCGCACTGCTGGGCGACGATTTTCAAGGGCAGGTCGGTCTGGGTGAGCAGTTCGCGGGCTTTGGTGAGGCGCAGGTGAATCAGGTGATGATGCGGGGTGCGTCCGGTGGCTTTGTGAAACCGCCGGCGAAGGGTGCTGACATCCATGTCGAAGGTCGCTGCCAGTTGCGGGTAGTCGGGGGTGCCTGCGGCGATGCAGTTTTCAAGCACATCAAGCACCTGTTGCAACCAGTCGGTGTGGTGCGGTTCGATGGCGCGTGCCTGCGCCAGGTCGATGAGGATGCCTTCGAGTTCATGCACCGCTCTGCGGGTGGACCAGCGGTCGGCCTGGTGCGCGTGTTTGAGTAACGCATCAAAGCGTTGCGGCAGCAACAGCCCGGCTGGTGCAGGTTGCGGGTCAATCGGGAACAGGCCCTCGGCGGACCAGCGCGCCACCCTCGGCCCGGCAAAGGCGATCCAGCGATGCGACCAGTGATGATGCCCCGGTGCGACGTGAAAACGGATGCTCGGCCCGGGGTAACACGACCAGCACCATTGCCCTTGAAGTGCATAACGTTTATTGTGAAGGGTCAGTTCGACCGCACCACTGTGCATGTATTGCAGGGTGAAATAGTCAGTAAAAACCTTGTCGATGTAGTGGGTGCAACGAGGGACATATTGGCCGTGAAGGAAGGTGAGGTCCAGGGATGGCATATGCCCTTATCGTACAAAGAATGGTGTTTGTGTCCATGGGCGGGGGTGTGTGGGGTGGGTAAGGTAAATGATGTGGGGTAGGTCAAGCGATGAAGCAATTTCGAATTTCGAATTTGGTTAGCGCCGCGACTTGTCGCGTCTGATTGTGGCGGTTGATCGGTTCGTCGGTGAGTCGGTTAATCGGTTGATGAAATGGTCGGGTGATGTAGGGTGGGTCAAGCGAGTCGGCGAGCGGACCCACCATGAATAACAGAGTGAGTCATGCAAGCAGCCATCCGGGGCTAAAGCCCTCGGCGTCAATATTGGGGACTTAACCCTCGGCGTCATACAGATCATATTCATTCATGCACAAGGTTTTATTCATGGCTGACAGTTACAAACGCATCGGGCACTTTCGCATGGTCGGTGAGTTTGCGACGTATGTGCAGGGTTTGGGTTGTGATCTGCCGATGGATGTGACTCTGCAGAAAGCATCGGAGGGGTCGCCCCTGGCGCAGAAAATGCAGGTTGGCTCGTTTACGGTGGGCAATCGCTGGTGCATTCACCCGATGGAGGGGTGGGACGGTTCGACCGATGGCAAACCCTCGGTACACACCACCCGTCGCTGGCAGCGTTTCGGGCAGTCGGGGGCGAAGTTGATATGGGGCGGCGAAGCGTTTGCGGTGTGCCACGAAGGTCGCGCCAACCCGAACCAGCTTTTTTATCGACCTGACAATATCGAACCGACGCGCGAGTTGCTTGATGCGCTCAAGCAGGCTCACACGCAGCGGTACGGGGCTGGGGCTTGTGATGATTTATTGGTGGGGTTGCAACTGACGCATTCGGGGCGATTCAGCAGGCCCAACGACAAAAAGAAACTTGAGCCACGCATTGCGTATCACCACCCGCTTTTGGACCCAAAATTCGGCATCAAGCCCGATGATCACGCGGTGGTGCTGACGGATGATGAAATCAAAAAAATCATCGACCTGTACATCGTCAGCGCGAAAATGGCGTACGACATCGGGTTTCAATTCGTTGATGTCAAGGCCTGTCACGGGTATTTGGGCCACGAGTTTTTGTCAGCGTACAACCGGCCCGGTCCTTATGGCGGCGACCTGCATGGTCGTACCCGTTATCTGCGTGAAATTGTGCAGGGCATTCGCGCCTCGGTGCCGGGGTTGATGATCGGCGTGCGATTGTCAGCGTTTGATACGTTTCCGTATCACCCCGACCCGGCTCGTGGCGTGGGCGACAAGCTTGGGCCGGGCATCCCCGATGCGTATGACTTTGCCAAATTCGGCCCGTACCCCGGGTTTGGCTGCGATCATCATGACCCGCACCAAATCGATCTGACCGAGCCGATTGAATTGCTGAAAATGTTGCGTGATGCGTTGAAGGTGGACATGGTGAATTTGTCCGCGGGTTCGCCTTATTACAACCCGCACATTCAACGGCCGGCGATGTTTCCGCCCAGTGACGGGTATCAGCCGCCGGAGGACCCGGTGGTGGGGTGCCATCGGCAGATTCAGGCAGTGCGCGAGCTTAAGGCGGCGGTGCCGGGGTTGCCGATGGTGGGCACGGGGTACACCTATTTTCAGGAATATTTGCCCAACATCGCGCAGGCGGTGGTGAGCAAAGGCTGGGTCGATTTTGTGGGCATCGGTCGGATGGTGCTCTCGTACCCGGAATTGTGTGCCGATGTGTTGGAGGCAGGGCAGTTGCGACAGCCCAAGTTGATATGCCGAACGTTCAGCGACTGCACGACTGCACCGCGTAACGGCATCATTTCGGGGTGTTACCCGCTGGATGATCATTACAAGGATGCGCCGGAGGCGGGTGAAGTGAAAACAGCGAAGGCAGCGTTACGTGAAAAGTTGAAAGTGTTGCACGCCAAGGGGTGATAATGAAGTGGTCAAGTGACGGAATCAAGCCGGGAACGAACCACGAGCGCAGCGCGTGGTGAGGGCCCGGGTATTTTTATATTGCACCTTTGATTGCCGATTCAGAGGGATGAACACACCGCCGAGGGCGGCGGTGCCACATGAAACACGGATGTGTCGTTCCGCATGGGTATGTCAGGTTATGATGGTTGCGTGAGTGAGTGGGCCAAGCGAGTATTGATGATCAGCGCAGCGTATCCGCCGATGGTGTCGGGCGAGGCGACGCAGGCGCTGTTTTTATGTCGGCACTTGGCCAAAGCTGGTTGGCAGACGCACTTGCTGACCAGTGATCGCCCCAACACACCGGTCAGCGAACCATTTCAGGTTCATGCGGTGATGCGTGACTGGGGCTTTGGTGACTGGGGCAGAGCGAAAGAGGTGATGCGAAAGGTGCAGCCGGGGGTGGTGGTGATTTTGTACACGGGGTGGTTGTACGGTCATCATCCGATGGTGACGTTGTTGCCGATGTGGTTGCGCTGGTCGATGCCGACGACGCGCATCGTCACGATCATCACGCACCCGGATGGTTCACGTGAAGGCAAACTCAACGCAGCCAGTCGATGGTTGCATCGGCTGCTGCGGGTGACGATGAAGCCGAGGGTGAGTTACAACTTCGGCACGCTGCTGTCGGATAGTCATGCGGTGGTGGCGCTGGCGGAGCATTTTCAACCACGGCTCGAAGCAATGGACGCGACGGTGGGGCGGCGAATGGTGGTGATACCCCCGGCTGCCTTGATGCGTTTGCATGACATGACCCCGGCAATCGCACGCAGTGAAGGTCGCAAGTTGTTGCATTTACAAAACGGCGATCAACTGGCGGTTTACACCGGGCTGATCGCGCCGGGCAAGGGGCTTGAAACGTTGTTACGAGCGCTGGCGATTTTGCAGCCGACGCATCCGCAACTGCACCTGGCACTGGTGGGCGGGGTGGTGAATGAACACTTGCCGCATCATCAGTCGTATGCCCATGAGTTGGACGGGTTGATTGATGAACTTGGATTACGCAGCAAGGTACACAAGGTCGGGCCGTTTGAGGTGGAGGATTTGGAACCGAGTTTGGTGCTCGCGGCAGGCGATGTGGCGGTGCTGCCTTGGGACGGGGGGGTGCATATGAACAACAGCACGGTGGCGACGGTAAGTGCGCATGGTTTGCCGTTGGTGACGACGCGCCCGACGGAATTGGAGTCGATTTTCAGGGAGGGGGAGAATGTGTTGCTTTGTGCGCCCAAAGATGCGGGGGCGATGGCGCTGGCGGTGCAGCAGGTGTTGCATGTGCCCAGGGTGAGGCAGCGGTTGGTGGAGGGAGCGGAGCGGTTGCAAAGGGAACACATGGGTTGGCCGATGGTGATGCGGAAGTTGGAGGAAGTGATGGGGGGGTGAGGAAGTGGCCGGGGGGTGAAGAAGTGGCCGAGTGGTGAAAAATTTCGAATGTCGAATTTCGGATTTCGAATTTACAAGCCAAGAACGAGGCTGACAAGCCGAGGGCTTGGGTATTGTGATCGGTTCGTCGGTGAGTCGGTTAATAGGTTAATGAAGTGGCCGAGTGGTCGAGCCATCATCGGCGTTGATTTGATGCCCCACTTGCTTTTCCGCCCTCACCCGACCTCGCCCCCGGGGGACTGGGTCACCCTCTCCGGGGGGAGAGGGGACAGAAAAATTGAACCGGGGCTAAAGCCCTCGGCGTCATAAAGCATCATCATTGTTCAGGTGCGTTCTGCAACAGTTGCACTTCATCGGCGCGTAACACGTACACCAGGTAACTGTGGGTGATGCGGGCGTCGGGTTCACGTTGGCGGAGGTAGGCACACAGACGTGCATCGCGCAGTTTGCGAAACAGGATGAAAGCATCAAGCCAGTATTGATCGCCACGTTCTTCGATCAGGCGCTGTCGGGCAGCACGATCGTTACCGGTGGCCAGCAGGCGAGTGATTTGAGGGTAAAGGGTTTGATAGGTTTGTTCGTACTGGGGCAGCCAATGCGTGCCGACGACGGGGCTGAAGTAGGTGCCTGTGAGCATGGTGGCACTGATGATGTACACGCCTGGTTCGAGTTTGGGTAAATGAAAGGGGGGTTGCTGATCGGGCAGATGGAAGCCGGTGAGCTGGGTGACTTGCAGGCCGTGGTATTGAAGGTTGCCGTTGCCGAAGTAGCTGAGGTACACATGCTCGCCGGGGGGTACATTTTGGTTTTGCGGTCGGTCCAGGCCTTGTGCTTGCAACCATGCCTTGACGTAGGGCAGGTCTTGTCCCCAATCGAGGTTGCTGTCCACGAGGTGTTGGTAGCCTTGGGCGGGTCCGCCGACGGTCTGGTTGAAGTAGGATAAGTAGTGCGGCCAGGCGAGGGTGCTTTCGATGGCAAAGACGAGCAGTATGGCGGCAAAGCCGGTGCGCACCAGTTTGCTGTGGTGAAGCAGCCACGCCCCGGCTGCCCCGGCGAGTATGAAAAACGCGGCATAGGCGGGCAGCATGTGTCGTATGCCGATGTTGAGGTTGCTGGTGATCGCAGCCAACCAGTAAATGATTAAAAATAACCAGAGCGGTGCGGTGCGATACAAACCACGGCAGAGCTTGCGTCGCCAGGTGGGGTGAAGTTGACCTTGTTTACCGGTCCATGAAGCGAGCATGGCGAAAACCGCGAGCAGCAGAATACCCAGTGACAGCAGGGGGGTTTTCATGAGGAACGCCAGCGGGAAATAGTGTCGCCAACCGGTGGCACTGAATTCGCCGTTGAGGAAGGCACTGCGTAAACGTGACGATTCGATGGCATAGGCAAACCCGTACAGATATGACTCGGGGAGCAATTGCCAATCGCGTGCCCATTGGACGGTGTTGGTGATGAAGCCGGGGGTGCGAAAGACCCATGCCCAGCCGAGGAAACTCGAACCGTCGGCGGCCCTGGATGGGTCGGCAATGAAACGAAAACCGTAGGCGGACCAGAGAATGACCCATGCGATCAATAGCGTGACGAGTGTGCTGCTGATGAGGCAAAGGGTTTGTCGGCTGCGCTGGGTGATGATGGTGCGGTGATGTTGCCGTATTTGAACGATGAATGGACGGTTGGCGATGATGCGCACGGCCAGCATCAAACCGATCACGGGCAAAATCAGGGGCGCTGACATTTTTGAGAGACATAAACCGCCGAGGGCCAGGCCGGTGGTCAATACCGACCATGGCGAGAGTCGGTGCATCATCCACCATGCGGAGCCGACGGCAGCGATGAAAAAAAACGCCGCCGTGACATCGGAAGTGACCAGCGGCCCATGGGCTAAAAATGTCGGGCAAAAGGTGAATAGCAACAAGCTGATCAGTGCACCGGTGGGGTTGAATAATCGGCGTGACCAAAAGTAAATCAACGCACCACAAGCGATGCCCAAAAGGGTCATGGTGCTGCGTGCCAGTCGCAAGGTGCGTTCGGCATGACCTGATGGTGTGAGTTGGTCGGGGCTGCCGAAAAGAAGGTATTGGCCAAAGTCCCAGACCAGGCCGGGGTTGGCGGTGGTGTGAGCGATGGACGGCAGTGCATCACCGCGCAGCCAGAGCGGCAGGGCACCGATACGTTGCGGCAGGTTGCCGTTTTCGGGGTTGAAGATAAAACGTGGTGTTGACCAGTACGACAGACCCGCGGGCAGATGGGCGGTTTCGTCAAAGGTGACGGTGGTATGCCAGGCGGACGACAGGGCCAATAGTGCATACACCAGTAAGAAGGCACAGGCGGCGGGCCAACCGTTGTACCAGGCAGCGCGGCGAGGGTCGGGGGTTATCTGCCTTGGCGATGCGCAGTGGGATGATGGGTGAAGGCTCATGCCGGGTTGCCTGATTTCATTCGGTCATTTTTTCAACACAGAGGTCACGGAGTTCACAGAGCGGAATCGCGTATGACACGCCCTCACCCGGCCTCGCAGACTCGGCCACCCTCTCCCGGAGGGAGAGGGGGTTCAAGTACACCAATAATTAACGCAAATTGCTCTATGCTTCACTGTGCTCTCTGTGTTCTCTGTGTTGAATATTTGGTACGTCAGGGTTCATGGTGTCAAGGTGAACACCGCATCGAGTTCCTCCTGTGAAAGGCGATACACCAAGATTGAGTAGTTGATCATGTCATCCGGTTCGCGGACATATCGGCCTTGTTCATCACGATAGCGAAGGTAGGTGAGCAGGCGTTGCAGGCGTAGTTGTCCGAAGAATTCAACTCGAATCACCCACTCCCTTTCACCATCGCGGTCCAGCAAGGCTCGCCGTTCGGCTGAACCCACCGGTGTGTTGCCGAATTCGTCGATCAATCGGCGCAGATCACGATACATGGCTTCATAGACCGGCAACCATTGGTTGCCCGGTGCGCGATTCAGTGTGATTCCCTGAAATATCGTGGCACTGATGCAATACACCCCGGGCTTGAGCGTCGGCAATGGGTGGCCGGTTTCATAATGCATGGCCCCGAAACTGGGCAGGGCAATGATTTTGAGGTCGTAATAGCGCGGACTGCCTCCGCCGAAGTATGCCAGGTAAACAGGTTCACTGGCTTGATTGGTGTTGAGGCCTTGCTTTTCAAGCCAGCGTTTCAAGGCGGGCATGTCCTGCCCCCAGTCCAGCGAGCTGTCCACCAGGTATTTGTGACCCTGCGTCGGGCCGCCGATGAGTTGGTTGAAATAGGCCAGGTAATTGGGCCAGAATAAAGCGACTTCGACTGCCAATACGCCAAGCAACGCCCACATGCCGATACGTATGATTCGTTGCGCGTGGAGCAACCAGTACCCGGCTGCACCTGCAAGCACGAACAGCGCCGCGGTGGCGGGCAGCACATGACGCACCCCCAGGTTGAGGTTGCTCGATAGCAGGGCGGACCAGTACACAATCAGAAACGCCCACAAGGGCAGGGTTCGGTACAGGCCCCTGCGCAAACGCGGCCACCAACTCGGACGCCATCTGGATTGTCGGTCGAAAAAGTGCAGCACGCCCGCAACCAGTGCCAGCAACAGCGTGAGCAGGGTGGCAATCGGGGTTTTGATCAAAAACGCTACCGGAAAAAACCAGAACCAACCGGTCAGGCTGAACTCGCCCATGAAAAAAGCGTTGCGTTCCTGCGACCAGCGAAACACATGCGCATAACCGTAAAGGTACGCTTCGGGAAGCAGACGATGATCGCGCAGCCAGACCAGCCAGGTCATATCGCGCTGGGTGGTTTGCACCATCGGACCCCATAGATCAAAACTTAACCCATGGGCATCGATCGTGTTCGAAGCGTTGAACCGAAAACCAAAGGCTGCCCAGATGATGACCCACGTCAGCAGGCCGATGATGATGAGTAACACGGTGAACAGTGCCGACATGGACCAGCGTGATGTTATCAATCGCCGACCAACTCCCCAATTGACGGGCAAGGGTTGACCGGCAATCACCCGCACCATCAACATCAGCAGCACCACCGGCCCAAGCAGTGGGGCTGACATTTTCGATAAACATAAACCGGCCACAGCCCCGGTGGCCATGATCAATTTCAACCAGGTCACCTCATGAAACAGCAGCCAAAGTGCGCCGAGTGCCGCCAGAAAAAACAGCACAGCAAAAGCGTCGGAGGTGACCAGTGGGTTATGCGCCAGAAAATTCGGACAGAACACAAACAGACACAAACTCACCAACCCGCCTGCCCACCCGAACAAGCGACGTGTCCAGTACCAGATGATCAGGCCGATCATCATGCCGGCGACAATCATCGGCAGACGCGCCAACATCAGTATCAACTCGGCATTGCCGGAGACGCGATCGTCGCCGTAAAGAAATGAAAAAATCATCTGGTTTTGTTGATCGACATCGTCCCAGGTGGTGATAGCAGGTAACCGATACCCCGCCAGCGCCAGTGGCCAACCCGCCCAGCGCTGCGGCAACTGGCCGTTTTCCGGATTGAAATAAAAATGATCCATCGTCCAAAACGACAAGCCCGCCACGATGTGTACCGGCTCGTCCCCCGCCACGCACTTGGTCATTGCCGCCGAGTACGAAAGCAATCCATGCACCAACAGTAACACCGCCACCGTCGGCCAACCCATCCACCAATGCTCGCCTGTTTTTGATATTTGACGCAAACCCAATCTGGTCATGCTGACCCCCTGGTTGATCGATATTGACGATGCAGCGACCACAAATGACCCAGCGAACGAAACAGGTCCATCGGTTTCACCTTCGACTCACCCACCTCACGCCACTGTCGCAACGGTAACTCATACACCAACGTTTCCAGTGAGGCGGACTGCCCGCCGCCCATATGTTGCCTCAGGCGCAACAACAGTTCCACATCCACCAGCCAGCGCGACAACGTCGGCTGCTCCAACATTTTCACCATCGCCTCGCTCGCACGCATCAGCTTCGCCCCGCATTGCGTGTCATACACCTCACAACCCAGCGCCAGGGCAGCACACGTCGCAAACACACGCCCCACATAATGCCGAACACGCAACCGCTCAATATTCCAACCCAGCATTTTCACCCGTGAACCCATCACCCACTGCACCCCCGGCTGCTCCTGCATCACCTCCACAAACCGCGGCAACTCCGACAGCGGTGTCGCCAAGTCCGCGTCCCAGTAACCGACGTATTCGGGTTCCGAAACGGCTTGCTCAGGTGCCGATGTCGTTTGAGTATGTGATTCCGTTTCAGGCTGCAAGGCTGCCAATAACCCGCGTCGCACTGCCTCTGCCTTGCCGACGTTCACAGGCAGATCAAGCACCCGTACCTGCCCGGGCACTTCATCACGCAACTGTTCCAGCATGCGCAACGTGGCATCACGACTGCCATCGTTGACCATCAGTAAATGCAACCCCGGTTGGGTTTGCAATGCCGCCTTGAAGTCCGTCAGGGGCAGACGCTGTGCTTCGTTGTAACAAGGTATCACCAGCGTCACTATCATCGTTAACCTCAACGTCCTTGAAGCAATTCAGAGCCGGGGCGTGTCGCCCCGGTATCAACACATTTCGACACCCCGTGACTCAAGGCACACCCAACATCGTCACCACCTCGCAAATTCCCGCATCATTGGTGACATAGTCCGCTTCGATACGATACAAAAAGCCTTCCGGGTAATCACGCAAACGATGCGGTTTTACATCGACCTTTTCAATACGCAGCGCTTGGGGGGTCGGCGACAATTGCACCTGCACCGGTCCGAGTTTCAACACCGCTGTATTGATGTCGCTCACTTTGGGTTCGACCGCTGACCATATCACATGACTGATCGTCGCCCCCGGCTTGACGGTTTCAAAAACATCGGTCAACAACCCGCCATGCTGCGCTGCATCGAGCTTTAATTCACGGGTCCATTTTTTCAAGCCCGCCTCATCGGCATACGCCTTGGTCAAATCCAGTTTCAACCTCGGCGTCGGTTCCGCTTCCGTCGCCAGCACCGTGCCCGCTGCTTTCACCCCTTCCGCCTGTTCGCAGCCATTGACAATCGGGCAGCAATGCCCACGGCTCGAAGCCGACAGATAGGTATATCGCTTCGGCCCGAAAAAATCAGCCGAGTAATGCGGGGCACCCAAATCAGGCACGATGAACGTGCCATCCAGCAACACCAAAAAATGGCCCAGGTCGTTGTGATTATGTCGTTCACCATTGTGCCCGCCCGTCAGCGCCAGCGTTAACCTGCCTGCTGACGTCGGCTGACGAAATATACCCACCTGCTGGTCCGCCAGAAATGTCGTTGCTTCCGTCGCCTTCAACTGCACCGGCTGATGCTTGCGTTCAGTCAGCCAGGGCAAACCGCGCAACACGTGTGACAGATGTCGAAGGTAGAGTTCATCCGCCCGTTCCGCCCATTGCGCCAACCAGTTTGAACCGGTGACCCGTGCCAACCAAGGCACACACACCGGGTCGGGTTTGAGCCGAGGTCCGCCATCGTTCCCACAAAAAAACAAATCATCCCCCAAATGTGCCCGCATCGGATACTCAGCCACCTGCCGCAGCCGATCGGGGGACACTCGTTGATGCAATTCCTCCAACTTCAACCGTGACAACCCGAGGCTGGCAAAACCCATTCCGTACCACCAGTAACCCACCCCTTCATCGCATTCACCCTCGGGTGTAAAAGCACGTTCAATAAACATTCGCAATACTTCGATCATGCGTTCACGAACTTGTGGGCGTGCAAACCCCTGCACTGCCAGTGATTCGCAGGCCGCCAGCACACTGCCTGCACACACCCCCGACCAGTTGATGATGTTCGTGCTGTCCGCCCTGGCCCACCAGGGTGATACGCCTTGCTTTAAAGGATCGAGTACCCGACGGTCAATTTCCGCCACGATCGACAAACCCAGGCTTGGACAAACATCATCCAACCAAGGCCCCAGCACCTCGCGTGCCTCTGCCAGCAATGCCGCCATTTCACAAGCCGCCAAATCCAACTGTGCCTGCCCTGCCACCGGCAGCTTCATCCCCGGTTCCAGGTGAGCCGACACCACCCACGACGGTTCATACATCAATCCATACAACCAGTTCACCAGCCGATCATCATGGTCATCCGCCTCAAACCCGCGCATTGCCCGTCGCACCACCAGCAACGACAGTTTTTTGCGTGTTTGATGCCAGTGCTGGTCCAACCGGTTGCGGTCGTTCAATCGCTTGGCAGCAAGGTAATCCGTCGCACTGGGCACCCACGGCAACGCCTCCGCCTGATCCGCCAACTGTTCCAACTGTTTGCCCAATGGGTGTTTTGCCAGCGCATTCCAATAAGCGCGATCCGTGATCGATGCAGCACGAAATGGTACGTAATCAATCATCATGAGGCCCTGTTGCTGTGGCTGCACTTCATGTTAACCGGCTGCTCGCCTGCGTGCAGGGTAGCCGCATTCTGCCATCACCACGACGATACAAAGACGAGAAGTGGT
Source organism: uncultured Phycisphaeraceae bacterium (assembly GCA_964547135.1). Classification (GTDB taxonomy): domain Bacteria; phylum Planctomycetota; class Phycisphaerae; order Phycisphaerales; family Phycisphaeraceae; genus JAJXSS01. Next base: position 10,085 of record CAZJMK010000015.1, on the reverse strand, counting down.
CGAGCTTTTCAGAGCCGCGAACGGCAGTGAGCGGTGATTGATTTTTCCTGGTCATAGCACACCAATGTTGACCTCAAAAAGAATACTTGACAAACACCTAACAGCATGATACCCTTACAAAATACGAACTACGGTATGGCCGGTGAGGCACACACAAAACAATTCGTGCAAAGGCACGGGCACTCGACGAACACAAGGAGACTGGTTATGGTGAGAGCATCCGCCGGAACCATTGAAATCGAAGCACCCCGTAACAACGGGACAGACAGGGGAACCACCATGGCCAAGTCCGCCGCCGACAACAGCAAAAACGCCGTCATCGACTCCAGTCGCAAACGGGCACTTGATCAAGCCTTGTCGCAGATTGAAAAATCCTTCGGCAAGGGGTCGATCATGCGCTTGGACGATGACCCCAAACTCGCGGTGGACGGCATCAGCACCGGGGCCATCAGCCTCGACTTGGCGCTGGGCGGGCGTGGCCTGCCGCGCGGTCGTGTGGTGGAAATCTTCGGCCCTGAGTCATCGGGTAAAACCACCCTCGCCCTGACCGTCGTGGCTCAGGCCCAAAAAGCCGGGGGCGTGTCCGCCTTTATCGATGCCGAGCACGCCTTGGACCCCTCATGGGCGCGTCGTCTGGGCGTCAACCTCGAAGACCTGCTGGTCAGTCAGCCCGACACCGGTGAACAGGCCCTTGAAATTTGCGAACTGCTCGTGCGCTCCAACGCCGTCGATGTGATCGTGGTTGACTCCGTGGCCGCCCTTATCCCCAAAGCCGAGATCGAAGGCGAAATGGGTGAACCGCAAATGGGTTTGCAGGCCCGCCTGATGAGCCAGGCCTTGCGCAAGCTCACCGCAGCCATCAACAAATCACGCTGCACGGTTGTTTTCATCAATCAGATTCGTGAAAAGATCGGCGTGATGTTCGGGAACCCCGAAACCACCCCCGGCGGACGTGCCCTCAAGTTTTACGCCTCCGTCCGTATCGACATCCGCCGAACCGCCACCATCAAAGAGGGCGAAGTCGCTGTCGGCAATCGCACCCGTGCCAAGGTCGTCAAAAACAAAATTGCCCCGCCGTTCCGCGATGCCGAGTTCGACATCATGTTCGACGAGGGTATTTCCTTGGCCGGCGACCTGTTGGACCTGGCGGTGACTGCAGAGGTGTGCCAGAAGTCGGGGGCATGGTTCACCTATGGTGAAGTTCGGCTTGGGCAGGGCCGTGAGAACGCCAAACGTTACCTCAAGGACAACCCCGAACTTTTCGCCGAGGTCCGCGCCAAGGTATTGGAGAAAAAAGGTGTGGGTGCTGCCGCCACCGGCAACGGCAGTGGGGCGGATGACGCGGTGGAAGCCATTCGGGATGAATAACCCTATTGGTGTCTGAAACTTAATGCGGGGTGGGGCGGGCGTCCCGCCTGCCGTTGGGCGATCAGCCCATTTTGAACAAAACCAGGTTCTATCTGAAAACGAGCCGCGACCGTGAGGGAGCGGTGTAAAAATTACGTATTGTGCTTGCTCATGGTGCTGACGCGGGTAAATTAATACCTTCGCGATGGTGACGACCGATGAACAACACAACAACCAACCGCTGTGCTTGGGCACGTTCCGCCGCCGAGCAGCATTACCACGACACCGAGTGGGGCGTGCCGGTGCATGATGATGCTTTGCTTTTTGAGCACCTGTTTTTGGACACCATGCAAGCCGGGCTGAGCTGGGCCTGCATCCTCAACAAACGGGAAAACTTCCGCAAAGCCTTTGACCAGTTCAACCCGCACAAAATCGCCCGTTACGATGCCCGCAAAATTGCCCGCCTGTTGCAGGACCCCGGCATCATCCGCAACAAACTCAAGGTCAACGCCGCGGTTACCAATTCCCGCGCCTTCCTGCAACTGCAAAAAGAGTTCGGCTCATTCGATACCTACCTCTGGGCCTACGTCCCGAATCGCCAACCCATCATCAACCATTGGCAGTCGATCAAACAGGTTCCGCCCATCACGCCTTTGTCCGACGCCCTGAGCAAAGACCTTTACCAGCGCGGGTTCAAGTTCGTCGGCTCGACCATCTGTTACGCCATGATGCAGGCCGTGGGCCTGGTCAACGATCACACCATCGACTGTTTCCGACATACCCAGGTGTCCACCCAAAAATGATACCGATTCAGTCACTTCTGTATTACGACACTATCTGAAAATAAGCCGTGACCCTCACCGCCTGCTGAACCTTTGTCTCTGATACTCATCCAGCAGCGCATCAATTTTCCGTCGTGTTTCCTCCGGCAGGTTCGCCTCACGTAACTGCACCTGAAAAGCTGACACCGTATCCGTCGGCGAGCGCACCACCCCAAACGACCTGGCCATTTTTTCCGCCTGACGCAACTTCCCGCGCATCGCCCTGGCATGAGGGCTTAATCTTTCCCTGGTCCCGACACGCAATCGTTGGCTGATCGACTTTCGAAACACCCACATCAACCCCAGCACCACCATCACCAGCCACACATACCACGGCATCCCCGTCAGCAACCCCAGTGTGCTTTCCCACATCACCGCCAACACCGCACCAAGCCCGCCCACCAGCGTCACGCTCGCCAACCGGTCCCACCAGGCCGTGAGCCAGTCGCGCCAGGGGTTGCGCTCCTCCGTCGGCGTGGTCATCGGTTGCCCATCCGGCGGCGTCGGGTCGAACGTCGCCCATCGACCCACCAACCTTAACCCATGATTCACCCCCAACCGACTGTCGCCCGCCCTCATTTCCCCCGTCACTTCTGGTTGAACATCACTTGCCTGATTACCAACACTTCCGGGAACGGGGGCCACCTCCACCCACGCATGTGCGTCCTTGGCCCTGGCCAGCCAAAGTTGATCGCCAGCTTGTTCCCGCACCACAAACCCCGTGACATATCGCGCGGGTATATCAATACTCCGTAACAGCAGCACCGCAGCGGTGGCAAAATATTCGCAATGCCCCGTGCGTTGATCCTGCAAAAATTCAAGTATCGGGTCTTTGTCGCTCTGTCGTTTCATGCCCAGTTGATACGTGAAATGCTCCGCAAAGTAGTCTGCGATTTTTTGCACCCGCAGCGCTGGCGGGTCCCCATCGGGTGTGATGCTCAGCGCCAGTTGTCGCAATTCATCACGCAGCTCCGTCGGCACAATCAAATCACGTTGCCCCGGTTCATCATTCAATTCCAACGGCCCGATCAACTCATATCCCCCCGAAGCAAACCCGCGAAACGAGCGCACCGCCAGTGCTTCATTGGCCAATGCCCTGCGCCCGTAACCGGCAAACACCTGCGTCCCCAACGGCAAAAAATAGGTGTGACCCATCGAACGATCCGGGTACACCCACGCCAATCGTTCCCCCGGCGTCACCCCTGTCAAATTAAACAACCCTCGCCCGCTGCCCGCTGACTCGGTTGCACTGGGACGCACATCGCGTGTTTCCTCCATGATCTGCCACGTGCCGCGCTCATACAAATCGTAAACCGCGCCGCGTAAATACTCATACGGCTCATCGCTCCACAACCGCACCATCACCGAATTTCCCTGCGGCCCGATGTTGAGCACCTGACTCAACCCCACCCGCATGTTGTGCGCATAACCCACATACCCGCCTCCGCCCGACATCATGCGCTGCGTCATGTACCGGTTCAGCCCCGACAAACTCGTGCTCACCACCGCCTGCATCCCCAGCCAGATCACCAGCAACAGCGCCAGTGCCACCACATACCGCATCATCGGCTGATGCTGCCAACCTTTGGCATCCCGCAACCCCAGTTCCCGTCGCACCTGTAGCAACAGCACCGGTACAAACAACGCGAGCAACGGTGCAAACGCCGGGTTGTACGGGGCTGTCCCCGACAGGGCGAATGAAAACAGCGCACTGGCCAATGCCTGATGCCGCTCGGCTGCGGTCTGCGCACTGGTCAGTATGTACCCGCCCAGCGCCACCCCATAAAACCCGATCAAAAAAAGCAGGTCGATCGGGAACCAGCCGGTGAAACTGCTTTCCAAAACCTCACGGCTCCACAAGCCAAACGGCACCATCAGCAATATCGCAAACAAGGCCCGCGGCGGCCCCGGTATACGAAACCCCGTCAACAAATGTGTCAACAAAAACGCCCCTGCCAATAGCGCATACCAATAGCTGCGCGCCCCAACCGCCAATGCGATGTTGGCAATCATCAGTGCTGCCACCGACCAGGGGTTTTCACACTTGATCCACTTCATAAAACCTTGACGCCTTGCTCCACTTGCTTCACCGTCAGACACGTTGCATCAACGCCCACACCTGTCACCGCAGCCGGGTCCACCGTGTCCGACACCACGATCAACTTCACCATCGCCCCCGCATCCAGCACCTGTTGCACCAGTTTTCGCCTCGCCTCATCCCACTGAAGCAACAGCAACACCACCGTCGAAATCTGCCCCAGTTCATCGCGGAACTTGGGCGTGATTTTTTCCAGTGGGTCGGTCGGGCATGCTTCGATACAGGCCAGTATGTCCAAAATGTTATCCAGGTACGCCAGTGACCTGCCCGCCTGCAGGTAATACAACTCCGGCCCAGCCGCGAACAGGTCCACCACATATTCCTTGCGCGCCAGAAAATCACTCACCCCAGCCGCCAGTGACAGGTTCGCTTCCAGCGCCCGTGATGCGTCCTGCTTCCACCATTTGCGCCACCAATTCGTACCCAACACCCGACCACCAGTCGGTGCTTCCATCGGCACATGTGTGTCCAGCAATATCGCAATGCGACTCAAAAACTCCTCCTGAAACTGGCGCACCACCGGGTAACCCGTGCGCGCCCATGAGCGCGGGTGCAAATCGCGCAGCCGATCGCCTGTGCGGTACTCCCGGTTGCCGATGAACTCCATCGATTCGCCCACCTGACTGGTCAGCACAATCCCGCCCGGCTGATATCGCGGACTCACCGGCAAACGCAATGCCTCCAACCCAGCAAAATGCGGGTACACCACCAGCCGCGTCGGCTGCGCTTGAAATACCTTGGCCTGCGTCAACCCAAACGGAAACGTTGACAGCACCGTCGGCCCAGGCAGCTGATAAATGCCCCGACGCTGCACCTGTAACCCATACCGAATCGTGCGACTTTCCCTTGCTGCCAGTTGCTCCACGTACACCGGCTCACCCTCGATCACCAACTCCGGCGGAAGCCGAAACTCATACGCACCGGTATCGCTGATCACCTGTTTGCCTTCATTACGCAGCGTGATGTGCAAATCAATCGTCGCCCCGGCCACGCATCGTTCGGGCAGTTGTCGCAGTGCCTGAACCCTCGGCCGAGCCAGCACTGTGTACCCGAAACTCAAAACCGTCAGCGACAAAAAAAGTGGAAACGCAAACGAACCCGCCATCACGCCCGGAAACGCACCCGCAATCGTCGAACCCGCCATCGCAATCAAAATGAATCGCCCCGGTCGCGTCACATGTTCCCGCCAGGCCTGCCGCACCGCCCGCCACAGTCGCAATATCAGCGACTTTTCCCTCGCCGTCCGCCACATGATCGCCCATTGCGTTGCCATTGGTTTGTCTTCGGTAGTATCAATCGCTGTATAGCAAAGATGGATAATGGATTATGGATTATGGATAATGTTCAGAGTTGGTTATTGAATACCTTCTCTTGGTTTGAACATCATCCATTATCCTTTATCCATCATCCATTCCTACACGGGCACCGCCACGCTTTTCACCACTTCCGCAATCACTTTTTCCTTGCTTTCACCCGCATATTTTGCCTTGGTATGCAGCGACATTCGATGGGCCAGCACCGGCACCGCACCCGCCTGCACATCCTCCGGCAACACATGATCGCGTCCGGCTAAAAACGCAAATGCCTGTGCCAATCTGAATAGCCCCAACGCCCCACGCGGGCTTGCCCCCACCTGCACCTGGGCATGTTCGCGTGTCGCACGGGTGAGTTCCACCATGTATTTGCCGACCTCCGTTGCCACGTGTACCCGTGTCACTGCCTGCTGCATCGCCACCACGTCGTCGGCATGCACCACGCCGTTGATCCGCTCCAGCGGGTGGGCCTCCTGCTGGTCGTATAAAATCGCCTGTTCGGTTAAAGCATCGGCATAGCCCAGTTGCATGCGAATCAAAAACCGGTCGAGTTGCGCCTCCGGCAGCGGGTACGTCCCGTGGTACTCGACCGGGTTCTGCGTGGCGATCACCATGAACAACCGGGGCAGTTCATGTCGCACGCCTTCGATGGTCGCCTGTCGCTCGGCCATGGCCTCCAGCAGCGATGATTGCGTCCGGGGAGAGGCACGGTTGATTTCATCCGCCAATAAAATATTGGTGAAAATCGGCCCGGGGTGAAATTGAAAACTGCCTGTCGTCGGCTTGTAAACCGATCCGCCCAAAATATCCGTCGGCAGCAAATCCGGCGTGAACTGCACCCGACGAAACTCCGCCTCAACACTCCGTGCCAGCGCCTTGGCCAATGTCGTTTTGCCAAGCCCTGGTAAATCTTCGATCAGCACGTGACCCTGTGCCAATATCGCCGCCAATAACAGGTCGATGGGTTCCCGCTTGCCGCGAATCACCTGCGCCAGGTTCTGACGCAACGCTGACAACTGTTGTGCCAAGGTTGTCGTGCTGGTTCCGACGTTCGCTGCTGCGGTGACAGGTTGATTCACAAATGACTCCCGCTTCAGGTGTGACTTATTTCAACTTGCATGACGCCGTGCCATTGAGTACTTGATATTTGGTCCATGACGCCGTGCCCTTCAGGGCCGGATCCGTTTGACAATGATCCGGGGCTAAAGCCCTCGGCGTCATAGGTCGTGATTTTTTCACCAACGATTGTAAGCACTCATCGCGCTGACGAAAAATGATCGCCTTGAAAATGACGACAAGCCACGCCTCTTGGTTCACAGGGAATGGCACGTACCACTTGCCCGTTGCGCCAGTGAACTCGAAATCTGTTACTTACCCGGCGGAAGTTCGAAATGGCGGTAGGGTTCGAGAGGAACCGGCTGTTAAGCTGAATGTGGAAAATTCATAGCGTTGTAACATATTGTCAGCACAGTGTTGAAGAGTATGTGGTGTGCGACAGAAAAGATTGCCATTGACAGTGATGCACCGTGCATTACAATGACGAACATCTTTGGGATGCACGGCGCATAGGCACTGCAATCACATGAAAGGGCCAGTCATGCAAAACGAAGCGAAGAAGAGCAAGGTCGACCCTCGAGAGCAACTCGCGTCAGTCTGGGAGTTTGACAGCGAAGAGCAGAAGGATGCCATGATGGAGTCGATTACCCAGGAGAACTGTGGCAAAAAACTGCACCTGATTCGGGACGTGTCCGGGATGTCGCGGCGCGACTTGGCCCGTGTCATTGGCGTGGCGGAGTCAACCATCTACCGGCTCGAAACCGGCAAGACGCTGCCGACAATGGACTTCATGCTTCGCCTAAGTGCGCTGGTCGCCATTGGGCACGCTCGCTTCTCGAAAATGTCCTCGGCGGAGAAAGAGAAGATTTCCGAATACATCGGGACGACCGGAGGCATTGCCGCCGGTGTCGGCGGTGCCATTGGCGCGATATCGGCGTCTGGCGCGGTGGCGGGGCTTTCGGCGGCTGGCATCACATCGGGACTCGCCGCGATCGGCGGCACGATGCTTGGTGGTATCGCTGTCGTCGCAACCATTCCTCTAGCGGCCGGATTCGCTGGATACGGACTGGTAAAGGGCATCAAGGCGATCTGCGAGGCGAACCGTCTCGACTGCAAAGAGGTGGATGGCCACTGGGAGTTGACGCCAGAAGGCAAGTAGCCCCCAAGGTGAAGCAATTACTGAGAAACGAGCCAACCCAACACAAGGAGCGCAACAATGGCGAAGAATGATGAACTCGATTCCCTTCTGAACAGCGAGCTATTGGATGACGAAGATTGGGGGTTCCTCCGTGGAACCATTGACGAGTCTGTTGCAGCGGAGATCGTGCGTCCCCGACGTGCCACGAGAATGAACGAGTATGTCCGCCACGACTGCTACGGTCACAGTGTGGCAAACGTCTTCCGCGATGTCTGGAGTCCGGACTACAAGGAGATCGTGCGAGCAGTTGCGAAGAAATTGAAGATAAAGGTCTATGACCATCACAGCGTTGACGATCTGGAAGGGCGCATCCTACAGGAGATTCTGGAGGCGGCGAAGGCGAAGTTCATCAAGGAAAAGGGCGAAGCAGAATGGCAGCGCGTTGAACGTGAAGCCCAAGAGGAGATGGAGAAGCTCGCCAGCGAAGGGACGATACCACAAGCCGACATCCTAGAACTCAAAGGCATGGGACCAGGTGGTGTCATGGCTTTGATCGTGGCGGGACGTTTGAGCGGCATTGCCGTCTACCTCTGGGCCAACAGGATATTCTTCGCTATTTCGCGCACCCTCGGTCTGGGTATCGGTGTGGCGGTAGCTGGGCCTGTGATCGGGCGGGTACTCGGTTTCCTGCTTGGACCCGCAGGGTGGATTCTGACGGGCGTATGGTTGGTCTACGAGATCGGCAACACGAACTGGCGTAAGACCGTATCGGCGGTGGTTGCTGTCGCACTTCTTCGTCGCAGACTGCGGTGGAAGGAATCGCAAATACCTGTCTCGGCATGACGCATGAATCACATTCGCAACCCAAAGGAGCTATGCGATGTCTGACAAACCTTGGAATCAGATGGATGGGTGGGAGAAGACTTGGGAAATCACGAAGGTGGTTGGCGGCCTCGCGCTATTGGCGCTGAGTGCGTGGGCTGCGATCTCGGGCGGCGGCTCCTCCAGGCCGATTAGCAGGGGAAGAGGCAGTACAAGCGTCTGGACCGTAGGGCACGGAGGGAAGAAAGGCTATGGGTCGTGGAGTTCGTTTCGACACGGATAGCCAGAGTTCGAAATCGCGGTAGGGTCCGAGACGAACGGGTCCGTTAACTTGGACTGGCGAAAAAGTTCGCCAGGTTGATTTTGGCTCCCCAGGAGCAACCCTAGCCGAACGACTCTCAGCATGAGCATGGCCCGCCGCCCCAAGGCGCGAGTTGGCGCGGGCCGTCGAGACCGGCGATCATCCACCTGCCCAAGCAGGTCCTGTTGGACTCTGTCGGCTTTACGCTTGTGTACCTGGACCGGGCCTGCTATATTTACGCCCTGACTCGAATGGGTTGAACAGCGGCGAATCTGCCGGAGCTGGAGACCATGCAAGAACAAGAACGATGGCTGTCGGTCGAGGAGATTGCCGTCCACCTGGGCGTCAACCGAGACACGATCTACAAGTGGATCGAGCGGAAGCAGATGCCTGCCCACAAGCTCGGGAAACTCTGGAAGTTCAAGGTCTCCGAGATCGACGAGTGGATTCGGGCGGGCAAGGCGGCTGAGCAGCTTTCAGACGAAGAGTCGCCGGACACCAAACGCGAAGAGTGAACAATGAGCAAGCTCGAAGAACTGACACCGAACGCTGCCGTGCGTGGCATCCTGCCGGATGCTCTCGCCACGGTTGTCAGCGTTCAATGGTTCGGTTCCGAGGCCTTGGAACTGACCTACAAGTCACCGTCCGGCAGAGTGGCCAACGAGCTTCTCTACCGGCACGATGAGGCCAGGCTGGAGGTTGTCGAGCAAGGGCGGCCGTGGAGCTTCGACGGTAATGGCGGGCTGTTCCGGCTCGTCTCGGAAGCGAACCGCATCCGGCTGGCCCACCTTTTCGATCCCGTCCTGGCCGTGCATACGTCGGTGTTGGAGCCGCTGCCGCACCAGATCACAGCCGTCTATGAGGTGATGCTGCCCCGTCAGCCGTTGCGGTTCCTGCTGGCCGACGACCCGGGCGCAGGCAAGACGATCATGGCTGGCCTGCTGATGAAGGAACTGATCGCTCGTGGCGACCTCCATCGCTGCCTTGTGGTGTGCCCCGGCAGCCTGGCTGAGCAGTGGCAGGACGAACTCTACCGGCGATTCCATCTGCCCTTCGAGATTCTCACGAACGACAAACTGGAGGCTGCCCGCACCGGCAACTGGTTCCTGGAAACGAACCTGGTCATCGCCCGGCTGGACAAGCTGTCCCGCAACGAGGACGTTCAAGAGAAGCTCAAAGCGCCCGACTG